>NZ_JAQFVG010000301.1 GCF_029439455.1 Caballeronia sp. BR00000012568055 | reverse complement strand
ACCGATTCCACGCCCGATACCATCGACGGCGTGGCAATCGCGCATCTCTACGGCGAGCCGCTCTGGAAGCTGCCGACCGATCTCTACATTCCGCCCGACGCGCTCGAAATCTTTCTCGAAGCGTTCGAAGGCCCGCTGGACCTGCTGCTCTACCTTATCCGCAAGCAGAACTTCAACGTGCTCGATATCCCGATGGCGGATGTCACCGCGCAATATCTCGGCTATGTCGATCAGATTCGCGAATCGAATCTGGAACTGGCGTCGGAATATTTGCTGATGGCGGCCATGCTGATCGAAATCAAGTCGCGCATGCTGCTGCCGGTCAAGAAAGCGGATACCGGCGAAGACGCCGAAGATCCGCGCGCCGAACTCGTGCGCCGCTTGCTCGAATACGAGCAGATGAAGCTCGCCGCACAGAAAATCGACCAGTTGCCGCAACTCGGGCGCGACTTCTTGCGCGCGGATATCTATATCGAACAATCCGCCGAACAGCGCTTCCCGGATGTCGATATGGCCGACTTGCGCAGCGCCTGGGCCGACGTCATCAAGCGCGCGAAGCTGGTTCAACATCACAAGATTTCGCGCGAGGAATTGTCCGTGCGCGAACATATGAGCGTCATTCTGCGTCGCCTGCAAACGGCGCGCTTCATGGAATTCACCGAATTGTTCGACACCTCGCGCGGCGTGCCGGTGGTCGTGGTGAACTTCATCGCCATGCTGGAGCTGTCGCGCGAATCGCTGATCGAAATCACGCAGGCCGAGCCTTTCGCGCCGATCTACGTGCGACTCGCCTACGCTCCCGCTTAAGTCTTTTTCTACCCTTGCCTCGGGCGATTCATACGCGACGCCCGCCAGGAGACACCCGCTCGATGAAAGTCATCAGCTCAATCCACGAACTGCGCGATCAATTGCGCGGCCAGAACCGCACCGCCTTCGTCCCGACGATGGGCAATCTCCACGAAGGTCATCTCTCGCTGATGCGTCTCGCGCGCCAGCACGGCGATCCCGTCGTGGCGAGCATCTTCGTGAACCGTCTGCAATTCGGACCCAACGAAGACTTCGATAAATATCCGCGCACTTTGCAGGACGACATCGAAAAGCTGCAAAAAGAGAACGTCTACGTGCTGTTTGCGCCGACCGAGCGCGATATGTATCCGGAGCCGCAGGAGTATCGCGTGCATCCGCCGCACAATCTCGGCGATATTCTCGAAGGCGAATTCCGGCCGGGCTTTTTCACGGGCGTGTGCACGGTGGTGATGAAGCTGATGTCGTGCGTGCAGCCGCGCGTCGCGGTGTTCGGCAAGAAGGACTATCAGCAATTGATGATCGTGCGCGCGATGTGCAATCAGTTCGCGCTGCCGACCGAGATCATCGCGGCGGAGACGGTGCGTGAAGAGAACGGTCTGGCGTTGTCGTCGCGCAATCGGTTTTTGTCGGCGGCGGAACATGCCGAAGCGCCCCAACTCGCGCTGCAACTGCAACGCGTGCGCGAAGCGATCCTCTCCGGCAAGCGCGATATCGCCGCGCTCGAACGCGATGCCATGAACGCCCTCGCCGAACGCGGCTGGAAGCCCGACTACATCAGCGTGCGCAAGCGTTCGAACCTGCTGCCGCCGACCGAAGCGGACACCGATGCACCGCTCGTCGTCGTCGCGGCGGCGAAGCTCGGCACGACACGTCTTATCGACAATCTGGAAATCTGAAGGAAAGCGACATGCAGCGCACCATGCTGAAATCGAAGATTCACCGCGCCACGGTCACGCATTGCGAGCTTCATTACGAAGGCTCCTGCGCGATCGACGAAGACCTGCTGGAAGCGGCGAATCTGCTGGAAAACGAGCAGATCGACATCTGGAACGTGAACAACGGCGAGCGTCTGACCACCTACGCAATCAAGGGCGAACGCGGCAGCGGCATGATTTCGCTGAACGGTTCCGCCGCGCGGCGCGCGCAACTGGGCGATCTGGTGATCATCGCGGCGTTCGCGTCGGTGGACGAGAACGAGATCAAGGCCGGCTGGAAGCCGAACCTCGTTTTCGTCGATGGCGATAACCGCATCAAAGGCAGCCGCGATCACGTACCGACGCAAAACTGGACGTGATTTCCCTGCGCTTTTAGCGTGGGACAAGCCGGCGCTTCGTCATGGAAGGCCGGCTTTATTTTTTCTCCACCCAGTCGATGATCGGCTCCCACTGCTCCAGATCCTTCTCGACGCGGCTTTTGGCGACGTCCCAGATCGTGAGTCCGTGCGCGGCGAGTTGCACGTAGTTCTGCGTATCGCGCAGATAGCCGAGCACCGGCAAATCCAGCCCTTCGACAAAGCGATGCAGTTGCTCCGACGAGCGCGTGCGCGCATCGACCCGCATGCCGACCTGAATCGCGCCTTTGCGTACGGCTTTTTCTTTCGCGAGCTTCGTCAGAAAGTCTTGCGTCGCGAGGATATCGAACATGGACGGCTGAATCGGCACGATGATCTTGTCGGCCAGTTCCAGCGCCAGCGAAAGGCGATTGCCGTGCACGCCGGCGGGCGTATCGATCACGGCTTTATCCAGACCTTTCGGCGGTTTCACCGGCAAATCCAGATCGACGCCCCACTCTTCGATTTTCGGCAACGTGTCCACGCGCAGCGCGAGCCACGCGTGCGAGGAGCGCTGTTTGTCGAGGTCGGCGAGCGCGACCCATTCGCCGTTGGCGGCGAAATACCCGGCCAGATTGGTTGCGAGCGTGCTTTTACCGACGCCGCCCTTCGGATTAGCTACCACGATCACGGTCATGAAATGTCCCGGAGTTTGTCCGGCGCGCCGGCGGATCGATGCCGGCGCGCGGTTTTCATCGTTTGAAGAACAGGTGCATGATTTCGAGCGTTGATATTATCGGCAAAATTTGACCAATCCGGCACATAGGCCGAATGGCCGTGCGTTTTTTGTTCCTCGACTTCGTGACCATCATGACGACACTTCGCCCCGACGTAACAATCGAATTTCTGCGCAATCGACAGAAAGGACGCTTGCCCGAGTTGCTTGGGATCGTGGTGACGTCGCTCGATCAGGGAACGTTGAGCGGCGAATTGGCCATTCGGCCGGAGTTGCTCGCGCCGAATGGGTTTCTGCATGCGGCGACCGTTGTTGGCTTAGCGGACACGTGCTGCGGGTACGCGTGTATCGCGCATTTGCCGGAGAAGGCGCAGAACTTTACGACGCTCGAACTCAAGAGCAATCATGTATCGACTGCGCGTGAGGGGAAGATTCTGGCGAAGGCGACTGCGGTGCATCTGGGGCGCAGCACGCAGGTCTGGGATGCGACCGTGACCAACGAAGATGGGAAGCTAATTGCGATGTTCAGGTGTACGCAGATGATTCTTTATTGAGCGAAGATGGCCTGTACTGCGTCGATGTCGAGAGACTGCTCGAACGAATCCGCCAACCGCTCCAACGAAGCCTCCCGCAGCGCCGGATAATCCAGCGCCTGCGCATCCGCAACGCCCGCCCACGCGAGCAGTGCGGCGCAGGCTTCGGGTGTATCGAATAGGCCGTGCAGATAGGTCGCGGCGATCTGGCCATCGTCGGAAATCGCGCCATCGATGCGTCCCGAATCCAGCGCGACCAGCGGCTTCTCAAGTGCAGAACCGCGCGTGCGGCCCATGTGGATTTCGTAGCCGCGAACCGGCGCGCGGGTTGCATCGACCATCAATCGCCCGGTGACGTTTTCAAGCTGCTTCTCCGGCGTGAGTTCGGTGAACAGATCGAGCAGCGCCAGTCCGTTCACGCTTCCGGCAGAACCTTCGACGCCCAACGGATCATCGATCTCGCGTCCGAGCATCTGCATGCCGCCGCAAATGCCGAGCACCTTGCCGCCGTATCGCAGATGGCGTTCTATTGCGCGATCCCAGCCATTCGCACGCAGCCACGCCAGATCACGCTGCACGCTTTTCGAGCCAGGCAAAATGATGAGATCCGCCGAAGGCACCGCCGCCCCGCCACGAACATAAGAAAAATCGACTTGCGGATGCGCCCGCAAGGCATCGAAATCCGTGTGATTGCTGATGCGCGGCAACGCCGGCACGATCACTTTCAACTGCGTCTGCGCGCCGTGCGTATGCCGCTGGCTGGGCAGCATATCTTCGGCATCGAGCGTAAGTCCGTGCAGATACGGCAGCACCCCGAGCACCGGCTTGCCCGTCTGCGCTTCCAGCCAATCCAGCCCCGGCTTCAGCAACGCGATATCCCCGCGAAACCGGTTGATGACGAACCCACGCACCCGCGCCCGCTCGCTCTCCGACAAACACGCGAGCGTGCCGACGAGATGCGCGAACACCCCGCCGCGATCGATATCCGCCACCAGCACCACCGGACAATCGACGCGTTCCGCAAAGCCCATATTCGCGATATCCCGATCGCGCAGATTGATCTCGGCCGGACTGCCCGCGCCTTCGACGATCACCGCATCGAATTCGTGACGCAAACGCGCGTACGACTGAAGCACGGCATCGAGCGCGATCAGCTTGTACTCGTGATACGCCCGCGCATCGAGATTCGCGTGCGCGTGACCGTGGATGATGACCTGCGCGCCGCGATCGCTGGTCGGCTTGAGCAACACCGGATTGAAGTCGATGCGCGCCTCCACGCCCGCCGCAATCGCCTGCAAAGCCTGCGCGCGGCCGATCTCGCCGTTATCGACGGTGACCGCGCTGTTCAGCGCCATGTTCTGCGGCTTGAACGGCGCCACGCGCACGCCACCGCGCCGCGCCAGACGGCACAGGCCCGCGACGAGCGTGCTCTTGCCGGCATCGGACGTGGTGCCCTGGATCATCAGCGTGCCGCGTGGGGTGAATGGCATGTTTGGTGCGTTTGGAGGTATGACGCGCCATCTTAGCCCGCCGTTACAATGTCGCCATGAATTCTTACGATCTCACCTTCGTGCTCGGCGGCGCGCGCTCCGGCAAAAGTGCTTATGCCGAACGGCTTGCACTTGAGAGCGGCTCGCCGGTCACGTATATCGCCACGGCGCGGATCGGTGATGATGAGTTCGCGGAGCGCGTGCGAGTGCATCGCGAGCGTCGGCCTGCAAATTGGCATCTGGTCGAAGCGCCGGTCGATCTCGCGGGCGCGCTGAACGAAGCGGATCGCGAAGGTCATTGCGTGCTGATCGATTGCCTGACTTTGTGGCTCGCTAACCTGCTCTTTTCGTCCGATACGGCCGACATCGCCACGCTCCCCGACGAAGCGCGCATCGCCTTCGATGCGTTCGATCAAGCGCTACGCAAAACGCGCGGCAAAGTCATCGTCGTGAGCAATGAAATCGGTTTGGGCGTGGTGCCGCTCGGCTCCGTCACGCGCCTTTATGTCGATGAACTCGGACGCCTGAATCAGCGCGTCGCCACAGCGAGCACGCGCGCGCTGTTCATGGCGGCGGGCCTGCCGCTCACGCTCAAAGGTTGACGCGCGATGCTGCTCCTCACCGTCTATTCGATGGCTTTGCTCGCCGTGCTCGGCGTGATCGTCGATCGGCTGCTGGGCGAACCGCGCACGCGTCATCCGCTGGTCGGCTTCGGCACGCTCGCGACGAAACTCGAAGCGCGGATGAACACGGGGCATCGCGCGCGGCCGGCGGGGATTCTGGCGTGGATCATCGCAGTCATGCCGCCGGTATTGATCGCGTGGCTTGTCGTCAGCGTGCTGCCGTTTTCGTACGCGTGCATCGTGCATGTGCTGCTGCTGTGGTTCGCGCTCGGTGCAAAAAGTCTGCGCGATCACATTGCGCCGATCGCGCGCGCGCTCAGTTTCGGCGATCTCGACCAGGCGCGCACGCTGACCGCACGCATCGTTTCACGCGATACATCCAAGGCCGATGAAAACGCTTTGTCACGCGCGGCGGTCGAATCGGCATTGGAAAACGGCAACGATGCGATCTTCGGCGCACTGTTCTGGTTCGCGATTGCAGGCGGTCCGGGCGCGCTGATGTTCCGCCTCGCCAACACGCTCGACGCGATGTGGGGTTATCGCACGCCGCGTTATCTGCGCTTCGGCTGGGCCGCCGCGCGCTTCGACGATGCGCTCAACTTCATCCCCGCGCGCCTGACCGCCGCGAGCTACGCGCTCACCGGCGATACACGCATGGCCTGGCACTGCTGGCGCACGCAGGCGCGCGCGTGGGACAGCCCGAACGCCGGTCCGGTGATGGCGTCGGGCGCGGGCAGTCTGAACGTGCTGATCGGCGGCGCGGCGGTGTATCACGGCGTGCTCGAGACGCGTCCGACGCTCGGCGCGGGTCACGATGCCACGCCGCGTCACGTAGTCGCCGCGTTGCGTCTGGTCGAGCGATCCGTGTTCTTATGGCTGGCGATTCTGATGATTTTCGCGCTGCTCGGCGCAACCACGCATGGCTGATACGAACATCAAACACGGCGGCAATCTGCGCGAAGCCGCGCGGCGCTATGACATCGCGCTGGAAGACTGGCTCGATCTTTCCACGGGCATCAATCCGCTGGGTTATCCGGTGCCGCCTGTGCCGCCCGACGCGTGGCGTCGTTTGCCCGAAGAGGACGATGGTCTTGCTGCGTGCGCGGCGCAGTATTACGGCGCTTCCTTTGCGCTGCCGGTGGCTGGTTCACAAGCCGCGATTCGCGCGATTCCCTCGCTGCTTAAACCTGGCGTCGCGGGCGTTGCACCGCTGACGTACGGCGAATATGCGCCAGCGTTGGCGCGTGCGGGGCATCGGATTGTCGCGTTGGATATCGCCAAAAACGATTTGCCGGAAACGCTCGATTACGTGATCGTCGCCAATCCGAACAACCCGACCGCCGCGCGTCTTTCGCGCGAAACCTTGCTGCGCTGGCACGCGCAACTGACGCAACGCGGCGGCACGCTGATCGTCGATGAAGCCTTCGCCGACGTCGATCCTTCCGCCTCACTCGCCGATCAAACCACGCGCGACGGACTTATCGTGTTGCGTTCGGTGGGCAAGTTTTTCGGTCTCGCGGGCATTCGCGCGGGCTTCGTGCTCGCTGCGCCTGAATTGCTGAATGCACTGGCAAGCGCACTCGGTGCGTGGACCGTCAGCGGTCCGGCGCGTCACGCAGTCATGGCCGCGTTTGCCGACCACGAATGGCAAAACGAAACGCGCGAACGCCTGCATGAAGATGGCGCGCGGCTCGCCGCGATCATCGCGCGATACGGCTTCGACGTGCATTCCACGCCGCTGTTCTCGTGGATACCAACGCCGCGCGCCGCGTCGTTGCAACACGCGCTGGCGCAACACGGCATCTGGACACGTCTGTTCGATACGAACGAACCAAGCCTGCGCATCGGCTTGCCCGGCGCGCAAGGCGAATGGGCGCGCTTCGAACGCGCATGGGCGGACGCATGCGCCTGACGCTTCTCGCTTTACTGATCGCAAGCGCGCAAGCCCACGCCGCCCTCACCGTCACCGACGACAGCGGCGCGACGGTCACGCTCGATCAGCCCGCGCAACGCGTCGTCAGTTTCGCGCCGCATGTCACGGAATTGCTGTTCGCGGCGGGCGGCGGATCGCGCATCGTCGGCGCGGTGAGTTACAGCGATTATCCGAAGGAAGCGCAGTCGGTTCCGCGCGTCGGCGATAACAAAGCGCTCGATCTCGAACGTATCGCGGCGCTGCATCCGGATTTGATCGTCGTGTGGCGGCATGGCAGCGCGGAACGCCAGATGGATCGGCTGCGCGCGCTCGGCATTCCGATCTTTTATAGCGAGCCTCGGCATCTCGCAGATATCGCGTCGGATATCGACAAGCTCGGCGTTTTGCTTGGCACTGAGAAAAGCGCGCACGCGGCGGCTTCGGCGTTCACGAACGATATCGCCAGATTGCGCGCGCGTTATGCGCAGCAGCCGTCCGTCAGCGTGTTCTATCAGGTCTGGGACGATCCGCTTATGACGCTGAATCGCGATAACGTGTTCAGCGAAGTGATCGGCGTGTGCGGCGGCATCAACGTGTTCAGCGCGGAAAAGCTGCGCGTGCCGACGATATCGACCGAAGCGGTGCTCGCCGCGAATCCCGAAGCGATCGTCACCGCGACGCCGGGCGCGACGCAACCCGATCGCCCGCTGCCCGCGCTCGATCGATGGAAGAAGTGGCCATCGCTGACGGCGGTGGCGCGTGGGAATCTGTTCGGTATCGACGGCGATCTGATCAATCGGCCGACGCCGCGACTCGCGCAAGGTGCGGCGCGGCTTTGCGATGATTTGCAGGCCGCGCGCGAAAAACGCCCCAAATAACTAAGCGTTCCAGCGCACCAGCAGCCACTTGCCGTGCGCCCGCCTGAACCACGCGACGCCGCCGAAATCGAGCGACCAGTTCAGTGCGGTTTCCCGGTCGATACCAAGCAGATGCGCGGCGAGCACGCGCATTACGCCTGCATGTGCGACGACGTGAACCGAGTCCGCAGATACTTCGCTAAACCAATCAAGCACGCGCGATGCAAACTGCGCAAGACTTTCGCCGCCGTGTGGGCGTGAGTCTGCAAGATCGGCGGCCCAGTTATCGAATACGGTGCGATCGATTGAATCCCACGCTTTGTTTTCCCATGCGCCAAAGTCGATTTCGCTCAGGCGTGGATCGATCTTCTGAGTCTGAGAAAGAACCCGCGCAAGCGATGCGCATCGCTGCAACGGACTCGTATGCCATCCATCCACTGACGATGGCACGCCGAGCGCCTTCATGCGCGTTGCGATTACGCGCGCGGATTCATTTACGTCATGCAGCAAAGGCACATCGGTTTGGCCGTAGCAAATGCCCGCATCGATCGCGACTTGCGGATGGCGAATCAGGATGAGATCCATGCAAGCACCGTCAGATAAATCGCTATTTCGAAGACCTGTTGCGAGAAGCCCAAACAATCGCCCGTGTATCCGCCGATGCGTTTCACGAAGTATCGGCCGATCAGAAACCGCAGCACGGCGAGCACGATCAACGTAACGCACGCGAGCTTCCAATCGAACACGAAAAGCCACGGCAAACCAAAGACCATCGCGATCACAAACGACGATAAGGACATGCGCTGCGCAACCGGCTTCGCTTTGCCTTCGGCGCGCACGTAATCGAGCGTCACGAGATAGCTGATCGCGAACGTGCGACTCGCGGCGTGCGCGGCGACCATCAGCCATGCGACGTATTGAGCAGGCATGGCAGAAAGCGTTTGCCACTTCAGCGCCAGCGCAATCACCAACGCAATCGCCCCGAACGCACCGATGCGCGAATCGTGCATGATGCGCAACACGTCTTCACGCGTATAACCGCCGCCGAATGCATCGGCGCAATCGGCGAGGCCGTCTTCGTGGAACGCGCCGGTCAGAACCAGCGTCGCAGCCATCGACAGCAGCACGGCAACGCCCGCAGGAAACACGCGTAGCGCCACGAGATAAACCAACGCGGCAACACCGCCGACCATCGCGCCGATCAATGGAAAATAGCGCGCCGCCGCGTTCAGATACTCACGCTCGAAGCCGACCCAACGCGGCACCGGCACACGCGTGAAATACCCCAACGCGGTGAAAAAATAGCGAAGCTCGTCCTGCGCGCGATTCATCTGTTCGTCTTCAAACCGATTTATTCGATACACCCGCCGACTCGAAGCTCGCCATTTCATCGACGAACGCGACGGCTGCGCGAAGAATCGGCAGCGCGAGCGCGGCGCCCGTGCCTTCGCCCAGACGCAGATCGAGTTGCAAGAGCGGCGCGGCATCGAAATGTTCGAGCATGCGCCGATGCCCCGCTTCGTTCGATGCATGCGCGAACACGCAATAATCGAGCACTTCCGGCGCAATTTTCGATGCCACCAGCAACGCGGATGTGGCGATAAAGCCATCGACCAAAATCGTCATGTTCGATTCGGCTGCGGCGAGATACGCGCCCGTCATCATCGCGATTTCGAAGCCGCCGAACGTGGCGAGTGTGTCGATCGCGTCTGTGGTCCGCGCATGAAACGCGAGCGCTTTGGCCAGCACATCGCGCTTGTGAATCACGCCGCTATCATCGAGACCCGTGCCACGTCCAACGCATTCGTCGATCGGCACATTGCACAGGCGGCTCATCAGACACGCCGCCGCCGATGTATTCGCGATCCCCATTTCGCCGAAGCCAATCACATTCGTGCCAAGCGATGCGTGATGCCGCACGCGCGCAGCGCCCCGCGCGATAGCTTCAAGCGCAGTCTCACGCGTCATGGCCGCTTCGTGCGCAAAATTCCGCGTGCCCGCGCCCAGCGACAAACGCTCGTAACCTTCCAGCGGAATCGGCGATGCAACGCCTGCATCGACCACTTCGAGCGTCATGCCGACCGAACGCGACAAGGCATTGATCGCCGCGCCACCCGCCAGAAAGTTCGCGACCATCTGCGCGGTCACTTCCTGCGGATACGCGCTCACGCCTTCCTGCGCGATACCGTGATCTGCTGCGAACACGATCATCGCCGGACGCTCGATGCGCGGCTTCGCCGTGCGCTGGATCAAGCCCATCTTCAGCGCGATCGATTCGAGCCGTCCGAGACTGCCGGGCGGCTTCGTTTTCATATCGACCACGCGGCGCAGTTCGGCTTCGAGTTCGCGTGACAGCGGCTGGACAGTAGGCAAAGACATCGCGTTCCTTGTTTGTTAAGTGATGCGCGGTACAAGCGCTTCATGCTCGCCACCGCGAATCAGAGTCAGCGGATAGCCGAACGCCGCGCTCGCGCGTTCCGGCGTCAGGACTTCCGTGACGGGACCGGTAAGTGCGCCGCCGTTTCCATCGAGTAACAGCGCGTGCGTGGAAAAACGCCGCGCAAGATTGAGATCGTGGCACGAGAAAATCACCGTGCGGTTCTTGTCATGCGCTTCGTCAGCAAGCGCACGCAGACAGTCGATTTGATGATGCAAATCCAGATGCGCGAGCGGTTCATCGAGCAAGAGCAGCGGCGCGTCCTGACACAGCAACGCGGCCAGCGCGACGCGTTGACGTTCCCCGCCCGACAGCGTCAGCACATCGCGCGATTTCAAAGCCGTAAGACCGAGGCGATCGAGCGCTTCCAGCGCGGCGTGCTGATCTTCTTCGCGCTCCCAACCCCAGCCCGTCAGATGCGGAAAGCGGTTGAGCAAAACCGTATCGAGCACGGTGGCGCTGAAGGCATCGTGCGTGGCTTGCGGCATCAGCGCGCGCGCTTTCGCGAGCTCGGGCGCGTGCCATTTCGCAAGCGCGCGTCCATTCAGTTCGATACGGCCCGACGCGGGATTCGTCAAGCCCGCCAACACGTTGATGAGCGTCGTCTTGCCCGCGCCGTTCGGCCCGGCGATACACCACATCTCGCCCGCATCGACAGGCTGCGTGAGCGCGCGGATCAGCGTGCGTTCGCCTGCTTTCAAAGCGATGCCGTCGATTTGCAGGCGCATCATCGTGGCCTCTTCAGAAGCATCCACAGGAACATCGGCACGCCGGCCAGCGCGGTCACGACGCCAACCGGCAATTGCGCTGGCGCGATCACCGTGCGCGCGGCGAGATCGGCGCTCATCACGGCCAGCCCGCCACCGAGCGCGGATGCGGGCACGAGCATGCGCTGATCGTTGCCGAACGCGAGCCGCAGACAATGCGGCACCACGAGTCCGACAAAGCCGATGGTCCCCGCCGTCGTCACCGCAGCCGCCGCCGCCAGCGATGCCACCAGATACACGCGCACCCGCAATCGCGCGACCGGCACGCCGAGCGCACGCGCGGCGATGTCGCCACGCAGGAGCACGTTGAGTTGCGGCGCGACGGGAATCATCGCGACCAACGCGATGCAAAGCGCCACGAGCGCAGGCCACGGCGATGCCGATCCGTTCAGATCGCCGGTCAGCCAGAACACCATTCCGCGCAAGCGATTCTCCGGCGCGACACTAAGCATCAGCGTAATCAGCGCGCCCCAACCCGCCGCGATCACCACGCCCGTCAGCAACAGACGCGGCGACGCTTCCTGCTCGCCGCGCCACAAATCGCGATGCGACAGCCCGAGCACCAGCACGATCGATACAAACGCGCCCACGCAAGCCGCGAGATTCACGCCCCACCACGGCGAGGACGCGAGCATCGCGGCAAGCGCGAAAGTGGCCGCGCCGCCGGACACGCCCAGCACATACGGCTCCGCGAGCGGATTGCGCAGCAGCACTTGCAGCAGCGCACCGCCCATCGCGAGCAGCGCGCCGGTAGCGAAGCCTGCGAGTGCGCGCGGCAGGCGCAAGGTGAGCACGATGTCATCGGCGATATCGGGCGCGCCGGAATGCGTCAACGCGCCGAGCGCACGAGACAAAGGCAACGCCACGCTGCCCATCGACAAGGAAGCGATGAAGACGACGAGCACGGCCATGCCGAGCATCGCCCAGATGCAGGCAGCGCGGCTAAAGCTCATCGGTCGCACAAGCGAACGCGGCGCGCGCGATTCAACGCTCACGACGGATGCCATCCCAACGTGACATACGCCCCGCGACGCGGCTGGTTATACGTATAAGCAAGCTCATAATTCCTGTCGAACAGATTGTCGATGCGCGCATCCACATACCACGCCTTGGTGATGTCATAACGCGCCGACAGATTCATCACGCCGTAGCCCGCGAGATTCGAGCCGTAATCGCTGCGCTCGCCGCTCACGATCCACTCGCCGCCCACGCGCCAGCGCCCGATCGACCGATGCGCCGACAGCGTCGCAAAACGCCGCGCGCGACGCACAAGATCGACGTCATTGGTTTCATCGACAGGATTCTGGAAGGTCACGCCCGCGCGCACGTCCGTCTTGCCGAGATGCCCCTGCCACGATCCCTCGATGCCCTGCACCTTCGCGCGCCCCACGTTCTGCGCGATATAAAAGCCGCTGCCGTTATCCACATAATCGATCAGGTTGCGATAGCGCGTCTGAAACGCGGTCACGCGCAACACACCCAGCTTAGCCGATGCGTACTGAATTGCCGCCTCGGCCGAATGGCTATATTCCGGCTGTACCGATGGATTGCCGCTGTACGGATAGTAGAGGTCGTCGAAGCTCGGCGCGCGGAACGATGCGCTGTAGCTCGCGCTCGCGCGCCAGTTCGCATCGAAGTTGTAGGCGTAGCCCAGGTAGTAGCTGTTTGCGCCGCCGAAATCGGAGTACTGGTCGTGACGGATGTTGGCTTGCACATCGCTTGGGCCGAAGCGCCCGGTGTAGCCTGCGAAAACCGAATTCACATGACGATCCGGCGCGCTGAACTGATCCGAATCGAGCGATTGATCCAGATGCTCATAGCCCAGCACAAACTTGTGATTCTCGTTGAGCCGGAAGTCGTTCTGCCACGTGTATTGATGGTTCTCCGAATTGAACAGGCTCGTATAGACGCCGTTCTGCTGCGGATTCGCGCGGTCCTGTCCCTGCGCGATGGTGACGTGCGTGGTCCAGAAATCCGTGATCTTGCCGTTGGCGAACACCGACATCGACCGCACGCGATTGTGCGATTCGTTGATATCGGTCGGCAGGCCGTAGGCATCGTCATAACTGTTGATGCCGTTGGATTGCAGAAAGCGCACGCCCGCGTCCCAGTTGTCGGTGAACTTATGCCGAATGGTCGCGGCAACGCTCTCGTTCAGGTAACCGTTCGCGTTCGGATTGGCGTTCGGCGCTTTCGCCGGATCTATCGATGAAAAGCCGTCGGTCTTTTCACGCGACACATCGAAGCTGAAGGTGGTGCGGCCTTCCTTATCGAACGCGCCGTTCACGCCCGCTGCCTGACGCTGCGTGTGATAGCTGCCGACTTCCGTCTCGAAGTAAAAACGCGGCGGATGCGGCTCGCCCTCTTTCGTGAAAATTTGCACGACGCCACCGATCGCACTCGATCCATACAGCGCCGACACATTGCCATTGACCACTTCCATATGGTCGATCTGATCGCGTATCAGTTGCGACAATTGCGCCGTCCCGAGCGATGCCGATTCCACGCGCACGCCATCGATCAGCACCAGCGACTGCGTCGAAGACGCGCCGCGTATGTAGATGCCTGAAGTCGCGCCAATCCCGCCGTTGCGCGTGATCTGCACGCCGGGCGCAAGCGCGAGCACGCCGAGCGCATCGGGCGCGTTGGCGTCGGCGATATCTTGCGCATCGAACAGCGAGGTTTGCGGGATCGAATCGGCGAGTGCCTGCTGCGTGCGCGTCGCGGTGACGATGACAGGAGCGAGCGTATCGGCATAAGAAAGATTCGCCAGCAGCACACTGCCGGCAATGACAAAACGATGCGGGGACAAGCCCATAGTTGTAGGTAGTGATGGAGGCTGGCGCAGCCCCGCTCCCCGCGAGACTCAAGCGCGACGCGCGCGCTCATCGCCTATAAACCTGACGATGAACACGCATGACGATTGGCCGGTATCCGGGCTGGCGACGATTCGTTCCGCCTTCCCGCGCGCATGAAAACACGCGCAGTGACGTGGTCACGTTTCTTGCAGAGACCGCTTCTTCATACGGACTTCCTGCAAAAACGCGCCTGGAACGACTTGCAACTTGCGTGGCTGTCGCTTACCGTTGCGGGGGCAGCACAGGTTGACTCGTCCTGATTCATTCGCAGGACTTCGCTCCCTGTTTCCCGTTTGACTGCGCCGCTCGTGAAAAGCGGGCGCGAGCACCAAAAGTGCGGCAAGTGTAGGAGTGCGGGTTGGGACCGTCAAGAAACGGAACCGGCCGCGCATCGCATCGAACCAAAGCCGTTCTCGACGCTCTATGTAAGCACTCACGCTTTCCGCACACGAATGCATCGTGATGCACGCTTATCGCGTGTTGTTACGTCTCGAAACGAGACTTTTACCTGAAGCTACGTTGATCCGCGCTAGAATGCGAGGTCTTTAGAGGACGCAGCACATGCTCACCGAACTCGAATCATTGTCAGGAAATATCGGCCGGCTGATCCAGATCAGCGAGCGCCACAATCAGGCGCGTCAGGCGCTTGAAGCACAACTCGAACAACTGCGTTCCGACTACGCCAACGTCCAGGCCGAACTCGTGCAAATGCGTGAAGAACGCGACGCGCTGCAAGGCGAACGCGACTCGCTCTCCGCGAAGATCGACGACGCGCAAGTGCGCCTCAACGCAATCCTCGAAAAATTGCCGCGCGGTAAATCCGCGCATCATGCCGAAGCCGAAAATCAACTGGATCTGCTCGAAACCGAATCGTCGGAAGCGCATGCGGCGATGAACGGCGAGCACCATCACGGAGAGAAGGCATGAGTGCCACGCAGATCGAAGTATCCATTCTCGGGCAGCAGTATCGTCTGTCGTGCTCGCCGGAAACGGAAGGCGCATTGCGCGAAGCCGTCGCACGCGTGGACGCGGAAATGAACAAGGTGCGCAATGCGAGCAGCGTGCGCGGGCAGGATCGTATCGCGGTGATGGCAGCGCTTTCGCTGGCGTCGGAATTGCTTAAGTTGCAGGACAGCGTGCGTCATGGCGAGGCCTTCCCCGCCGAAGAAATTCGCCGCACCATGCACTCGATGAACGAGCAGCTCGGCGCTGTGATTGCGCAATACGAGACGCACTGAGTTTTGGATTGCCGCGCGTCAATCGACGTGCAAAGTCAATCGAAAAAAGAAACCGCCGCACCGCTGCAATCAACATTCGATTGGTGTAGAGTGACGTTTCCCTGCCTGGTTCGCCAAGGTCATATATTCCTTGAACCAATGCTACATTGGCACGGTTGCGGAACCTTGTAACACGGGCGCGCGCGTCGCTAGTCCGATGTACCCGAAGTGTTGCTTACCGCGACCAATCTTGAACCCAGGTTCAGGATGCCGGCCTAGCGGCCGTGGCGGGGACCTCATTCAATAAACGGCATCGGATCTCCGGTGCCGTTTTTGTTTTATCCACGCATCTAAGCATCCACGCTCTTATGCGCTACTGGCTGATGAAGTCCGAACCGGACGAAGCGAGCATCGATCATCTCGCGCACGCAGCGAAGAAAACGCTGCCGTGGACGGGCGTTCGCAATTATCAGGCGCGCAACTTCATGCGCGATCAGATGCAGATCGGTGACGGCGTGCTTTTCTATCATTCGAGTTGTCCGGAGCCGGGCATCGCAGGGATCGCCAAGGTGTGCTCGACGGCTTATCCCGATCCCACTCAATTCGATTCGACAAGCCCCTACTACGATGCGAAATCCACGCAGGAAACGCCGCGCTGGATGCTCGTCGATGTCAAGTTCGTGAAGAAGACGCCGTTGATCTCGCTCGCCACATTGCGCGCGCACGAGGAGCTCGCGGATATGCAGGTGCTCGCGCGCGGCAATCGATTGTCGATCACGCCGGTCACCGATGCGCAGTGGCGCTTTATTACCGAACGTCTCGTCTAACGCCGGAACTTAGGACACGGACGCAGCGCCTAAACGGGCGTCGCGAATCACGCGATTAAATCACGCGATTTTTTATGCGTCTGGAGTCCGTTCATGTGCAATAAGAAAACTGCCGCCGCCTTCTCGCTCCTCGCGATGTCCGGCGCCGCGCTCACCTTCTCACAAATCGCCGCCGCGCAAACGGTGGTGAATCCGCAGCCTTCGGGCGTGCTGTCCTTATCGGCGCAGGCGAGTTCGCAAGTGCCGCAAGATACCGTCGATATCACCCTGTTCTACGAGCAGGAAGCCGCCGATCCCTCCACGCTCACCAACACGCTCAATCAACGTGCCGATGCCGCCCTGCGCGAAGCCAAAGGCGTCGATGGCGTGACGGCGAAGAGTGGTTCGTTCAGCGTGTATCCATCGACGGATCGTGACGGGAAGATTTCCGCGTGGCGCGGTCGTACGGAAGTCGTGCTCGAATCGCACGACTTTGCGGCGGCATCGAAGCTTGCAGGCAAGATGAGTTCGTCGATGCAAGTCGGCAGCGTGGCGTTTTCGCTGTCGCCGGAAGCGCAGCGCACGGCTGAGCAGAAGCTCGTGACGCAGGCCATCGACTCGTTCCGCAAGCAGGCGCAAACCGCCGCGCAAGCCTTCGGTTACAGCAATTTCACGATTCGGGAAGTGAATGTCGGACGCGGCGGCGTGCAGCCGCGCCCCGTCATGATGATGCAGGCGCGCGCCATGAGCGCCGATGCAAAGATGGCCGCGCCTATCGCGATGGAAGCGGGTACATCGACCGTGACGGTGGATGTGAACGGTTCGGTGCAGATGGGGCGTTAAATCGTTTGGAAGTAGCCGCCATCGCGGCGGCTACTTAAAGAAAATCGCTCAGGAAACCCGCGCCGACTCCGGCGGCAAACGCAGATTGCGCTTGTACGCCCAGATCATCATGGCGATCCCGGCGATGATCATCGGCAGCGAAAGCCATTGGCCCATCGACAAATTGAACGCCAGCAGACCGAGATAATCATCCGGCTCGCGCGCGAATTCCACCGTAAAGCGCGCCAATCCATAACCGATCAGAAACAGCGCCGAAATCGCGCCCACGGGCCGTTGCTTGCGCGAGAACGTCCAGATCACGATAAACAGCACCAGCCCTTCCAGCGCGATCTCGTACAACTGCGACGGATGGCGCGGCAGCATGTGATAGCGCGCGAAGATCTCCGTCAGATGCCATTGCGCATCGAGTGCGGGATTCTTCGCGAGCCAGATGGCGTCGTCGTTGGTGGAGTTCTGGAACAGCATCGCCCACGGGGAATTCGGGTCGGTCACGCGGCCCCACAACTCGCCGTTGATGAAGTTGCCCAGCCGCCCCGCAGCAAGACCCAACGGCACCATCGGCGCGACGAAATCGGTGACCTGAAGCCAGGTGCGTTTGCGCTGAAACGCGAACAGCACCATCGCCAAAGTCACGCCGAGGAAGCCGCCGTGGAACGACATTCCGCCTTCCCAGACTTTGAATATATCCAGCGGATGCGCGGCGTAAAAACTCGCCTTGTAAAACAGCACATAGCCGATCCGCCCGCCGAGAATGGTGCCGAGCACGCCGTAGAACAGCATGTCGTCGATATCCTTCGGCGTCCAACCTTGCGCCGCGACGTACGGCAGCCGCAGACGCAGCCGGCCGATGACGATCGCGGAAATAAACGCGACCAGATACATAAGGCCGTACCAGCGCACGGCGAGCGGTCCGAGGTGGATCGCGACGGGATCGAAATTCGGGTGAATGAGCATCGTATGTGGTCGAAAAGCTGACTTCGAAGGCCAGAATCATAAAGCAATGGCAGCGGCGGCCCGGGAACGCACGATATCGATGAACCCGGCAAGCACCGGACTCACTTCCGCCGCGCGCCACACGAGTCCCGTCTCGACAATCGGACCGGCGCCGAGCAACGGACGATACACCACGCCCGTGCGTCTGAGATGACGCAGCGATTGCGGCACCAGCGCCACGCCCATGCCCGCGGACACGAGGCTCACGATGGTCTGCATCTGAATCGCCTCTTGCCCGATGCGTGGCGTCAGGCCCGCCGCGCCGTAGCAACCCATAATCATGTCATATAAGCCGGGCGCGAGACGTCTTGGAAAGATCACGAGCGGCGCGCTGGCCAGTTCGTGAAGATCGACGGCGCTGTCTTCGTCCGGGTTCAGCGCCGCCGCCTGATCCGCCGACATCGCGATGACGAGCGGTTCGCGCGCGATCGGCAGATATTCGAGCGACATCGCGTGGCGCGGCGGCAGCGGCGGAATCACCAGGCCCGCGTCGATGCGCCCCGCCACCAGTTCTTCGATCTGCACATCGCTGGTGGCTTCGGTGAGTTGCAACCGCACGCCCGGATAACGCGCGCCGAATTCGCGCAGCAGCGCGGGCAGCAGGCCGTAATCAGCCGTCGATACGAACGCCAGCGACAACACGCCCGCCTCGCCGCGCGCCAGCGATTGCGCCAGCGGACGCAACGCATCGGCCTGGGCGAGCAGACGGCGCACGTCGGGCAGCAAGTCCTTGCCGACCGGCGTCAACTCGACGGACCGCTTCGTGCGCACGAACAGCGCCACGCCAAGCGATTCCTCCAGCGCGCGAATGGCCTGCGATAACGGCGGCTGCGTCATCGCCAGACGCGCGGCGGCGCGGCCGAAGTGCATTTCCTCGGCGACGGTCACGAAATAGCGGAGTAATCGCAGTTCCATCGAATTGATATGTTTTGCGACCTAATAGAGCCTGAATAATATATTGGACAGGCGTATCCGGGCGCATCATTCTTGCGGAACGACATCAAAAAAATCCCCTCAGGAGCACACATCATGGCCTTCAATCGCCGTTCGAAACACATCACTCAGGGCGTCGCGCGCTCGCCCAATCGTTCGATGTTCTACGCGCTCGGCTACAAGGAAGAAGATTTCGATAAGCCGATGATCGGCGTGGCGAACGGCCATTCGACCATCACGCCGTGCAATGCGGGCCTGCAACGCCTGACGGACGCCGCGATCGAATCGATCAAAAAGTCCGACGCCAACGCGCAGATGTTCGGCACGCCGACCATTTCCGACGGCATGTCGATGGGCACCGAAGGCATGAAGTACTCGCTGGTATCGCGCGAAGTGATTGCGGACTGCATCGAAACGGCCGTGCAGGGACAGTGGATGGACGGCGCGGTGGTGATCGGCGGATGCGACAAGAATATGCCGGGCGGGATGATCGGCATGGCGCGTATGAACGTGCCGTCGATTTACGTGTACGGCGGCACCATCCGTCCGGGCAACTGGAAGGGGCAGGATTTGACCATCGTGTCGTCGTTCGAGGCGGTCGGCGAGTTCACGGCGGGGCGCATGTCGGAGGAAGATTTCAAGGGCATCGAGAAGAACGCGTGCCCGTCCACCGGCTCGTGCGGCGGCATGTACACGGCGAATACCATGAGCTCGTCGTTCGAGGCGCTGGGCATGTCGCTGATGTATTCATCGACGATGGCGAATCCGGATCAGGAAAAGGTCGATTCGGCGGCGGAGTCGGCGCGTGTCTTGGTCGAAGCGGTCAAGAAGGATTTGAAGCCGCGCGACATCATCACCAAGAAGTCGATTGAAAACGCCGTGGCGCTCATCATGGCGACGGGCGGATCGACCAATGCCGTGCTGCACTATCTGGCGATTGCGCACGCGGCGGAAGTGGAATGGAGCATCGACGACTTCGAGCGCATGCGCAAGAAAGTGCCCGTCATTTGCGATCTGAAGCCGTCCGGTCAGTACGTAGCGACGGATTTGCACAAGGCCGGCGGCATTCCGCAAGTGCTCAGGATTTTGCTCGATGCGGGCATGCTGCATGGCGATTGCATCACGATTACCGGACGCACGATCGCGGAAGAACTGAAGGACGTGCCGAGCAAGCCGCGCGCGGATCAGAAGGTGATTTTCCCGATCGAGCAGGCGCTGTACAAGGAAGGCCATCTGGCGATTCTGCGCGGCAATCTCGCGGAAGACGGCGCGGTGGCGAAGATCACGGGCCTGAAGAATCCGGTCATCACCGGACCCGCGCGCGTATTCGACGACGAGCAAAGCGCGATGGACGCCATTCTCGCCGACAAAATCAAGGCAGGCGATGTGGTCGTGCTGCGCTATCTCGGGCCGGTCGGCGGCCCGGGCATGCCGGAGATGCTGGCGCCGACTTCCGCGATTATCGGCAAGGGACTGGGCGAGTCGGTCGGGCTGATTACCGATGGCCGTTTTTCGGGCGGCACGTGGGGCATGGTGGTCGGCCACGTCGCGCCGGAAGCGTTCGCGGGCGGGACCATCGCGCTGGTGCAGGAAGGCGACTCCATCACCATCGACGCGCATAAGCTGCTGCTGCAACTGAACGTGGACGATGCGGAAATCGCGAAGCGGCGCGCGGCGTGGAAGCAGCCTGCGGCGAAGTACACGCGTGGCGTGCTGGCGAAATTCGCTGCGCTGGCAGGGCCGGCGAACAAGGGCGCGGTGACCGGCTAAATTTTTAGCAACCGCTTTTAGCAACCGCTTTTTGCAACAATAAGGGGCGCTACCGAGCGCCCCTCCGCCCATTCTCCGTGTACTCTTAGCGCGCGAGCGTCGGGAGACCGGAATGGACACGAAGATAAAAAGCGTCGTCGCGGGAATCGTGCTGATGATCGGCTGGGCTTCGGCGCACGCGCAAGACGTTCAAAACCCGCCCCCGTCGATGCTCGCCTTCGCTCAAAGCCATAACTGCATGAGCTGCCATTCGGTATCGCGCAATTTCATGGGGCCGTCGTTCGGCAGCGTCGCGCAGAAATACGCGCATGTGGACGGCGCGCAGAAGCAACTGGCGCGCAAGATCGTCGAAGGCGGCGTGGGCGTCTGGGGGCCGGTGCCGATGCCCGCGAACACGCAAGTCACGCACGATCAGGCGCTCGCGCTCGCCGACTGGATTTTGTCGCTCGATAAACCTCAGGCTTCGCGCTGACGGCGCAATTCCTCTTCCACCGCTTCGCCGATCCACACGCGCATGCGCCCTTCCAGCGATGTCGCGACTTCCCGCGTGATATCCGCGACGATTTTGGCCGAATGCTCGCGCAGCACTTCCTGCACGCGCGCTTCGATAATCGCGCGCGCTTCGCCGTTCAGCAGCTGCGTGACGCGGCCACGCACGCGCTCGGCCACTTGCGCGGCGTCGTATTCCATCGCGGCGTGATCGGCGGACGGCGCGCGCGCGTATTCCGGCTTGCCGGGCACGACGACGTCGGTCAGCGTGGGAATGGATGCATCGAAGGAATCGGGCTTTTGCGTCATGTGCGATGTCTCCGGTTTTATCGGCGAACCTTAGCGCGTCAGCGTTGCAAACTATGTTCGCTCAACCGCCTTGCTTGTGCGTTTCGATCGCATAACCGCGATCGCGATAAAAACGGAAACGCTCGCGCCCGGACGCAAGCTCGTCTTCATCGCCACCGACGATTTCGATCAGACGCTCGAAGCGCGCGAACTGCGCAGGCACCGGCGCGCCGAGATTGACCAGCACCTGATGATGCGGCGCATCGTCGAGATTGGAGGTGAGCACGACCGGCGTGTCTTGCGCGTGTGGGCTTTTTGCCAGGCAGTGCGGCACGAATTCGAGCGGCTGGAAGGTCCAGAGCTGTTCATCGAACGCGGCAAGACGACGCGGTTCCGCCAGCACGATCAGCGCCGTGCCGCTCGCGTACGCCTTGCGCGCGAGGCGGCAGGCGTAGGCGAGCGGATCGCCGACATTCGTGTGAAAGTCGATACGCGTCATGCGTGCATATTTCCGTGGATCATGCGCCGGCGCGGTCGATCAGGAACTGCGACAGCAGCGGCACCGGACGGCCCGTTGCGCCCTTCGCGGCACCACTCTTCCACGCGGTCCCGGCGATATCCAGATGCGCCCACGGATAAGCCGTCGCAAAGCGCGACAGGAAGCATGCCGCCGTCACGCTGCCCGCCGGACGTCCGCCGATATTCGCGAGATCCGCGAAATTCGACTTGAGCTGCTCCTGATACTCGTCGTCGAGCGGCAAGCGCCACGCCGGGTCCACCGCTTCGCGCGATGCGTCCAGCAACTCGCCCGCGAGCGCATCGTCCTTCGAGAACAGGCCCGTGTTGTGATGCCCCAGCGCGATGATGCACGCGCCCGTCAGCGTGGCGATATCGACCACGGCGGCCGGCTTGAAACGTTCGGCGTAGGTCAGCGCATCGCACAGAATGAGACGCCCTTCCGCGTCCGTGTTCAGCACTTCAATGGTCGTGCCGTTCATCGCCGTCACGATATCGCCCGGCTTGACCGCGTTGCCCGCAGGCATGTTCTCGCAGGTCGGAATCACGCCGATAACGTTGAGCTTGAGGCCCATTTCCGCGACCGCGCGCAGCGTGCCGAACACCGAACCCGCGCCGCACATGTCGTACTTCATCTCGTCCATGCCTTCGCCGGGCTTGATGGAGATGCCGCCCGTATCGAACGTGATGCCTTTGCCAACCAGCACGACGGGCGCGTTCTTGCCCTTGGCGCTCTCGCCCGCGCCGTTGTAATGCATGACGATGAACTGCGGCGGCTCCACCGACCCCTTCGCCACCGACAGAAACGAGCCCATGTTCAGCGCTTCGATCTGCTTTTGGCCGAGCACTTCGACCTTGAGCTTGAAGTCGCGGCCGAGCTTCTTCGCGGTCTGACCGAGATAGGTCGGCGTGCAGATGTTGGGCGGCAAGTTGCCAAGATCGCGCGTCAGGTCCATGCCGTTGGCAATGGCGACGCCCTGCTTCACGGCGACCTTGGCGGCTTTCTCATCGGCGGAATCGATGCTGAAGACGATCTTCTTCAACGAACGCGCGCCGTTGTCGGGCTTGCTCTTCATCTGCGTGAACTTGTACGTGAGTTCGCGCAGCGCAAGAATGGCGGCACGCACGGCCCAGTCGCCGGTGCGCTCCTGAATGGGCAATTGAGCGAGCGTGAACGTGGTCTGGCCGATCTTCGCGCCGAGAATCACGCGCCATGCGGCACGCACGGCTTCACCGTATGCTTTCTGATTGAAGGCGTCTTGCTTACCAAGCCCGACCAACAGAATGCGCGATGCACCGATGCCCGTCACTTCGGGAATCAACAAAGTGGTGCCCGCACGCCCGCTCATATCGCCGGCTTTCACGATGCGCGAAATCAGTCCTTTGGTCGCGACATCCATATCGCGCGCGGCGCCCGTGAGCGTCTGCGCTTCGAAGATGCCGAGCACGATTGCATCTGACTTTCCGGTAAGGAAACCATTTGCCTCGCCCTTGCTCCAATCACAGGCTTTTATGCTAAAGTCCATCGCGCTTATCCTCGGATAAAATCTAGGCTGAAGGATGAAAGCCGCAATTATCCGCTATTTTTTCCGCGGCGGTCACCGGCACGCGGCGTGAGGGTAAGCGACATGCCCCGCCCGTCTGCCACAATGTGCGTGTTTCATTCCGCATCCCCGCTGGCACAAAGCAAAAATCAATGATCTTCGAACGCTCTCTGCAGCGCGAACTCGCGTATACGGCCGGCGCCGTATTCATGGTGCTGCTCACGATCATGCTCACGACCATGATGATCCGCATCGTCGGCTTCGCGGCGCAGGGTCAGGTCGACCCGAAAGACGTCGTGGTGCTGATCGGACTCACCGTGATCGGCTATCTCGCGGTCATGCTGATCGTGACACTGTTCGTGTCCATTCTCTTCGTGCTGACGCGCTGGTATCGCGACTCGGAAATGGTCGTGTGGCTCGCCTCGGGCGTGAGTCAGACGCAACTCATCAAGCCGATCGCGACCTTCTCCACGCCGATCATCATCCTGATCGTCTTCTTCGCGTTCGTCGGCTGGCCGTGGTCGAATCAGCAGAGCAAACTGATCAAGGCACGCTTTCAGCAGCGCGATGAAGTGTCGCTGCTCGCGCCGGGACAGTTCCGCGAATCGCCGGCGAGCAATCGTGTGTTCTTTATCGAGAAGATGTCGCCGGATCAGGGGCACGTGGAGAACGTTTTCGTGACGAGCACGGAAAACGGCAAGGTCAACGTGATCGTCTCGAAGAACGGCCATACCGAAACGCGCAGCGATGGCGATCGCTTTATCGTGCTGGAGAACGGCCGGCGCTATGACGGCGAGCCGGGACAGCCGAACTTCCGCATCACCGAATTCGAGCGATACGGCGTCAAGATCATGAATCATCAGGTGATCAATACGCCGACCACCACCGGCATTTCCACGCCCGCGCTGCTGGCGAATCCGACCAAGGAAAATCTTGCGGAATTCGCGTGGCGCATGGGTCTGCCGCTGATCGCCATCAATCTGATGCTGCTCGCCATTCCGCTGTCGTACCAGAATCCGCGACGCAGCCGCACCATCAATCTGGTGATGGCCGTGCTGATCTACCTCACGTATTCGAATCTGCTGAATGTGGTGCAGTCGTGGATCGAACAAGGGAAGATGTCGTTCGGCGTCGGACTGGTGGGACTGCATGTGGTGGTGGCGCTGATTGTCGCGTTCATCTTCTGGCTGCGCGTGCGCAACCGGCCGCTTATTACTTTGTCGATGTTCACGCGGTCGAAGGGAGCCTGACGCAATGCGCATTTACGAACGATATTTCGCGCGTCAGATCTATCTCGCGTTCATCTTTATTCTGTTTGCGTTCTCGGGACTGTTCTTCTTCTTTGACTTGATCAACGAGTTGAACACGGTTGGGCACGGCAACTACAAGTTCACGCTGGCGGTGCTGCGCGTCGCGCTACAGACGCCTTCGCGCTTTTACGAAATCATTCCGGTTGCAGCGCTGATTTCCGCTATCTATGTGTTTGCGCAGATGGCGGCCGCGTCCGAGTTCACCATCTTCCGCGTGTCCGGTTTGTCCACGGGCGCGGCGTTGCGCTCGCTTCTGAAGATCGGTATTCCGATGGTGCTGGTGACGTATCTCATCGGCGAAGTGATCGGGCCTTACTCGGATCAGCTTTCGGAGCGCGTGCGGCTGGAAGCGCTGGGGTCGTCGGTATCGTCGAATTTTCAGTCGGGCGTGTGGGTGAAAGACACGCTGACCGCAAAGGAAAACGGCGAGCAGGTGACGCGCTTCGTCAACGTCGGCACGCTCAATCCGGATACGACGATTGCCAACGTGCGCATCTATGAGTTCGATTCGAAATTCCGCTTGCAGAACGTGCGGATTGCAAAGAGCGGTGTGTTCGAGCCGCCGGGCCACTGGAAGCTCACTGATGTGACGGACACGCAACTCGTCGATGCCGCGCCGCAAGCGCTGAATCCCGACGACGCGCTCAATCCCATTTACAACGCGAAGCAGACCACGCTGCCAAGCTATTCGCTGCGCTCGGAACTGACGCCGCAGATTCTGTCGGTGCTGCTGGTGTCGCCGGATCGCATGTCGATGTTCAATCTGTTCCGCTATATCCAGCACTTGACCGAGAATCATCAGGATACGCAGCGGTATCAGATCGCGTTCTGGCGCAAGATTCTGTATCCGTTCGCGGTGTTCGTGATGCTGGTGCTGTCGCTGCCGTTCGCGTATCTGCACACGCGCGCGGGCGTGGTCGGCGTGAAGGTGTTCGGCGGGATCATGATCGGTATGAGTTTTCAGTTGTTCAATACGCTGTTCTCGCATATCGGCACGTTGAATACGTGGCCCGCGCCGATTACCGCTGCCGCGCCGGCGCTGGCGTATCTGGCTGTCGGCCTGCTCGGGTTGAAGTGGGTGGAGCGGCATTAGGAGAACGCAATGGGCAAGCACGGCATCGTTCTGTTCGGGCACGGCGCGCGCGATGCGCGGTGGAAAGAGCCGTTCGAACGATTGGCGGTGAAGCTGCGTGCAACGCGTGGCGAGCAGCCGGTCGTGCTGGCGTTTCTTGAGTTGATGGAGCCGGATTTGCCCGCTGCGGTGGCTTCCTTAGTCGATGATGAAGACTGCGATGCCGTGACCGTGGTGCCAGTGTTTTTTGGGCAAGGCGGGCATGTGCGGCGGGATTTGCCTCTGGTGCTGAATAAGTGCCGGGAGGCGCATCCTGAGGTCGTTATCGACTGCGCGGTTCCTGTCGGCGAGGATGACGCCGTGCTCGATGCGGTCGCTGAGTATTGCTTGCGGCAGGTTTCCTGATCTCTCTTTTTTGGCCGTTCGGCCGAGTATTCGCGTTTTAGCGCCCGCTTTATGATGGATTCGACTTTCCATCATCTTAGTGAGGTGCGCGAATTGGCTTCCCCTGCCCGTCAATTGACGCTTGTCGAGCGCGAGTGTTCATCGCCAGAATCGATGTCTATAATGGATATACATCAACGTATATCCGACGGCGGCAATATGAACCTAATCATTTCCAAATGGGGCAATAGTCTCGCGGTACGCATCCCGGCGGACTATCTTCGGCACAGCGGACTTTCAGAAGGTGATCAGGTGCGCGCCAGCTTGACTGTCGGTGGCGGAATTTGTCTTCGTCCTGCGAAATGGGATCGCCGTGCGTTCGCTGCCGAGCTCGCAACGATGCGCGATGCGCTGCCGATGGGCGAATCGGTCATGGAAGAAGTCCGTCAGGGAGCACGCTACTGATGATTTATGTCGATACGAGCGTGCTGGTCGCGCTCTGTGCGCCGGAACCCATGACGGCAGCGGTCGCACGATGGCATGCATCGACAGACGAAGAGTTGATCTCCGGCACCTGGTGCGTAACCGAGTTCGCCAGCGCATTGGGTATAAAGCAACGGACTGGTCAGCTTACGCGGGAACAAGCGGCTTCCGTATGGCGTGCGTTCGAGCGGATGTGTGCAGCCGATCTGCAACTGACTCCTATCGAGCCGCCAGTTTTTTATCAGGCGGCACTGCTTACGCTCGACGCATCGACGGGACTCCGCGCTGGCGATGCGCTGCATCTCGCCACCGCACTCGGCTGCAAAGCAAAATCGATTGCGACGCTGGATACCTTGCTCGCTACGAATTCGAAGAAAAGGAAGATCAAGCCGGTCGAGTTCTGAAACGGCGGCTTTAAACAAAAAAGCGCATCGACTCCGATGCGCTTTTTTGCATTTAACAATGCTAAAACCCTCAAGCCGCCATCATCCCTTTGAGATGCACCTTCGGCTTCACTGACGAAACCCGCTCGCGAAACGCCTCACCGATCATCAGCAAACTCGGCTGCGTCGGATCGAGCCATTCCTGCGCTTCGCCCAAGGCCATTTGAGCCAGCGTCAACGTCAGCATGCGCTCACGCGGCGTACTGCACGCTTCAACGATCGCCACAGGCGTCGAACCCGCGCGTCCTGCATCGATCAATTGCTTGGCGATTTCCGGCGCGCTGTCACGCCCCATGTAAAACACGAGCGAATCCGCGCTGGCGTGCTCGCGAATTTCATCGCTGTCGGCAGCGCGGCTGTAGGTTGCCAGCGCGACACTGCGTGACACACCGCGCAAGGTCAAAGACCGCTGCAACGCAGCCGCACTCGCCAACGCCGCCGTAATTCCCGGCACCACTTCGAACTCGATTCCCGCCGCTTCCAGCGCGCGCATCTCTTCATCCGCGCGACCGAACAGCATCGGATCGCCGCCCTTCAAGCGCACCACGATGCCGTGCTCCAGCGCCGCATCGACGATTTGCTTGTTGATGAAATGCTGCGCCGTCGATCGCTGTCCGTAGCGCTTGCCGACCGCGATTTTCTTGGCATTCGGCGCGTAGTCGAGCATGGCCGGTTCGATGAGCGCGTCGTGCAGCACCACATCGGCCTGCTCGAGCAGACGCATGCCGCGCACGGTGATGAGATCCGCCGCGCCCGGCCCTGCTCCGATCAGATAGACCTTGCCCATAAACGATCCGTCGATTAAGCCGCGACAGAACGGATCATACCCGCAGCAACCGTATGATGCGTCGCCTCGTCGATCAGCACGAACGCGCCGGTGCCCTGGTGCGTGTCGTACTCATCGGCGACGATCGGCTTTTGCAGCGTCAGCGCCACGCGGCCGATATCGTTCATCTCGAGCGTGCCGCGATCCACCGAATGCGACAGCGTGTGCACATCGAGCACTTGCTTGACCGCGCCGATGCGCGCGAACACCGTGTTCGTCGTCTGCTTCAGCAGATACTTGCGCTGCGGCGACAACGGTTCTTCATCGAACCAGCACAGATCGGCTTCGAGCTTCTTGGCGGGCTCGACCTTTTGCGATGCCGGCACGAACGTGTCCCCACGCGATACATCCACGTCTTCGGTCAGGCGAATGGTCACCGTCTGCCCCGCGAATGCGCGATCCACCGGCGCGACGCCACCCGGCACCGGCGCGATAATTTCGGCCACCGTCGCGGCACGGCCAGCGGGCAGCACGGTCAGCGCATCGCCGACGCGCACTTCGCCGGCTTCGACACGGCCCATGTAGCCGCGAAAATCGTCGGCTTGTGAGCCGTCCTGACGCGCGACCCATTGCACCGGGAAACGCAGCGCCTGATCGTTCGGCTGCGCGACCGGCAGCGATTCCAGCAGATCGAGCAGCGGTTCGCCCGCGTACCACGGCATGCGCTCGCTGGCGCTGACGATATTGTCGCCCTTCAGCGCCGATACCGGCACGAAGCGCACATCGTTCAGACCGAGCTGACGCGCCAGCGCGACATACGCATCGCGAATCTCGTTGAAGCGCGCTTCGCTGTATTCGACCAGATCCATCTTGTTGATAGCGACGATCGCGTGCTGCAAGCCGAGCAATTTGACGATCGCGCTATGGCGCTTGGTCTGCGGCAGCAATTGCGCTTCGCCATTTTCGAACGTGACGCGCGTGGCATCGACGAGAATGATCGCGGCATGCGCCGTCGATGCGCCCGTCACCATGTTGCGCGTGTACTGCTCGTGGCCCGGCGTATCGGCGATGATGAACTTGCGCTTCGCCGTGGCGAAATAGCGATACGCGACGTCGATCGTAATGCCTTGCTCGCGTTCGGCTTCGAGACCATCCGTCAGCAGCGACAGATCGATTTCATCGCCGACGGTGCGCTTGTTCTTGGCGCGCGAAATCGCGGACAACTGGTCCGACAACACCGCCTTGCTGTCATACAGCAAACGGCCGATCAGCGTGCTCTTGCCGTCATCGACGGAACCCGCGGTGATGAAGCGCAACACGCCCAGGTCTTCAGCTTGATAGATGCTCATTTCTCTCGTTTCCTTGGGCGTGGCTTAGAAATAACCTTGCTTCTTGCGCTGTTCCATCGCGGCTTCCGAGGCCTGATCGTCCATACGCGTCGCGCCGCGTTCCGTGATTTCCGTCACCGCCGTCTCGGCGATGATTTTCTCGACGTCATCGGCATCGCTGGCAACGGGGCAGGTGCAACTGATATCGCCGACCGTGCGGAAACGGACCTGCGCGATCTCCGACGTTTCGCCATCGCGCACCGGCGTCAGCGGCGTGACCGGCACCAGCAGACCATTGCGACGCACGATTTCACGATCATGCGCGTAGTAGATGTTCGGCAGTTCGAGCTTTTCACGGGCGATGTATTGCCACACATCGAGTTCGGTCCAGTTCGAAATCGGGAACACGCGCAGATGTTCGCCGTTGTGCAGACGCGCGTTATAGATGCTCCACAATTCCGGGCGCTGCGCCTTCGGATCCCACTGACCGAATTCATCGCGGAACGAGAAGATGCGCTCTTTCGCACGCGCCTTTTCTTCGTCGCGGCGCGCGCCGCCGATCATCGCCGTATAGCCGTATTGCTCGATGGTTTCCAGCAGCGTCACGGCCTGCGCGGCATTGCGCGAATCCGTTTCGCGACGCAGACGCACTGTGCCCTTTTTGATCGAATCTTCCACATGACCGATCACCAGTTCCGCGCCGATCTCGGCCGCGCGGCGATCGCGGAAATCGATCACTTCCTGAAAATTGTGACCCGTGTCGATATGCACGAGCGGAAACGGCAGTTGCGTCTTGCGGCCCGCGCCCAGACCGAACGCCTTGAGCGCCAGATGCAGCACGACGACCGAATCCTTGCCGCCCGAAAACAGCAGCGCGGGCTTGCTGCATTCAGCGGCAAGCTCACGGATGATATGGATCGACTCGGCTTCGAGCCAGTCGAGATGGTCCATCCGGTTCGCCTGATTGACGATCGGGGCGGTGACGTTGGAGTCGAGCGTGGTGCTCATATTCGTCGATCCTTTTTTATGCAGCGTCATGCAGTTTCCAAGTTGACGATGCGTTCAATGACAGGGTGTGTTGCGTTCAGATCGCTGAGCTTGGCGCTTCTTCGACGACCTTGATATTCGTGATGTGCAGACCGCATTCCTTCGTATCGCGCGATTCCCACCACCAGCGGCCCGCGCGGCTATCTTCGCCAGGGCGCACGGCGCGCGTGCACGGCTCGCAGCCGATGCTCGGATAACCGCGCGCATGCAGCGGATTCACCGGCACATCGAACTGCTTCAGGTAATCCCACACGTCGCTTTCAGTCCAGTCCGCGAGCGGGTTGAACTTGACGATGCCGCGTCCTTCGTCCTGCTCTTCCTCGTGCAATTCCGCACGCGTCACCGACTGCTCGCGACGCTGCCCCGTCACCCACGCCGATACCTCCGACAGCGCGCGGTTCAGCGGTTCGACCTTGCGGATATGGCAGCAGCTTTTGCGCAAATCAATGCTTTCGTAGAACGCGTTGAGGCCGTGATCGCGCACGTAGGCATCGACGGCATCTTGCTGCGGATGGAATTGCTCGATGTCGTAGCCATAGCGCGCTTTGACGGTATCGAGCATGCCGAGCGTTTCGGCATGCAGACGGCCCGTGTTCAGCGAAAAAATGCCGATCTTCACACCGCGCGACAGAATGGCGTGCGTAAGCACCATATCTTCGGCGGCGAGGCTGCTGGCTAGCTTGACGTTCTCGTGGCGCGCTGCAATCGAATCGAGCAGCGCATCGAGGCGTTCAACCTTGGCTTGCAAGTCGGAAGTCATCTATTACGCTCCGAGTGCCGCGTTCACCGCTGCACGGCGGCGGAACAGCGGTTCCGGGTTATCGTTCGCGCCTTGATACAGCTCGCTGAACTCGGTGAAGGCGTTCAGCGCGTCGTTGATGTCCTTGTCGGCGCGCACGGCGAAGGCATCGAAGCCGCAGCGATAGTGGAAGAACACCTGATCGCGCAGCACATCGCCGATGGCGCGCAATTCGCCCGTCCAGTCGTAACGCTCACGCAGCAATCGGCCGATGGAGAAGCCGCGGCCATCGCGGAACACCGGGAAATCGACGGCGATCACGGACACGTTGCCGAAATCCGGCACGATATCGGCGGGTTCATCGTCGGGTGCGAGCCACACGCCCAAATCTTCCTTCGAACGCGATGCAACCAACGCGCTCTTGTGCTCTTTCCACAGCGCGAACGGCACGATGATCTTGTCAGCGGGCAAGGCATCGACTGCGGGCAGCACGCCGTCTTCGGCGGCACGGATCACAACGAAGCTGTCTTCGACGACTGCGCGGTTTTTGATAATCAACGTCATCTGCAAATCCTCAAGCGTGGGCCTGGCGCGATGCGTACACGCGCTCCTTGAACGGCGTCATGCCGACGCGATTGAACGTTTCGATGAAACGCTCGCCTTCCGCGCGATGTTCGACAAAGGTATCGATCACGCTCGTCACCACGTCCGGCATTTCGTTCGCCGAGAACGACGGTCCGATCACCTTGCCCAGACGCGCGCCATCGGCACCCGAGCTTTGCTCGCCGCCCAGCGTCACCTGATACCACTCCGAGCCGTCCTTATCGACACCCAGCACGCCGATATTGCCGACGTGGTGATGACCGCACGCGTTCATGCAGCCCGAGATGTTGAGCGACAGATCGCCGAGATCGTAGACATAGTCGGCGTCGTTGAAGCGCTCCTGAATGGCCTGCGCGATCGGGATCGACTTCGCGTTCGCCAGCGAGCAGAAATCGCCGCCCGGGCACGAAATGATGTCCGTCAACAAGCCGATATTCGATGCCGCAAAACCCGTTGCCTTCGCGCGTTCCCACACGGCGAACAGATCGCGCTTCTTCACGTTGGCGAGAATCAGATTCTGTTCGTGTGAGACGCGGATTTCGCCGAGCGAGAACTCATCGGCAATGTCGGCGACGTCGTTCATCTGCTTGTCGGTGGCATCGCCCGGTGCAATGCCGGTCGGCTTCAGCGACAGCGTGACCGCCGCATAGCCCGGCACCTTGTGCGGACGCACGTTGCGTTCGACCCAGCGCGCGAAAGGCTTGCTATCGATCAGATGCTTTTCATACGAGGCATCGGTATCCGCGAGCTTTTCGTAGACCGGCGGCGCGAAGAACTGCGACACGCGATCCACTTCTTCCTGCGTGAGCGTCGAAGGACCGTCCTTCAGATGCAGCCATTCCTCTTCGACTTGCTTCGAGAACTTCTCCGGCGACAGCGCCTTCACGAGAATCTTGATCCGCGCCTTATAGATGTTGTCGCGACGGCCGTAGCGGTTATACACACGCAGCACGGCTTCGCAGTAGGTCAGCAAATGCTGCCACGGCAAATCCTGCTTGATAATCGCGCCGATGATCGGCGTACGGCCGAGCCCGCCGCCCGCGAGAATATCCGCGACGACTTCGCCCTGCGCGTTCTTCTTGAAGTACACGCCCAGATCGTGAATCTGCACCGCCGCGCGATCTTCCGCCGATCCGCACACCGCGATCTTGAACTTGCGCGGCAGCCATGCGAATTCGGGGTGAAACGTGGACCACTGGCGCATGATTTCCGCCCACGGACGCGGATCGATTTCCTCGTCCGGTGCAACGCCCGCGAACTGATCCGCCGTGATATTGCGGATGCAGTTGCCCGAAGTCTGGATGCCGTGCATCTGCACGCTTGCCAGCTTGCGCAGAATTTCCGGCGTGTCTTCCAGTTCGATCCAGTTGAACTGAATGTTGGTACGCGTCGAGAAGTGCCCGTAACCGCGATCGTGCTCACGCGCGATGGTCGCCAGCACGCGCATCTGATCGCTGCGCAGATTGCCGTACGGAATCGCGATGCGGTGCATGTACGCATGACGCTGCATATAGAGACCGTTTTGCAGGCGCAGCGGACGGAATTCTTCTTCGCTCAATTCGCCCGAGAGACGGCGGCGGACCTGGTCGGCGTACTGCGCGACACGTTCGTCGACGATTCGTTGGTCGATCTGATCGTACTGGTACATGTGGGGGGCCCCAAGTTTTGTTAGACACCGCGCCCTGGCCGCGCGATGCGTCTCGTCCATCGAATATCCGTAGATTCATTGCGGCGCGCGCCGTTCAGACGGTTCGCTCATTTGCAAATCACAAAAACAGATATGGATATTGGAAAAATTGGACTGATAGTAAAGAACCTGCTATATATTGCAAACGACTGAAAAATTACTTTTATATGCGGTTGAGTAATATATGAACCTGCACCAGTTCCGATTCGTGCGCGAGGCCGTTCGGCAGAACTTCAATCTCACGGAGGCTGCGAAGGCGCTGTATACGTCGCAGCCGGGCGTGTCCAAGGCGATCATCGAGTTGGAAGATGAGCTTGGCGTCGAGATCTTTACGCGGCACGGCAAGCGCGTGCGCTCGCTCACCGAACCGGGGCGCATCATCCTCGCGTCGGTCGAGAAAATCTTGCAGGAAGTCGAAAGCCTGAAGCGCGTCGGTAAGGATTACGCGGCGCAGGATCAGGGCAATCTCGTCATCGCTGCGACGCACACGCAGGCGCGCTATTCGCTGCCTTCCGCCATCGCGGAATTCAAGAAGCGCTTTCCGAAGGTGCATCTTTCGATCCTGCAAGGCAGTCCCACGCAGGTCGCCGAGATGGTGATTCACGATCAGGCGGATATCGCCATCGCGACGGAAGCCATCGCCAACTATAAGGAACTGGTGTCGCTGCCCTGCTTTCAGTGGCAGCACCTCGCCGTCATGCTGCCCGATCATCCGCTGCTGGAGCGCAAGCTTCTCACGCTCGACGATCTCGTGCAGTACCCGCTCATCACGTACGAAGCGGCGTTCGCCGGGCGCACGAAGATCAATCACGCGTTCGCGCTGCGCAATCTGACGCCGGATATCGTGCTCGAAGCCATCGATGCGGATGTCATCAAGACCTACGTCGAGCTTGGGCTGGGCGTCGGCATCATGGCGGATATCGCCTTCAATCCGGAGCGCGATCGACACTTGCGCGCGATGCCGGTCGGGCATCTGTTCGGCACGAATGTGACGCGGCTGGCGCTCAAGCAAGGCGCGTATCTGCGCAGCTATGTGTATACGCTGGTCGAACTGCTGTCGCCGTCGCTGAATCGGAAGCTGATCGAACAGGCGCTGTCCGGCGATCACGAAAGCTACGAACTATAAATTTCAGGGGATCTTTTCGATGAAGTTGTCGACGCTCACACGCCGGCTTGCTGCCGGCCTCGCTTTGTCTGCTTTTGCTGTCGGCGCGCAGGCGCAATTGAAGGTTGGGATCGATTTGTCGAGCACGGGACCGGCAGCGGCGATCGGCATCACCAGCAAGAACGCGATGCTGATGTGGCCGAAGACCATCGCCGGGCAGAACGCCGAATACATCATTCTCGACGATGGCTCCGATCCCGGCGCGGCGGTGCGCAATATCCGCAAGCTCATCAGCGAAGATCATGTCGATGTGATCGTCGGTCCGAATATCACGCCCGCCGCGATGGCCGCGCTCGATCCCGTCGCCGAGAATCAGACACCGATGATTACGCTGATCGGCTCGGCATCGGTGGTGGAGCCGCAGGAAGGCAAGAAAGTGTGGGCGTTCAAGATGGCGCAGACCGACCGCGCCATGGCCGATGTCATGACGCGTTATATGGCCAATCACGGCGTGAAGACGGTGGGTTTCATCGGCTTTGCGGATAGTTACGGCGATAGCTGGTTCAACGAGTTCAGCAAGTTCGCGGAGCTGCGGCATATCAAAGTGGTGGCGAGTGAGCGCTTCAACCGGACCGATGCGAGCGTCACCGGGCAGGTTCTCAAGCTGATGTCGGCGCATCCGGATGCGGTGCTGATCGCGGGCGCGGGTACGCCGACGGTGCTGCCGCAGCGCACGCTGGTCGAGCGCGGCTACAAGGGCGCGATCTATCAGACTCACGGCATCGCCACGCCGGAGTTCATCAAGCTCGGCGGCAAGGACGTCGAAGGCACGCTCTTTCCGACGCAGCCGGTAGTGGTGGCGCGGACCTTGCCGACGGATCATCCGTCGAAGAAGGCAGCTTTATCTTTCGTCGATGCGTACGAATCACAGTACGGCAAGGGTTCGGTCACGCAGTTTGCCGGCGACGCGGCGGGCGTGTATCCGCGTTTGCAGGATGCAGTGGCGCGGGCGCTGAAGACGGCCAAACCGGGGACCAAGGAGTTTCGCGTTGCGCTGCGTTCGGAGCTTGAGCATGCGCATGAACTGGTGGTGCCGAACGGCGTCGTTAACACCAGCGCCAGCGATCACGTCGGATTGGATCAGCGCGCCAGCGTGATGGGCATCGTCAAGAATGGGGCGTTCACGTATCTGAGCCAGTAAATTCGCGTGGACTTGCCCGCGACTAAGTTTTGCGCCATAATCGCGGACTCAGTTGCCCAGGTGGTGAAATTGGTAGACGCAGGGGACTCAAAATCCCCCGCCGCAAGGCGTGCCGGTTCGATTCCGGCCCTGGGCACCAAAGCTTCTGATGTGAAAAAGCCGCTCGTTGAGCGGCTTTTTTGCGCTTGGGGTTCCTTATTTGGGTTCCTCAGTCAGCGTGAGAAGGGTCAAGAGAACTACCGGCACGTTTGAGTTCGGCGCTCTCCTCGATAGCCTTCCTTCTTCGCATCTCTTCTTCCTCCAACCGCATTCGCGCATCCATGCGCCTGAAGATCGGATCAGCTATGAAGTGCAGCACCGGCCACGGGAGCAATGTCATCCAATAGTCGCGCAGAAATCCAAGCAAGAAGTTCAGGATCCATTCGCCCAAGTGTTCCATTCAGTCACCAAAGAAGAGAAAAGATAGTAGAGCACAGCGTCTCGATACGGATGCAGCGGCAAGATTGCGCTTACCTCGTTGCTGAAAGACGCCATCAGTAGATATAGCCATAAAAGCGTGCCGCCGAGCGAGGCGAAAACTCCTAACTTTGCGATAAATATCGCCTGATGTTGACGAGTGGATAAATACGACTCGAACAGACCGCGTCGAATTGCGCGTGGCACGACGGTCACTGCCACGTCCAAGCTGACGCCAGCCGCTGCCAGCGATATCGGAAAAAACGCTGCGTGATCTGGCTGATGCAACGCAACGCGCAACATGTGTTCGACCGCGCCCATGAAGACGGGAAGCGATATGAGCAATAGTCGCGACATCCATTGAAATTCCCTGCCCCTCATCTTGGCTCCCTCGTCTATCGGAGACGCAAGTTTTCCTTCTCGCGCCACCGGCAGCCAGTCAGCCAAACGGCCTACGCCAAACGTTTGCGCACCTCGAACTATCACCATCCCCTACTCGTTTCCCCTAATTCGATCATTCCGCGAATGTGCGCAATCGCGTAGACGCTTTCATTTCGCGTCGCAAAAATAGGCCTCCGATCGACATTCAGGAGTGCCGGCGTGTGGGGCATCGCGAGGATGCAGCCAGGTGCGGCAGCCATTTCGGGTTGCTAAGGACTATCCGTGATGTCGTGACACCCGCTCGCGCGACGCGCCGGGCCATAAATCGAAAATGGGTGCGACATGAATCGACCAGAATATTCACTCACGCTCGACTCGGTGATCTGCAGCCGCTGCAACACGATTTCGCGCGCCGAGGAAGACACGTGCCCCAACTGCGGCGCGGATCGCCAGGGGGCGATTTTCACGAGCAAGGCCGAGGCGGCATCGCATGCGCGCGCGGCGGCCGTCGAGCCGGAGGGCGATGAACTCGACGATGTCGTCGATCTGCGCGATACCGGCTGGCTCACGCGCATGGCGCGCCGCCGCATGGTGACGTCGTATCCGAGTCTGGTCGAACCGGGCGATGAACTGCTGTCCGGTCCGGCACGCAAGCCCGCGCGCAAGGGGCTGGCGATGCTGGTCGGCAGCGTGGTCGCGGGGCTGGCGGCGGGCGGATATTTGTACACGCAGTACGACTTCGGCGGTGCGTCGGTGAAGGACACGACGATCGCCGCAGCGGGCGCGATCCGCGACAAGAGCGCATCCGTGAATGATGCCGATACGACGCGCCGCGAGGAACTGACGCGCGCGCGGCCAGAGCCGGCGACGATTACGCCGCCGATTGCCGCCGCGCCGAAAGCGGAAGCGCCGCGTGTGATCGTCGCTGAGACGAAACCAGCGGTCGCAGCGCCGAAGCATGTCGCGCCGACAGTTGCGATGGCGGAAACGCGTCCATCGACATCGGTGAAGAGCAACCCGGCGCCAGCTAAGCCAGCGATCGTGGCCGCTGCGAAGACGCCCGAACCGGTCGTCGCCGCTCCTATCGTCACAGCACCGCCGCAGCCGCCCGCGAAGATCGCAGCGGCAACGCCTCCTGCCACGCAAGCGCATAGCGCAACGGTCGCAGCAACATCGCAGGCCGTTGCGCCCGTGGCCCAGCCCACCGCGCAAACCGCCGCGAACGTCGCGCCGACGCACAATACGACAGTCGCAGCGGCACCGCATGTCGTCGCGCCCGTGGCTCAGCCCACCGCGCAAACCACCGCGAACGCAGCGCCGAAAGCGCCCGTGGCCATCGTTGCCAATGCAGCGACGAAAGCCACCGCCGCCACACACAGCACGACCACGCTCGCCGCAGCCACACCGCCCAAGCCACAAAAAGTCGCCGAAGCCCAACCCGAAACCCCGAACCCCGCCGTCGCGCGCACCATCGCCGCAGTCCAGCAATCGCTCGCCTCGCGCGATCTGTCCTCAGCGCGCCGCCACATGCGCACGCTGCGCGCCAACGAATCGCGCAGTCCGGAAATCCAGCAACTCGCCGCCGAGTTGTCGCGCCAGGAACGCGCCCGCGACAGCGCGCTCGCCACGGCCCGCACCTGCACGATGAACAAGGAACCGTCGTGCGCCATCCGCAATGCGCGCCGCGCGGTCGCGCTCGAACCGCGCAATCCGCAGTCGCAGACCGCGTTGCGTCAGGCGATGGTCGTTCAAACCGAAGCCAACACCGAATACTTCCGCCAGGCCAGCGCCATTCCCCAGCCGGTGACGCCCGCCATGACCTTCGATGGCCGCTGGAGCGTCAGCCATCGCCACACGACATCGAGCGATTCCGACCGCGCCAATTACACGCTATTCGGCTTAGGCGTCCCGACGGTAATGAAAGGCCGCGGCGACGCGCACTGACGCCCGGAATCGCGTAGCGTTCGGGCGCGTTGGTATCGGAATAAGCGATTCCTCGCGCCCGTTTTACGGTGACGATCAACCTGACGGCGCGCACGCGTCGAAGGAGTCACCATCATGCAGCGCGGATTCTGGCGTTACGCGGTCTCGCTCGTCGCGGTCACCGCAGGACTGGTTTCCTGCGGCGGCTCCGATCACAACAGCAGCGACAACATGCACGTCAACGCGACGCGCTTCAAAGCGACCATTGTCGTATCGGACGGCGCGATCACCGCGCCGCATACCGACGCGAATCTGAAGAACGCGTGGGGCGTCGCCTTCAATCCGAACGGCTTCGTCTGGGTGGCCAACAACGGCACGCAAACCGCCACGCTCTACGATGGCAACGGCGTCGTGCAAACGCTGGTCGTATCGATCCCGCCGACCACCACGGGACCGGCGAATCCGACGGGCATCGTCTTCAGCAACGGGCCGGATCTGGTGATCGCGCGCAACGGCAAGTCGGGCGCGGCGGCGTTTTTGTTTGCGGGCGAAGGTGGTTCGATCACCGCGTGGGCGCCCGCCGTCGATATGACGCACGCCTTCACCGTGATCGATTCGAGCGCGTCCGGCGCGGTCTACAAGGGACTGGCGATTGCATCGACGAATGCAGGACACCGGCTTTACGCGACCGATTTCCACAACAACAAGATCGATGTCTTCAACGGCACCTTCACGCCGATGACCGTCCCAGGCGGCTTCAAGGACTCGCAGCTTCCTAACGGCTTCGCACCGTTCGGCATCCAGACGATCGGCTCGAAAATCTACGTGACCTATGCCAAGCAGGATGCCGACGCGCACGACGACGTGCCCGGCGCAGGCAATGGTTTCGTCGATGTATTCGATTTCGACGGCAATCTGATCCAGCGTCTCGCGTCGAACAACTCGCTCAACGCGCCGTGGGGCATAGCGCTGGCGCCGGGAAATTTCGGCACACTGAGCAACGATATCCTGATCGGCAATTTCGGCGACGGCACGGTGAACGCCTTCGATTCCACCACCGGCGCGTTCGTCGGCCAGTTGCTGAATACGGACGGCAACCCGTTTGCGCAGCGCGGCTTGTGGGGCATGCAGTTCGGCAACAACCTGAACGCGCAGCCATCGAACACGCTGTTTTTTGCGGCCGGACCGAACTTCGAAGCGGACGGCGTGTACGGCCGACTCGACATGCAATGACTCGCCGATGAGCGGAGCCTGCGCGCACGATAAAATGCGCGCTTCAACTCCGCTCATCCGATGGACCTCGAAACCCTCCTCTTCTCCCAAGGCTTCGGGTCGCGCCGCCAGTGTCGCGGCATGATCGCCGAAGGCCGTCTGAGCATCGGCGGCGAAGCACGCACCGATCCGCACGCCGATATTCCGCTCACGCCGCCGCCCGAATTCGACGTCGATGGCGCGCGCTGGATGTATCGCGAGAAGGCGTATATCGCGCTGAACAAGCCTGCGGGTTACGAATGCTCGCGCGATCCGCAGCATCATCTGAGCGTGTTTCATTTGCTGCCGCCGCAGCTTGCCGAACGCGGCGTGCAATCGGTCGGCAGGCTCGATCAGGACACCACCGGCCTGCTTCTGCTGTCCGATGACGGCGCGTTCGTGCACACGTACACCTCGCCGAAAAAGAAGGTGCCGAAGGTCTATCTCGCGACCGTTCGCCATCCGCTCGACGACGCGCAACTCGCCAAACTGCGCGATGGCGTGCTGCTGCACGGCGAATCGAAGCCGAGCGCGGCGCTCGCCGCCGAACGTCGCGACGACCATTCGCTCGAACTCACCGTGCTCGAAGGCAAATACCATCAGGTCAAGCGGATGGTCGCGGCGGCGGGCAACCGCGTGGAGAAACTGCATCGCGAAAGGATGGGCGGTTATGCTTTGCCTGATTCGCTCGCCGAAGGCGCATGGCGCTGGCTCGACGAAGCGGACCTCGCCGCACTGCGCGAGAAGTAGCCCACTTCCATCCGATTCTCCTCGTAAGGTCGATGCAACCATGCAGAGACGGCGCTTCATTCAGGCGGGACTGGTCATGTGCGTCGCGGGCGCTGCGGAGATTGCGCGGGCGCAGACGGCCGAGGACATCGCGTATGGCGAACATTGGCGTCAGCGGCTCGATGTCTACACGCCGGAAGCAAAGACAAACGCGCCGCGCCCGATCGTCGTGTATTTTTACGGCGGAAGCTGGCGCGCAGGCCAGCGCTCGGATTCACGCGATATCGCGCAAGCCCTGGCCGCACGCGGCGTGGTGACCGTGACGCCGGACTATCGCCTGTTCCCGGAAATCCGCTTCCCCGTTTTTCTCGACGATGCAGCCGCAGCCGTGCGCTGGGCCTACGACCACGCAAGCGACTACGGCGGCGATCCGCATCGCATCTTCGTGATGGGACATTCTTCAGGCGCGCATATCGCCGCGATGCTGGCCACCGATCCGCGCTATCTGAAGGTGCAAGGTTTATCGAACGAAAAATTGGCGGGCATGATTGGTCTCGCCGGTCCGTACGCGATGATTCCGCCCGAACCGCACATGGACGAAATCTTCCCCGAAGCCCAGCGCGCGCAAGCCCTGCCGATCGACGTCATCACCGGCCACGAACCGCCGATGCTCCTCGTCACCGGCACCGCCGACAAAGTGGTCGATCCGCGCAACAGCGATCGTTTCGCCGATGCCCTGCGCGCCCATGACGACCGCGTCGAAGTGAAACGCTACGGGGGATTGGGGCACAGCCGCATCGTCGCGGCGTTTTTGGCGGCGCAGCGCACAGACTCGCCGGTAGTCGCCGACGTGGCCGCTTTTATCGACGCGCATTGAGCTTGCAAATTGGTGAAAGTCCTTGGTGTGCAGCGTTGCGACGCAGCATGCCTTCTGCTTTCGACGGTCATATACTGGTCTTACGGATACCAAAAATGACTATCAAAAAAGCAGGAGGGCATCATGGTTTCCCACATGAATGTCGCGCTGGTTGTGTTTGTGGCGCTGTGCGCCGCTTTGATCGGGGTTCTGGCGGTTTCGATGCGTATCCGTCACAAATACTCGCCGAATCTCATCGGCGCGCTGATCGGTGCGCTGATGTGCTTCGTGCTGCTGGAAACCATTCCCGCGCTGATTTAACGCTTTGTCAGGAAGTCGTCTACGGTCGGATGGCGCAGCGTGTAGCCCAGTTCGCGCTTCAGCCGCGCGTTGGCGAGCCTGCGTGATTCGCGCATGAACGACAGCGTGATCGGCTCCAGCCGCGCCTGCGCTTCGTCGCGCGTGATGCGCGGTACGCGCGGCAGACCGAACGCATCCGCGACGCGGTCGAAGTAATCGCCCATGCGCAAGTCGGTGTCGTCGGACGCGTTGATCACGCGTTGCGCGCGTCCGCGTGCGAGCGTACGAAGGATGATCGCGGCGAGATCATCGGCGTGAATGTGATTCGTATAGACGTCGTCGCTTTGCACGAGCGCCGGCATGCTTCGTTCGATACGCGCCAGCGGCAATCGATCGCCCGCGTAAATGCCCGGAATCCGCACGATCGACACGCGCCATCCACTGCGCGCTCCCGCGCCGCGCAACTGCTTTTCCGCCGATACGCGTCGCCGCGCGCGTTCGTTCTCCGGCCGCGCCGGCCGCGTTTCATCGATCCACGCGCCGCCGCAATCGCCGTACACGCCGGTCGTACTCGCATAGACGAAGCGAAAAGACCGCTCGGGTACAATGAAAGATATTCTGCCAAGGCTCGGCCGCGACGGATCACGCAATCCGCGATGCGCGTCGGACGCGTATCCGCGCAGAAAGCCGCGTACTGTGCGCTGACGCATCACCGCGCCGGAAGTGCTTCGGGCAACCGAACGATGCTTGCCGCGCAAGGTCGCAATCAATGCGCGCGTGCGGGTATCGTGGGCACTGTCGCGTGGCGGCGGCGCGAGATGCACCACGTTTCGCGCGACGCCGATCAGCCGCCGCAGCGTTCTGCGATCGTCGAGATCACCGGCGATCGGCAACGCGCCGGCCTCGCGCAACTGCTTCGCGCGTTCCGGGTGATGCGTCAGCGCGATCACGCGCGGTGCGTTGTTCCGAGCTTGCAGAAGCGGCAGCGCGCGCATGCCGATATCGCCGCATCCGACGATCAGCACGCGCGGGCGGCGAAGAATTCGAGTGGCGATCATGCGTTGCATTCTATCCGCCACGTCAGGGAAGCGCTCGGTGTCATCGGGCGGCCTATTCATCATCGCAAGAAATCGATCTATGGCTTTTAACGTAACGCTCCGGCAAAGCGGCCGGCAGTTTCAAGTGGAACCGGATGAGCCGGTTCTGACCGCGGCGCTGCGCCAGGGTATCGGCCTGCCGTACGGGTGCAAGAACGGCGCGTGCGGCTCGTGCAAGGGCAGCGTCGTGCAGGGCGAAATCGAGCAGGCGCCGCATTCGTCCTCCGCGCTCTCAAACGACGAGAAAACGCGCGGCATGGCCTTGTTCTGCTGCGCGACCGCGCAAAGCGATCTGACCATCGATGTCCGCGAAGTCGCGGGCGTCGGCGGCGTGCAGGTGAAAAAGCTGCCCTGCCGCGTCAACGCGCTGGAGCGGAAAGCCGACGATGTCATCGAACTGAAGCTGCAACTGCCCGCGAACGAGCGCCTGCAATATCTCGCGGGGCAGTACATCGAATTCATTCTGAAGGACGGCAAACGCCGCAGCTATTCGATGGCAAGCCCGCCGCATCACGAAGGTCCGGTGGAGTTGCATATCCGTCATATGCCCGGCGGCACGTTCACCGACCACGTGTTCGGCGCGATGAAAGAGCGCGATATCCTGCGCTTCGAAGGCCCGCTCGGCACCTTCTTCCTGCGCGACGAATCGGATAAGCCGATTGTGCTGCTCGCTTCCGGCACTGGCTTCGCGCCGATCAAGGCGATCATCGAACATGCGGTGTTCAAGAACCTCAATCGTCCGATGTCGCTGTACTGGGGCGGCCGCCGCAAGAAAGACCTGTACATGATGGAACTCGCCGAGCAATGGGCGCGCGAGATTCCGAACTTCAAATTCGTGCCGGTACTCTCCGAACCCGACGCGGACGACGCGTGGACGGGCCGCACGGGCTTCGTTCATCGTGCTGTCATCGAGGATCTGCCAGACTTGAGCGCTTATCAGGTGTACGCGTGCGGCGCGCCGGTGATGGTGGAATCCGCGCAGCGCGATTTCACGCAGCATCATCGTCTGCCGGAGGACGAGTTCTATGCGGATTCGTTCACCAGCGCAGCAGATCTCGCACATCCGGTTTAAAAATGCGAGTGTCGTGCACGCGGACAAAAAATCCGCGTGCATGGTTTACACGCAGGAACCACATAACGTATTCTTCGCGAATGAACCCGAACCTGAACGCACTTCGACGTCGCCGCTCGCCGCTCCCCTAGGGATGCCGCTGGCTCGTCATGCTTTCGCGCTCATGGTTCGGTTGATTGAAGCGCACGAAATGAAGCCACGGACATTCCGTGGCTTTTGTTTTTTTCGCACCCTTTTCCTCTTTCGCCTCTTTTGCCTTCGTGGAGCCCGCTGTCATGAATTTCAATGAGTACCCCGTTGATTCGCTGATGTACATCACGAACCGCCCCGAGATCGTGTTCACGCACGGCAAGGGTTCATGGCTCTACGACAACACCGGCAAGCGCTATCTCGACTTTATCCAGGGCTGGGCGGTGAACTCGCTCGGCCACTGCAACGACGGCATGATCGAAGCGATGGAAAAGCAGGCGCGCACGCTCATCAACCCGTCGCCCGCGTTCTACAACGCACCGATGGCACAGCTCGCTGGTCTGCTCACGGAACATAGCTGCTTCGACAAGGTGTTCTTCGCCAACAGCGGCGCGGAAGCCAACGAAGGCGCGATCAAGCTGGCACGCAAGTGGGGCAAGAAATTCCGCAACGGCGCGTATGAAATCATCACCTTCGATCACAGCTTCCACGGCCGCACCATCGCGACCATGTCGGCGAGCGGCAAGGCAGGCTGGGACACGATCTACGCCCCGCAAGTGCCGGGCTTCCCGAAGGCCGATCTGAACGATATCACGTCGGTCGAAAAGCTGATCGGGGAGAAGACGGTCGCCGTCATGCTCGAACCGATTCAGGGCGAAGGCGGCGTGATTCCCGCCACGCGCGAATTCATGCAGCAACTGCGCGAACTGACGAAGAAGCACAACCTGCTGTTGATCGTCGATGAAGTGCAGAGCGGTTGCGGTCGCGCGGGCACCTTGTTCGCGTATGAGTTGTCGGGCGTGGAGCCAGACATCATGACGCTGGGCAAGGGTATCGGCGGTGGCGTGCCGCTGGCGGCGCTGCTGTCGAAGGCCGATGTCGCGTGCTTCGAACCGGGCGATCAGGGCGGCACCTACAACGGTAACCCGTTGATGACGGCAGTCGGTTACTCGGTGATTTCGCAGCTCGTCGCGCCGGGTTTCATGGAAGGCGTGCGCGAGAAAGGCGAATATCTGAAGGCCGAATTGCTCAAGCTGTCGGCTGAGCGCGGCTACAAGGGCGAGCGCGGCGAAGGTCTGCTGCGCGCGCTGCTGCTCGACAGCGACAAGGGCCCGCAGATCGTCGAAAAGGCGCGTCTGATGCAGCCGGATGGCTTGCTGCTTAACGCGGCGCGGCCGAATCTGCTGCGCTTCATGCCGGCGCTGAACGTGACGAAGAACGAGATCGACCAGATGATGGCGATGCTGCGTTCCGTGCTCGACTCGCTGTGATCATCCGCACCTTCGATGCAGGCGATCACGATGCCGTGATCGCGCTATGGCGCGATGTGTTTCCCGAGTACGCGGACGCATCGCGGCCACAGCGCGATCCGGCGTTGTCCATCGCCAACAAGATGAAGATGCAGCCGGAGTTGTTCTTCGTCGGCGTGATGGACGACGAAGTGATCGGCACGGTGATGTGCGGTTACGACGGGCATCGCGGATGGGTGTATTCGCTTGCGGTCGCGCCTGCGTTGCAAGGGCGCGGATTCGGCAGCGCGCTGATGCGGCATGTCGAAGACACGCTGGCGACGCTCGGCTGTCCGAAGGTGAATTTGCAGATCATGTCGTTCAAGACCGAGCTGCGTGGGTTTTATGAAAAGCTGGGGTATCGGATGGACGAGGTGGTGAGTCTGGGGAAGCGGCTTGCATAAAAAAACCGGCTGAAAAGCCGGTTTTTTTACGAGCATCGAAAAGCACTTACTCGCCCAGATAAGCCGCCCTCACCTTCGGATCATCCAGCATCGTCTTCGCATCGCCGGTCATGGTGACCGTGCCCGAATCCATCACGTAACCGCGATTGGCCGCCTGAAGCGCCAGCCGCGCATTCTGCTCGACCAGCAGCACGGTCAGCCCTTCCTTCGAAATCTCCCGCACCACTTCGAAGATCTTCTCGACCATGATCGGCGAGAGGCCCATCGACGGCTCATCGAGCAAGAGCAGCTTCGGACGCGACAACAGCGCACGCGCCATTGCCAGCATCTGCTGTTCGCCGCCCGACAACGTGCCTGCGTACTGCGATGCCCGTTCCTTCAGACGCGGGAAGAAGCCGAACATGCGCTCCGTGTCCTTCTGGATGCCGTCGCTATCGTTGCGCAGATACGCGCCCATCTGCATGTTTTCGAGAATCGACATGCGCGCGAAAATGCCACGGCCTTCCGGCACCATCGCCAGGCCGCGCTTCAGCAACTCGTGCGTGGGAACGCCCTTGATCGATTGCCCCATGTACTCGATATCACCGCCCGAGTACGGCTTCAGACCCGTGATGGCCTTCATCGTCGTGGTCTTGCCCGCGCCGTTCGCGCCGATCAGCGTGACCAGTTCGCCCTGTCCGACTTCCAGATCGACACCCTTCACTGCCTGGATGCCACCGTAATTCACCTGCAAACCCTTGACCTTCAACATCGCGTTCGTGGTCGACATTTAATGCACCCCCGCACCCAGATATGCCTCGATCACCTTCGGGTCCTTCTGCACGTCCTGCGGCAGACCTTCGGCGATCACCTTGCCGTAATCGAGCACCGTCATGCGGTTGCACAATCCCATCACGAGTTTCACATCGTGTTCGATCAAAAGAATCGTCTTGCCGTCCGAACGAATCTTGTCGAGCAGTCGCGTCAGTTCGACTTTTTCCGTCGCGTTCATGCCCGCGGCGGGTTCATCGAGTGCGAGCAGTTTCGGATCGGTCGCCAGCGCGCGTGCGATTTCCAGACGGCGCTGGTGACCGTACGACAGATTGCGCGACGTGTAATCCGCGTATTGCAGCACGCCGACATATTCGAGCAGTTCGAGCGCGCGTTCCTTGATCTCGCGCTCCTCGCGTCGCTCGGCGGGCGTCTGAAACACCGCGCCGATCAGACCGTGCTTGGTGCGAACGTGACGGCCGACCATCACGTTTTCCAGCGCGGTCATGCCGCCGAACAGACGAATGTTCTGGAACGTGCGCGCGATGCCCGCCTGCGCCACCTGATACACCGCGGTGGGCGTGTAGTTCTGACCATCGAGCTTGAACTCGCCCGAGTCCGGCGTGTAGAGACCGGTAATCACGTTGAAGAACGTGGTCTTGCCCGCGCCGTTCGGCCCGATCAGACCGTAAATTTCGCCTTCCTTGATTTCGAGGCGCACATCCGACAGCGCCTGCAAACCGCCGAATCGCTTGTTGACGCCCTTGACGGACAATCGCGTTTGTTTGATATCGCTCATGTTCTGGATTCCCCGCTTTTAAGCGCGCACCGGCTTTTTATTGCCGCGGCGTGCGATCTTCGCGATCTTGTCTTCGTGCTTCGGAGCCGGCCACAGACCTTCCGAGCGATACAGCATGATCAGCACCATCGCCAGGCCGTACAGCAACTGGCGGATGACTTCGGTATCGACGATCTGGTGACCGAAGATGGCGTTCTGCAGCGGACCCATCGTCGAGCGCAGGAATTCGGGGAACACGGCCAGCAGCACCGCGCCGAGAATCACGCCCGGAATATGGCCCATGCCGCCGAGCACCACGCAGGCCAGCACCACGATCGATTCCCAGAACGTGAACGATTCCGGCGATACGAAGCCCTGGAACGCGCCGAACATCGCGCCCGACAGACCGCCGAACGATGCGCCCATCGCGAATGCGAGCAGCTTGACGTTACGCGTGTTGATGCCCATCGCCTTGGCGGCGATTTCGTCTTCGCGGATCGCCGCCCATGCGCGGCCGATACGCGAGTGCTGCAAGCGCGTACACACCCAGATCACCAGCAGCGCGCCGGGCACGAACAGGTAGTAATACATGTAGACGGACGGAAATTTCAGTCCGAAGAACTCGTGCGTCTGCGACAGATTGAAGCCCGCGATGGTGACCGGATCGATCGTCGTGATGCCCTTCGGACCGTTGGTGATGTTGACCGGACGATCGAGGTTGTTCATGAAAATCCGGACGATTTCCCCGAAGCCCAGGGTCACGATCGCCAGATAGTCGCCGCGCAGACGCAGCGTCGGCGCACCGAGCAGCACGCCGAACGTGGCCGCGAGCGCCATCGCGATCGGCACGATGATAAGGAACGGCACATGCAGCCCGCCCGGCGCGAGATGCGCGATCCATTCGAACTGCGTCGTCAACTGCGGCGAAGACAGCAACGCAGCAACGTAAGCGCCGACCGCATAGAACGCGATGTAGCCCAAATCGAGCAGACCGGCAAAGCCGACCACCACGTTGAGGCCCAGCGCCAGCATCACGTAAAGCATGGCGAAGTCGAGCACGCGGACCCAGTAATTGCCGCCTGCCGCGCCGATCACCATCGGTGCGGCGATCACGAAGACCGCGACGATGATGCCGACGATCAGCGACTTGGTCGCGTTTTTCTCGGGGATGAGCGTCGTGGACGGCTCAATCGGTTGAATCGAAGTCATGTTGATTGGCTCCTCAAATCTTTAAGCGCGGTCCGCGACACGTTCGCCGAGCAGACCCGACGGACGGAACACGAGCACGATAATCAGCACGATAAAGGCGAACACGTCCTGATAGTTCGACCCGAACACGCCGCCCGTCAGATTGCCGATATAACCCGCGCCCAACTGTTCGATCAGACCGAGCAGCACGCCGCCGACCATCGCGCCGCCCAGGTTGCCGATCCCGCCCAGCACCGCTGCCGTGAACGCCTTCAGGCCCGGAATGAAGCCCATGTAGAAGTGCGCGTTGCCGTATTCGGAGGCGATCATCACGCCTGCCAGCGCTGCGAGCGCCGAGCCGATCATGAAGGTCGCGGAAATCACGAAGTTCGGGTTCACGCCCATCAGCGAGGCGACGCCCGGATTCTCGGCGATGGCGCGCATCGCGCGGCCGAGCTTGGTCTTGTGCACGAGCAGCAGCAGGCCGCCCATGACGAGGAACGCAACCACGATGATGACGATTTCGGTCATCGAAATCACCGCGCCCGGATTGTTCTCACCGGCGGTGATGACGTTCAGCGGATCGGTCGGCAGGAGCTGCGGGAAGGCCAGCGGATTGCGGCCCCAGATCATCATCGCGACGGTCTGCAGCAGAATCGACACGCCGATGGCGGTAATCAGCGGCGCGAGACGCGGCGCTTTACGCAGCGGCCGGTAAGCGACGCGCTCGATCGTGTAACCCACCACCGCGCACACGCATGCTGCAACGATCAGCGCGATCGTCAGCATGATCGGTCCGGGCAAGCCGGGAAAGTGATTCTGCATCACGCCGATGGCCGACAAAGCGACCATTGCGCCTACCATCAGCACGTCGCCGTGCGCGAAGTTGATGATGCCGAGAATCCCGTACACCATCGTGTATCCCAGTGCGATGATGGCGTAGACGCTGCCAAGCACCAGACCGTTGATGATCTGCTGGATGAAAATATCCATCTAAAGCTCCTTAGCCCCGTGCGTTTCGACTTCGCCTTTATCACCGACCGATAAACCGATGTGAAGTGAAATCTATGCGGCACTGCGCGTACTGATGAAAAAACCGGTAAAGGTTAAGCGCCCGATTGACCGCCCGCCGCCGGATGAAGCGGCGAACGTCACCGGACGGATACGAAAACGGCGTCTTGGATGGACGCCGCCCACACTGCTCTCATTGCTCTTTTATTGCTTGACCACGTCCAGCACGTCCTTCTTTTTGTCCTTGAAGTCGTAAAGCGTGATGGTGCCGGCTTTCAGGTCGCCTTTATCGTCGAATGCAATATGCCCGGTCAGACCGTTGAAATCGGTCGTGGCGATCGCGGCGAGCACTTTGGCCGCTTCGACGGAATTGGCGCGCTTCATGGCATCGACAATCAGATACATGGCGTCATAAGTGAACGGCGCGTAAATCTGCACCGGCTGATGGAAACGTGCTTCGTACTTCTTCTCGAAGTCCGCGCCCTTATCCATCTTCGCCAGCGCCAGTCCCGCTTCCGAGCAGACGACGTTCTGTACCGCATCGCCGGCGAGATCCGGAAGCTGGCTCGTGCACGCGCCATCGCCCGCCAGAATCTTCGCCTTGATGCCGAGCGCCGCCGCTTCTTTCGCGAACGGGCCGCCCGTCACGTCCATGCCGCCGTACATCACCACGTCCGGCTGGATACGCTTGATCTTCGTGAGGATCGCCTTGTAATTGCGGGCCTTTTCCGTGGTCTGTTCGCGTGCGGCGATCTTCACGCCGCCGGCCTGCATCGTTTTACTGAATTCGTCGGCCAATCCCCGGCCGTAGGCGCTTGAGTCGTCCACCACGACGACTTTCTTCGCGTGCAGCGTTTTCAATGCGTAGTTCGCGAGTACCGGGCCTTGCAGCGCATCGGTGGCGACTACGCGGAACGTCGTTTTGTAGCCTTGCTTCGTGTACTGCGGATTCGTGGTCGAAGGCGAAATTTCGGCGATGCCCGCATCGCTATAAATTTTCGATGCCGGAATCGACACGCCCGAATTCATGTGGCCGATCACCGCGACCACGTGGTCATCGACCAGTTTCTGCGCGACTTCTTCGCCGGTGCGCGGATCGGCGGCGTCGTCCTGGCTGTCGAGTTCCAGATGAATCGAATGGCCGTCGATCGTCAAACCCTGCGCGCTGATCTCTTCCAGCGCCAGACGCGCGCCGTTTTCGTTGTCCTTTCCAAGATGCGCCTGCGTGCCCGTCAAAGGCGCGACGTGGCCGATCTTCACGACCGTTGCTTCACTCGCCGCGGGAGCTGCGGGCGCAGCAGACGCTGGCGCCGTATTCGTCGCCGATGCCTGTGTGCTCGCCCCGCTTTCGTCCTTCTTGCCGCATGCCGTTGCCATTGCAACCGCAGCCGCGATGGACACGGCGTAAGCAAACTTGAATCGCATCAAATAGGTCTCCTGCCCCTCGAAAAACACGTGCGTCAGAGCAGTCCTGGCTCAAGACGGGCGCATTGTAACGCTAAATTTGAGACGAGCAATATTCTTGCGTGGCGGGGTTTTCCAGCATTGCAACCCCTGTTTTTGACCGATTTTTCGCGAATAGCGCAACCGGGTTGCGATTCGATTTTGTGCAGTAGTTGCACCATAACGGAAACAGGTGTTTTTAGAGACGCTGTGCGTTGACGTTTGCGCGGCCTAAACAAGGGCAAACCCCTAAGTGAATCGCGTGCCCCGAAACAGTGCCTACGACTTTTGTCTATATCGGCTTTAAAGGGTTCCGCGTTGAGCGACGGACACAAAAAAAGCGCCCGCAGGCGCTTTTTTCGAGAGCTTCGTCTAACTTTATTGCGGCAAGGAAAGTCCGCGCGGCAACGGAAAAGCGATCGTCTCTTCGATACCTTCCAGCGAACGCACGCTGCTCACGCCCAGTTCCGTCAAGCGCGCGATCACCGCCTGCGCCAGCACTTCCGGCGCCGACGCACCCGCCGTCACGCCAATACGCTTCCTGCCTTCCACCCATTTCGGATCGATCTGCGCTGGCGAATCGACCATATAGGCGGGAATGCCGCGTTTCTCGGCCACTTCGCGCAGACGGCTCGAATTCGAGCTATTCGGGCTGCCGACCACGATCACCACGTCGCATTGCGGCGCGAGGAACTTGACCGCGTCCTGACGATTCTGCGTCGCGTAGCAGATGTCCTGCTTCTTCGGCTCCTTGACCAACGGATATTTGGTCTTCAGCGCATCGATGATGGCGGAGGCGTCATCGACCGAAAGCGTGGTCTGCGTGACATACGCGATACGCGACGGATCGGGCAGCACCAGCTTCTGCACGTCCCCGATATCTTCGACCAGATGCATGCCTTCGCCCGACTGCCCCATCGTGCCTTCGACTTCCGGATGACCCTTGTGGCCGATCATCACGATATCGAAGCCGTCCTGACGCATCTTCGCCACTTCCATATGCACCTTGGTGACGAGCGGGCACGTCGCGTCGAACACGCGCAAACCGCGCCCTTCCGCCTCGCCCCGCACCGCTTTCGATACACCGTGCGCGCTGAAAATCAGCGTCGCGCCTTCGGGCACATCGGCGAGATCTTCGATGAAAATCGCGCCCTTCTTGCGCAGGTCTTCGACCACGTACGCGTTATGCACGATCTCGTGGCGCACGTAGATCGGCGCGCCGAACAGCTTGATCGCGCGCTCGACAATCTCGATGGCGCGGTCCACGCCCGCGCAAAAACCGCGCGGCTGGGCCAGCAGGATTTCGACGTCGGTCTGCACTTCGTTGAGGCTTTCAGTCAGGCTCATGGCTCACAGAATTCCGATGATTTTCACTTCGAAGGCCAGTGCCTGGCCGGCAAGCGGATGATTAAAGTCGAAAAGCGCGGACGTTTCGCCAACTTCCTTCAGCACGCCCGCATAGCGCCCGCCGTTGGGCGCGTTGAATTCGACGAGATCGCCGGGAGAAAAATCCTCGCCGATCATGCTGTTTTCGTGCAGCGTCGCCAGCGACACGCGCTGCACCAGTTCCGGGTTGCGCGGACCAAACGCCTGGTCGGGCATTAGCCGAAAGGTCGAATGGTGGCCGACCTTCAAACCGAGCAAAATTTCTTCCAGCGGCGGGGCCAGTTGGCCCGCGCCGAGCAGGAGCGTCGCGGGCTTATCGGCGAACGTATTGACGATGTCGGCACCATCGGCAAGTGCGAGCCGGTAATGAAGCGTGACGTGCGAACCGGGTTTCACCTCGGAGATATCGATGATGCTCATGAGTATTGGATGTGGCGGTTCAGTCGGAAACGCAAAGCGTAATTGCGATGCGCGATACGTGCTTTACGGGGCGGCCAGCTGGCAGGATGCAGCGCACCGCGCAGCGCCCGTGGTCCCGATCCGGGCCGGACGCCAAACCGCTATTGTAAGACACAGTTGCGAAGTGTCGCGTTACGTGGAATGGGTGCCAGATTCCCGCATCGCGCGACAAAAGTTCACAGGAGCGCGCGATGAACGTTGAATTGCGCCTGCTCGCTTTCGGTTCCAACGACACACCGTCGCCGGAACCTGACGCTCCTGTCGTACCGATTTCGAACTGGAATCACGCCGAACGCCCGCGCGAACGGCTGCTCAAACTCGGCGCGGCGGCGCTGTCGGATGCGGAACTGCTGGCAGTTTTCCTGCGCACGGGCGTCGCAGGCGCAACGGCGGTGGATGTCGCGAATTCGCTGCTGAAGCGCTTCGGCTCGCTGCGCCGCCTGCTGGATGCATCGGCGAATGCGTTGCAGAGCGAGCGCGGCGTCGGCGAGGCGCGAGCGGCGACTTTGCTTGCCGTGACCGAACTCTGCCGCCGCGCCTTGACGGAAAAGGCGCGCGAAGCGCCGCTGCTCAATTCGCCCGGCGCGGTCGAGGATTTTTTGCGCTTCAGGATCGGCGCGCTGAACCGCGAGGTATTCGTCGGACTGTATCTGGATGCGCGCCACCAGTTAATCGATGTCCGCGACGAGGCGCAGGGCACGATCACGCGCGTGCCCGTGTTCCCGCAGGAAATCGCCCGTCACGCGCTGGCGGTCAACGCGGTCGGCGTGATCGTGGCGCACAATCACCCTTCCGGCGGCGTCGAACCGAGCGCAAGCGACCGCGCACTGACCAAGTCGATTCAGGACACGCTCGCGGTTATCGACGTGAGATTGCTGGATCACATTGTCGTGGCCTATAACGAGGTGTGTTCGTTCGCGCGGAGGGGCTTGCTGTAAAGGGCCGCAGTCAGTAGGAACAAGACCAAAAAGGATTGATAATGCAGCGTTTTTCCTGCTAGAATCCTCGTTTGCTTTTCTCAACCCACCAGTTCTGGGTCCACGCAGTCCTCATTGGCATAACCGTGCTGCCAATCACCGATGGGCAATCGGCGAATTGAGGCATCGAAATTATTTTGAGCGTGCGGCTTCAGACTCAACATGCTTTAGGAGTGTCGTATGGCACGCGTATGCCAAGTTACTGGGAAAGGCCCGATGTCGGGCAACAACGTTTCCCACGCAAACAACAAGACCAAGCGTCGTTTCCTGCCGAATCTGCAGAACCGCCGTTTCTTCGTTGAAAGCGAAAATCGCTGGGTGCGTCTGCGCGTTTCGAACGCCGGGCTGCGCCTGATCGACAAGAACGGTATTGACGCCGTGCTCGCAGACCTGCGCGCACGCGGTGAAATCTAAGGAGCACGCACATGGCCAAAGGCGCACGCGACAAGATCAAGCTGGAGTCGACCGCAGGCACGGGTCACTTCTATACGACCACCAAGAACAAGCGCAACATGCCGGAAAAGATGCTGATCAAGAAATTTGATCCGGTCGCCCGCAAGCATGTTGACTACAAGGAAACCAAGATCAAGTAAATCTTGATTATTGAGTGCCTGTAGTTCAGCAAGAAGACGCAAAAAGCCCCGCCTCGCGCGGGGCTTTTTGTTTTTGCGCGCGCTTTTCCCACGCTTTGCACACGATCGTGCGGGGGTTTTTCCTGTCACGCGATGTTCACGCGCGTTATGCTTGCCGGCTATCTCGAAATAAGAAACACACGGACGGAGAAACGGCGGCATGAACTTCGATGTTGCGATCGTAGGGAGCGGGCTTGCGGGCTTGAGCGTCGCGTTGAATCTGGCGGAGACGCGGCGCGTTGTGATTCTCGCCAAGCGCGCGGCGAGCGTCGGCGCGAGCGATTGGGCGCAAGGCGGCATCGCGGCGGTGCTGGACTCGTCGGACAGCATCGACAATCACGTGAGCGATACGCTGATCGCGGGCGGCGGATTATGCGATGAAGCCGCGACGCGGTTTATCGTCGAGAACGGGCGCGCGGCGATCGAATGGCTGATCGACGAAGGCGTGCCCTTCACGCGCGATTCTGCCGCCGAACTCGGCTTCCATCTGACGCGCGAAGGCGGACATAGCCATCGGCGGATCATTCATGCGGCGGATGCGACAGGACACGCCGTTGTCACGACGCTGGCCGAGCGCGTGCGCCGGCATCCGAATATCACCGTGCTCGAGGATCACTATGCGATCGATCTGATTACGTCGGATCGGCTCGGGTTGCCGGGGCATCGCTGTCACGGGCTTTATGCGTTCGATGTGAATTCGGGCCGCACGGTGACCATTCAAGCGCCGCATACCGTGCTCGCGACGGGTGGCGCAGGCAAGGTCTATCTCTACACGACCAACCCCGACACCGCGACCGGCGATGGCATCGCGATGGCCTGGCGCGCGGGCTGCCGCGTTGCGAACATGGAGTTCATCCAGTTCCATCCGACCTGCCTGTTCCATCCGTACGCGAAGTCGTTCCTGATTTCCGAAGCCGTGCGCGGCGAAGGCGGCGTGCTGCGTCTGCCCGATGGCACGCGTTTTATGCCCGCCCACGACGAACGCGCCGAACTCGCGCCACGCGATATCGTCGCGCGGGCGATCGACTTCGAGATCAAGAAGCGCGGTATCGATTGCGTGTATCTGGACATCAGCCATCAGCCGCGCGCGTTCCTCGAAGAGCATTTCCCGACGATCCTCGCGCGTTGCCAGGAATTCGGCATCGATATCGCCAAAGAGCCGATTCCGGTCGTGCCCGCCGCGCATTACACGTGCGGCGGCGTCATCACGGATCTCGCGGGGCGGACAGATCGCGCGGGCTTGTATGCGGTCGGCGAGACCTCTTACACGGGCTTGCACGGCGCGAATCGGCTGGCGAGCAATTCGCTGCTCGAATGTCTGGTGATCGGGCGCGCGGCGGCGCAGGCGATCGAAGCGGACGGATACTCGAAGGGCTGTCATGCCGAACTGCCGGATTGGGACGAGAGCCGCGTCTCCGATCCCGACGAGGAAGTCGTGGTCGCGCACAACTGGGACGAGTTGCGCCGGCTGATGTGGAATTACGTGGGCATCGTGCGGACGGACAAGCGACTGGCGCGCGCGCAGCATCGGATTGCGCTGCTGCGTGACGAAATCCACGAGTATTACGCGAATTTCAAAGTAAGCCGCGATCTGCTGGAACTGCGCAATCTGGTCGATGTGGCGTCGCTGATCGTGGAAAGCGCGTGCTCGCGGCGCGAGAGTCGCGGGCTGCATTTCAGCCGCGACTGGCCGGATAGTTTGCCGAAAGCGCTGCCGACGGTGCTGATGCCGCCGGCTGCGCGTCGAAGAAGCGTTTAGATCAGCCGCATCGAAAAATCGGTGGCGCGGACGTCCTTCGTCAGCGCGCCGATCGAGATGCGGTCCACGCCGGTTTCGGCAATCGCGCGGACCGTGTCGAAGTTCACGCCGCCCGAAACTTCGAGCAATGCGCGGCCAGCGGTGATGCGCACGGCATCGCGCATGGCATCGAGCGTGAAGTTGTCGAGCAGAATCGATTCCGCGCGATGCGCCAGCGCGGTTTCCAGTTGCTCCAGCGTTTCCACTTCGATTTGAATCGGCACGCCCGAATTGAGCGCGATGGCCGCATCCATCGCCGCGCCCACACCGCCCGCAGCCGCGATGTGGTTCTCCTTGATCAGAATGCCGTCGTACAGTGCGAGCCGCTGGTTCGCGCCACCGCCCACGCGCACTGCGTACTTCTGCGCGAGCCGCAAGCCGGGAAGCGTCTTGCGCGTATCGAGAATGCGCGCTTTAGTGCCTTCGATCGTATCGACATAACGGCGCGTCGAGGTCGCCACGCCCGAAAGCAATTGCAGAAAGTTAAGGCCGTTGCGCTCGGCGGTGAGCAGCGAACGCGCCGGACCATGCAGCAACACAACGGGCGTATTCGCCGTCATGCGCGCGCCTTCCGCGTATTGCCATTCGACTTCGATCGACGGATCGACACGGCGCATCACTTCATCGAACCACGGCGCGCCGCACAGAACCGCATCCTCACGCACGATAATCCGCGCCGTGCGATGCGCCTCAGCCGGCACCAGACGCCCGGTGTGATCGCCGGTGCCGACGTCTTCTTCGCGCGCATCGACGACATTGCGGGCGAGCGCCGCATCGAACGCTTCGCCGTATTGCGCGCGGATTTCTTCGAACAGGGACATTACGCGGCTCCTACGTTCGAAAATAGTCTGGTGTCCTTCGCCAGATCGCCGCTCGCCTGCACGCGCTTCTTGTGACGCGCGGCGAAGTCCAGCATACGATCGATCGGCAAGCGCGCACGCTCGCCGATCTGCGGATCGACGTGGATCTCGTTGTGGCCGCGTTCGAGCACGTCGGCGAGATTGGCGAGGCCGTTCATCGCCATCCACGGGCAATGCGCGCAGCTTTTGCACGTCGCGCTGTTGCCGGCGGTCGGCGCTTCGATAAACGTCTTGCCGGGCGCGGCGAGCCGCATCTTGTGCAAAATGCCCAAATCCGTCGCGACGATAAAACGCTTGGCATCGAGCTTCACGGCGGCATCGATCAATTGCGTGGTCGAGCCGACCACATCGGCCAATTGCACCACGCCTTCCGGCGACTCCGGATGCACGAGAATCTTGGCATCCGGATATTCGTTACGCAGCAAATCCAGTTCGATGCCCTTGAACTCGTCATGCACGAGACACGAGCCTTGCCACATCAGCATGTCCGCGCCGGTCTTCTTCTGAATGTAGCCGCCCAGATGCCGATCCGGCGCCCACAGAATCTTCTCGCCGCGCGCATGCAGATCAGCCACGATTTCCAGACCGATCGACGATGTCACCATCCAGTCCGCGCGCGCCTTCACCGCCGCGCTCGTGTTCGCATACACGACGACCGTGCGATCCGGATGCTGATCGCAGAACGCGGAGAATTCATCGACGGGACAGCCGAGATCGAGCGAACAGGTAGCATCGAGATCGGGCATCAGCACGCGCTTGTGCGGACTCAGAATCTTCGATGTCTCGCCCATAAAGCGCACGCCCGCGACCACCAGCGTCTTCGCTGCGTGATCGCGCCCGAAACGCGCCATTTCGAGCGAATCGGCGACGCAGCCGCCGGTTTCATCGGCGAGTTCCTGCAGTTCGGCATCGACGTAGTAATGCGCGACCAGCACCGCCTCTTCGCGCTTCAGCAGCGCGCGAATGCGTTCCTTCAATTCGCGCTTGCGTTCGAGCGATGGCGCATCGGGCACCCTCGCCCACGCCTCGCCCACTCCGCACGTCAGGCCTTGCGGCCGGTCGTACTCGACGCTCCTGATCGCTTCCATGTCCCTGTCCCCAGCTTTTAAGTCATTCCAACGAAACGCGAAATCGGCCGCACAAAAACAAAAACCCCGCCAGAGCGGGGTCTTGTGACGTCATCAAATTTTAACGGATTACGCGCGTCAGGCGTAGCGTCGCAATCGCATCGCGAAATCCTGCAGCGCCTTGATGCCGCTTTCTTCAGCGCGATGGCACCAGTCCTGCAGCTTCACCAGCAACTCTTCGCGCGATGCATTCGAACGATCCCACATCGCCGCCAGATCCTTGCGCAGTTCGATAAATGTACGCAGACGCTGATTGTCCGAGAACAGTTCCGGCAATTGCTTGCGCTGCGGTTCGTTCAGGCCGTCTTCGTCCTTGTGGAACCACTTGCGCGCGCCGTGCATCAGTTGGTACTTCTCACGCGCGCCGGCGTCCTTCAGCTTGGCCAATTCCTGTGCATACGCGGCCTTCAACGTCTTGCCGTAACGCGCCATCACTTCGTAGCGATTCGACAGCACGGCTTGCAGCGTGTCCTGATCCAGCACCGACTTGCTCGCGGCGAGTTTCGGCGTCGGCGCGACCTTCTTGACCTTCGCCAGACCGACCGCCGACATCATGCGGATATACATCCAGCCGATATCGAACTCGTACCACTTGCTCGACAGCTTGGCCGACGTCGCGTGCGTGTGATGGTTGTTATGCAGTTCTTCACCGCCGATCAGAATGCCGAGCGGGAAAATGTTGGTGCTCGCGTCCGGCGAGTTGAAGTTGCGATAACCCCACCAGTGCGCCAGACCGTTCACCACACCTGCTGCCCAGAACGGAATCCAGATCATCTGCACCGCCCACACCGACAGCCCGACGATGCCGAACAGCGCAACGTCGATCACCATCATGATGCTGATGCCGAGAATCGGGTAACGCGTGTAGATGTTGCGTTCCATCCAGTCGTTCGGCGTGCCGTGACTGAACTTGCGCAGCGTTTCTTCGTTCTTCGCTTCCGCGCGATACAACTCCGCGCCTTCGAGCAGCACCTTCCAGATGCCGCGCGTTTGCGGGCTGTGCGGATCTTCTTCGGTCTCGCACTTGGCGTGATGCTTACGATGGATTGCCGCCCACTGGCCGGTCAGCATGCCCGTGGTGGACCACAGCCAGAAGCGGAAGAAATGGCTCGCGATCGGATGCAGGTCCAGCGCGCGATGCGCCTGGCAACGGTGCAGATAGATCGTGACGCCCGCGATGGTGACGTGCGTCATCGCCAGCGTAAAGAGCACAATCTGCCACCAGGAAGCGTTCAGCAAACCGTTGGCGAGAAAATCAAGGGATGAATTCAGCAAGGCAATTTACCTGTGTAGCTGGGAAATTCGGAAAAAATGGCGGGTCAAAAATGACCTTGGACGACTTGTTGGGCACCTGAAAGCTGTGCGTCTGAGTTCGAACGCATTCTACTGCATGCGTTCCAAGTCGTTGTCCTAAAGGTGAAATTTTTTGAATCTTACCTAAACGAGAAAAATCTGACGTCCCGAATTGGTGTTGATTCACCGGCCAAATCAGCGAATTGAGCGCTTTCCCGCACGCTCAGACCGCTGATGCGGCACCATCGCCGCGATTTTCGGCAGTAAATACCGAATCGGCACGGGTTTCGGCGTTGCCGCCGACAATCCTTATTTCGCGTTGCGCGTAGGGGATTTCAATGCCGTTTTCGCAGAATAACCGCCAAACGGCGCGGTTGACGTGCGACCTTACGCCGCCCGTGCCTTTGGCAGCGTCCTCGATCCAGAAACTTAGCTCAAGATTAACGCCATCCGAGCCGAAACTAGCGAGCAACGCGGCGGGCGCCGGATCTTGCAACACGCGTTCGACGCCCTCTGTAGCTTCGACGAGCAATTGCATCGCGCGTTCCACATCGCTTTTGTAACTGACTTGTACGGCGATTTTCGCGTTGCCGCGCGTCAGGTACGACGAATGATTCTGCACCACATCGGTGATGAGCTTTTCGTTTGGAATCAACGTTTCGATGCCGTCGAGTCCGCGCACGACCGTATAGCGTGTCCGAATCTGCGTGACGGTGCCTTGGCTACCGGCCACGCTGATCATGTCGCCGAGCCTGAGCGAGCGGTCCAGCAGAATGATGAAGCCCGACACGTAGTTGCTGGCTATCTTCTGCAAGCCGAAACCCAGCCCCACGCCCAGCGCGCCGCCGAACACGCCCAGCACTGTTATATCGATACCGACGATCGACAGGCTGATGAGAATGGCTGCGAGAATCATCGCTGCGCGGGCGACGCGGGCGAGCACCACTTTCAGATTTGCATCGAGCGAACGCGCGCGCATCAGGCGATCGTCGAGTGCCGCGCCCGCCCACATCGCCACGATCAGCGTGATGCAGACCCACAACACGCCCGACGCCAGCGACAGCAGCGTCATATGCGCGTTGGCGAAGTTGAATCGCACGCTGGACATCCAACGCACGACATCGTCCTGAATGCCCATGACGGTGAAAAGCATCACCACCCAGACGATCACCGTGACGAGCTTTTCGAACAGATATAGCAGCGCGCCTGCTTCGTGCTCGCTGCCGCCGCGGCTGAACACGCGCCGCGCGACGTAAAACATCATGTAGATGACCGTGATACCGCACAGCGGCACCAGCGCGAGCCGCAGAAACGCCGTGTGGATGAACGGCGCAAGCGCGAGTTGCGCGATGCTCACGAACACCATGCCGAGCAGCGGAAACAGCGCCTTGTTGAGACTTTCCGCGCCGAAACGCACGGCGTCGAAACAAGACTGGCGGCGGGCGTCGAGCTTTCGGCGCAGAATCCGCGCGCACCAGTACGCGACGATCAGCAATCCGATCAGCACCGCAACCTGCCAGATCACTTCCGGCTCGCCGAAATCGCGTGCGAGCCGTGAGTAGGAATCGGCGAGGAAGCGGTTCTGCATGTCAGGTCGACTTAATCGGCTTACTCGGCTGCGGGTTCTGCTTCTGCTTCTTTCGCTGCTTTCGGCTCGGCCACGCGTTCCAGCACGGCGGCGAAGAAGCCGTCGGTGCCGTGCTTGTGCGGCCACAGCGACAGGTAATCGCCCGTATCCAGTTCGATACGCTGCTCCGCCAGCACCTCGCGCGCGGGCACCACGCGGAAGTTCGGATGCGTGTCGAGGAACTGCTTCACGACGCCTTCGTTTTCCGCTTCCAGCATCGAGCAGGTCGCGTAGACGAGACGGCCGCCGGTTTTCACCAGACGCGAGGCGCTGGTGAGAATCGACAACTGCTTGGGCGTGAGTTCCGCGACCGAATCCGGCGATTGACGCCACTTCAGGTCGGGATTGCGACGCAGCGTGCCGAGACCGGAACACGGTGCATCGACCAGAACGCGGTCGATCTTGCCCGCGAGGCGCTTGATCTTGGCATCGTGTTCGCTGTCGATCAGCACCGGATTCACGTTCGACAAGCCGCTGCGCGCGAGACGCGGCTTGAGCTTGGCGAGACGACGATCGGAGACGTCGAAGGCGTAGAGACGGCCGGTGGAGCGCATCATCGCGCCCAGCGCCAGCGTCTTGCCGCCCGCGCCCGCGCAGAAATCGACGATCATTTCGCCACGGCGCGGAGCCATCAGCGAGCAGAGAAGCTGGCTGCCTTCGTCCTGCACTTCGATCCAGCCTTCCTGGAACGGCGCGAGACGCGTGAGCGCCGGCTTGCCGTCCACGCGGATGCCGAACGGCGCGAACGGCATTTCGCCCGCATCAATCCCCGCTTCGGTCAGCGCCTTGATGACAACCTTGCGATCCGCCTTGATCGGATTCGAGCGCAGATCCAGCGGCGCGGGATAGTTCAGCGCGGCGGCGAGCTGCGCCAGTTCTTCGGGCTGGAAGCGCTTGCCCATCGCGTCATAGATCCACTGCGGCAGGTTCGTGCGCACGCGCACCGGCAAGCTCGCCGGATCGATCTTCGATACCTGCGCGAGCCATTGATGTTCATCGGCGGAAACGAAGGGTTTCAGCGCGTTGAGACCGGCCGTTTGCATCAGCCCGAGCAGCGCCAGACGACGCGCTTGATTGCCGCTGCCGCTTTCCGCGAGATGCGAAAACTCCATTTTCCGGCGCAGCACCGCGAACACCGCTTCCGCGATCACGCCGCGCTCGCTGTGCCCGAGCTTCGGATGCGCGCGGAAAAAGCGGCTGGTGGCGGCGTCGGCCGGGCCTGCAAAGCGGAGTACATCCGCCAGCAGCGTTTCAGTTTGTCCGATCAGAAATCCATGCAGCCTCATGCGCCCTCCCCGGCAAAGTCGGCAAAGAGCCATTGCGGCTCAGACGGCGTAAGGGCGACACGTTCGCCCTCGACAGTTAAACGCCCTTCGATAAACCAGCGCACCGCGCGCGGATAAATCATGTGTTCGATATGAAGCAGACGCGCGGCCAGCGCCGCAGCGTCGTCGCCCGCGATGACCGGCACCGCGCCTTGCGCGACGATCGGCCCGTGATCCAATGTAGGCGTGACGAAATGCACGGTCGCGCCATGCACGCGCACGCCTGCATCGAGCGCCTGCTGATGCGTGCGCAGCCCCGGAAACAGCGGCAGCAGCGACGGATGGATATTCAGCATGCGTCCCGCGTAATGCTCGACGAAACCATCGGTGAGTACGCGCATAAAGCCCGCGAGCACCACCAGATCCGGCTCGAAGCGATCGATTTCACGCGCAAGCGCAGCATCGAACGATTCGCGTGAGTCGAATTCACGATGATCCACCACCGCTGTGTCGATACCGTTCGCCTGCGCGAACGCTAAACCGGCGGCATCGGGCCGGTTGGAAATGACCGCACAGACGCGAGCCGGCCAGCCGTCGCGCGCGCAGGCACGCACGACCGCCTCCATATTGCTCCCGCGTCCGGAGATCAGAATGACGATTTTTTTCATCCGCGGATTTTATCATTCGGGCACGGCGAAAATCGTGCCAAAGTACGCGGCGGGGCTGCGCGCGCCCGTCAACGAGTGCGAACGTTTATAATCTAACGCTTTGCATCATCACGTCTTCCCACGAACCAACGCCTATCGTGAGAGTCTTTCGCGGCCTGCCCAATGCCGAAAGTCGCGCGCCCTGCGCACTGACCATCGGCAACTTCGACGGTGTCCATCGCGGCCATCAGGCGCTGCTCGCCCGCGTGCGCGCCGCCGCCGATGCACGCGGCCTGCCCGTCTGCGTGATGACTTTCGAGCCGCATCCGCGCGAGTTCTTCAATCCGGCCGGCGCGCCGCCGCGTATCGCCATGTTGCGCGACAAGCTGGAAGCGCTGCGCACGAATGGTGTGGATCGCGTGGTGGTCGAGCATTTCAACAAGACATTTGCCAGTCAGTCGCCCGATACGTTCGTCAAGAACGTGATCGTCGATGGTCTCCACGCGCGCTGGGTGATGGTCGGTGACGACTTCTGCTACGGCGCGAAACGCGCGGGCAACTTTGCATCGCTTAAAAGCGCGGGCGACCAATACGGCTTCGAAGTCGAACAGATGGCGACCGTCGCGCATCCGAACGGCACGCGTATTTCGTCGTCGTCGGTGCGGGAATCGCTGGTGGCGGGCGATCTGGATGCGGCGCACGTTGCGCTCGGCCGTCCGTATGTCATCAGCGGCCACGTGGTGCATGGCGCGAAGCTCGGCCGCGATCTCGGTTTCCCCACGCTCAATATGCCGATCGCGCACAAGCGGCCGGCGCTGGCGGGCATTTTCATCGTGCGCGTCCACGGTCTCGCCGATGAACCGCTGCCCGCCGTCGCAAGTCTCGGCCTGCGCCCGACCGTCGATGATTCCGGCCGCGTGCTGCTCGAAACCTTTGTGCTCGACTGGCACGGCGACGCGTACGGCAAGCTCGTGCGTATCGAATTCCTGAAGAAGCTGCGCGACGAGGCGAAGTACGTGGACCTCGAAACGCTCGGCCGCGCCATCGCCAAGGATGTGGACGATGCGCGCACGTATTTCGGCCTGCCGCCTGCGAGCAACACGGGCAGCCGCGCCACCGGTTTCGCCATTTCGGCCACCGATCGAATTAGGTGAGCGCGCGGTGCCGCTTTGAAAAAAGCGCGCCGCCCGCTGCCTTCGCCCTTCGTATCATCGCGCGCGATCATCAAGCGCCGTCACATCGAATTCACTTGAGTCACCCATGAGCGACAAGAAAGAGAAAGCCTCCGCGAAATACCCCGTCAACTTGCTCGATACGCCGTTCCCCATGCGCGGCGACCTGCCCAAGCGCGAACCCGCGTGGGTCAAGGAATGGCAGGACAAGCAGATCTACGAGAAGATCCGCGCGGCATCGAAGGGCCGCAAGAAGTTCATCCTGCACGATGGCCCGCCGTACGCGAACGGCGACATTCACCTCGGCCACGCGGTGAACAAGATTCTCAAGGACATGATCGTCAAGGCGCGCAATCTGGCGGGCTTCGACGCGGTCTACGTGCCGGGCTGGGATTGCCACGGCATGCCGATCGAAATCCAGATCGAAAAGCAGTTCTGCAAGTCGCTGCCCGCCATCGAAGTGATGCAGAAGGCGCGTGCGTACGCGGGCGAGCAAATCGAAAAGCAGAAGCTCGGTTTCCGCCGTCTGGGCGTGCTGGGTGACTGGGACAATCCGTACAAGACCATGAACTTCGCCAATGAGGCCGGTGAAATCCGCGCGCTCGGCAAGATCATGGAAAAGGGTTACGTGTTCCGCGGCCTGAAGCCGGTGAACTGGTGTTTCGACTGCGGCTCGGCGCTGGCCGAGGCGGAAGTCGAATACAAGGACAAGACCGATCCGACCATCGACGTGATGTTCGCATTCGCGGAGCCGGAAAAGACTGCGCAGGCTTTCGGCTTGAACGCGCTGCCGAAGCAGGAAGGCGGCATCGTGATCTGGACGACGACGCCGTGGACCATTCCCGCCAACCAGGCGCTGAACGTTCATCCGGAAATCGTCTACGCACTCGTCGATACCCCGCGCGGTTTGCTGATTCTTGCGCAGGAACGCGTCGAAGATTGCCTGAAGAACTATGGCCTGAGCGGCGAAGTGATCGCGAAGACCACGGGTGAAAAGCTTGCCAACGTGCGCTTTCATCATCCGCTGGCATCGGCGCATCCGGGTTACAAGCGCACGTCGCCGGTTTATCTCGGCGATTACGTGACGACGGAAAGCGGCACGGGCATCGTGCACTCGTCGCCGGCGTATGGCGTGGAAGACTTCGTGTCGTGCAAGGCGCACGGCATGGTGGATTCGGACATCATCAATCCGGTGATGGGCGATGGCCGTTATATCGAATCGTTGCCGCTGTTCGGCGGGCTGTCGATCTGGAAGGCGAATCCGCAGATCGTGGAGGCGCTGGAACAAGCCGGTTCGCTGCTGAAGACCGAGCAGTACACACACAGCTATATGCACTGCTGGCGCCACAAGACGCCGATCATCTATCGCGCGACCTCGCAGTGGTTCGCGGGCATGGACGTGAAGCCGAACGACGGCAGCAAGACGCTGCGCGAAACCGCGCTGGAAGGCGTCGAAAACACCGCGTTTTATCCGGCGTGGGGCAAGCAGCGTCTGTTCAGCATGATCGCGAATCGCCCGGACTGGACGTTGTCGCGTCAGCGTCAGTGGGGCGTGCCGATGGCCTTCTTCGTCCACAAGGAAACCGGCGAGCTGCATCCGCGTACGCTGGAATTGCTGGAGGAAGTGGCGAAGCGCGTCGAACAAGGCGGCATCGAAACGTGGCAATCGCTCGATCCGCGCGAATTGATCGGCGATGACGCCAACATGTATGAAAAGAATCGCGACACACTCGACGTGTGGTTCGATTCCGGCACCACGCACTGGCATGTGTTGCGCGGCTCGCACAAGGATTCGCTGCAATTCCCGGCTGATCTGTATCTCGAAGGATCGGACCAGCATCGCGGCTGGTTCCACTCGTCGCTCTTGACCGCATCGATGCTCGATGGCCGTCCGCCCTACGACGCGCTGCTCACGCACGGCTTCACCGTCGATGGCGAAGGCCGCAAGATGTCGAAGTCGCTCGGCAATGGCATCGATCCGCACGAAGTGGCGAACCGCTTGGGCGCGGAAATCATCCGCTTGTGGATCGCATCGACGGATTACTCCGGTGAACTGGCGATCTCGGAAGAAATTCTCAAGCGCGTGACGGAGACGTATCGCCGTATCCGCAACACGCTGCGCTTCTTGCTGGCGAATTTGTCGGACTTCGATATCGAAAAGAACGCGGTGCCGGTGTCCGAATGGCTCGAAATCGATCGATACGCCATCGCGCTCACACGCAACCTGCAGGACGATGCCCTCGCCCACTACGAGAAGTACGAGTTCCATCCGGTGGTCGCGAAGATTGCGACGTTCTGCTCGGAAGATCTCGGCGGTTTCTATCTCGACGTGCTGAAGGATCGTCTCTACACGACCAAGGCCGATTCGCGCGAACGCCGCAGCGCGCAGACCGCGCTGTTCCATATCGCGCATGGTTTGCTGCGTCTGGTCGCGCCGTATCTGTCGTTCACGGCGGAAGAGGCGTACAAGGTGCTCAAGCCCTGTCAGGACACCATCTTCACCGAGGTGTACGCGGAGTATCCGGATATCGCCAATGGCGGCGAGTTGCTCGACAAGTGGACGCTGATCCGCAACGCGCGCAGCGACGTCACCAAGGCGCTGGAAGAAGCGCGCACGGCTAACCAAATCGGCTCGTCCTTGCAGGCGGAAGTCGTGGTGCGGGCAAGCGGCGCACGTTACGACGCCCTCGCCAGCCTCGGCGATGCATTGCGCTTCGTGCTCATCACCTCATCGGCTCAAGTGCAGCAAGTCGCGGGCGAAGCGGAAGAAGGCGTCGATGTGAACGCATCGGGCTATCTGAAATGCGAGCGCTGCTGGCACTACTGCGCGGACGTCGGCTCGCACGCCGAGCATCCGGGCTTGTGCGGCCGCTGCTTCTCCAACCTGTTCGGCGCCGGTGAAACACGAGGCGCAGCATAATGGCTCGATCGATGGCTACCAAGCAAACTTCCAGCGCTGCATCCGGGTCGCTCGCTCCGTGGATCGGCGTCGCGCTGATCGTGATTCTGTTCGATCAGTTGACGAAGATCGCGGTGCAAAAGGTGTTCGCTTACGGCGAACCGCACGCGCTGACCTCCTTCTTCAACCTGATCCTCGTCTACAACAAAGGCGCGGCCTTCAGTTTCCTGGCGATGGCTGGTGGCTGGCAGCGCTGGGCGTTTACGGCGCTGGGCGTAGTCGCGGCGATCGTGATTTGCTATCTGCTCAAGAAGCATTCGGGACAGCGCATGTTCTGCACGGCGTTGTCGCTCATCATGGGCGGCGCGATCGGCAATGTGATCGATCGGATTGCTTATGGCCATGTGATCGACTTTCTCGACTTTCACGTCAACGCGTGGCACTGGCCCGCGTTCAATCTCGCCGATACGGGCATCACTATCGGCGCGGTGTTGCTGATTCTCGATGAACTGCGGCGCGTACGCCGCGGTTCGAAGTAAGCTAAGTGACATCAACGCGGCTCCACTCGGAGCCGTGTTCTTTTGCGACGGAGGCAAGTTGGAACTCGCCGGCAAACATCTCGTATTGGGACTGACGGGCGGCATCGCCTGCTACAAGATCGCGGAGCTGACGCGCTTGCTGATTAAAGCAGGCGCGACCGTGCAGATCGTGATGACCGAAGCGGCCACGCAGTTCATCACGCCCGTGACCATGCAGGCGCTGTCCGGGCGTCCGGTCTACACGTCGCAGTGGGATGCGCGCATGCCGAACAACATGCCGCATATCGATTTGTCGCGCGAGGCGGATGCCATCGTGATCGCGCCGGCATCGACGGACTTCATGGCCAAGCTCGCGCAAGGCCGATGCGACGATCTGCTCTCCACGTTGTGTATCGCGCGCGATTGTCCGCTGCTCGTGGTGCCCGCGATGAACCGCCAGATGTGGCAGAACCCGGCGACGCAACGCAACGTGACACAGCTTCGCGCAGACGGCGTCGAAGTGCTCGGGCCGGATTCGGGATCGCAGGCGTGCGGCGAAGTCGGCGATGGCCGCATGATCGAACCGGAAGCCGCGTTCGAAGCGATCTGCGCGTTCTTCTCGCCGAAGCTGCTGCGCGGACAGCGCGTATTGATTACCGCAGGCCCGACTTTCGAACCGCTTGATCCGGTGCGCGGCATCACCAATCGTTCGTCGGGAAAGATGGGCTTTGCGCTGGCGCGTGCAGCGGCGCAGGCCGGCGCGGACGTGCATCTGATCGCCGGTCCAGTCGCGCTGGAGACGCCGTGGGGCGTGTATCGCGATGACGTTCAAACCGCGCAGCAGATGCACGATGCCGTCATGGCCGCCACGCCCGATGCCGATATCTTCATCGCCGTCGCGGCGGTCGCGGACTGGCGCGTGGATTACGTCGCCGAGCACAAGATCAAGAAGACCGGCGACGGCTCGCTGCCGACTTTCAGCTTCGTCGAGAATCCGGACATTCTGGCGAGCGTCGCGAAGCTGCCGAATCCGCCGTATTGCGTCGGCTTCGCGGCGGAAAGCGGCGACCTCGATGTACACGGCGAAGAGAAACGCAAGCGCAAGAACGTGCCGCTGTTGATCGGCAATCTCGGCCCACTCACCTTCGGTCAGGACGATAACGAAGTCGTGCTGTTCGAAGCCTCGGGCAGCACGTCGCTGCCGCGCGCCGACAAGCTGGAATTGGCGCGCGTGTTGATCGCGGAAATCGCCAAACGGGCGCCGAAAACCGGCGGCACGCTGCTCTCATGACCAAGCTATCCGTTCTCGATCAGACGCCGGTCATCCACGGCCACACGACGGCGGACGCCATCGCCGCGACGCTCGATCTCGCCCAACTCGCCGATGATCTCGGCTACACGCGCTACTGGTGCGCGGAGCATCACGGCTTGTACGGCGTGTCGAATCCGTGTCCTGAGGTGATGCTCGCGCGCATCGGCAGTCTGACGAAGCGCATTCGAATCGGCTCGGGCGGCGTGATGCTGCCGTACTACTCGTCGTTCAAAGTCGCCGAGCAGTTTCTGATGCTCGAAGCGCTGTTTCCGAATCGCGTCGATCTGGGAGTCGGACGCGCGCCGGGCGGCGATATGCGCACGGCGCAGGCGGTCGCGGCGGGTTCGTACAATCGCGGCGATATGTTTCCGCAGCAAGTGGCCGAACTCATCGCCCTGTTCGACGGCAAGCTTCCCGACGATTCCCTCGCGCGCGGCGTGCTCCTTCAGCCGCAAATCGATACGCGCCCCGAACTGTGGATGCTCGGCTCCAGCGACTTCGGCGGCCTGCTCGCCGCGCAACTCGGCATTCGATTCGCGTTTGCGCATTTTATCAACGCACAGTACGGGCATCGGGTGGCGGAGGCGTATCGTGAACGGTTCGTGGCTGGGCACGAAGAGAAGCCGTATCTCGCGGCAGCCGTGTTCGTGATCTGCGCAGATACCGATCAAGAAGCCGAAGCGCTGGAACGCGCGGTCGATCTGCGTCGCGTGCAGATGGCATACGGCTTGAACAAGCCGATTCCATCGGTCGAGCAAAGCATTCATCGCACGTACGGCGAGCGTGAACTCGCGGTGATTGCGCATGAGAAGGCGCGCAGCATCATCGGCACGCCGGAGCGTGTGACCGCGCAGATGCACGCGCTACAGGAACAATTTCAAGCCGACGAACTGATCGTGATTTCGGTCGCCGGCAGCTACACCGCGCGTACGCGCTCTTATCAACTGCTGGCCGAAGCCTTCGAACTCGGCCAATGACATCTCAACCATGAAACTCGACGTCAAGATTCTCGATGCGCGCATGCGCGACTTTATGCCCGCCTACGCCACGCCCGGCAGCGCGGGCCTCGACCTGCGCGCGTGCCTGGACGAAGCGCTGGTGATCGAACCCGGCAAGACCGTGCTCGTGCCGACGGGCCTCGCCATCCACCTCGCCGATCCCGGCTATGCCGCGCTGATCCTGCCGCGCTCGGGCCTCGGCCACAAGCACGGCATCGTGCTCGGCAATCTGGTCGGATTGATCGATTCGGATTATCAAGGGCAACTGATGGTCTCGACGTGGAATCGCGGCGAGACCGCGTTCACGCTGAACCCGATGGAACGGCTCGCGCAAATGGTGATCGTGCCGGTGGTGCAGGCGCAGTTCAATATCGTCGATGACTTCGAGGCGAGCGAGCGTGGCGCGGGTGGGTTTGGAAGTACCGGCAAGCATTGATCGATAGTGAATGAAGCGCTCACGTGCCATATCCGATCAACGATAAACTTTTGCGTAATTGAGGCGCGCAATAATAGTTAGGCCTTCTTCTGAGCGGTTCTTAAAATCCAAATCAAACGCTCTGAAAATGAGGACGCGCCCTTTTATTTTCCAATTGCCCGGCTAATACTTGAATCACGTGATGCATGAAACGCGCGCCTTTTGAAGGTTCGCACCACATGCATCACGCGGTCTGCCGCATCCACGCGGCATCTTCCATCTAGTCCAGTCTCGCTTGGAAAGCGTGAGTCGTTGGCTCGCCCATTCATTTCGTTATCCTGATGTTTTAAATCGCTCGTGAATTGAATCTCGAAAACCGATTTCGGAGGATGTATGAATATCAAATACGATGCCGTTGTCGCAGCCGGTGCGACCCAGTATTACGGTGACATGGTTGTTTCCAATCTTCGCTATGACGACGGCAGCAAGGTCAGCGTAAAAAGCTATCTGAAGATGACCTTCAATGCGCCCGCAGCGGTAACGGGGACTGATATCTACGCGACCGTCCAACCCTGGGTCGGGACGAGCGCGACGGCGGAGTCGACGGCCATCGGCACGAATCTGTATTCGGTCACGGCCACGATCACATTCGCTTCACCGCATACGATGGGCTCGACCGACAACATCACCATTGGCATAAACGGCGATCTGACGCAGAACGCGAACACGTACCTTCAGTCTTTCGTCATCGCGGCCGATCAGGAACCGAACGTCAACGGCACAGTGACCGTCAACTGCGCCGCTGCGCCCGATCCGGCCTTGCAGAGTATCGCGCCGCAGATCACGTTCATTCGCGGTTCACAGCAAACCGTAGTTCCATTGACCTACGGGAAAGCAACTTCCGTGACGCTTCCGCAGGGTGACTATCAGGTTACCGGCAGTAACGTGCAGACAAGCGATCTGACCGTGATCGCGCCGCTCGTCATCGCGCCCACTACGTTCTCGCTGGCGACGGGAGGAAGCACGACAGTGAACGTCACTTTCGGCACGGTTCAGCGCAGCAGCGCGCTCGATATCGCCATCGGCAATCTGAGCGGCCTCGAAACGGCGACGCTCAACGTCGCAGTCACGGATACGAGCAGCGGCAAGACGCTGGCATCGTTCAGCAGTCCGACTAATAAGACGACGAAACTGCGGCAACTCCCCGCCAGTGGCACGGCATCGATCAAGATCGATCCGATCAATCTGAACAACAACACTTACGCGTTCAACGTGCCGAACGTCAAGCTCGAAGGCACGCTCCAAACGGTGACGGTCTCGGACGCGCAAGTCACGCGCACGCCGGCCAACACGACCGGCTTCGTATCCGTGCCGATCTCCGTCAGCACGGATACCACCTTGCCTCAACAGATCACTGTGACGCTTTCGAGCAGCGCGATGAGTTACGCGCGGACCATTTCCGTCGAAACGTATAAGACGGACTTCGGCATGCCGGTCAAGCCCGGCAACTATTCGGTGTCCGCGCCGCCGTTCCTCGTGAGCGGCACGGTCTACGTGCCTAACGCGCCTGCGCAATTCACGGTGCCGACCGGTGGCGGCGCGACGCTTAGTGTCGCTATCGAAAAATCCGCCAATCTCAACGTGAAGGGATTTCCCTCGTTCATGTCGTTCGGCGGATGCGTGGATCTCACGCCCAACAATGGCGCCGATGTGATCGCCGCGCGTGCATCGGCCATCTTCGTTTATGCGGGATTCGACGGCGCAGGCGACGCGAACCAGTATCTGACCGATGACACCAACACCCGGTCGCTGATCGCGCTGGCGCGCTCGGTGGAGACGAGTCTGCCGGGGCAAACGGTGCTGCCCGTACCGATCTCGTACACCTGCAACCTCTCACTCGGCGATACACCGACCATCCTCGCCAACGCCGACGCGCACGCGCACAGTTTCGCCAACTACATTCTCGCGTTGAACATCGCGAACTCGAATTCGGCGGGCCATCCGGTGCCGGCAGGTTTCATCGTGAATCCGGATTTTCTGGGCGCGTGTCAGCAAGGCGGCTTCGGCGCGACCTACAAGATGCCGGTGCGCGCGCCCTTGCAGACTGCGCTCGATCACTGGAGCGTGAAGAACACGATCCCCAACTCGATCACAGAAGATATCAAGGGCTATGTCGCGGCGGTCAACTGGCTCACGCGCACGGTCGCGCCCAGCGTGACGTTCGGATGGCAGGTCAATCTGTGGGGCGTTGGCGCGTCCGAATGGATTTACAACAGCGGCACCGAACCCGCCGACAACGCCAAATTGACCGCCGACTACATCACCAGCCTGGGCGTCTACAGCGGCGACAACAAGCCCGATTTTCTGGCGATCGACCGCTACGAAGCCGATGACTTCACCCAGCGCGGATACCTCAACGGCTATTGCTATGGCCCGCGCGAATGGCAGCGCTTTTTCGACTTCGTGCAAGGTCTGAGCCGCGCGCTGAAGCTGCCGGTGATGCCGTGGCAGATTCCGGCGAGCCACATTCCGACCACATCGGATCAGGTGAACGCCGACTTCGACAGCCAGCATTGGGGCACAGGCGGCAGTTGCATTCTCGGCGATAGCGCGATCGGCACGGACTATCGCAACGTCAATCCGACGCTGCTGGCCTTTACGTTCCCGACGAACTGGCAACCGTATTACGGCGGAGCAACGGTGCAGGACATGTTTATCCGCGATACGCCGTTCGACATCTCTCAGCCGCTCTACGGCGACTTCCCGTTACGCGGCATCTTCTCGATGCTGCTCGGCGGCGGTTCGACGACCGGCATCGTCTCGTCGATCGGCGATCCGTCACCGTGGGTGCGCAATAAGCTCAATGCGTATATGAACGCGCCGATTCCGCTCGGCGCGACCGTGCCGAAACGAACTGGTTGAGCGTGCAATGCGCGCCGCTTGCGAGCGGCGCGCACAAAAGAAAACGGCGCGAACCAGAAAGTTCGCGCCGTTTTTGTGACTACCTATTGATGCATCAATCTACTTCGATCGTCTCAGGGTTCGGTGAACGCGGCGGCGAGGGATTCTCGTCGAACGTCAGTTGAACCTTGTCTTCGGCATCCACATCGACGGTCACGCGACCGCCATTCAGCAGCTTGCCAAACAGCAGTTCGTCGGCCAGTGCACGACGGATCGTGTCCTGGATCAGACGCTGCATCGGACGTGCGCCCATCAGCGGATCGAAACCGTGCTTGGCGAGATGCTTGCGCAGCGCGTCGGTGAAGACGGCATCGACCTTCTTCTCGTGCAGTTGATCTTCCAGCTGCATGAGGAACTTGTCGACCACGCGCAGGATGATTTCCTCGTCCAGCGAACGGAAGCTGATGATCGCGTCCAGACGATTGCGGAACTCCGGCGTGAACATGCGCTTGATGTCGGCCATTTCATCGCCCGACTCGCGCTTCGCCGTGAAACCGATCACCGCCTTGCCCATCGCTTCCGCACCCGCGTTCGTCGTCATGATGATGATGACGTTGCGGAAGTCGGCCTTGCGTCCGTTGTTATCCGTCAGCGTGCCGTGGTCCATCACCTGCAGCAGCACGTTGTAAATATCCGGATGCGCCTTCTCGATTTCATCCATCAGCAGCACGCAGTGCGGCTTCTTGGTGACGGCTTCAGTCAAGAGACCGCCCTGGTCGAACCCGACGTATCCCGGCGGCGCGCCGATCAGCCGGCTCACCGCGTGACGCTCCATGTACTCGGACATATCGAAGCGCAACAGTTCGATGCCCAGCGTGAACGCAAGCTGCTTGGCCACTTCGGTCTTGCCGACGCCCGTCGGACCCGAGAACAGGAACGCGCCGATCGGCTTGTCCGTCTTGCCCAGACCCGCGCGCGCCATCTTTATCGATGCCGACAGCGCGTCGATGGCCGGATCTTGCCCGAACACGACCGCCTTCAGATCGCGATCCAGCGTCTGCAACTTGCTGCGATCGTCCTGCGACACGCTCTGCGCCGGCACGCGCGCGATCTTCGAAATGATCTCTTCGATCTCGCCCTTGCCGATGGTCTTCTTCTGCTTCGACTTCGGCAGAATGCGTTGCGCCGCGCCCGCTTCATCGATCACGTCGATCGCCTTGTCCGGCAAATGACGATCCGTGATGAAGCGCGCCGAGAGTTCAGCCGCCGCCGACAGCGCACCCGACGAATACTTCACGCCGTGATGCTCTTCGAAACGCGTCTTCAAGCCACGCAGAATCGCAACGGTCTGCTCGACCGAAGGCTCGGTGACATCGACCTTTTGGAAACGACGCGAAAGCGCCGCGTCCTTTTCGAAGATGCCGCGATATTCCGTGAACGTGGTCGCGCCGATACACTTCAACTGACCCGACGACAACGCCGGCTTCAGCAGATTCGAGGCATCGAGCGTACCGCCCGAAGCTGCACCCGCGCCGATCAGCGTATGAATTTCGTCGATGAACAGAATGGCGTGCGGACGCTCTTTCAGTTCCTTCAGCACCGTCTTCAGACGCTGCTCGAAGTCACCGCGATACTTCGTGCCTGCGAGCAACGCGCCCATATCCAGCGAATACACTTGCGCGTCCGCGAGAATGTCCGGCACTTCGCCGCGTGTGATGCGCCATGCGAGGCCTTCGGCAATTGCCGTCTTACCCACGCCGGCTTCACCGACGAGCAGCGGATTGTTCTTGCGGCGACGGCACAGTACCTGCACCACGCGCTCGACTTCCAGTTCGCGGCCGATCAGAGGATCGATCTTGCCGTCCTTGGCGAGCTGGTTCAGGTTCTGCGTGAATTGCGCAAGCGGCGTTTCCTTCTGCGCAGCGGCGTCTTCCGATTCCGGATTCGCTTCGCTGCTCGCCTTGGCGGCGTCGCCACCGCTGGTCTTCGCAATGCCATGCGAAATGAAATTCACGACATCCAGACGCGTCACGCCCTGCTGCTGCAGGTAGTACACCGCGTGCGAATCCTTCTCGCCGAAGATCGCGACCAGCACGTTCGCGCCGGTCACTTCCTTCTTGCCATTGGACGTCGATTGCACGTGCATGATCGCGCGCTGAATCACGCGTTGGAAACCAAGCGTCGGCTGAGTATCGACGTCGTCCGTGCCGGGCACGGTCGGCGTGTTGTCATGAATGAAATTGCGCAGGTTCTGACGCAAATCTTCAATGTTGGCTGCGCAGGCGCGTAGCACTTCAGCCGCGGTCGGATTGTCCAACAGGGCGAGCAGCAAGTGCTCAACCGTTATGAACTCGTGCCGCGCCTGACGTGCTTCCATAAACGCCATGTGCAGACTGACTTCCAGTTCCTGGGCAATCATGCTTCCTCCATCACGCACTGCAGCGGATGCCCCGCCTGCCGTGCATGGCTAACGACTTGCTCAACTTTGGTCGACGCAATGTCACGCGTGTAGACCCCACAAACTCCCCTGCCTTCGCGATGAACCTTCAGCATGATCTGCGTCGCAGTCTCACGATCCTTATTGAAGTATTCCTGCACGACCATCACGACGAATTCCATCGGCGTGAAGTCGTCATTCAGCAGCACCACTTTGTACATGGCCGGCTTCTTGAGCTTCTGCTCTTGCCGCTCCAGTACCGTGCCATCCTGCTTGTTGGGATTAATCGCCATACACCCATTCTAAACGCACGAACTCGCCCGCAATCACCGCTCCCGCACTCCGACCGCCCGGTCGGAATATGTTGCCGATTAGCGTGAAACTGCTGACACGGTTCATCGAATCCTGCCACGCCGATACTCAGCGCGGCCCGCTTGCACCTCGTCGAATCCAGTATCGCACAGCTTCAAAAAAAACAAACTGAACCCCAAAGGCCAAGCGCAGGCAGTACCACACAAGTGAGACGATTATGCGACTTTTCAAGATGCCGTGCTTGGACGGGACCGCACACGCAATGCAGGAATTACCCTACAAATGCGACATCTGCAACGAGCTTAACGGCTATCCCAAAAATTCCTTGACACCTGATTTAAGAGCTTTAACAATCAAACTGGCACTTTTTTCCGGGGGCCTCCGGGCGAAGGCCGAGGTGGGCCAGTGAGGAGGTGGCGGTTCACAATGTGGGGTGTGCCGTCGGGCTTTTCGAGCGGCTCTGGTTGCGACAAGAGTTAGAGGGGATGTACGAATGTCTACTGGTACGGTCAAATGGTTTAACGACGCGAAAGGCTACGGATTCATCACGCCCGATGAAGGCGGCGAGGATCTGTTTGCACATTTCTCGGCGATTCAAATGAACGGTTTCAAGACGCTCAAAGAAGGACAGAAGGTTTCTTTCGAGATCGTCCAAGGACCGAAGGGCAAGCAAGCATCGAACATCCAGGACGCGGCCTGACCGTTCGATTGCCTTTGCCTCGTGAAACCCGGCCTTTTGTGCCGGGTTTTTTTATTTTTGCGCGGCGTATTCAGTGCCCGTTTTGTGATGCGTCATATTGCATATTTCTCCGGCGAATAAAAGCCCCGGACTCCATAAGGATTTCCGGGGCTTTATAAGCTTATGCGCCAATTCGATGAAGCTAATGCCGAAGCATCACATATTCTCGATCATCACCTCACCAAATCCTGAACACGAAACCTGCACTGCGCCTTCCATCAATCGCGCAAAGTCATAAGTCACGCGCTTGGACAAAATGGATTGCTCCATCGATTGAATGATGAGATCCGCGGCTTCGGTCCAGCCGATATGTCGCAGCATCATTTCAGCGGAAAGAATTTCGGAGCCGGGATTCACATAATCCTTACCCGCATATTTCGGCGCGGTGCCGTGCGTGGCTTCGAACATCGCGATGGAATCCGACATATTCGCGCCCGGCGCAATGCCGATACCGCCGACTTCCGCCGCCAGCGCATCCGAAATGTAATCGCCGTTCAGGTTGAGCGTGGCGATGACGTCGTATTCGGCGGGACGCAGCAGAATTTGCTGCAGGAAAGCGTCCGCGATCACGTCTTTCACGATCACGTCGCCGCCCTTCGGATTCTTGACGCGCATCCACGGGCCGCCATCGATCAGTTCGGCGTTGAATTCTTTTTGCGCCAGCGCGTAACCGTAGTCGCGGAACGCGCCTTCGGTGTACTTCATGATGTTGCCCTTGTGCACCAGCGTGACCGTGCGTCGGTCATGATCGAGCGCGTACTGAATGGCCTTGCGCACCAGCCGCTCCGTGCCCTCGCGCGACACCGGTTTGATGCCCAGCGCCGACGTTTCCGGAAAGCGAATCTTGTTGATGCCCATCTCATCGCGCAGAAACGCGATCACCTTCTTCGCTTCCGGCGACCCGGCCGGCCATTCGATTCCCGCATAAATATCTTCCGAATTCTCGCGGAAGATCACCATATTGACCTTCTCCGGCTCGCGCAGCGGCGACGGCACGCCCTTGAAGTACTGCACCGGACGCAGGCACACATAGAGATCGAGCTGCTGCCGCAACGCGACATTCAGCGAGCGGATGCCGCCACCGACGGGCGTCGTCAGCGGCCCTTTGATCGAAACGAGATAGTCCTTCACCACTTCGAGCGTTTCGTCGGGCAACCACACGTCCGGGCCGTAGATTTTCGTGGCCTTCTCGCCCGCGAACACTTCCATCCACGCGATCTTGCGCTTGCCGCGGTACGCCTTCTCGACCGCTGCATCGACCACTTTCAGCATCACCGGCGTAATGTCCACGCCCGTGCCATCGCCCTCGATATACGGGATGATCGGCCGATCCGAAACGTTGAGCGAGAAATCCGCGTTGGCGGTGATTTTGTCACCGTCCGTCGGAACCTTGATGTGCTGATACGGCATGGTCTACTCCAAAGATGGCGGGCTTGTCGGAAGCTGGCTGGATGAAGTGATGATGCGATGCGCGGGACGCAACATGCAGCGAGATTGTCATTCTAACCATGCTCGCGGCGCGACGGGCGGCCCCGCCCGTGCTCTTATATATAAGACAAGGCAGCGTTCGATTATGCATTAAGATGCCGCACGCTCTTGGCCTCACCGACTCTTCCCGACATGCCTCTCATCGCCCTGAACAAGCCGTTTGGCACGATCTGCCAGTTCTCTGCGCACGAGACGCGCGCGTCGCTGGGCGACTGGGTGAAGACGCCGGGCGTGTATCCCGCAGGACGACTCGATGCCGACAGCGAAGGCCTGCTGCTCCTCACCGATGACGGCGCGTTGCAGGCGCGGATCGCGGAGCCGCGGCACAAGCTGGTAAAGCGCTATTGGGCGCAAGTCGAAGGCGCACCCGATGATGCCGCCCTCGCGCATCTCGCCCGAGGCGTCGATCTGGGCGATTACGTCACGCGTCCGTGCCGCACGGCGTACGTCGCACAAGAGCAAGCCGATGCACTCTGGGACCGCACGCCGCCGATCCGCTACCGTGCAGCGATCCCGACCACGTGGATCGAACTCGCTATCACCGAAGGCAAGAATCGGCAGGTGCGCCGCATGACGGCGGCGGTCGGTTATCCGACGCTGCGGCTCGTACGGGTCGCGATCGGCGCGCTCGATATCTTCACGCTCGGTCTTGCACCGGGCGACACGATCGAAGTGCCGCCGCGTTCGCCGTGGCAAGGTTGAATCCCATTCACCGATTCATACTGATGCGAAATTAGCAAGTTAGTTGACATGCATTAACCACTTTGTCACGCGAACGCGTTAAGCAATACGCGCCCAAAAATATTTTTGTTCTGCTGCGCAATTTTCTCTGTCAATCACGTCAACCGTCCGTTCCCGGCACGCGTTAAGGGCCACAGATGCCGCGCAAAGCCATCCGGCATGAATGGATGAAACCCTTTCGAATTGCCTGTGTGCTCCAGGCTTTTTGAAAGGCACCAGACGTTCACAGTCTTATCGATTTGCTTTGTTCGATTCGATTGTCAACCGAAAGGTGGATGGCTCGTTTACCGACATGACTCAATGACCGGGTCGTTTGGTTAAATTAACTCAAGCTGAGGATTCACAAGATGAACAAACTGATCGCTGCTCTCGTCGCTGGCCTGTTCGCAACGGCTGCTTTCGCACAAGAAGCTTCGGCACCGGCTGCTGCTGCTCCGGCTGCTGCTGCTTCGTCGGCTCACAAGTCGTCGGCTCACAAGAAGTCGCACAAGAAGTCGCACAAGTCGTCGAAGAAGGCTGCTTCGGCACCGGAAGCCGCTTCGGCAGCTCAGTAAGTTCGTTGTAAGAGGCGGTATAGCGAAGTCAAAAACGAGCGTTACCGCCGTTCTTACGGCGTTCAAAGGGCAGATGGCCGCAAGGCATCTGCCCTTTTGTTTTGCGCAGCGTGATCGCGTAACATGCGCGGGACTTTTGCCGTTTCGATCGGCGCGTCTTCAAGACCAAAGAGGGAGCATCGTGGTGAATCAAGGATTTAACTTTGCGCGTTCGATGCGCGCGCTTATCGTTGCGCTGGCATTGCCGTTCGCAGCGCTTCCGATCGCTCAGGCGCAGACCATGCCGCCGGGCGCGAAGCAGCCGTCCGACTTCCCGCGCGCCAAACTCACCGCCGGCATGTACGTGATCGATGCCGCCGTCGCCGCGAACGATCCCGATCGCGAGCAGGGTTTGATGTATCGCACGAAGCTCGCGCCGAACGAAGGCATGCTGTTCGTGTTCGGTGAAAACGCCGTGCACTGCTTCTGGATGAAGAACACGCTCATTCCGCTGTCGATCGCGTTTATTCGCGCCGACGGCACGGTGACCGATATCGACGAGATGGATGCCGAAACGGAGAACAATCACTGCCCGCGCAACAACGGCGTGTATGCGCTGGAAATGAGCAAGGGCTGGTTCGCGTCGAAGGGCATCAAGCCCGGCATGAAGATCAAGGGCTTGCCGCAGCCGCAGTAACGCGGCATCCAGGCGATAGAAAAAACCGGCGAACCACGCCGGTTTTTTTTCGCGTGAAGACGCCCGACAGCATTCCTGCAAAAAGCCTGCCGACACGCTATCCTAAAAAGATTCAGCGCGGCGGTTTCATCGGCATTCCCGGCGCGCTGCGACTCATCCACAGGAGGTTCACGTGCCCCGCAAGACTCCCATCGAGCGCTATCGGAATATCGGGATCAGCGCTCATATCGACGCCGGCAAGACGACGACGACCGAGCGCATTCTTTTCTACACCGGCGTGACGCACAAGATCGGCGAAGTGCACGACGGCGCGGCCACGATGGACTGGATGGAGCAGGAACAGGAACGCGGCATCACGATTACTTCCGCTGCGACCACCGCCTTCTGGAAAGGCATGGCGGGGAATTATCCGGAACACCGCATCAATATTATCGATACACCCGGACACGTGGACTTCACCATCGAAGTCGAACGGTCGATGCGCGTGCTCGACGGCGCATGCATGGTCTATGACTCGGTCGGCGGCGTGCAGCCGCAATCCGAAACCGTGTGGCGTCAGGCAAACAAATACAAGGTGCCGCGCATTGCCTTCGTCAACAAGATGGATCGCGTGGGCGCGGACTTTTTCCGCGTGCAGCGGCAGATCGGTGAGCGCCTCAAAGGCGTCGCGGTGCCGATTCAGATTCCCATCGGCGCGGAGGAGCATTTTCAGGGCGTGGTCGATCTCGTCAAGATGAAGGCGATCGTCTGGGACGATGAGAGCCAGGGCATCAAATTCAGCTACGAAGAGATTCCCGACAACCTCAAGGAAGTCGCGCATGAGTGGCGCGAGAAGATGGTCGAGGCGGCGGCGGAATCGAGCGAAGAACTGCTCGAAAAGTATCTCGAAGATCACGAGAGTCTGACCGAAGACGAGATCAAGGCGGCGCTTCGCAAGCGCACCGTTAACAACGAAATCGTGCCGATGCTGTGCGGCAGCGCGTTCAAGAACAAGGGCGTGCAGGCCATGCTCGACGCGGTGATCGATTATCTGCCCTCGCCCGTCGATGTCCCCGCGATTCTGGGCCACACCGAAGACGACGAAGAAGCCGAACGTCATCCGAGCGATGACGAGCCCTTTTCGGCGCTGGCCTTCAAGATCATGACCGACCCGTTCGTCGGCCAGTTGATCTTCTTCCGCGTGTATTCGGGCGTGGTCGAATCGGGCGATACGGTCTACAACCCGGTCAAGGAGAAGAAGGAACGCTTAGGGCGAATCCTGCAGATGCACGCCAACGAGCGCAAGGAAATCAAGGAAGTGCGCGCAGGCGATATCGCGGCGGCGGTCGGTCTCAAGGAAGCGACCACCGGCGACACGCTTTGCGATCCGAACAACATCATCATCCTCGAACGGATGATTTTCCCGGAGCCGGTGATCTCGCAGGCGGTCGAACCGAAGACCAAGGCCGACCAGGAAAAGATGGGTATCGCGCTGAATCGGCTGGCGCAGGAAGATCCGTCGTTCCGCGTCACGAGCGATGAGGAATCCGGCCAGACCATCATCTCGGGCATGGGCGAGCTGCACCTCGAAATTCTCGTCGATCGGATGAAGCGCGAGTTCAACGTCGAGGCGACCGTCGGCAAGCCGCAGGTGGCGTATCGCGAAACGGTGCGCAACAAGGTCGAAGGCGTGGAAGGCAAGTTCGTCAAGCAATCGGGCGGACGCGGCCAGTACGGCCACGCGGTCGTCACGCTGGAGCCTGCGCCGGGCAAAGGCTACGAATTCGTCGATGCCATCAAGGGCGGCGTGATTCCGCGCGAATTCATCCCGGCGGTCGATAAAGGCATTCAGGAGACGCTCAAGGCCGGCGTGCTGGCGGGCTATCCGGTTGTCGATACCAAGGTGACCTTGACGTTCGGCAGCTATCACGATGTCGATTCGAACGAAAACGCCTTCCGCATGGCCGGCTCGATGGCCTTCAAGGAAGCGATGCGCCGCGCCAAGCCCGTGCTGCTCGAACCGACGATGGCCGTCGAAGTGGAAACGCCCGAGGAGTTCATGGGCAACGTGATGGGCGATCTGTCCAGCCGTCGCGGTATCGTGCAGGGGATGGAAGATATCGCGGGCGGCGGCGGGAAGATCGTGCGCGCTGAAGTGCCGCTGGCCGAAATGTTCGGCTACTCGACTTCGCTGCGTTCGCTGACGCAAGGCCGCGCCACCTACACGATGGAGTTCAAGCACTACGCCGAGACGCCGAACAACGTATCGGAGGCGATCATCAACGCCAAGGCGAAATAACGCGCTTGTAAACGTGTAGTATCGGAAGTCCGTTGTTTGGCTCGTTGGTGGGCGGCAACGGACTTTTTTATCCCCAGACGATAAAACCGCTATGAGCGACGCACATCACGAACACGTTGATTGGCGCGAAAACGGCGTCAAGGTCATCAAGGGCGATCAGCTCGACACCAACACCGCGCAGACGCCGGGCATGAACCGCGCCGCCGCCATCAATGCCGCGCGCGTCGGCGCGCAGAAAATCTGGGCGGGCACCGTCACGATCCATCCGAATGCCAAGACCGGCGCGCATCATCATGGCGCGCTGGAGAGCGTGATCTATGTCGTGCGCGGTCAGGCGCGCATGCGCTGGGGCGAGCACCTCGAATTCACGGCCGAAGCCGGTCCGGGCGACTTTATCTTCGTGCCGCCGTATGTGCCGCATCAGGAGATCAACGCGCGCACCGACGAGCCGCTCGAATGCGTGCTCGTACGCAGCGATAACGAAGCCGTCGTCGTCAATCTGAATATCGATGCCGTGGAGCAACCCGAAGAAGTCTATTGGGTCGATCCGATCCACAAGCATCCACACGATCATTGAAGACTACTGAAGCTCGCTGAACGCGGCGCGAATCTTGCTGACCATGCCCGAATGCGCTCGAAATTTCGGGCGCGCGCGCATGCTGATCGACCTATAAAAACTCCGCATACGGAAACCTGATCCGATGAAGAAATCTTCGACCGACGCGCATTCTCTTTCGCTGGACGCCATTCGTCCGCAAGCGGGCGAATCTGGCAATCACGCTATCGATGAATTCAAGGCCGGGCGTCTCTCCCGACGCGAATTGCTGCGTCATGCTGGCATGTTGGGCTTCGCGTTTTCCACCGGCATGCTCGGCATGTCGGGCGCGGCGCGTGCACAAGGCGCGGGCAAACCGGGCGGCACCATTCGCATCGCGCATTTGACGCCGGCGGGCGCGGTCGATCCGCTCACCGTCACCGATGCCTCCGGTCTCGCGCTCATCAATCAGACCGGCGAATTTCTGATCGATGACGACAGCGAGCATCTCGCGCTGCGTCCGGCGCTGGCGCTCTCGTGGTCATCGAACGCGAAGGGCGATGTGTGGACATTCAAGCTGCGTCCGAACGTCAAGTTCCACGACGGCCAGACCATGACCGCCAAAGACGTCGTCGCGACCTTCAACCGCTTGTCGGATCCAAACGCGGGATCGGCGGCGCTCTCGGTGCTCAAGGGCGTGTTGTCGAAAGATTCGGCGAAGGCCGTGGACGATCACACCGTCGAATTCCACCTCGACGCGCCTAATGGCAATTTCCCGTATTACGTTTCCTCGAATACGTATAACGCGGTGATTCTCCCGGCGAATTTCAGCGGTCCGTACGAAAAATCGTTCATGGGCACGGGCGCGTTCAAACTGGAAAAGTACACGCCGAAAGTGGGCGCATCGTTCGTACGCAATCCGGATTATTGGGGCGAGAAAGCGCTGCCGGACCGCACGCAGTTTTCCTTCTATGCCGATCAACAAGCGCAACTGCTCGCCATGCAAGGCCGTCAAGCCGATGTCATGGGCGACTTCACCGTGCAAGGCGGCGTATCGGTGCTGACGAATCCGCAGTTCAAGGTGCTCGGCACGAAGTCCAGTTCGCATCGGCAGATTCATATGCGATGCGACTCGGCGCAGTTCAAGGACAAGCGCGTGCGGCAGGCGCTGGCGCTATCGATCAATCGCGAAGTCATCGTCAAGGGCTTGTTCAAGGGACGCGCGCAGGTCGGCAACGACAGCCCGTTCGCGCCGGTGTTTCCGTCGAGCGATCTGAGCGTGCCGCAGCGCAAGTTCGATATCGCCCAGGCCAAAAAGCTGATGAGCGATGCAGGCGTCGCCAATGGTTTCGATGTCACGCTCACCACTGAAAAGTACATGGAGATTCCCGATCTCGCGGTCGTCGTGCAGAACGCGGCGAAGGCGATCGGCATTCGCATCCAACTCAAGGTCGAGAGCCAGGACTTGTATTACGGCTCGGGCACCTTCGGCAAATCGGATTGGCTGGATTCGCCGCTGGGCATTACGGATTATGGGCATCGCGGCGTGCCGAACGTGTTCCTCAACGCGCCGCTGACGAGTGGCGGCACGTGGAACGCGGCGCACTTCAAGAATCCGCAATACGACAAACTCGTCGCGGATTTTGTCGCGGCGCTGGACGTGACATCGCAGAAGAAGATTTCGGGCGAAATCCAAAAACTTTTGCTCGATGAAACGCCGGTCGTGATCCCCTACTTCTACGATCAGTTGATCGTCACGCGTTCCAACGTCAGCGGCGTGCGCTTCAACGCGATCTCGCAGATGTGGTTCGACCGTGCGCAGGTGAGTGCGTAAATGAGCACGCTTACGCCGACGGCCCGCCCCGCCGACTTCGCCCGAGTGAAGCGCATCGTGCGCTTTGTCGGCGTGCGCGTGCTGCTGGCGCTCATCACGCTCTGGCTGCTGTCGATGATCGTCTTCGCGGGCGGCCAGTTGCTTCCGGGCGATGTCGGCCGCGCGATTCTCGGTCCACTAGCCGATGCACGCGCGGTCGCGGCGCTGAATCATCAGCTCGGCGTCGATCGTCCTTTGCTGACGCAGTATTCGAGCTGGATCAGCCACTTCCTGCGTGGCGATATGGGCGAGTCGTACGCGTTCCGCGCGCCGGTCGCGCCGTTTATCGGCAATGCGCTGTGGAATTCGGCGAAGCTCGGTGCGCTGGCGTTTATCGTCGTGGTGCCGCTGGGTATCGCGGGCGGCGTGTATGCGGCGTTGCATTCGGGACGATGGATCGATCGCGTCATCAGCATCGGCGGATTGACGGCGACGGTGGTGCCGGAATTCGTTTCATCGATCGTGCTGATTCTGATTTTCGGCGTGTGGCTGCAATGGCTGCCGATCGAAGCGACCGCGCCCGCCGATGCCGGTGTCTTCACGCAACTCAAGCATCTGATCTTGCCCGTGCTGCCGCTGGTGTTCGTGTTCTTCGGCTATATCGCGCGGATGGCGCGTGCGGGCACGGTCGAAGCATTGGATGCCGATTACACGCGCACCGCGATCCTCAAAGGCCTGCCGCGTCATGTCGTGATTCTGCGTCACGTGCTGCGCAACGCGTTGCTGCCGACCGTCACCGTCGCCGCGACGCAGCTCGGTTACATGATCGGCGGACTCGTCGTGGTGGAAACGCTGTTCCACTATCAGGGCATCGGCTCGCTGATTTACAGCGCCGCACAAGCCAAGGACTTTCCGATGCTCGAAGCCGGCGTGCTGACCATCGGCGTGATTTATACGGCGGCGAATTTGATCGCGGATGCGCTGTATGTCGTGCTGAATCCGCGTCTGCGGACGGGGGATGCGCGATGAGCACGCTTGCATCGATAAAGCCGCGTCGCTTCGAAGCGTTAGGCGCGCTGACACGTTCGCTCACGTTCGATCTCGGCGTGCTGATCCTGCTGTTCTGGGTCGTGTGCGCGCTGTTCGGCCACTGGATCGTCCCGCTCGATCCCTACGCATCCGATCCGCTGAACTCCCTCACGCCGCCATCCGGCGAACACTGGTTCGGCACCGATCAACTCGGACGCGACGTGTTCGCACGCGTGATCGTCGGCTCGCGCGACATTCTGACCATCGCGCCGCTGGCGACCTTGCTCGGCACGGCGGCGGGCACGGCAATCGGTTTGATCGTCGGCTATTTCGATGGCTGGGTCGATGCCGTGATCGGCCGCGTGATCGATGCGATGCTCGCGCTTCCGCTCGTTATCGTTGCGCTGCTCGCGCTCGCTGCAGTCGGCGCAAGCAACACGACGGTGATCCTCGTGATTGGCCTGACCTTCGCGCCGATCACCGCGCGCACCGTGCGCGCCGCCGTGCTCGGCGAACGCCATCTCGACTACGTGCTCGCGGCGCAATTGCGCGGCGAGAACGCGCTGTACATCATGTTCGCGGAGATTCTGCCGAACGTGCTGCCGCCGATCATCGTCGAGGCGACGGTGCGGCTCGGCTACGCCATCTTCGCGGTCGCGACGCTATCGTTCCTGGGCTTCGGCATTCAGCCACCGTCCGCCGACTGGGGCCTCGCGCTGTCCGAAAGTTATACGCTGATGGCCGGCGGCGCATGGTGGACCGTCGTGTTCGATGCCGCCGCCATCGCTTCATTGGTGATCGCGGTCAATCTCGTCGCCGACGCCGTACAAGGAGTGCTCGACCGATGAACGGACCGCCGCCATCGGCTTTTCCCACGTTCGGCGCCGCCAAAGGCGATCAGGCCGATGCGCTGACCATCGTCGGACTGACGGTCACGTATCGATCGCGCGGACGCGAGCGTGAGGTGCTGCAAGACGTGACCTTGCGCGTAAAGCGCGGCGAAGCGTATGGGCTCGTCGGCGAATCCGGTTGCGGCAAGTCGACGGCGGCGCTCGCGGTGCTGCGCTATCTGCCGCGTAACGGACGGATGAAGAGCGGGCATATCAACATCGGCGGGCGCGATGTGGCGTCGTTGTCGGCGGAAGCGCTGCGTGAAATGCGCGCGAACGCGGTTTCGATGGTTTATCAGGATCCGGGCCGCGCGCTGAATCCATCGCTGACGATTGCGCGGCAAGTATCGGAAGCGTTCGAGGCAAGCGGCGCGTCGGCGGCGGAAGCGCTCGAGCGCACGGCGGATATGCTGAAACGCGTGCGGATCGCATCGCCGGAACGGGTGATGGATAGTTATCCGCATCAATTGTCGGGCGGCATGCAGCAGCGCGTGGTGATCGCGATGGCGCTGGCATGCAATCCCGCCCTGCTGATTCTCGATGAACCGACCACCGGACTCGATGCCACCGTCGAAGCCGAAGTGCTCGATCTGATCGCGCAACTACGCGCGGAACTCGGTACGGCAGTGCTGTTCATCAGCCATAACCTCGCGGTGATCGGCCGCATGTGCGACCGCGTCGGCGTGTTGTATGCGGGCAAGCTGGTGGAAGAAGGCGCAACCGCCGATGTCTTCGCCAAACCGCGTCATCCGTACACGGTCGGCTTGCTGCGCTGTCTGCCGCGCGAAGGCCGGAGCAAGGAAACCGGCCGTCTCGATACGATTCCCGGTTCGCTGCCGCTGCCGGGATCGGTGACGCAGGGCTGCATCTTCGCGTCGCGCTGCAAACTCGCCGACGAGCGATGCGCGAAGGATGCGCCGCCGCCGTATCGTATCGCGGCGAAACATGGCGATCAGATGGCGCGCTGTCATTATCACGAGCGTGCGGAAAGCCTGCCACGATCATCGGACGAAGCGCCGGTGCCGGTCGCCGCATCGGAAGAAAAAACGCTCGCGCTTTCCGCCCGCAATCTCTCCAAAACCTTCGATGTCGGCGATGAACAAGTGCGCGCGGTGCACGATGTATCGCTCGATCTGGTGCAAGGGGAAACGCTCGGATTGGTCGGCGAGTCGGGCAGCGGCAAGACGACGCTTGCGAAACTGCTGCTCGGCCTCGTCGCGCCCGACAAAGGCGCAACGCTCGAACTCGATGGCGCGCATCTTCCCGAACGGGTGACGCAGCGCAGCGGCGAGCAGGTGAAGTCGCTGCAAATCGTGTTTCAGAATCCGGATTCGGCGTTGAACCGGGCGCATTCGGTGCGTCAACTGATCGCGCGGTCGCTGTCGAAACTCGCCGCGCTGCATGGCGAAGCGAAGGAAAAGCGCCTGCACACATTGACCGAAGCCGTGCGTCTGCCCGAGCGATATCTCGGCTCGCGCACGCGGCAATTGTCGGGCGGATTGAAACAGCGTGTGGCAATTGCACGCGCGTTCGCGGGCGATCCGCGCGTAGTCGTCTGCGATGAACCGACCTCCGCGCTCGACGTCTCCGTGCAGGCCGCGATCCTGAATCTGCTCGCGGATTTGCAGCGCGAGCGGCGCGTGAGCTACGTGTTCATCTCGCACGATCTGCATGTGGTGCGCTATCTGTCGGATCGCATCGCGGTGCTGTATCTCGGGCGCATCATGGAACTGGGCGCAGCCGCCGATGTGTTCGACGGCCCGCAACATCCGTACACCGAAGCGCTGCTCTCCTCCGTGCCATCGCTCGATGGCACACAAGCCACGCGCATCCGTTTATCCGGTGAATTGCCAAGCGCGGCGAATCCGCCATCGGGATGCGTGTTCCACACGCGCTGTCCGCGCAAGATCGGCGCGATCTGCGAAAGCGAAACGCCGCCGTGTCGCGAGGCAGGTAATGGCCATGTGATTCACTGTCATATTCCAGTCGATGAGCTTCGTGTGATGCAGAAAGGCGAGCGCGTCACTTAGGCATCGAGCGGAACCAAAGCGCCCCGGAACCCTCTCAACGGTTCACGTATCAACAACATAAAGAGGATTCCATCGATGAAACCCGCTTTCGCTATCGGTCTCGTGCTCGGCTTGGGTCTTGGAATGGGCGTCACCGTGCAGGCGCAAAACGCGCCCACGCCCGGCGCCAGCGATCCGACCTTCTCCGCCTACTCGCTCGCGCAGCAATGCAGCGCAAAGTCCGACAACACGGCGCAAGGTCAGTGCGTGGGCGCGGTGCGCGGCATCGTGCGCGGGTATCAATATGGCGTGCTGTTTTTGTCGCAGCGCGCGTCAGTGCCGGATGCCGAGACCAAGCGTGTGTCGCTGTGTCTGACCGACACGCAGGTCTCGTCCATCGTCGATGATTTCCTCGCCGATGCCAAACAAGTCAACGAAGCCGATCTGAAGCGCACACCGGCCGAAGTCGCGGTGCTCGGCTCGGTGCATCTGCATCACGCGTGTAGCTGATCACAGCATTTCGAGCCGTCGCCTGGCTTTGGGTGGCGCGAACTGCGCATCGATCTGAGCCAGTTCATCCGCCGATAAAGCCAGTTCCAGCGCCGCACGATTTTCCCGCACATGCGCGATATCGGCGGCCTTGGGTATCGCGAAGACTTCGGGCTGCGCCAGCACGAACGCCAGCGCCACCTGAAACGCCGACACGCCACGCGCCTTCGCAATCGTCTCCAGCGCGCCGCCTCGCGGCAGCCGCGCGTGATCGACCGGACTGTAGGCCATCGCGGGCATGCGGCGCTCGCGCAGCCACGGGAACAGATCGAACTCGGGACCGCGCCGCGCGACGTTGTAGAGAATCTGATCGGTGGCGCAGGCATCGCCGCCATCGAGCGAGAAGAGTTCTTCGAGGTCATCGACATCGAAATTGCTGACGCCCCAGTGGCGAATCTTGCCGTCGCCCCTGAGCTTTTCGAAGCCCGCAACCACGCCTTCCAGATCCTCGCCGCCGCGCCAGTGCAGCAAATACAAATCGATGCGATCGGTTTTCAGCCGCTTGAGGCTGCGCTCGCACGCCGCCTGCACGCCGCGCTCGCTGCCGTTATGCGGATACACCTTGCTGACGATAAACAACTCGTCACGCCGATCGCCCAGCGCCTCAGCGATCAGCTTTTCGCTCTCGCCATCGCCGTACATTTCGGCGGTATCGATCAGTGTCATGCCGAGATCGACGCCTTCTTTCAGCGCGGCGATTTCCGCCTTGCGCGCGGCCGGACGCTCGCCCATTTCCCAGGTGCCCTGACCGAGTTTCGGGATCGATTCGCCGTCCGGGAGCGTGATGGTTGGCATTGCATTCGTCATGAAAAGCCTCCTTGTTTCGCCAATTAAGTCCGCCGATTATGGCGCAAGGAGCTTGCCTGTATCGCTAAACGAGTCCGACCAGTAAAGGCCCGAGCAGCGTCAACAGCACGTTCGCCAGCGCATACGTCACCGCGAACGCCGCCGTCGGCACCGCGCTTTCGGCCTTGTCGAGCACGCCGCCGAACGCCGGATTCGCACTGCGCGATCCCGACAGCGCGCCCGCGAAAATCGCCGCGTTGTCGTAGCGCAGCACGTAGCGGCCGAACAGCATCGTCAGAAGCAAGGGGAATAAGGTGACGAAGACGCCGAGCAGAAAGATGGTCAGCCCGCTTTGCTTCACCGTCACGACCGCCTGCAAGCCCGAGTTCAGTCCGACCACCGCGACGAACGCCGCCAATCCAAAGTCCTTCAATAATTGCGATGCAGCGGGCGGCATGACGCCGTACATCGGATGCTTGCCGCGCATCCAGCCGAACACGAGGCCCGCGAGCAGGCAGCCGCCGCCCGAGCCGAGCGTGATCGGAATGCCGCCCACGTGCACCACGATCAGCCCGATCAACAGACCAATCACGATCCCCACGCCCATATAAATAAAGTCGGTCTTGTTGGTGTACGGCAGTTCGTAACCGGCGGCATTCACGGCGCGTTGCGTATCCTGCGGCGTGCCGTAGAACGTGAGCACATCGCCGTGTTCGAGGCGCGTTTCCGGCAGCACGGGCAGCGCCATGCCGGCGCGCGAAATCGCCTGCAAATAGACGCCGTGACGCATTTCACGATCCACCGTCGCGCGCACTTCCGCGATGCTCGTGTGATTCATGCCGCGTTTGGTGAACACGCCCTGCCGCTTCTGCATGACGAGACTCATGCCGTCGTGATCCGCGACTTCCTCCCCTAGTTGCGCCGCCGCGCCGACCATCACGTCGCGCCGTCCGACCACCAGCACGATGTCGCATCGCTCCAGCCGGACGTCCGGGCGCGGTTCGATCGACGTTCCGCCGCGACGGATACGCTCGATCGTAATCATGTCCTGCTCGCCGATTTCGATATCCGCGACCGTGCGCCCCGTCGCCCCGTTCGTCACGCGATACGCCCGCCCGACCAGCGAAGGCAACGCGGACAACTGCCCTTCGCCCGGTCCCGTGCCGCCACCCGCGAGCAACTTCTCCGCATCGACGGATGCGTCGCGCAGACTTCGTCCCATGAACTTCGGCAAGATATTGACGCACACGATGATCGCGCCGAGCGAGCCGAACACGTACGTCACCGCGTAGGCGATCGCCACATCGGATTGCAGCGACTTGACCTGATCGGCGGGCAGACCGAGCCGCGAAATGGCATCGCCCGCCGTACCGATGATCGCCGATTGCGTCAGCGCGCCGCCCGCGGGTCCCGCCGCGAGTCCCTTGTTCAGCCCGAACACTTTTGCGCAGACGAGCACGGTGATCAGCGCGGTCACCGCGAGAAACACGGCCATCGCAATTTCGCGCAGCGTCTTGCGATTCAGCGAGTTGAAGAACTGCGGCCCCGATTCATAACCGACCGCATAGATGAACACGGCGAACATCACCGATTTCACGCCGTTGTCGATCTGCACGCCGACCTGACTCACGACAACCGCCGCCAGCAGCGAGCCGCCCACGCCGCCGAGTTGAAACTTGCCGAAACTGATCTGACCGATGAGATAGCCCGCCGCCAGTGACAAAAACAGCGCGGTCTCCGGAATCTTCTGGAAGATCTGATGGAGCCAGTCCATGCCGTTCCCTATTCAACGCGTTTCAGTTCATCTTGCTCGCGATCCCCACGACCAGCGGCCCGAGCAGCGGCAGCAGCACGTTCGAGATCGCATAAGTAATGGTGTAGCCAATTACCGGCGTCGCGTTGCCGGTCACGCCGGAAAGCGCGCTGATCGCGGGCGTGCTGCATTGCTGACCGGCGATCGCGCCGAGCAGCATCGGCACTTCGAGCTTCAGCAGCATCCGTCCGATAAACAACGACGCCAGCGCCGGCCCCAGCGTAATCACGATGCCCGCAATCGGCAGCGCCACGCCGTATTCGCGGATCAGCCGCAACGCATCCGCACCCGCCGACAAACCGACCGCCGCGATAAACGTGCACAGCCCGAAGTCCTTGATGATCTGCGCCGCCGCCGAGGGCAGCGAGCCGATCACCGGAAAGCGCGAGCGAATCCATCCGAACAGCAGTCCCGCGAGCAGACAGCCGCCGCCCGTGCCGAGCGTCAATTCCACGCCGCCGACCTGCGCCGACAATCTGCCGATGCCGATGCCAATCAGCACGCCCAGCCCGAGATAAACGAAATCGGTCTTCTGCGTCGCGCGAATGATGTAGCCGAGCTTGGACGCGCCGCGCGCCACATCCTCCTTATTGCCGACCAGCGTCAGCACGTCGCCGCGATGAAGCTGCGTGTTCGGCAGCGCGGGAATCGTATTGTCGAGCCGCGTGACGGCGGCGACGAACACGCCGCGCCCCTCCGCCGGCGCAGCACGCGCGCGCGCCTGCGCGAGCGTGAGGCCGTGCAGTTCGCGGCGTGTGAGCATCACGTCGGCTTTTTCGACAACCACGTCCGAGCCGCCACCATTGAACACTTCCTCGCCGATCACACCGATCGCCGCGATCACCGCCTCGCGCCGCCCGCCGATCACAATCCGGTCGCCCGCCTTCAGGACGACCGTCGGCTGCGCCTTGATGACGGAGCGATCGCGCAACACGCGCTGCACGCTGATGTTCTGCCCAAAGCGCTTCTCGATATCACCGATAGACTCGCCCGCCGCCGCCGTCACCTTGAGTTCACGTCCGGCGAGCACGGACATGGCGAGTGACTGGCCTTCGGTCATCGCGCCATCGCCGCCGAGTTCGCGCCAAACCCGTTCGGATTCCTCACGCAAATTCACGCGCAGGATCAGCGGCGCGAACTGGCTGCAAAACAGCACGATCGTAACCAGCCCGAAGAGATAGCTCACGCTGTACGCAGTCACGATATTCGACTGCAAACGCGCCGTATCCGCCGAGGAAAGTCCGAGTCGGTTGATCGCCTCGGACGCCGTGCCGATTACTGCGGATTCCGTTGCGCCGCCCGCGAGCAAACCAGCTGCGGTGCCCGCATCGAGTTTAAGAATGGACACGGCCGCGAGTACGAGCGCGACGACCGCAACGACTTCGATTATCGACAATGCGCCATAACGCCAGCCACGCCCTATGTTGGCGAAAAACTGCGGGCCGCCCGTAAAACCAAGCGCGAAAATGAATAAGGCAAAGGAAATATTCTTGAGATCGGGCGATATGCGCGCACCGCTTTGGCCGAGAATCAGCGCGACGATCAGCGTGCCGCACACGCCGCCGAGTTGAATGGGTCCGAGCTTGAATGAGCCAATAAAAAAGCCGATTGCGAGACTCGCAAATAACGCGATTTCAGGTTGTGCCGCCAGCAGATGCCAAAGCATAAATTTGGCCCATCCCGATCGATTGTGTTGAAACGTTATTCCACGCTATATACAACGGCAATCACGGCACTTTGGAAATGCGGAATATAGACATCAAATTGATAAACTTTAGCAACGTGGCATTTTCGCCATATTTGTTTTAGCGTCTCGCGCAAAAGCACGTGTAAATCATTTAAGCAAATTCCCCATACGAACAACTTTCAGAGCGATATTTGTCTAGCGTGCCAAGTACGTATCCGATAAGCAAAATTCCCTGTTTCATGTGCCGATTTCACCAACAATCGCTGCCTGTACGCAAGTTTCAACTCATTAGACAAAAAACTAAAACATTTCCTGAACAGGCAACTATTGCCAGTTGCTTCTAAGGTTAATTCTGATATTGCAATATGTTCCTTCTGTCAATATTATCCCGAAAACAGGGTTTTCAAAAAGTGGACACGCGCTCCCCGAATGCGCAGTTGTCCAGTCTGTGGCACAACCGAGAGGGCAAAAAGATGAACCAGATCCATGCAATGCGCGTCTTCGTGCGCGTCGCAGATACGGAAAGCTTCCGCCGCGCCGCTCAGCAGCTCGATGTTTCCAACGCACTCGTTACTCGGGCAATTGCTATGCTCGAAGCACATTTGCGCACTCGCCTCATCAATCGCACCACGCGTAATCTTTCATTGACGGAAGCCGGTACGCGTTATCTGGAAGGATGCAGGGCATTACTGGAAGAATTGGATCATCTCGAATCCGCTGTTACACATACAGAGGGTGAACCCAGCGGAACATTGCGCGTAGTCGCATCCAGCGCGCTTTCTTTGTTGACACTGACACCATTAATTGACGGATTTCGCAAGTTATATCCGAAAGTTAATGTCCGGCTGACTTTGGCCGAAAGACATGTCGATTTAGTGGAAGATGGATATGACGTGGGTATCGTCACTGCCTTCATGGTGTCGAGTACCGCGTTGGTCGAACGTCCGGTCGGTGTGAATGCGCTGGTGCCGGTCGCCACGCCCGCGTTTATTGCGGAGCATGGAATGCCAGCCGCACCGGTGGATTTGCAGAACATGCCTTCGGTCGGTCTGCCGAACGACATCCGTAGTTCGTCCTGGCATTTCCGGCATAAGCTCGGCTCGTCCGAACAGGTCACGCTCGCGCCCGTGTATTCGGTCAACAGCGCGCTCATGGTCAGGCTCGCCTCGCTGCGCGGCATGGGCTTTTCCATCTTGCCGGAAGGCATCGTGGCGAACGACATCAAGGACGGCACGCTGGTGCGCCTCCTGCCGGACTACGCTATCGACGGTCCGGAGATGAAAGTTTCGATTGTCTACCCCGGACGTCAATATTTGCCGGCCAAGACCCGCTTCTTCATCGACTATGCTTTGGAAAAGCTGACGCAGGAGGTGAACGCCGCCGCGGCCAAGCCCGACGATGTCTTCCGTCAACGTCCGACCTTCGGACCGACGCAGACACTCGGCGCGACCACGCAGGCAACCGCCACTCAGCACTGACGACACGACGGTCTGTACAAAACGCGGCCGGCGCGTCATTCCAACTGACCGACTGGCCACCGATATGCCCCACACAGACTCCAACCGGCTGATTCTATTCAGTGCCCGCCAGTACGACGCCGATACCTTCCGGCAAGCCAACGAAGCATTCGGCGTCGAACTGGATTTCCAGGAAGCCCATCTGGACGCGCAAACGGCCATCCTCGCGAGAGGGTTCGCGGCCGTTTGCCCCTTTGTCAACGATTCCGTCGATGAAGCGGTTCTACAAAAGCTCCACGAAGGCGGCACGCGGCTGATCGCGCTGCGTTCGGCGGGCTTCAATCACGTGGATCTTCACGCGGCCAAACGGCTCGGCATCACGGTGACGCGCGTTCCGGCGTATTCGCCGCACGCGGTCGCGGAGCATGCGGTCGGGATGATTCTCACGCTCAACCGGCGGCTGCATCGCGCGGTGGCGCGTACGCGTGAAGGCGACTTTTCGCTCACCGGCCTGCTCGGTTTCGATCTGCACGGCAAGACCGTCGGCGTGATCGGCACAGGCATTATCGGCCGCGTGTTCGGCTGCATCATGGCGGGTTTCGGCATGCAGCTGCTTTGCTACGATCCCGGCAAACCCGCCGACGATCTGCTCGCGCGCGGCGCACGCTATGTCGAACTGGACGAACTGCTGGCGAATTCCGATATCCTCTCGCTGCATTGTCCGCTGCTCGAATCCACCTACCATCTGATCGACGAAGACGCGCTCAATCGCATGAAGCGCGGCGCGATGCTCATCAACACCGGGCGCGGCGGACTGGTCGAAAGCAATGCGCTGGTGGGCGCGCTCAAGAGCGGCCAACTCGGCAATCTCGGGCTGGACGTGTACGAGGAAGAAGGCGGTCTGTTCTTCGAAGACCACTCGGACAATCTGCTTCAGGACGATACGCTGGCGCGCCTGCTGACTTTTCCGAATGTCATCATTACCGCGCATCAGGCGTTTTTTACGCGCGAGGCGTTGATCGAGATCGCCGCCACGACGCTCGGCAATATGAAGGCATGGCTCGACGGCACGCCACGCAACACCGTGGACGCGCCTTCGAGCTGAGCCTCAGTGCTCAGACTTCACCGTACTCCGGACTGGACGCATCGGGCGCGGCGCACATTTCGCGCAGCAAATCGGCTTCGCGCTCGTGCACTTCCACCGGCATGCACAACGCGCCCGCGTTCGCCAGATAGCGCGCGCGATGCTGCCCGTTGCGAAACGCGACCACGCCTTCTCGATGCACGCCCAGCAAACCGAGCAAACCCGATGAACGCCGCGCCGTGATCGTCACGTACGGCATTTCGGGCACACGCGGATTGTCCGGGTCGAGAAACTCGCGGATGCCGCGCACCTTGCCGGCGTGCCAGTCGTTGACGGCTTTCAGCACGTAATCGGTGTCGTCGCGATCGGCGCAGGCGAGCAGCTTCTGCACATCGACCAGTACGACCTGATGCCGCGAGCCGACCTCGTTGAACACTCGCTTCAGGCGAACAAAGTCATATTGTCGATGGCTTTGTAGCCTGACGATCCAGACCGCTTCTGCGGCGGTCGGAGCAACCATCGTATCCATGATCGTTTATCTGAAAAGAGACTGCGGCGCGCGCGCCCCGTGCGCGCGTGTTTCGCATACCACCCTTCTTTACGGCAACGGAAAAGAAAACCAAAGAAAAATAATTAGCCCAATTAAATTTTTACACCCTAGTCGCCAATCATGAAAGCGCCATGACGGGCACATGACGTGCTTTTGTTGTCAGAATCGAACACTACGCGCTAACTCGACGGTTCAGGGTTTCATGAGACTGTCACCGAGAGCGGCATCAACGATACGTGGACAACTCCAACGACCTCATCGTCGCGCGACCCGAAGGACTGTTCTGTCCGCCGGGCCACTTTTATATCGATCCATGGCGTCCCGTGGAACGCGCGATCATCACGCACGCGCACGCGGATCACGCGCGCTTCGGGCATGCGCGTTACCTGTGCGCGGAACCGGGACTCGGCGTGTTGACGTCGAGATTGCCGGGTATCGATGTGCAAGGTCTGCGCTATGGAGAAGCAATCGACGTGAACGGTGTGCGCGTGTCGCTGCATCCTGCGGGACATGTGCTCGGGTCGTCGCAGGTGCGCGTGGAGCACGCGGGGCGCGTGTGGGTCGCGTCCGGCGATTACAAGGTCGAGCCCGATCCGACATGCGTGCCTTTCGAACCCGTACGTTGCGATACCTTCATCACCGAATCCACGTTCGGCCTGCCGATCTATCGATGGGACCCGTCGCAAGTCGTGTTCGATGGCATCGATTCTTGGTGGCGGCACAACGCATCGCAAGGGCGCGCGTCGGTGCTGTTCTGCTATTCGTTCGGCAAGGCGCAGCGCGTGCTCGCGGGTATCGATGCGGGCATCGGTCCGATTTTTTGTCATGGCGCGGTGGAGCCGTTGAATCGTGCTTATCGCGAAGCGGGCGTAGCCTTGCCACCGACGCGTCTCGTCAGTGAAATCGCCGCGAAGGATAAAGCGATGTTCAAGGGCGCGCTGATCGTCGCGCCGCCATCCGCGCAAGGCAGCACGTGGATGCGCCGCTTCGGCGATTACAGCGATGCCTTCGCCTCCGGCTGGATGCGTCTGCGCGGCACGCGGCGTCGCAAGGGCGTGGATCGCGGATTCGTGCTGTCGGATCATGCGGACTGGCCGGGACTGCAGCTCGCGATCGGCGCAAGCGGTGCGGAGCGCGTGATCGTCACGCATGGTCAGATCGAACCGATGGTGCGCTGGCTTTGCGATCAAGGTCTCGACGCGGGCGCATTCAAAACCGAATACGGCGATGACGACATCGAAGCCGCCGCCGCTGACAAGGCCGAGGCGACATGAGACGCTTCGCCACGCTCTATACCGCGCTCGACGCCACCACATCGACCAATGAAAAGCTCGAAGCGCTGATTGCGTATTTCTCGGCGGCGGAACCGGAAGACGCGGCGTGGGCATCGTATTTTCTGGCGGGCGGGAAGCCGCGTCAGTCGGTGCCGACGCGGCTGATGACGGAGATCGCTGGTGCGCGCGCGGGGTTGCCGGATTGGCTGTTCGAAGAGTCGTATCAGGCGGTCGGCGATCTGGCGGAGACGATTGCGCATGTGTTGCCGCCCGCCAGTCGTGAGTCGGAGTTGGGGCTTGCGCAGTGGATCGAAGAACGTGTGTTGACCTTGCGCCGCGCGTCGCCTGAACAATTGCGCGAGCGGCTGCTGTCGTATTGGGACGAACTGAACTGGAGCGAGCGTTTTCTGCTGACGAAGCTGATCGGCGGCGGCTTCCGCGTGGGCGTCGCGCGGCAGCTGGTGGTGCGCGCGTTGGCCGAAGTCGCGGGCGTCGATCATAAGCGTATCGCGCAGCGCATGGTCGGCTGGACCGACTCGCGGCAAGCGCCGAGCGCGGCGCGTTATCTGCGACTGATCGCGCCCGCCGTCGAAGGCGAAGATGTCGATACCCCGCACGAAAGCGATCTCGGGCTGCCGTTTCCGTTCTTTCTCGCGCATCCGTTGCAGGCCGATCCCGCGACGCTGGGCGATCCCTCGGAGTGGATCATCGAATGGAAATGGGATGGCATTCGCGCGCAGTTGGTCAAGCGCGGCGGGCGCGTGTGGATCTGGTCGCGCGGTGAAGACCTCGTCACGGAGCGATTTCCCGAGCTTGCCGCGCTCGGTGAAGCGCTGCCCGATGGCACCGTGATCGATGGCGAAATCCTCGCGTGGGAACCGGGCGCGGACGCGCCGCTGCCGTTCGCGCGTCTGCAGCCGCGCATCACGCGAAGATCGCTGACGAAGAAAGTGCTCGCCGATTCCCCCGCCGCCCTGCTCGCCTACGATCTTCTCGAAGCCGATGGCCGCGATCTGCGCACCGAGCCTTTGCATGCGCGTCGTGCGCGGCTGGATGCGCTGGCGTCATCGCTGCACGCGGACGTTTTGCGCGTGTCGCCGCTTGTCACCGCGAAAGACTGGACCACGTTGGCGACATTGCGCGACGAAAGCCGAGCGCGCGGCGTCGAAGGCTTCATGCTGAAAGAACGCTCGTCGATGTACGGCGTCGGCCGCACCAAGTCGTCGGGAACCTGGTGGAAGTGGAAGATCGACCCATACGCGATCGATGCCGTCTTGCTCTACGCCCAACGCGGTCACGGCCGGCGCGCGAGCCTCTACACGGATTTCACCTTCGCCGTCTGGGACGAAGCCGATGGAGTGCGCACGCTCGTGCCCTTCGCCAAGGCGTATTCCGGCCTCACCGATGAAGAAATGCGCCAGGTCGATGCCATCGTGCGCAAGACGACCATCGAAAAGTTCGGGCCAGTGCGCAGCGTCACGCCGACTCTCGTGTTCGAGATCGGCTTCGAAGGGATTCAGGCGAGTCCGCGTCACAAGTCGGGCATCGCGGTGCGATTTCCGCGCATGCTGCGCTGGCGCACCGACAAGGCAATCGATGACGCCGACACGCTCGATATGCTCAAAGGCTTCCTCAACGAGGCGATGGCATGAGCACATCGCCACGTCCGCGTCCGCGTCGAATTCCTCGCACACAAGCCGCACAGGCAAAGCTCGACGCTGCCGCCGAGCTGTTCAAACCTGCGCCTTTGGTCTACGACGCAATCGAAGCCGCGAAACCCATCGATGAACGCATCGCACGATGGTTCGGTGAGCGCAACTGGAAACCGTTCGACTTCCAGCGCGAGGTCTGGCGCGAAGTCGAACGCGGCGCGAGCGGCCTGCTTCACGCGACCACGGGCGCGGGCAAAACCTGGGCGATCTGGCTCGGCGCACTCGCCGCGTTTTCCAACGAAAAACCGAACGCGCCGCTCACCGTCCTCTGGATCACGCCGATGCGCGCGCTCGCCGCCGATACCGCCCGCGCGCTGCAAACGGCGGTCACGGCGCTTTCGGTGCCGTGGACCATCGGCCTGCGCACCGGCGATACACAATCGGGCGAACGCGCGAAGCAAAACCGCCGCATGCCGTCCACGCTCGTGACCACGCCCGAAAGCCTCACGCTGATGCTCACGCGCGCTAACGCACGCGACGAACTGAAGCATCTGCGGATGATCGTGGTCGATGAATGGCACGAGTTGCTCGGCAACAAGCGCGGCACGCAGACGCAACTGGCGATCGCGCGGCTGGCGCGCTGGCGTCCCGATCTGCAAATCTGGGGCTTGTCGGCGACGCTCGGCAATCTCGCACTCGCGCACGATGCGCTGTTGCATCCCGTAAAAACGCCGCGCGTGGTCGTGCAAGGCGCGCAGCCGAAAACGCTTATCGTCGATACGCTGATTCCCGCGACCATCGAACGATTTCCGTGGGGCGGGCATCTCGGCGTGCGTCAGGTCAAACCCGTCGCCGATGAAATCGAACGCGCGCAAAGCTCGCTGGTGTTCACCAACACGCGTTCGCAGGCGGAAATCTGGTATCGCGCCTTGCTGGAGACGCGGCCGGAATGGGCCGGGCTGATCGCGCTGCATCACGGATCGCTCGATAAGGAAGTGCGCGACTGGGTCGAACTGGGTTTGAAGAACGGCCAACTGAAGGCGGTCGTGTGTACGTCGAGTCTCGATCTCGGCGTCGATTTCCTGCCGGTGGATCGCGTGTTTCAGATCGGTTCGCCGAAGGGCGTCGCGCGTTTGATGCAGCGTGCCGGCCGATCCGGCCACGCGCCGGGACGCGTGTCGCGCGTGACGATCGTGCCGACGCATGCGCTCGAACTGGTCGAAGCGGCGGCGGCGCGCTGGGCGATCGGCGAGCGCCGTATCGAAGGGCGCGATATGCCGCTCAAGCCGCTCGATGTGCTGGTTCAGCATCTCGTGACCGTGGCGATCGGCGGCGGTTTCGAAGCGGCTCCCATGCTCGATGAAGTGCGCAGCGCGTATGCGTATCGCGATCTGACACAGAAGGAATTCGATTGGGCGCTGGCGTTTGTCGAGCGTGGCGGCGCATCGCTTGGGGCGTATCCGGATTATCACCGCGTGGTGCGCGGCGATGACGGGGTGTATCGCGTGCCGCGTGAGGATCTGGTGAGAAGGCATCGGAATAATGTCGGGACGATCGTTTCGAATGGCACGATCAATGTGGCGTATATGACGGGCGGACGCATCGGCGCGATGGAGGAATCGTTCATTTCGCGGCTCAAGCCCGGCGATGTCTTCACCTTCGGCGGACGCACGCTCGAACTGATCCGCGTGCGCGATATGATCGCCTACGTCAAACGCGCGACGTCCTCGCGCGGCGCGATGCCGACATGGGCGGGCAGCAAGATGCCGCTATCGTCGGAACTGGCGGAGTCGGCGCTGGTGATGCTGGCGCGCGCCAGCGATGGCATCTACGACGAACCCGAGATGCAGGCCATCAAACCGCTGCTCGATTTGCAGGCGAAGTGGTCCGCGCTGCCCGGACCCGGCGTGCTGGTGGTCGAAAACGTGCGTTCGCGCGAAGGGCATCATTTCTTCTGCTATCCGTTCGCGGGACGCATGGCGCATATCGGCCTCGGCTCGCTGATCGGCTGGCGCGTCGCGCGCGATCAGCCCTCCACCTTCTCCATTTCGATGAACGATTACGGCTTCGAATTGCTTTCCGCGCGCCCGTTCGACTGGGAGACGCTGATCGCGGAAGGTTTATTCTCGGCGGAGAATCTGGAGCACGATATTCTGGCGAGTCTCAATGCGTCGGAGCTATCGGCACGCAGGTTTCGCGAGATCGCGCGCGTGTCGGGATTGATTTATCAGGGCCATCCGGGGCAACAGAAAAGTGCGCGGCAATTGCAGGCGTCGAGCGGACTGTTCTACGAAGTCTTCCGCAAGCACGACAGCGATAATCTGCTGCTCGCACAAGCCGATCAGGAAGTCATGTTGCAGGAACTGGAACTCGGCAGAATCCGCGCCGCGCTCGAACGCATGAACGACAGCCGCCTCGCGCTCACGCATCCGAAAAAACCGACGCCGTTCGCCTTTCCGCTGATCGTCGGGCGATTGAGGGAAAAAGTGAGCACGGAGAAACTCGCGGATCGCGTCGAACGCATGCTGATGGATCTGGAGAAAGCCGCTGGAACTTAACCTAACGATATGCCGATAGAAGCACTGACCATCGATGTACAAGGCCACGCGCTGATTCTCTCAGCCGACCGCGCCGCCTACGATCCGAAGTCCCAAAGCCTGTTTATCGCCGATGCGCATTTCGGCAAGGACGCCGTGTTCCGCGCGCGCGGCATTCCCGTGCCCGTCGGCGCAACCGATGAAACGCTCGCGCGGCTGGATCGGCTGATCGCCACGCATCATCCGGAAACCATCGTGTTTCTGGGCGACTTGCTGCACGCGCGCGAATCGCATGCGGAGGAAACATTGCGCGCGCTGGACGCGTGGCGCGAGAAGCATCGCGCGCTGAAGCTCGTGCTGGTCGAAGGCAATCACGATAAACATGCGGGCGCGCTGCCGGCATCGTTCGATATGGATGTCGTGAAGGAGCCGTATCGGCTTGGGCCGTGGGCGCTGTGCCATCACCCGCAGCGCGTCGCCGATGGCTACGCACTCGCCGGCCACGAGCATCCCGTGTACAAGCTGGCGACGCGAATCGACAGCGCGCGTTTGCCGTGCTTTCGATTTGGTCCGACATCCGGCGTGCTGCCCGCGTTCGGCGCGTTCACAGGCGGTTACGAAGTGAACGGCGAGGTGCGCGGCGAATCGGTCTATGTGATCGCGGGCGAACGCGTGTTCGGCGTGCGCGCTCCTTAGTTCGTGTGATACGTGGTCGTCGATGATTGCAGCTTGGTCAACACGCCGCGCTGATAGCGAAACCAGCCTTGCGAGCCTTGCATCACGACTTCATCGCCCTGCCAGAACACGCGTTTAACGACCATGCGCTTGCCCGTGCGCTGAATCAGCGGCGGATTGCGGCGGAAGTCGTAGAGAATCGGGCCGGTGTCGGTCTGCACGAGCGTACGCGCGATCGCGTCGTTCGATGTGCCGATATCGTCGAAATGGGCCAGCGTGTTCGCATCGAAACGATCGACGATCTGGTTGTTCAGCGTCACGACGAAATCGCGATCGTCGCGCACGAATTGCAGCGCGCCTGCGGGCGTGGCGATCGGACCTGTTGCGTTGTTCTGCGCGTGAACGACGTTGGAAAAAGCCAGCCCGGCGAGCAGGGCGAGAAGAATAGGTTTCATCGAAAAAATCCGGAATTCAGCGTGTGCTGCAATTTTCCAACACTTTCACGGATATTCCACGGATAGATGTCGCGCAATGAAGCGCACGCCTGCGACATTTTGTCGAAAGCAATGCTTACTTACGGCTTCATGTGCCGCAAGACTCCTGCATTGCGTGCCTGTTCAAAAAAATAATTCTGCATCGACCAGGCCAATGTGGATAAGGGTTTTTACCAACATCGTAAAAAAGCTTTCGGTAGAATCCGAACCTTGACCTCGCTCAAGGCGAGGATGAATCCTTCTCCCGCCCGCCGCCATGCCTCTGCCCCTTCTCGCTCTCGCCGTTGCCGCGTTCGGCATCGGCACGACCGAATTCGTCATCATGGGCCTGTTGCCCAATGTCGCCCGCGATCTCGGTGTATCGATTCCGGCGGCGGGCATGTTGGTGTCCGGGTACGCGCTCGGCGTGACCATCGGCGCGCCGATTCTCGCTGTCATCACCGCAAAAATGGCGCGCAAGAAAGCGCTGATGAACCTCATTGCGGTGTTTATCGTCGGCAATCTGCTGTGTGCGATTGCACCGAATTACTGGGTGCTGATGGGCGCGCGTATCGTCACCGCGTTCTGTCATGGCGCGTTCTTTGGAATCGGTTCCGTGGTGGCGGCGAATCTGGTCGCGCCGAATCGGCGCGCGCAGGCGATCGCGCTGATGTTCACCGGTCTGACGCTCGCCAACGTGCTCGGCGTGCCGCTCGGCACCGCGCTCGGACAAGCGGCCGGCTGGCGCGCGACATTCTGGGTGGTGACGGCGATCGGTCTGGTCGCGGCGGGCGCGCTGCATCTGTGTTTGCCGAAGCATATCGAGATGCAGGACACCAGCATCCTGCGCGAATTCGACGTGCTGAAGAACCCGCAAGTGCTGATGGTGCTGGGCATCAGCGTGTTGGCATCGGCAAGTCTGTTCTCGGTGTTCACCTACATCACGCCGATTCTCGAAGACGTCACCGGCCTGTCGCCGCACGCGGTCACGTACGTGCTGCTGCTGTTCGGCCTCGGGCTGACGGTCGGCAGCACGCTCGGCGGCAAGCTCGCGGACTGGAAGCTGTTGCGCTCGCTGCTGACTTTTCTCGTGTCGATCATGGTGATTCTGACGATCTTCGCGGGCACCATGCACGAGCCGGTTTCTGCGATGATCACCATCTTCCTGTGGGGCGTGCTCGCCTTCGCGATCGTGCCGCCGCTGCAAATGCTGATCGTCAACCGCGCCAGCGATGCCCCGAATCTCGCCTCCACGCTGAACCAGGGCGCGTTCAACCTGGGCAACGCGACCGGCGCGTGGCTCGGCGGCTGCGTGATCAGCGCGGGCGCGCCGCTGACCTCGCTGCCGTGGGTCGGCATTCTGATGGCGGGCTGCTCCTTCGCGCTTACGCTCCTCTCCGCCACGCTCGATAAACGTGCGCGCCGGCTCGCAATCGGGCAAGCTGCGTGACGTCATAGTTTTGTGGTCGGGTAGTGGATGAAGGGTGTTCTGTCGAAGGATTTTCTGGCTCTGATTTTGAGCGTCGCGGTGGTCGGACTCGGCCTCGGCGCGACGCTTCCGCTCACCGCGCTCGCACTCACGCAAGCCGGACATGGGAGCGATATCGTCGGCATCATGACGGCGATGCAGGCGGGCGGCGGACTCGCCATCGCGCCGTTCGCCAGCCGCATCGCCACGCGATACGGCGCGCGCGAGACGATCACCGGCACGGTGGTCGTCGCTGCGTTCGCGACCATCGCGATGCAGTTTTCCGGCAACCTGTGGCTGTGGGCGTTGCTGCGTTTTCTATGCGGCGCGGCGCTGATGCTGCTGTTCACTATCGGCGAAGCATGGGTCACGCAGCTTGCCGATGACACCACGCGCGGGCGCGTCGTCGCCATCTACGCGACCAATTTCACGCTGTTTCAGATGATGGGCCCGGTGCTGGTCAGCGCGATCGGCCACTGGCCATCGATGCGCTTCGCCATCTGCGGCGCGATCTTCTTGCTGGCGCTTCCTGCGCTTGCGATGATCCGCGTCTCGCCGCACGCGCTTGATTCCGACGAAGGCGAGCACGGCGACTGGCGGCAGGTGTTGCCGCGCATGCCGGCGCTGGTGATCGGCACCGGCTTTTTCGCATTATTCGATACCCTCGCGCTTTCCTTGATGCCTTTGTTCGCCATCTCGCACGGTATCGCTGCGAACGTCGGCGTGCTGTTCGCCTCCGCCATCCTCCTCGGCGATACGACGATGCAGTTTCCCATCGGCTGGCTGGCGGATCGGATCGGGCGCGCGAAGGTGCATGCGGGCGCGGGCGTTGTCGTCGCGTTGGCGTTGCCCTTGTTGCCGTGGGCGGTGAATCATCCGTGGGTGTGCTGGCCGCTGCTGTTCGTGACCGGCGCGGCGGCGGGCAGCGTTTATACGCTGTCGATCGTGGCGTGCGGCGAGCGCTTTCGTGGCGCGGCGCTGGTGACCGCTACGGCGATCGTCGGGGCATCGTGGAGTACGGCGAGTTTCGGCGGGCCGATTATCGCGGGAGCGTTGATGGAGCGCGTCGGCGCGGATGCGCTGATTGCGGTGTTGTTTGTGGCGGTGGTGGGTTTTTTGGGTGCGGCGTGGTGGGAAGGGCGCGACGGCGAAACTCGAAGAAACTGAGCGACGCCGTCGAAGCAAAACCCCTCACGCCGCCTGCACCACCCCACCCTTCTCCCGACGCACGATCGCGAGCAGCACCACCAACGCCGCCGAACATGCCACCGGCACCGCTGCCGCATGAAACAGCGCGACGTTGCTCCATCCGAGCGCGATCATCTGTCCGCCGACGAGCGGTCCTATCACCGATCCGACTCGCCCGATGCCCAGACTCCAGCCGATACCCGTCGATCGCAACGTCGTCGGATAGTAATGGCCCGCGAGCGCATTGACCGCAGGTTGTCCGCCGACGATGCAAAAGCCGCTCGCGAATACCGCGACGAACAGCCAGAGCTGCACATGCGCGACACCGCCGATCATGCCGACGCCCACTGCGCCGATGCCAAAGCACGCGAGCAACACCCGCACGAAGCCGAATCGTTCGATAACCCATCCGAGCGACAAGGTGCCCACTACGCCGCCCGTTTGAAGCAACGTTCCGACGAGCACCGCCATGCCGGGCGAATAGCCCGCATCGCGCATCACGGTCGGCAACCAGTTCGACAGGAAGTACAAGTCGATCAAATTCATAAAGCTGATCGCCCAAAGGATCAGCGTGACCGGTCCGCGTCCCGCGCGGAACAATTCGGCAACCGGCGCGCCGCCGCTCGCCTTCTCGCGCACCACGAGCCGCGTGGCGTCGTCACTTTTCAGAGAGGGATCGAACTTCGCGAGCCAGGCGCGCGCACGCGATTCGCGACCTTTGAGCACCAGAAATTGCAGCGATTCCGGCAGCGCGGCGATCATCGCCAATGAAAGCAGCAGCGGCACCGCGCCGCCGATCCAGAACACCGAGCTCCAGCCGAACGCGGGAATCAGCGCCGCGCTCAGAAAGCCGCCGAGCGCCGCGCCCAGCGTGAAGCCGCACGATACGAGCATCATCCGCTTCACGCGATGCGCCGGGCTCGAAAACTCGCCGACCAGCGCCATCGCGTTCGGCATGATGCAGCCGAGGCCGAGTCCGGTGATAAAGCGCAGGATCGTCAGCACGGTGAGGTCTTGCGTGAACGCGGTGGCGATCATCGACAGGCCGAAGAACAGCGTCGATCCGATCAGCACCGGACGACGCCCGATGCGATCCGCCAGCACCGACAAGCCCAGTGCGCCCAGCAGCATGCCGAACAAACTGGCGCTGAATACCGGACCGAGCGCCGCTTTCGACACATGCCAGTCCGCGATCACGGCTGGCGCGACGTAACCCATCGCCTGCGCGTCGAAGCCGTCGATCACGAGGCACAGACCGCATAGCGCAAGCAGCATCCACTGAAATCCGGGCCGATGCGCCTCGCCCAGCACGCGCTCGACATCGATCGTCGTCTCTCTCATGTCCGTGTCCTTTTTATTGCGCGTGCGCTGCGAGAATCGTCCCTAGGCACTCTCCAAATCCCACGCGATACCCCGCTCCCTGACACCATCCCGCGATTGTGATTTCATCGCCATCCTGAAGAAATGCGCGCTCGCCGCCCTCTTCCAGCTTCACAGGCCGCTGACCGTTCCACGTGCTTTCCAGCAAACTGCCGCACGAATCCGGCGTCGGTCCGCTGATCGTGCCCGAGCCCATCAGATCGCCGACGCGCGTGTTGCAGCCCGATACCGTGTGATGCGCAAGCTGCTGCGCCATCGACCAGTACATCAGCTTGAAATTGGTCCGCGTGATGGTCGTCGGCTTCGATGCGCCCTCGGCACGCAGCGACACTTCCAGTTCGATATCGAACGCGTGATCGCCATCGTGCTTCAGATACGAAAGTGGCTCGGGCGATTGCACAGGCGTGGCGACACGGAACGGCTCCAGCGCATCGAGCGTGACGATCCACGGGGAAATGGTCGTTGCGAAACCCTTGGAATTGAACGGACCCAGCGGCACGTATTCCCACTGCTGAATATCGCGCGCGCTCCAGTCGTTCAGCAGCACCATGCCGAAGATGTGCGCTTCGGCATCGTCACATGCAATCGGTTCGCCCAGCGCATTGCCCTGTCCGATGACAAAGCCCGTCTCCAGTTCGATATCCAGCTTGCGACACGCGCCGAACACCGGCCGATCATCCGTCGGCAACTTCAACTGCCCGTTCGGCCGACGCACCGGCGTTCCACTCACCACCACCGACGACGCGCGCCCGTTATACCCAATCGGCATCTCCGACCAGTTCGGCAGCAACGCATTCTTCGGATCCCGAAACATCGATCCGACATTGGTCGCGTGTTCCTTCGACGAATAGAAATCCGTGTAGCCGGGAATCTCCACAGGCAGATGCATCGTCGCGTTCGATTGCGGCACGAGCGCGCGGCGACGCAGATCGGCGTTATCGCGCAAAGTCGCGTTGCCTTGCGCGAGCAACGCGCTCAACGCGATCCGCACCGAACGCCACGTTTCCCGACCCAGCGCGATGAAATCGTTCAGACGCGGGACATCGAACGCGGCGTGCGTGTCGAGCAAATCGGCGCTTTGCAGCACCGAAAGATCGACGATCCATTCACCGATCGCCACGCCCGCGCGCGGCTTCATATTCACTTCGTCGCTGAACACGCCGAACGGCAGATTTTGAATCGGAAAGTCGCTCGAAGGATCGTTGGCGGAATCGATCCAGCTTTTGAGTGCAGGCGAGAGCGTGGCCTTGAGCGCGTCGTTCATCGTTGTTCCGGGTTGAAGTGTTTTGTGAGGCCCTGCCAGCATTCGTAGTAATGCGCCTGCAATTGCGCGGTTTCGAGCGCGAATTGCGTCGGCTTGATCAGCGTGCGCGTTTCGAACATAAAGGCCATCGTGTCGCCGACTTTCGCGGGCTTCGTCGTATCGATATGCGAGGCTTTTTCGAATGTGCCCGCGTCCGGTCCGTGGCCCGACATACAGTTGTGCAGACTCGCGCCGCCGGGCAAAAAGCCTTCGGCCTTGGCGTCGTACACGCCGTGCACGAGTCCCATAAACTCGCTCGCCACATTGCGATGAAACCACGGCGGCCGGAACGTATCTTCCGCGGCGAGCCAACGCGGCGGAAAAATCACGAAGTCGATGGTATCGACGCCGGGCGTATCGCTCGGTGATTGCAGCACGAGGAAGATCGACGGATCGGGATGGTCGTAGCTGATCGAACCGATGGTGTTGAAGTGGCGCAGATCGTATTTGTACGGCGCGTAGTTGCCGTGCCACGCGACCACATCGAGCGGCGAATGGCCGATCTGCGCGCGCCACAGCACGCCGTTCATCTTGGCGACGAGTTCGAAGTCGCCTTCGCGGTCTTCGTACGCGGCATTCGGCGTCAGGAAATCGCGCGGATTCGCCAGTCCGTTCGAGCCGATCGGTCCCAGATCCGGCAACTGCAACAGCGCGCCAAAGTTCTCGCAGATATACCCGCGCGCTTCGCCATCGGGCAGCGTCACGCTGAAACGGACGCCGCGCGGAATCACCGCGATCTCGAACGGTTCGATATCCAGCTTGCCGAGTTCCGTGAAAATCGCCAGCCGCCCCTGCTGCGGCACGATCAGCAATTCGCCATCGGCGCTGTAGAAAAAGCGGTCGTGCATCGGCCGATTCGCGGCGTAGAGATGAATCGCGCAACCGTTCATGGATTCCGCCGCGCCGTTTCCCGCCATCGTCACCCATCCATCGATGAAGTCCGTCGGCGTGGTCGGCATCGGCAGCGGATCCCAGCGAAGCTGATTCGGCGGCGTAGGCGGCACCTCCGCGAAATTGGCGACGAGTTTGGCGCGGCCAATCTGCGTGAACGGCATATGCACCGCCGCCGGCCGTATTCGATACAGCCACGAACGACGGTTATGCGCGCGCGGCGCGGTGAACGCGGTGCCGGAAAGCTGCTCGGTGTAAAGGCCGTAAGCCGCGCGCTGCGGCGAGTTGCGGCCGATCGGCAGCGTGCCCGGCAGCGCCTCGGTGGCGAAATTGTTGGCAAAGCCGGACTGGTAATGCCGATTGGCGTCCGTGTGCGTCTCGAACGTGGGCATGATCGGGAACCTCAGGAAAGAAAGCCGTGGTCACAATGTTTTACGCATAGTAAAACGAATTACGATTAGTGAAATAGCTCGTATACCCTTAATCGACGTCATGAGCCGCGCATATCAATATGTGGATTTGGTGGATGACGTGGCGGCACTCGCTGATACCATCGTCGGAAACTCCAATCACAAACGCATCCACCTCCGAACGCTCAGAACGACATGATCTCCCCGTCTCTTCCCGAACTCGTCGCCCGTGCACGGCAGCATCCGTTTCTGGGCGCGCATATCGTGGAAGGCTCGGGCGAACACGCGCAGCAGGCCATCGCGCGGCATGGCGCGATGACGATTGCGAGCGCCTACGAGCCGATTTTCGATGTCGGCACGCATAGTTTTCCGCAGGTATTGACTGCATCGCCGGAAAGCGCCGAGCGATTCGGCGACGAGCTGGGCGTTCAGGCAATCACGCTGATCGAAGGCGATGCGCCGCCCGATCCGTTCGCGCAGACCGATGACGATCGCGAGTTGGTGACGCTTGATCGTTTAGCGCGTGCGCTGCATGCGTTCAATTTCTTCGGGCCGCAGCGGCATGGGCTGTTGTTCCTGCGCGTGCATGAACGTCTGCTCAAGAGCGTGAAATACGATCACGGACTGCACTTCTCGTCCGTGTTGATGGAGTTCGGCATGAGCCCGTCGCGCGTGGTGATCGAATTGCCGGCGGCGGCGGTGGCGCACAAGACCTTTCTTGGCTATCTGACCAAGAGTTATCAGCACTACGGATTCAAGGTCGCGGGCAATCTGCCGAACGCCGGCCAGATCATGGCCTTTGCGGACGCGCCGCGCCCCGATTTCATCAAGATGGATGCCAGCGCGGCGCTGCGCGATTCAGTGGTGAAGCATCTGGTGGCGTACGCGCATCGGCTGAAGATTCCGCTGATCTTCTCGAACGTTTCCGATGAAGCGCAGTTCAATGCGCTTCAACAGTTCGATGTGCATTTCGTGCAGGGACCGGTGTTTGATGCGCATCCGGTCCACGCGCAAGTTCGATAATCCCACACGCGCAGCATCCCCATCCGGGTTATTCCCGATCTTCTCCCGCACAAACCGCACACGTCGAGGCGCGCGAATTGCGATGTCTTCGACGGCATCCGCGCGCCTTGACTTTCGCTCTTGCGGATACCATTATTCGAACATTCGACCAACAAACGAGCAAATGCTCGGTCTAGAACCGCTCAAGCCGCCGCAGAGCGCGTCAAACGCATAGCGTCGTCCGCACAGAACGGACGCCTGCCCATTCAGAGGAAGACACGATATGAATAGCGAAGCCAACGTGATCCTGCACATCGGCGCCGGTTCGTTTCATCGCGCGCATCAGGCGTGGTATCTGCATCGGCTGATCGAGACGGGCGAAGCGAACTGGTCGCTCAGCATCGGCAATATTCGCGGCGATATGAACGCCGTGCTCGAAGCGCTCGCCGCGCAGAACGGCGAGTACACGCTCGAAACCGTTACGCCCAAAGGCGAGCGCGAATACGAAACCGTGCGTGCGATCCGCCGCGTGGTGCCCTGGTCCGCCGATCTGAACGCGCTGATCGAAACGGGCGCATCGCCGGAATGCAAGATCGTGTCCTTCACGGTGACCGAAGGCGGCTATTACCTCGACGAACACGACAAGCTCGATACCGCCAACGCCGATCTCGCCACCGACCTCAAAGGCGGCAAGACGACCATTTACGGCGCGCTCGCCGCCATCCTCGATGCGCGCATGAAAAACGGCGCGGGCAAAGTGTCGCTGCAGAACTGCGACAACCTGCGCAGCAACGGCGACCGCTTCAAGAAAGGCATGCTGGAGTTCCTGCAATTGCGCGGCGAAACCGCCCTGCGCGACTGGATGATCGCCAACACGTCATCGCCTAATTCGATGGTGGACCGCATCACGCCGCGCCCGACTCCGGACGTGGCCGAGCGCATCAAGGCCGCGACCGGTTTCGACGACAAAGCGCCGATCATGGGCGAGAAGTTCATTCAGTGGGTGATCGAGGATAACTTCATCGCGGGGCGGCCGGCGTGGGAGAAGGTCGGCGCAGAGATGGTGGAATCGGTGCATCCGTATGAGGAGGCGAAGATCCGCATTCTCAACGCGAGCCATAGCTGCATCGCGTGGGCGGGGACGCTGGTCGGCCTGCAATATATCCACGAAGGCACGCAGGACATGGAAATCCGCGCCCTCGCCGATGCCTACGTCACCGAAGACGTGATTCCGTGCCTCACGCCGAGTCCGCTCGATCTGGCGAAGTATCGCGATATCGTGCTGGATCGGTTCAGCAATCCGCATATCAAGGACACGAATCAGCGCGTCGCCGCCGATGGCTTTTCGAAGCTGCCCGGCTTTATCGCGCCGACCATTTCCGAATGCTTCGCGCGCGGCGTCGATCCGGACGCCACCGCCGTGCTGCCCGCGCTGTTCTTCCGCTTTCTCGAACGCTGGCACGAAGGCAAGCTGCCCTACGCGTATCAGGACGGCGTGATGGACCCGGCCGTTGCGCACGCGTTCTTCGAATCCGCCGATCCGATCAAGGCGTTCACCGCCGACAAGCTCCTGTGGGGCAGCATGGCGGGCAGCGACAAGCTCGAACGCGTGATCCGCGGTGCGATCGGCCGTGTGGATGCGTGGCTCGCCAACCGGCCTGCATAACGCTGTTTCCGCGCGTACTTCAAAGCGCCGCGCCGCTCGGGTATTGTGCCCATGGCGCGGCTTCGCGCGTGGCGTTAAATTAGCGCGACCGTTCTTCCGCTTCCTTCTGCCGGACATCGCGTGCCGGCATCGATCAAGGGTCCGTTCATGTACTTAGGCATCGACCTCGGCACATCCGAAGTGAAAGTACTGTTGCTTTCGAGCGATGGCAGCGTCATCGGCACGGCGGGCACGCCGTTCACGGTCTCGCGTCCGAAGCCTCGCTGGTCCGAACAGAATCCGCTCGACTGGTGGGAAGGCACGCGCGCGGCGTTGTTCAAGCTGCGCGAACAATTCCCGAAAGCGTTCGCGGCGATTCGCGGCATCGGCCTGTCGGGACAGATGCACGGCGCCGTATTGCTCGATTCCACCGATCGCGTGCTGCGTCCCGCGATACTTTGGAACGATATGCGCAGCGACAAGGAATGCGCCGAGCTTTATGAGCGCGCGCCGAATCTGCACGAGATCGCCGGCAATCTGGCGATGCCCGGTTTCACCGCGCCGAAGCTGCTCTGGGTCGCGCACAACGAGCCGGAAATCTTCAATCAAACCGCCTGCGTGCTGTTGCCGAAGGACTATCTGCGCATGCATCTGACAGGTACGAAGGTGTCGGATCCATCGGATGCCGCTGGCACGCTTTGGCTCGATGTCGCGCGTCGTGACTGGTCGGATGAGTTGCTTGCTGCATGCAGCATGTCGCGGCAGCAGATGCCGTCGCTTGCGGAAGGCAGCGAGCCATCGGGCATGCTGTTGCCGGAGCTTGCGCGCGAGTTCGGTCTGCGCGACGACGTCGTGGTGGCGGCGGGCGGCGGTGACAATGCCGCGAGCGCGGTCGGCATCGGCGCGACCGATCCGGGCGATGGCTTTTTGTCGCTGGGCACATCGGGCGTGCTGTGCGTGATCGGCGATCGCTTCCGGCCGAATCCGGCGTCGGCCGTGCACGCGTTCTGCCATGCGATTCCGGATCGGTGGCATCAGATGAGCGTGGTGTTATCGGCGGCGAGTTGTTTGCGCTGGGTCTGCAAACTCACCTCGACCGATGAGCCGACTTTGCTTGCCGAAGTCGAAGCCCTTCCCGCCGATGTCTTATCGTCCGCGCCGTTGTTTCTGCCTTATCTCAGCGGCGAACGCACGCCGCATAACGATCCGTACGCGCAAGGCGTGTTCTTCGGCATGACGCACGCAACCGATCGCGCCTTGCTCGGCTATTCGGTACTCGAAGGCGTCACGCTTTCCTTGACCGATGGACTCGATGCACTCGAATCCGCAGGCACTCAAGCCCGCGCGTTGTCGATGCTCGGTGGCGGCGCACGCAGCGCGTACTGGGCGCAAATGTTCGCCGACGCATTCGATACCCCGACGCGCACGCACGGCGGCGGCGAAACCGGCGCGGCCTTGGGCGCGGCGCGACTCGGCTGGCTCGCAGCGGGCGGCGATCCGGCTACGGTGCTGGCGAAACCGGCCATCAAACAAGAGTTCATTCCGAATGCCGCGCGGCATGAGCAACTGCGCGCGCGGTTGAAGGGATTCCGCGAGTTGTATCAGCACGTGCGGCCGTTGTTCGATCCGGCGCGGCCGCGGTTGGCTTGAGTTAAGGAAGTAGAGAGTTTTTGATGCCGACGGTATTTCGATACAAGGGTGTACGATTTCACTTTTACTCCAACGAAGGGAATCCGAGGGAACCACTGCATATTCATGCAAGTGGCGCAAACGGCGAAGCCAAATTCTGGCTTCGGCCGAACGTGCACGTTGCAAGCAGTACCGGATTCGACCGACGCACGCTTTCCGAACTGTTGTTATTGGTCGAAGAGCGTCGCGAAGAAATAGAGAGATCCTGGAATGAATACTTCGGCTAAAGCGATTCGATTCGACGATTACACGATGTGGGTCGAACTCACGGACGGTCGCACGCTCGGAGTGCCGCTGGCCTGGTTTCCCCGCTTGCTGCACGCTACGGCGGAGCAACGGCAGCGTTACGAAATCAGCTACAGCGGAATCGGCATCCATTGGCCGGACGTTGACGAAGATATTTCGGTTGATGGGCTGCTCGCGGGCCGCGGTGATGTCACGCGTGTACCGCCGCGCGCCGCGTGAACAAAAATTAAACAGATTCGTTTGAGCACGTGGTTTCCGGGAAAAACCACCAAACGGCAAAATACGAACTAAAACTAATAGAAAACCAGAACACATAGACCTCGTGCCCAAATCCAACGAAAAACTCGATCTCGCGACGCGAGCCGCGTGGCTCTATTACGTCGCTGGCAACACCCAAAACGAAATCGCCGAAAAGCTGCAGATTTCGCGTCCGGTGGCGCAGCGGCTGGTCGCGTTCGCGGTCGAGAAAAACCTGATTCGCGTGCGCGTCGATCATCGCATCGCGGACTGTCTGTCGCTGGCGAAAGCGCTGTGCGATCGCTATGGCCTTGCCATGTGCGAAGTCGTGCCGATCGATGGCGATGAAAAGGAACAGGTGGATCGAAAACTCGCGGTCGCGGGCGCGCAAGTCATGGAACGCTATCTCGTCGATGAGAAACCGCTCGTCGTGTCCATCGGCAGTGGACGGACGCTGAAGGCCGCGGTCGCGCAGATCGCGCAACTGGAACGGCCGCAGCATCGATTCGTGTCGATGGTCGGTGCAATTGCGCAGGATGGATCGTCGAATCGATACGACGTCGCGCAGCAGTTATCGGAGAAGACCGGCGGCAAGCACTTCATGCTGCCCGCGCCACTGATGGCCGATAGCGAAACCGAGCGCGCGCAGTGGGTGAATCACCGGTTGTATCGGATCGTCGAGGATTTGGCGCAGCAGGCGGATGTGTCGTTCGTGGGAATCGGCAATGTCGGGCCGAACTGTCCGCTGCATGAGGATGGTTTTATCACGCGCACGGAAGTGGATGAAATGATGCAGGCGGGCGCCGTCGCCGAGTGGTTGGGATTGCCAATCAATGCGAGCGGCACGCGGGTGAAATCGAATGCCGGTGCACGCGTGACAAGTCTCAGGCTCGATTCGCCGCCGCAGCGTCCGACGATCGGATTCGCGGGCGGACAGCGCAAGCAGGAAGCGCTGATCGCAGCGCTAAAAGGGAAATGGCTTTCCGGTTTGGTGACCGATGAGCTGTGCGCGAAGGCGGCGCTCGAAAGCTAACCGCCTTCACTGGAGTTCAAGCCCGCGCAGCCGCTACCGGATGCGTCGGATTTTCTCTCACCCACGCCGCCACCACATTGCGCTTGAACGCCTGCCCTTCCGCGTTGAACAGATGGCAGTGATCGGGCGCGGTGCCCAGGCGAATTTGCGTACCGCGCGCGTGCTTTTCCAGCGGCGGAATCCGCGAAATGATGCCATCGGGTGCAACCGGCGTTTCGGCGTAGAGATACGCTGCATCGCCGAGCGTTTCGACCGTTGATGCCGTCGCCGTCAAACCGTAGTCGCCCGCTTCAACCGAATTCGGCTGCAAATGCTCGGGGCGCACGCCGACAGTGACCGCATCGCCGGGCTTGGCGTTGCCAGGCAGCACGCCGACCAGTTGCGTCTCGCCCGTCGCGTATTTGACCAGCACGCCATCGTTCTGGACTGAAGCCACCGTGCCCGACAAGAAGTTCATCTTCGGCGATCCGATGAAACCCGCGACGAACTTGTTCGCCGGTGCGTGATACAACTCGTTAGGCGTACCAACCTGTTCGATATTCCCCGCTGACAGCACCACGATCTTGTCCGCCAACGTCATCGCTTCGACCTGATCGTGCGTGACGTAGATCATCGTGGTCTTGAGGTCGTCGTGCAGGCGCGCAAATTCCAGGCGCATCTTCACGCGCAACGCAGCGTCGAGGTTCGACAACGGTTCATCGAAGAGAAAGACTTTTGGCTTGCGCGTAATCGCGCGGCCAATCGCCACGCGCTGGCGCTGACCGCCCGACAATTGCTTCGGCTTGCGATCCAGCAAGTGATCGATATGCAGAATCTTCGCGGCATTTTTCACCGCCGCATCGATCGCGGGCTTCTTCTCGCCCGCGAGTTTGAGGCCGAACGCCATGTTGTCGTACAGCGTCATATGCGGATACAGCGCATACGACTGAAACACCATCGCGATGCCGCGTTTCGCGGGTGGCAGTTCGTTCACGCGCGCGTTGTCGATCATCAGATCGCCCGCGCTGATATCTTCGAGTCCCGCGATCATGCGCATCAGCGTGGACTTGCCGCAGCCCGACGGTCCGACGAACACGACAAACTCGCCGTCGTTGATGTCGAGGTTGATGTTGCGCATCACTTCGGTTTCTTCGTAACGCTTTGCGATATTCCGCAGTGTCAGGCTAGCCATGATGTGTCTCCTTGATGCTTATCTCGCGGCTTGCTGCCGCGTGTCCACGCTATCGAATTTCGAACGTCGTGTTCGCGAGCCATTGCTCGACGAGCACGGGCAGCCGCTTCATATCGTCGAATACCACTTCCGCGCCCACGCGCTGCAACGCGCCCATCTGCGATTCAGTCGCATGTCCGCCGCCGATGAAACCCAGCACCGTCATGCCCGCCGCCTTCGCCGCCGTCACGCCGGTCACGCTGTCCTCCACCACGAGACAACGCAGCGGATCGACACGCATTGCGCGCGCTGCGGCGAGGTACACGTCGGGCGCAGGCTTCGGGTTCTCGACCATGTCGGCGCAGAAACGTCGATCGCCGAAATAACGCACGAGGCCGGTGCGATTCAGCACGCTTTCCACGTAGTTCGAAAAGCTGTTGCTCGCACATGCCTTCTCGAACGGCACGGCCGCCAACGCTTCCGCGATACCCGGAACCGTCGGCGCTTGCATCGCCGCTACTTCGACCGCGCGGCGGATCGATATCACCTGCTCGTGCGTCAGCGTTCTGCCGACCGCGTCCGCCGCACTCGCCAGCACGGCTTCGATGCGCAGTCCCAGCAGCGGCAGCAGCACCGGTTCGACATCGACGCCGGGCCACAGCGCTTCCAGTTCGGTGACGAGCATATGCGCCGCCACCGCTTCGCTATCGATCAGGACACCGTCGCAATCGCAGATCAGCAGTCGGTCTTCGAGGCTCGCTTCTCTCGATGGAGTGAGGTTCACGTAATCGTCCTCACTTCACCGCGCCAAACGTAAGACCGCGCACCAGTTGCTTCTGCGACAGCCAGCCGACGATCAGAATCGGCGCGACCGCGAGCAGCGAAGCCGCCGAGAGTTTGGCCCAGAACAGCCCTTCCGGACTCGAATACGACGCGATGAACACCGTCAGCGGCGCGGCATTCGAACTCGACAGATTGATCGACCAGAATGCTTCGTTCCACGAAAGAATGATCAACAGCAATCCCGTCGATGCGAGTCCCGGCAGCGCCATCGGCATCAGCAAATAGACGATTTCCTGCCACGTCGTCGCGCCATCGATGCGGCCGGCTTCGAGAATGTCCTTCGGCACTTCGTTGAAGTACGTAAAGGCCATCCACACCGCAATCGGCAGATTGATCAGCGTGTATACGATGATCAGACCGCTCACCGTATCGAGCAAACCGGTGTTCTTCCACAGCAGATAGATCGGCACCAGCACGCCGACCGACGGCATCATCTTCGTAGACAGCATCCACAGCAAAACGGACTGCGTTTTCTTGGTCGGGAAAAAGGCCATTGCGTACGCGCAGGGCACGGCGAGCAGCAGGCAGATCACCGTGACGCCGACCGAGATCAGCACCGAGTTCAGCGCGAAGCCAAAGTAATTGCTGCGCGCGAACACTTCGCGGAAGCTCTCCAGCGTCGGCGAGAAGAACAGCGAGGACGAATACGCCTGCTGCTCGGTCTTGAACGCGGTGATGGTCATCCAGAAGATCGGGAAGAACAGCAGAATCGATACGAGCCACGCGACAACGCCCGGCACGATGTTCTTCACATGATCGAGCGCCGACTTCCCCGGCGGCGCATTGACGCGCGTATTGACAGATGTGCTCATGATTCCAACTCTCCCTTGAGGTTCTTCGCGAGCATCCGCACGAGGAAGAACGCCACGATATTCGCCAGAATGACCGCGAGAATGCCGCCTGCGGACGCGAGACCCACGTCGAATTGCTGCAAGCCCAGCGCGTAGATCAAATACGACAGGTTGGTGGTCGCGGTGCCGGGACCGCCGCCGGTGGTCGTATAGATTTCCGCGAAGATCGACAGCAAGAAGATGGTTTCCATCATCACGACCACGGCGATTGCGCGCTTCAAGTGCGGCAGCGTGATGTAGAAGAACATGGTGAACGCGCCCGCGCCGTCGATCTTGGCCGCTTCCTTTTGCTCCTGATCGAGCGATTGGATCGCGGTGAACAAGATCAGGAATGCGAACGGCAGCCATTGCCACGCCACGATCACGATCACCGCGAACAACGGGTAATCCGCGAACCAGTCGATCGGCTGCATGCCCATCGAGCGCATCAGTTGCGCGATCAGGCCGTACACCGGATGCAGGATCATGTTCTTCCAGATCAGCGCGGACACTGTCGGCATCACGAAGAACGGCGCGATCACCAGCAGGCGCGCAATGCCCTGCCCGAGGAACTTGCGATCGAACAATACGGCCAGCAGCACGCCGCCGATCACCGTAATCGCCAGCACCGAAATGATCAGCGTCAGCGTATGGCCGATCGACGGGCCGAACGCCGGATCGGTGACGAGGAACTCGAAGTTGTCGAGCCCCGCGAAACCTTTGACATCGGGATTCAGCAGGTTGTAGCGCGAGAACGAAAACCAGATCGTCATCGCCAGCGGAATGGCCATCCACAAGAACAGCAATCCGGTCGATGGCGTGATCAGCCAGCGCACCGACTTCGCGCGACGCTTGTCGCGTTCGGCGGCAGACTCCTGCATGTGGTGATCGGTGATGGGGGGATTCAGTTGACTCATCGTTTCACCTCTCGATGATGATGCTTGCGGGCCGGTTCATTGCAAACCGGCCCGTGATGCTGCGTGGAGTGACGTCTGCGTTACTTCTGATAGCCGGCTTGTTTCACAGCACGATCAGCCGCTGCGTTTGCAGCCTTGAGCGCCTGATCGACACTCGACTGACCCGCGACCACACCCGCGATCGACTGACCGACCACCGTGCCGAACGACTGGAACTCCGGAATGCCGACGAACTGAATGCCGGTGTACGGCACCTTGTGCAGCGTGGCATCGTTCGGATTCGCGGTTTCGATCGCCTGCAGCACGAAGTCACCGAAAGGTGCAGCTTGCTTATATTCGGGACGGGCGTAGGTGGATTTACGCGTTCCCGGCGGCACCGATGCCCAGCCTTCGTCCTTGCCGACCATCTCGATGTATTCCTTCGACGTGGCCCACGCAGCGAACTTCTTCGCGGCGTCTTGTTGCTTGGACGTCTTCGGAATCGCCAGCGACCACGACCACAACCAGTGCGAGCCCTTCGGCGTCACGGCGATCGGCGCGGCCGCAAAGCCGATCTTGTCGGCCACCTGCGATTGCGCCTTGTTGTAGAGCATGCCCGCGGCGACGGTTGCATCGATCCACATTGCGCACTTGCCGGACGACATCAGCGTGAGGTTTTCGTTGAAGCCGTTGGAGCTGGCTCCCGGAGGGCCGTCTGCCTTCAGCAGATCGGCGTAGAAGCCGACCGCCTTCTTCCATTCGGGCGTATCGAGCTGCGCCTGCCACTTCTCGTTGAACCACTCGCCGCCGTACGTATTCACGACTGTCGATACGAAAGCCATGTTCTCGCCCCAGCCCGCCTTACCACGCAGACAGATGCCGTACTGGCCTTTGGACTTGTCGGTGAGCTTGTCGGCAAACTGCTTGATCTGATCGTAGGTCGGCTGATCGGGCATCTTGAGACCGGCGGCCTGGAACAGATCCTTGCGGTAATACGTCATCGAACTTTCGACGTAGAACGGCAGCGCGTACAGCGTGCCGTTGTAGGAAAGACCGTCACGCGCGGTCTTCACGACATCGTCGAGATCGTAGGTGGATGGCAGGCCGGTCATCGGCGAGAGCCAGCCGCGCTTGCCCCATTGCGGCGCTTCGTACGTACCGATGGTGACCACATCGAACTGACCGCTGTTGGTGGTGATATCGGTCGTGGCACGCTGGCGCAGCACGTTCTCTTCCAGAATCACCCAGTTCAGCTTGATGTCCGGATTGGCCTTCTCGAACGCCGGCGAGAGCTTCTTCAGCTCGATGATGTCCGGGTTGTTGAGCGTAGCGATGGTGATGGTCGCGGCATTCCCCGTGGCGGGGACGAGCGCGGCAGTCGCGGCCAATAAGGATCCGGCAAGCCCGTTCAGCACGAGCTTCTTTCCCGGCTCGCTGCGGACGACAGAGTGAATGCGTTTCATAGTGGTGCGTCTCCTTTTTTCGTTGGCACTGATGTCGCGGCCCTGAACCATGCGCCTGACCGAGACTGCCTCATGTGCCGCTTACCTTCAGGGATGCGATGTGGCTCGCGTGGTTTTGCTTCGTTCTGCGTTCTGTACTCTGTGCTCTTTGCGTCGCGTGATGCCGTTTCACTATAGACGGTGCGCTTCATGCTTCAAGCTGCAACGCTGTCCGCCGTGCTCACGCCGTGCTCAATTTGTTCGCTTGATGCTTATCGACAGCTAATGCGATTCCCCGTCTTGCACGATGATCGTGAAGACGCGGTTGCATAGGTGCATAGCTTGTATGAGGTCGCGGGAAGGCGCGCGCTCGCGGTGCTCGTGATGATGGTCACCCTGTCTCTCAGTCTCACACCGATGTCTCCGATTCTTTTCATCGTCCGGCGCTGTCTTCGCAGTTCGCAAACGCGGCTCGCAAGGTGAGCGAACGCTCGACGCCTGAGCAATTGCTCGTAGTTTGATCGAATCATCGGCGTTGCGCGTGCTCGTGTCAAGGAGAGGAAACGAGGTTTTGATGCTGCGGCGCGCAAGGGCCGGCGCGAAAAACCTGACTGGTGACGGCAGTAGCAAGCCTCATTCCGCGTTTTAAGCATCGACAAAATTTTGCGAGGCATTTGGACGCGGGTATGGAGTAATCCGTGATCTTCCATTTCTCAGATCACTCGATGAACCCAATCGCTTCGGCTTTGACGCTCGCCGTGTCGCTCATTGCCAACCCGCCTTACGTGGCTAACGTCGCTCACGGCGAATTGATCTCCGTGGCCATGCCGCCCAGGTTGCTGAAGCTCGACATGAACGACCACAACGCGGTCCGCTCCGAAACCGGCGACTACAAGCCCGCGCGCTATTCGTTTCCCGCCGCGCATGTGCCGGAGCGCACGCTGCATCGCCTGACTGATCTTTATGGATATGACCGGCGGCGTGACGTGCCGATTGTGTCATCGGGCGGCGACTGGGTGATGGCGGAATACTTTCTGGCCGGGTCGCACGTTCCCGTCGCGCGATTCCAGATGCTCGGCAAGCACGTTCAGCGTCAGGAACAACTCGATCGCGCCGGGCGCACGGTGAGAACCATCGCGATTGGCTGGGAAGATTCGTCCGGTGCGCATTGAACCTGGATTCGCGTCTTCGATGCGCATCAAAATGCTGATCGCGGTTGCATGGCGTACCCGCACCTTCACTCAAGCGCCCGACGAAAACGACGTTCCCGCCGACAGCGACCTCGCCTTCGGCATATCCGGTGGCATCGTGAAATGGCATAGCAAGACGGCGTTCCTCGCGGCGAACGGCATCGATCTCGACGCGCGCGCCCTCACGGGTCGCAAAATGTCCCCGGCCCCGCCGATGCGGTAAGATCTGATACGTTATATCATCTCGGATTTCTCCGACGCACGTCCTGACCGGCGTACCGCGCGGCGAACGCCTCACCCTTGCAGAGAGTCACCGACATGACCGCATCCGTCGAATCCATGCTCGCCCGCGCCGAAGCGTTGGCGGGCGAACGCGGCCTGGCGCTTACGCCGTTGCGCCGCCAGGTCTACGAACTCGTGCTGAAGGCGCACAAGCCCATCGGTGCGTACGACCTCATCGATGCGATGGAGCCGCAGCGCGGCGCGCGCGTGCCGCCGACCACCGTCTATCGCGCGCTCGACTTTCTGGTCGACAACGGCTTCGTGCATCGCATCGAATCGAAAAATGCGTTTATTGCCTGTTGCGATGCCGGCAAACCGCACGAAAGCCAATTCCTGATCTGCGATGAATGCGGCGCCACGCTCGAAATCCAGGGCCGCGATCTGGCGTCGTCGTTGTCGGCGAGTCCGCCTGCGCACGGGTTTCAGGTGCATCACCAGGTCGTCGAATTGAGCGGATTGTGTGCCGATTGCCAGAAGAAACATCGCGCGCAGCACGACGCCTGACATCACAAGACAAAACCAAAGGAATCCGATGAAATTCGCGCATGTCCTGACTTGTTTCGCCATCGCCTTCGCCATCACCTTCGGCTTCTGCGACGCGGCCTCTGCGCAAACCGCGCGCGTGCCCGTGGTCGCCGCTGAAAACTTCTATGGCGAGGTGATTCATCAGCTCGGCGGAGATCACGTTCAGGTCACCAGCATCCTCAGCAATCCCGATCAAGACCCGCATCTGTTCGAAGCCAGCCCGAAGACCGCGCGCGCCTTGCAACACGCCTCGCTGATCGTCTATAACGGCGCGGACTACGATCCGTGGATGGACAAGCTGCTCGGTGCATCGAAGAGTAATGACAAGCGCACGGTGATCGTCGCGGCGCAACTGGTCGGCAAGAAGGGCGGCGACAATCCGCATCTCTGGTACGACCCGAAGACCATGCCCGTGGTCGCCAAAGCCATCAGCGCGTATCTGGTGAAAGCCGATCCCGCCAACAAGAGCGATTACGACGCCCGTCTCGCCACGTTCCTCGATTCGATGAAGGCCATCGACACGCGCGTCGCCACACTCCGGTCGCACTACAAGGGCGTGCCGGTGACCGCGACCGAACCAGTGTTCGGCTATATGGCCGATGCCATCGGCTTCGAGATGCGCAACGAGCGCTTCCAGCTCGCCGCGATGGACGACACCGAACCCAGCCCCGCCGATATCGCCGCGTTCGAGAAAGACCTGCGCGACCGCCGCGTGCACGTGCTGATCTACAACAGCCAGGCGACCGACGCGCTGACCAAACGCATGCTCGGCGTCGCCAAGGACTCGCATGTGCCGACCATCAGCGTGACGGAAACCTTGCCTGCGGGCAAATCGTTCCAGCAATGGATGCTCGGCCAGTTGGACAATCTCGCCGGCGCGCTGCAAGGATGGCAATGATGAACACGCCGCAGCCTCCCGCGCTCGAAGTCGATCGCGTCACGCTCGAACTGGGCGGCCGCGCGATTCTCAACGACGCGAGCTTTACGGTCGGGAACGGCGAATTTATCGGCGTGCTCGGTCCGAACGGCGCGGGCAAGACCACGCTGATGCGCGCCCTGCTCGGCCTCGTGCCGGTCGCGTCCGGCGCGATCCGCGTGCACGGCGAAGCGGTCATGCGCGGCAATCCGTTTATCGGCTATATGCCGCAGATTCGCACGGGTCTGGCGAATCGCCGCGTGCTCGGCCGCGATTTCGTCGCGATGGCGGCGGACGGGCATCGCTGGGGCGTGCCGCATCGCAGTGCGCGCGTGCGGGCGGAGGTGGATCGCGTGTTGTCGCTGGTCGGCGCTGAACAGCTTGCGAAGCGGCCACTGTCGGAACTCTCGGGCGGCGAGCGTCAGCGTTTGCTGCTCGCGCAATGTTTGCTCGGCGACCCGCATCTCTTATTGCTCGATGAGCCGCTCATCAGTCTCGATCCGCGTCATCAAACCGGCGTGGTCGAACTGGTGCGGCGCGTGCAGCGTGAGTTGAATATCACCGTGCTGTTTTCTGCGCACGAACTCAATCCGCTGTTGAATTCGCTCGATCGCGTGCTTTATCTCGGCAACGGGCGCGCCGCGCTCGGCACCGTCGATGAAGTCATCTCCAAACCCGTGCTCTCGAAACTGTACGGCTCGCCGATCGACGTGATGCGCGTGAACGGCCGCATCTTCGTGATGTCCGGCGATGTCGAAATCGACAAGCTCGATCATGCGCACGAGGAAGGCGGCGAGCATGAGCACGAACACGATCACGGCCATGAGCACGCGCACGGTCATGGTCATGGTCATCATCACAGTCACGCCAAGTAGAACGCACAATGTTTGAATACGACTTCATGGTCAACGCATTCGCGGCGTCGGGGATCGTCGCGGTGCTCGCGGGAATCGTCGGCTATTTTCTGGTGATGCGCGGGCAAACCTTCGCCGGTCACGCGCTCTCGCACGTCGGCTTCACCGGCGCGACCGGCGCGGTGCTGCTCGGCATGCCGCCGATCTGGGGCATGGTCGGCTTCACGCTGATGGCGGGTATCGGCATGGGCGCGCTGGGCGAAAAGCTCTCCGGGCGCGATGTGGCCATCGGCGTGATTCTGTCTTTGTCGCTCGGTTTCGGCTTGCTGTTTCTGCACTTTTTCACCGCCTACGCGACGCAGGCGACCGCGCTTTTGTTCGGCAACGTGCTTGGCGTGAATCACGAAACGCTCGCCTTGCTGGCGGGTCTGGCCGTGGTGAGTCTCGTCGCGCTCGCGTTTATCACGCGCCCGCTGATGTTCGCGTCCTTGCAGCCGGAACTGGCGGAAGCCAAGGGTGTATCGCTGCGGCTCGTGTCGGTCTTGTTTCTGGCGATCACCGCGCTCGCAGTCGCCGCGTGTACGCAGATTGTCGGCGTGTTGCTGGTGTTCGCGCTGATGGTCGGTCCCGCCGCCGCCGCACAGAACGTGACGACGCGGCTATCGTCGGGCCTGGTGCTCGCCGCGCTGTTCGCGCTCGGTCAGGCGTGGCTCGGCCTGGTGCTCGCCTACTACACCGACTGGCCGACGAGCTTCTGGATCACGACGCTCGCCGCGCTGGTTTATGGTGCGAGTTTGCTCGGGCGGCGCAATAGCTGAGCCTCTTCGAGCGCGCGCGCGACGTCCGCGATCACGTCGTCCCACTCGCCGGGTTGCGTCTGCCTGAACAGACGCGCCTTCGGATACCACGGCGAAGTCCGCTCGGCTCGATACAGCCATCGCCAGCAGCCGTCGTAGCGCGAGAGAATCCACACCGGCTTGTTCAGCGCGCCCGCCAGATGCGCGACGGACGTATCGACGGTAATCACCAGATCGAGTTGTTCGATGATCGCGGCGGTATCCGCGAAATCCGTGACGTCGTGCATTGGGTCGAAGGGACGCAGATCGGGCGGAAGCGTGTCGATTTGCGGCTGCGTCGTAGCGCCCTTTTGCAGGCTGATGAAGGTGACGCCGGGCACGCGCAGAATCGGCAGATACTGCTGCGCCGATAGCGAACGCTGCCGGTCCACCGCGTTCAGATGCGCCGCGTGGCTGCGCGGATCGCCGGCCCAGACCAGACCCACGTTGAAATCGCCCAATGGCAGCCTGTCTTGCCACGCCCGCGCCCGTGCTTGCTGCACATGGAGATACGGCAACGCGGCCGGCACCGAATCGAGCGTGGTGCCGAAGCGATGCGGCAGGCTCATCAGCATGCACTGGTAATCATGGTCGAGCACGGCGTCATCGTCGAAGCCGATGCACGCGTCCACGCCTTCGATCGTCAGGCACAGTTCACGAAGCGCGTCCGGGCACGCGAAACTCAATCGTGCGACGCCGCGCGCCTTGAGCATCGGCAGATAGCGGCAGAATTGCAGCGTGTCGCCGTGTCCCTGCTCCACCCACACGATCAGCGATTTTCCTTCGAGCGGCTCGCCCTGCCACATCGGAACGCCGGTGCGCGGCGGCTCGAACCAGCCGCCCGGTTCATAGCGCGATTCGAACAGCGCCCAGCCTTCGCGCATCGTTCCGAGACCGAGCAGCAGATGCGCGAGGTTGAGTTTCGCGTCGATATGATCGGGGTGTAACGCCAGCGCGCGCCGGTAGGCCGCTTCCGCTTCCTCGAAGCGCACCAGTTTTTTCAGCGCCGTGCCGTGATTGAAATGCGCTTGCGCGTCGCTCGGGGCGAGCGACGCCGCGCTCTGAAACGCCTGTTCCGCCTCGCCGTATCGGCCAAGCTTCGTGCAGCAGAAACCGTAGTTGAGATGCGCGTAGGAATCGCGTGGATCGCATTCGAGCGCCCGCCGATGCGACTGCATCGCGTCATCATGCGCGCCGAGCGCATCATGGAAAAGACCGAGGTTCGAATGTGCGTTGGCGAGATTGGGGGCAATCTCCAGTGCGCGCAGAAAGGCCGCCTTCGCGTCTTGCAAGCGCCCGTCCGCACGCAACGCGACGCCGAGGTTGTTATGCGCGTTGGCGTTGCGCGGATCGGCATCGATCGCTCGATGACAGTACGCGGCCGCGTCGGTGACGCGTGCCAGCGCAAGACAGCACGCCGCCGCGAGATTGAGCGACAAGGCGTCGTCGCACGCTTTCAACGATGCAAGCGCTTGCGCGAACCGGCCATCGAGATAAAGCGCTTCGGCGGATGCGTAGTCTGAGCGGGCGCTGGTTTGCATGAGGCGTGGGCTATTTCGGAGCGAAGGACCGGCGCAGAGTAACCCGGGCAACGCTTAGGAACCACGAGACAAATCTCATTTGCGCCTGAAAAACAAAAAGGCCATTTCGCGATCAGGCGAAACGGCCTTTTTTAACACTCCGTCTATGGAAGAGCGACCGACGATATCAACGACAGAGCACGCGCGCGTGATGCGCGATATGGTCGCCGATAAAGCTCGAGATAAAGAAATAACCGTGGTCGTAGCCTTCATGGCGGCGCACGGTCACGTCATGCCCCGCCGCTTTCGCGTTGCGTTCGAATACGTCCGGATGAAGCTGCTCTTTCAGGAATTGATCCGCCAATCCCTGATCGATCAGAATGCCGCCTTCGACGCGCGATGCCTGCTTCACCAACTCGCTTGCATCGTATTGCTTCCACGCTTCGCGATCTTCACCGAGATAGCCCGAAAACGCCTTCACGCCCCACGGACATTGCGAAGGCGCGGCAATCGGCGCGAACGCCGACACGCTCCGATAGATCTCCGGATTGCGCAGCGCCAGCACCAGCGCGCCGTGCCCGCCCATCGAATGGCCGAAGATGCCGAGCCGCTTTTCGTCGATGGGCAATTCCGCCAGCACCGCCTCGCGCAAATCCTGCGTCACGTACGAATACATCCGATAACGCTGCGCCCACGGTTCGCGCGTGGCATCGACATAAAAGCCTGCGCCTGCGCCGAAATCCCACGCGTCTTTCTCGCCGGGAATATCCGCGCCACGCGGCGACGTGTCCGGCGCGATCAGCGCGATGCCGTGTTCAGCCGCATATCGCTGCGCGCCGGCTTTGATCGGGAAGGTTTCTTCCGTGCACGTCAGGCCGGCGAGATAGAACAGCGCGGGCACTTTTTTGGAAGACGCCTGCGCGGGCAGGAACACGGAGAAGCGCATCGGCAGACCGATGGACTTCGAGCCGTGCTTGTAGATTCGCTGCACGCCACCGAAACACGCGTGTTCTTCGATGAGTTCGAGCATCGGCATATCCTCGTTAGTACACGACGACGGAGCGGATCGACTCGCCCTTCTTCATCAGATCGAAGCCTTCGTTGATACGCTCCAACGGCAAATGATGCGTGATCAGATCGTCGATATTGATCTTGCCTTCCATGTACCAATCGACGATCTTCGGCACATCGGTCCGGCCGCGCGCGCCGCCGAACGCCGAGCCTTTCCACTCACGGCCCGTGACGAGCTGGAACGGACGCGTGCTGATTTCCTGCCCCGCCGCCGCCACGCCGATGATGAACGACTGGCCCCAGCCCTTGTGCGTGCATTCGAGCGCCTGACGCATCAGCTTGACATTGCCGACGCATTCGAACGAATAATCCGCGCCGCCATCCGTCAGTTGAACGATATGATCGACGACGTTCTCCACTTCGTTCGGGTTGATGAAGTGCGTCATGCCGAACTTCTTCGCCAGTTCCACGCGGCCCGGATTGATATCGACACCAATGATCTTGTCCGCGCCGACCATCTTCGCGCCTTGAATCACGTTCAAGCCGATGCCACCGAGCCCGAACACGACCACGTTCGCGCCCGCTTCCACCTTCGCCGAATACACCACCGCGCCGACGCCCGTCGTCACGCCGCAGCCGATATAGCAAATCTTGTCGAACGGCGCGTCTTCACGCACCTTCGCCACCGCGATTTCCGGCACCACGATGTAATTCGAAAACGTCGATGTGCCCATGTAGTGGAACAGCGGCTTGCCATCGAGCGAGAAGCGCGAGGTCGCATCCGGCATCAAGCCTTTGCCTTGCGTGGCGCGAATCTTCTGGCACAGATTCGTCTTGCGCGACAGACAGAACTTGCACTCGCGGCATTCCGGCGTGTAGAGCGGAATAACGTGATCGCCCTTCTTCAGCGTGCCAACGCCCGGACCGACATCGACCACCACGCCCGCGCCTTCGTGACCGAGAATCGCCGGGAAAATGCCTTCGGGGTCCGCGCCCGAGAGCGTGTAGTAATCGGTATGGCAGATGCCGGTCGCTTTCACTTCGATCAGCACTTCACCGGCGCGCGGGCCTTCGAGATCGACTTCCTCGATGGTCAACGGCTTGCCGGCTTCCCATGCGATTGCTGCCTTCGTCTTCATTCGTTTCTCCCTGAGTTTGTCTTAGCGGACTACGTTCAGAACTTCGTAGCACGCGCCCATCGTGTGATAGTCGGTTTTGCCTGCGGGACTTTTTTCGTCGCTGTACTGGCGGTTGTCGCGCGTGAGAATGCGATACCACGCGCCCCATTTGTGATCGACGAAATGCGCCCAGTTATAGGTCCACAAGCGGTCGTATTCGTTCCAGTAGTGCTGCGCGGCTTGCGTGTCGCCATCGCGCTGCATGCGATCGGCGAGCAGCGCCGCCGCCGCGAGCGATTCCGCCTGCACCCAGAAGTATTTGTCTTCGTCGTAGAACTGGCCGTCGGGATCGAAGCCGTAGACCATGCCGCCGTGTTCATCGTCCCATGACAGTTCGAGCGCGCGGTCGAACAACTCGCGCGCGCGTTGCAGATGCCACGCTTGCCGACGATGCCGGTCGAGAATCAGCAGCAGCTTCGCCCATTCGGTCTGATGGCCCGGCTGAAAGCCCCACGGCCTGAAGATGTTCGAACGATCGCCCTTGTTGTACTCCCAGTCGATCGACCAATCCGGCTTGTAGTGCTCCCACACCAGACCGCCCGCCAGCGACGCCTGCCGATTCACCATGTTGTCCGCCAGCAGCGCGGCGCGATCGAGATAACGCGTTTCGCCGGTCGCTTCGAACGCGGCAAGGAAGGCTTCGCACGCGTGCATATTGGCGTTCTGGCCGCGATAGTCGGAGACGGTCCAGTCGGCGCTCGCTTCGTCCTTGTACAGACCGTGCGGCGCATCCCAGAAGTGCTGCTCCATCACGTCCCACGTTTCCGACAGATACGCGCGCGCTTCATCCACGCCCGCCTCCACGGCCTTCGCATACGCGAGCACGACGAAGGCCAGGCCATAGCAATGATTGGTGGCATCGGTGACGGTGCGTCCGTCGAGCGTCCATGCGTAGCCGCCCGTCTGCGGATTGCGATGCACCTCCCGCAAATAGTCGATGCCATGCCGCACGCCGCCGCGATACTCCTCCAGCCCGTAGTGCTTGTAGGCCATCGCATAGTTGAAGACGAAGCGCGTGCTCGACACCAGATGTCGCGACTTGCGGTCGTAAATGGTGCCGTCGTTCTTGTAGAAGTGGAAAAAACCGCCCGCCGGATCCATGCAGTGCGGGTGATAGAAGGTCATGGTGCGAAGCGCGTGATCGAGCAGGAAAACGCGCGAGCGGAAGTCTGGTTGCGTCAAAGCGGAATCGGGCATTGTTGGGTCGATGTTGACGTGTAAACCCGAACATCGGGGGCGGTCAATATGAAGCGGCGTTGCAGAAGCCCGTCGTCATTCGCGACATGGGCGCGCCAAGTTTAAGGGCTAACGGAGCGCTCGTCAGAACCCGGTTTTATCGATGAAAACGAGCCTAGGGGAAAACACGTAAAACCGGGGTTAACCCCGCCCTTTCGTGGTGCACGCGAAAAACGGACTATACGCGCGCCGTAATGCACATCATAACGATGGCCCGAAGATAGCGGCCTTTCGTCACGCGACGCAAATCTCCCTGCATGCGTCAAACCCCTTGCAGCAAGGGGTTTTCCGCTTGGACTCGATATATGCGGCGCATTTCCCATATGGTCACGCGAACGCGACGTATAGCGGCGCGTGGTCTTGTTCATGGGCTTTTATCCACTTAACTTGGAGACCATTCCAATGAGAGGCATATAGGAGAGAGACATGGCATTGAGTTCGACGGGACCGAAGGTCCATCCGGTCGACGAGCGGCTGCCGACAGGTCAGTTGCTCACGTTGGGCATCCAGCACGTGCTGGTGATGTACGCGGGCGCAGTCGCGGTGCCGCTGATTCTCGGTGCGGCGATGCATCTGACCAAGGATCAGGTCGCGTTTCTGATCAGCGCGGACTTGTTTTCCTGCGGCGTGGCCACGCTGATTCAAACGCTCGGCCTGTGGATTTTCGGCATCCGTCTGCCGGTGATCATGGGCTGTACGTTCGCCGCGGTCGGCCCGATGATCGCCATCGGCACGAACCCGTCGCTCGGCATTCTCGATGTATTCGGCTCGACGATCGCGGCCGGTGTGATCGGCATCGTGCTCGCGCCGATGATCGGCAAGCTGCTGCGCTTCTTTCCGCCGGTGGTGGTCGGCACCGTGATCGCGGTGATCGGCTTGTCGCTGATGGGCGTGGGTATCAACTGGGCGGCGGGTGGCGTCGGCAATCCGGATTACGGCAATCCGATTTATCTGCTGCTGTCGCTGGTCGTGCTGTCGCTGATTCTGCTCATCAACAAGTTTGCGCGCGGGTTTATCGCGAATATTTCGGTGCTGCTCGGGATCGTCGCAGGCTTCGCGATCGCCGCGATGCTCGGCCGCGTGAATATGGATGGCGTGGCGCATGCGCCGTGGGTTGGTATCGTGCTGCCGTTCCACTTCGGTTTGCCGCACTTCGATCCGCTCTCCGTCGCAACGATGGTGATCGTCATGTTCGTGACGTTTATCGAATCGACCGGCATGTTCCTCGCGGTCGGCGATCTGGTCGAGCGTCCGGTGGATCAGAAGGCGCTGGTGCGCGGGCTGCGTGTGGACGGACTCGGTACGCTGATCGGTGGCGTGTTCAACTCGTTTCCGCATACGTCGTTTTCGCAGAACGTCGGGCTGATCGGCGTGACGGGTGTGAAAAGCCGCTTCGTGTGTGCGACCGGCGGCGTGATTCTCGTCGTGCTCGGCCTGTTCCCGAAGATGGCGCAGGTGGTGGCGTCAGTGCCGCCGTTCGTGCTCGGCGGCGCGGGTATCGTGATGTTCGGGATGGTGGCGGCGAACGGCATCAAGACGCTGTCGCGCGTGGATTTCTCGAAGAACCATCACAACTTGTTTATCGTCGCGGTGAGCGTGGGAATGGGGATGGTGCCGGTCGTAGCGCCCAAGTTTTTCTCGCAACTGCCGCATGCGCTGGAGCCGATTCTTCACAGCGGGATTTTGCTGGCATCGGTGACGGCGGTGGTGTTGAACGTGGTGTTCAACGGCGTGCGCAAGGAACGTGAAGCGCGCTGTGAGATGCGCGAAGCCGCGCATGAATTCGAAGGTGCGGCTCATGCAGGCGATGTGCATTGATTTCGTGATTCTGATGTAGCGAGTTTCCTGGAAGTGGTGTTGCGTTGAGCGCCGTGGCGAGAGCCGCGGCGTTTTTTTTGCTTCTCACTGGCTGACCGGCTGATAGATTTCGCAGAGTTCGAGCGACGTCTTTCTCCATCCCTTGTAAGCCACCGAGATCACCTGATGAAGTTGTACATCTGCACGTGCTTCGCCGCAAACCATCGTCGCCGCCGGCCGTGTCTGAATATAGCGTTGCGGGTGTTTGATCGGATCGAGATAGTCGGAGAAACTCTTCGACACCACGAACGCTTTTCGTTGCGAATAGTAGGGAAACTGACTGTTCCAGTCATCTCCGTATACCAGAATGGCTGATTGCTTCTCAGTGTTGTCCCGAACAAAAAAGGCCGAAGAAAGGATTGGGTCATTGGCCGCGTAAATGTGCGTCTCTTGGGCATAAAGAGGCCCGCGCCAGAAGGCATTCAGATTCAATGCAACGATAATGCCGACGACAACAAGGATGAAAGCAGATCGCGCAGGATATTTCTCTATCAAACCTGCAATCGAGGCCGTTATGGCGAATACCAGATAGACCGTGTTTGCAGCCGGATAATACTCGTGTACGAAAAGCAGATTTTCGAAGATCAAGAAAAAGCTGAGAAAGAGTCCGCACGCGGCCCCGATCAGCCAGCGTCGTTGGGGCGCCCATAGCAGTCCGGCAACGATGATCAACATGCCCAGGTGACCGCCAGAATTTTCCGCGACGACGCGATGCCAGATCACACCGTTCCAGAGTTCAGCGGAAAGGCGAGCATGCAGCGTCCCGAAATTCCAGCTGAAAAGCTTTGCGGAAGTTAGCAACTGCCCAAATAAGTTTTGGGATTTAACCTTATCGGTGTACTCGACCCATATAACACCGATGATGAACGGGACGACATAAGTCGCACACGACTTCAGCAACAAGTCCGCGTTGGGTCTGATGCGAGAGCGTATCAAGCCAGCGATTCTCCAAACAACAGCGAATAACAGCACGGGAAGCACCGTAGTCGATTTCTGGAGTATCGCCAACGCGAGGAAACCACCGCACATCAGAGCATCTTTCCATCGCACTTCGTCAATAGGTGTTTTGAGTGAGAAAGCGAGAAAGGAAAGCGTGAAGTACAGCGCCTCTGTCTCCATCAAAAATGCCCGACCCCAGAACAGATATAGAGGACAGGACAGACAGAGTGCAACGAACACACAGAAAAATAGTTTCGCACCACTGCCGAAAAAATGCTTGCACACAGTCCACGAGGGAATGAGGGAGGCGAGCAAAAATGCGTAACTGACCAAGCGCCCCGTCATGTCGAGA
>NZ_JAQFVG010000300.1 GCF_029439455.1 Caballeronia sp. BR00000012568055 | reverse complement strand
AACTATCTTCACGTATCGACTGCGTTTCAAGACTCAAACCACCCGTCTGAACCGCCCCAGCAAAACATCCTGTTCCCGCTTCCTTCGCGTTCGTTGAATCGCGAAGGAACGGAATTCTAGTGGCCGCACGCCTTACATGCAAGGGGGTTACCGAGAAAATTTCAGCGATGTTTGAACGCCGGTTTCCGCTTTTCGACGAAAGCCGCCATTCCTTCCTTTTGATCTTCCGTAGCGAATAGCGAATGGAACAGCCGGCGCTCGAAATGCACGCCCTCGGAAAGCGTCGTTTCGTACGCGCGGTTGACTGCCTCCTTCGCCATCATCACGGCCGGAAGCGAGAATCCGGCGATGATCGTTGCTGCTTCGACGGCTTCGTCGAGCAATCGGTCGGTGGCGACTATGCGGGACACTAAGCCCGCTCGCTCTGCTTCGTTCGCGTCCATCATGCGGGCTGTGAGGCACAGGTCCATCGCTTTGGCTTTCGAGACTGCGCGCGGGAGTCGCTGGGTGCCGCCCGCGCCGGGAATGACGCCGAGCTTGATCTCCGGCTGACCGAACTTGGCTGTGTCGGCGGCAATAATGATGTCGCACATCATCGCGAGTTCGCAGCCGCCGCCGAGTGCGAAGCCGGCAACCGCTGCGATGATCGGCTTGCGGATCGTGCGGATCGTTTCCCAGTTGCGGGTGATGTAGTCGGTCTTGTAGACATCCATATACGAGTACTTCGACATCATCCCGATGTCGGCGCCCGCCGCGAACGCCTTTTCGCTGCCAGTCAACACGATCGCGCCAATGTCTTCATCGGCATCGAAGGCTTTAAGGGCTGTGCCGAGTTCGTCCATCAGCGCGTCGTTGAGCGCGTTCAACGCCTTCGGACGGTTCAACGTAATCAGTCCAACCCGACCTCGTGTCTCGACCAGCAGATTCTCGTAAGTCATTCAATTCTCCTCTCGATCCTCAGGTAAGCCCTAATAAAAAGACGTCGTCACGGCATCTCGATAATGCTACCATCACCAACCAACCGGTCGGTTAATTAATCGACCCGTACCCGTCCCACGATCTTCTCTTCCGACCATGACACATCCGCTATTCACGAAGCATCAAGCGACGCTCGACAAAGGGCTCGCCGCCATTGAAACGCGCGGCTACTGGAGTCCGTTTGCCGAAATGCCCAGTCCCAAAGTGTACGGGGAAACGGCCAATGCTGACGGAGAGGCGGCCTTCAAAGCTCATCTCGGCCAAGCGTTCGAGATCGATCAACCTTCGAGTGGCGAAACGGTCGGAAAGGAGCGTTCGCCCTTCGGCATCGCGCTCGACATTCGTTATCCGAAGAGCGATCCGGACGCGCTCATTCAGGCCGCGGCAAAGGCTCAGGCAAGCTGGCGCGCCGCCGGTCCGAAAGCGTGGGTCGGCGTTAGTCTCGAGATTTTGTCCCGGCTTAATCGCGCCAGTTTCGAGATCGGTTACAGCGTCATGCATACGACCGGCCAGGCTTTCATGATGGCGTTCCAGGCAGGCGGCCCGCATGCACAGGACCGCGCGCTCGAGGCGGTCGTGTACGCATGGGACCAGTTGCGTCGCATTCCGTCCGAAGCGCACTGGGAAAAGCCACAGGGCAAGAATCCGCCGCTCGCCATGCAAAAGCGCTTCGCGATCGCGCCGCGCGGCACGGGACTGGTGCTCGGCTGCTGCACTTTCCCGACCTGGAACGGCTATCCCGGACTCTTCGCCGATCTCGCCACAGGCAATGCCGTGATCGTCAAACCGCATCCGGGCGCGATTCTGCCGCTCGCGATTACCGTTCGCATCGCGCGTAACGTGCTTCGTGAAGCCGGTTTCGATCCGAACGTCGTCACACTGCTCGCGACCGAACCGAACGATGGCGCGCTTGTGCAGGACCTCGCCGTGCGCCCCGAAATCAAACTGATCGATTTCACCGGCAGTACGCAAAACGGCACGTGGCTCGAACGTAATGCGCACCAGGCGCAGGTCTACACCGAGAAAGCAGGCGTCAATCAAATCGTGGTCGATTCGGTTGACGATCTAAAAGCGGCCGCGCGCAATATCGCGTTCTCGCTTGCGCTTTACTCGGGCCAGATGTGCACGGCACCGCAAAACATTTACGTACCGCGTGACGGCATTCGCACCGCTGAAGGCCATCTGAGCTTCGACGACGCCGCGAAAGCGCTTGCCGGTGCCGTCGAAAAACTTACTTCCGATGCATCGCGCGCCGTGGAGCTGACTGGCGCGATCCAGAACGACGGCATTGCAGCTCGTATCAACGAAGCGCGCGGCCTTGGCGACGTGCTGCTCGACAGCCAGACGCTGACGCACCCCGCTTTCGCCGATGCCCGCGTGCTCACGCCGCTGATTGTCAAACTGGACGCGCGCAACGACGCAGCCAAGTTCACGAAGGAATGGTTTGGCCCGATCTCGTTCGTCGTCGCAACCGATTCGACCGCACAGTCGCTCGATCTCGCGGGTTCGATCGCGCAGACGCACGGCGCGCTTTCCTTCTCCGTCTACAGCACCGACGACGCCGTGATCGAGTCCGCACACGACGCGGCGATCCGCGGTGGCGTGGCGCTGTCGATCAATCTGACGGGCGGCGTTTTCGTCAATCAGACGGCGGCGTTCTCGGATTTCCACGGTACGGGCGCAAATCCCGCTGCCAACGCAGCGCTTTCGGACGCAGCCTTTGTCGCCAATCGGTTTCGCGTGATTCAGAGTCGTGTCCATGTTGCGCCGAAGGCCGCGCCGGCGGAAGTCGGCCAGACGGCATAGGCAAAAACGACAAAACCGGCATAACCGGCGTTTTGTCCATTTGACCTATGCCATTCGACCGAATGGAAAGCGCCTGGCCACGCGACTAGTATCGACGTGTGACCAATCCAATCGATTACGACGAGAGATGCCATGCCCGGAAAGTCCGTCCTGTTTCACATCGACGATGAAACGCGCGTCGCTACGTTGACGCTTAATCGGCCCGATAAGCTCAACAGCTTCACGCGCGAGATGCATCGTGAGATGAGCGAAGCGCTTGGGCAGATTGAAGCGAGCGCCGCGCGCGCGCTGATTATTACCGGCGCGGGACGCGGCTTTTGTGCCGGGCAAGATCTTGCCGATCTCGACTTCACGCCCGGTTCGATGTCCGATCTCGGTGGTCTGATCGAAGAGTTTTTCAACCCGCTCGTGCGCCGGCTCGAAGCGTCGCGATTGCCCATCATCGCGGCAGTGAATGGCACGGCAGCGGGTGCCGGCGCGAATCTGGCGATGGCCTGTGATCTCGTCATCGCTGCGCGCTCGGCCAGCTTTATTCAGGCGTTCGTGAAGATCGGCCTCGTGCCGGATTCGGGTGGAACGTGGCTGTTGCCGCGTCGGGTTGGCGAGGCGCGTGCGTTGGGGCTGGCGTTGACGGGCGAGAAGCTGAGCGCGGAGAAAGCGGAAGCGTGGGGCATCGTTTGGCGCGTCGTCGAAGATGGCGAATTGCAGCAGGCCGCCGCGCAAATCGCGTCGCAACTTGCGCAGCAACCAGCGCGTGCCGTCACCGCCATCAAGCGCGCCATACGCGCCGCCGCAACCAATACCTTCGATCAGCAACTCGATCTCGAACGCGACATGCAGCGCGAACTCGGCGCATCGCCCGATTACATCGAAGGCGTTGCCGCATTCAAGGAAAAGCGCGCGCCGCGCTTCGAGGGCCTGTAATAACCGCACTCATCCGGAGAGATTCGTGACGCCTCAACAACTCGCGGAAGCAACCGCTCACGCCATGTACGAAGCGGACGCATGCTCGCGCGCGCTCGGTATCGAACTTGTGGAAGTGCGGCCGGGTTACGCGCGGCTGCAAATGGATGTGCGCCCCGATTTTTTGAACGGCCACGCGATTTGCCACGGCGGCCTCATGTTCACGCTCGCCGATTCGGCCTTCGCCTTCGCGTGCAACTCGTACAACATCAGCACCGTCGCGGCGGGTTGTTCGATCGAATTCCTGCGGCCGGTCAAAGGCGGCGATCGGCTGACGGCGGAGGCGATCGAACAGACATTGAGCGGTCGTACGGGAATTTACGACATCCGCGTCACGAACCGCGAAGGCGAAGCCGTCGCGATGTTTCGCGGCAAGTCGGCGCAAATCAAAGGCACGGTGATTCCGGCCTGAACGAAAAAAGCGGACGCATCGATCCACAAAACAAATGCGCCGCGCAACGACATGACGGAGACGACCATGACCACATCGCTGCCACTCGATCCGATCGAGAAGGCGAGCCGCGACGAACTTGTCGCGTTGCAGCTCGAACGTCTGAAATGGACGTTGAAGCATGCGTATGAGAACTCGCCGGTGTATCGGCGAAAGTTCGATGAAGCCGGCGTGCATCCGGATGAAGTGCAGTCGCTCGCGGATCTCGCGCGCTTTCCGTTCACGACCAAAAAGGATCTGCGCGATAGCTATCCGTTCGGCATGTTTGCCGTGCCGCAGGATCAGGTTTCGCGCATTCACGCCTCGTCGGGGACGACGGGCAAGCCGACGGTTGTGGGTTACACCGCGCGAGACATCGATACCTGGTCGAATCTAGTCGCGCGTTCCATTCGCGCGGCGGGCGCGCGACGCGGCGACAAGGTGCATGTGAGTTATGGCTACGGTCTGTTCACCGGCGGTCTCGGCGCGCATTACGGTGAGGAACGCGCGGGTCTTACCGTGATTCCATTCGGCGGCGGCCAGACCGAAAAGCAGGTGCAGTTGATCCAGGATTTCCGTCCCGACATCATCATGGTGACGCCGAGCTACATGCTGTCCATCGCGGATGAACTGGAGAAGCAAGGCGTCGATCCCGCGCAGTGCTCGCTGCGAGTCGGCATCTTCGGCGCGGAGCCGTGGACCAACGACATGCGACGCGCGATCGAACAGCGCATGGGTATCGACGCTGTAGATATTTACGGTCTCTCCGAAGTGATGGGTCCGGGCGTTGCGTCCGAGTGCGCGGAAACCAAAGACGGTCCGACGATCTGGGAAGACCACTTCTACCCCGAGATCATCGATCCCGACACGGGCGAAGTGCTGCCCGATGGCGAATTCGGCGAACTGGTGTTCACGTCGCTCACGAAAGAAGCGCTGCCGATCATCCGGTATCGGACGCGCGATCTCACGCGTTTGCTGCCCGGCACCGCGCGCACGATGCGTCGCATGGAAAAGATCACGGGCCGCTCGGACGACATGATGATCGTGCGCGGTGTGAACGTGTTCCCGACTCAGATCGAAGAGTTGCTGCTGAAGCGCCCCGTACTCGCGCCGCATTATCAGATCGTGCTGACGAAGGAAGGTCCGCTCGATGTGCTCACGCTGAACGTGGAGCCGTGCCCGGAATCCGCGGCCGATATCGCCACACTCGACAGCGCGAAAGAAGCGCTGACCTACGATATCAAAGCGCTGATCGGCGTGAGTGCGGTTGTGAATGTGCTCGCGGTGAACGGCATCGAGCGATCGGTGGGGAAGGCGCGACGCGTTGTCGATAAACGCGCCGCGAAGAGCTGAATTACGAGTTCGGCACCAGCAGCCACATGCGGCCGCCCTGCTTCATGCGGCCCGCTAAATCGCCGGCATCGTCGCCGAGGCCCCAGAAGTAGTCGGCGCGCACGCCGCCTTTGATCGCCGAGCCGGTGTCTTGCGCAAAGACGAGGCGGTTCATCGGCTGATTGCTGAGCGGACGCGTGGTTTGCAAGAAAACGGGTGTGCCGAGCGGAATGGCGGAAGGATCGACGGCGATCGAACGTTCGGGCGTCAGCGGCACACCGAGCGCGCCGACAGGACCATCGCCCTGACTTGCCGACATCGGATCGTTCGACGGCATCTCGCGGAAGAACACGAAGCGCGGATTCACGTCGAGCAGCGCATCGACACGCGCCGGATTTGCTTTGGCCCACGCTTTGATGCCCTGCATGGTCGCTTGCGCAGGCGTAAGTTCACCGCGATCGAGCAACTCCCTGCCGATGGACCGATACGGCTGATTGTTCGTCCCGCCGAAGCCCACTCGCATCACGCTGCCGTCTTCCATGATCACGCGGCCCGAGCCTTGCACTTGCAGGAAGAACACTTCGATCGGATCGTCCACCCAGACGAGTTCGTTGCCGGTCAACACGCCCGAACGTTCGAGCTGCGCGCGCGTCGGCAGCGTGGTGCCCGTTTTGTACCGATACGGAAATCGATACAGCGCGTACTGATATTGCCCGTGCCGCGTGCGCGAGCCATGCAGCAGCGGCTCGTAATAACCGGTCACGAGACCGTCGAGCGTGCCATCGTTATTGGCGAGTTGGAACGGCGTGAAATAGCTCTCGAAGAAACTGCGCGCCGCCGACATATCGAGATCATCGAGACCGAGCGCCGCCGCGCACGCCCGCTGCCACTTCGGTTGAGTTGCGAGCCGCGCGCAATTCTGGCGCAGCGCGGCCGTCGCGCCGATCAGCGAATCGTCATTCCAGCCGGGAACTTGCTGCCAACTCACCGCCGTCAGGCGCGACGCAGCGCGTTGCCCCGGCACGATCGGTGTCCCGCTTGGCGCACTCGCGCTCGTGCCCGGTTTCGTATAGCTGCCGCCGCCGCATGAAGCAAGCAAAACAGCGGTGACGATGGATGCGGACCAGGCCGCGACTCGTGTTGCCCGCGCCGCTCGTGTCGAGGGCTGAGCGAAACGCATACAATGCTCGTTCTTGATGGGAACCGCCATGTCAGATCTGTTCGACGAATATCCAATGCTGGTTTTTGGGCTCGAAGCGCTCGTCGCGCTCGGCCTCTTGATCTTTATCGTCGTGTGGACGGCGTCGGGAAAGAAGAAACACCAGAACCGCACGAGCGATACGGCCAAGCGCCGCTGAAACCGTTCGGCCTGCCTGACCTAGTGGAGCGTGCGCGGCATATGCAGCGCAAACTCCGCGACCGGCGCCTCGAAACGCTCACCGTCTTCCGCTACGCAGAAATACTCGCCGCGCATGGTGCCCACCGGCGTCGCGATCACCGCCCAACTGGTGTATTCGAACTGCTCGCCCGGTGGAATAAGCGGCTGATGCCCGACGACACCCAGCCCTTTCACTTCCTGCACGTGATCCTCGCTGTCCGTAATGATCCAGTGACGCGAGATTAATTGCGCCGCGACCTGGCCCGTATTGCGGATGGTCAGCGTGTAGGCGAAAGCGTATTGGCGGCTATCCGGGTCCGACTGTTCAGGCAGAAACCGCGTCTCCACGGATACGCTGAATTCGTACTGGCTCATCGTAGTTCCATTCAAAGTGCCGCGGCAGCAACGAAACGCGCCGCGCATGTGCGCCATTGCTGGTCACGCATTCTGCTTGATGCAGCGCGCGCCCGCAACATTCCAGACGATTCGACCAAAAAGCCTATGCCATTCAGCCGAATCACGCCCGCAAAAAACGCGGGGTAAAATCACCTATCCGATCGAATTCCAATCGAAATCCCAATCAAAGGCCGCATTTCGGGCCGTTACCCGCATACGTCCATGGCGCAATTTCATATCGCTCCCAGCATCCTGTCCGCCGACTTTGCCCGTCTCGGCGAGGAGGTCCGCAATGTCGTCGCAGCCGGCGCGGACTGGATCCACTTCGACGTCATGGATAACCACTTCGTGCCGAACCTGACGATCGGCCCGATGGTCCTTGAAGCCATTCGTCCGCATACGGATGTTCCCATCGACGTGCATCTGATGGTGGAACCGGTGGATCGCATCGTGCCCGATTTCGCAAAGGCCGGCGCCAATGTGATCAGCTTTCATCCGGAAGGTTCGATTCATATCGACCGGACTTTGTCGTTGATCAGAGATCACGGTTGCAAAGCCGGTCTCGTGTTCAATCCGGCGACGCCGCTGAACTATCTCGACCATGTGATGGACAAGCTCGATCTCGTGCTCATCATGTCGGTGAACCCGGGTTTTGGCGGACAGTCGTTCATTCCCGAAGCGCTGAACAAGGTGCGCGAAGCGCGTGCACGGATCAACGCGTATCAGGAGCGCACGGGCCGCAAGATTCATCTCGAAGTCGATGGTGGCGTGAAGGTTGAGAATATCGGTGAAATCGCGGCGGCGGGCGCGGACACGTTCGTCGCTGGCTCGGCCATCTTCGGCCATCCGGACTACAAGCACATCATCGACGCGATGCGAACCGAACTTGAAAAATCCGGAGCGCAGTCATGAGCGAAATCGCGGCGGCGCAGGCCCCATTCGTCAATCGGCCGATCCGCGCGGCCATCATCGATCTGGACGGCACCATGGTCGATACCGCGGATGACTTCGTCGCCGCGTTGAACGGTATGCTCGCGCGCATTGGTATCGAGCAGATCGTGACGCGTGATGAAGTGACGGGTTATATCGGCAAGGGTTCGGAGAATTTGATTCGCAGCGTGCTCGCGGTGCGCTTGCCGCACACGCAAGCTACCGCGCAGTTCGACGACGCGCTCGCCATCTATCAAAGCGAATACGCGAAGATCAACGGCAAGCATTCCACGCTCTTTCCCGAAGTGAAGGAAGGTCTTGCCGCCATGCGCGAGCTGGGCATTCCGCTGGCGTGCGTGACGAACAAGCCGCATCGCTTCGCGGTGGAATTGCTCGGGCATTTCGACATCGCGGAATACTTCAAGGTGATTCTCGGCGGCGATTCCTTGCCCGCGAAGAAACCCGATCCGCTGCCGATGACCACGGCCTGCGAACGGCTCGACGTCGATCTGAAGGAAGCAGTCGCCATTGGCGATTCGGAAAACGATGCGCTCGCAGGCCGCGCCGCCGGGCTTGCGACGCTCACCGTACCCTACGGCTACAACCACGGGAAACCTGTGCAATCGGTGAAATCCGATGGTATAGTTTCTTCGCTGCGAACCGCAGCCTTGGCGATAGCCGCAACCCTTGCGCCGCCGAGCACCACACTGACTGAATAAGTCCATCCAATTCATGTTTCTCAACAGAAAACGGAGTCTGAGCAGCATCGACCGGGGAGCCTGGCCCTGGCGTCGCTGGTCGCGCTAACCTCGCCCGAGGTTCGCTGAACGCATGATCGTTTGATCCCGCTTCAGCATCCGTTTTTTGTTTCGCTGCATCGTTCCCTAAGATTCGCTTTACGCCGCGTCCCGTGCTTGCGGGAAGTTCGCGTAGCCGTGGCCACTTCGTTTGCGCGAAGCGGCGCGGCCGCCGTATGCGATCATCTCGGAATACGACCGCCCGCAGCGCCCGCTTTTCCCGATGCCGCGCCACGCACACACGCTGAAGACGCGCGTCGATCAAGGATCGCAACATGACCGAACTCGAATTCCAATCGCTGGCCAACGAAGGCTTCAACCGCATTCCGCTGATCGCGGAGGCGCTCGCCGACCTCGAAACGCCGCTCTCGCTCTATCTCAAGCTCGCGCAGACCGAACGCAACGGGGCCAACTCGTTCCTGCTGGAATCGGTGGTGGGCGGCGAGCGCTTCGGGCGCTACTCGTTCATCGGCCTGCCGGCGCGCACGGTGGTGCGCGTGCAGAACGGCGTGTCGCAAGTCGTGACTGACGGCAACGTGATCGAAACGGACGAAAGCGATCCGCTCACGTTCATCGAAAACTTCCAGAAGCGCTTCAAGGTGGCCACGCGCCCCGGTTTGCCGCGTTTCTGCGGCGGTCTTGCGGGCTATTTCGGTTATGACGCGGTGCGTTACATCGAAAAAAAGCTGGCAGATTCCGCGCCGCACGACGATCTCAACTTGCCCGACATTCAATTGCTGCTGACCGAAGAAGTCGCGGTGATCGACAATCTCGCGGGCAAGCTCTATCTGATCGTGTACGCCGATCCGACCAAGCCCGAAGCATATGCAAAGGCCAAGCATCGGTTGCGCGAACTGCGGGCGCGTCTGCGTGTGACGGTCGAGCCGCCGGTGACATCGGCCAGTGTGCGCACCGAAACGTTCCGCGAGTTCAAGAAGGACGATTACCTCAACGCCGTCCGCAAGGCCAAGGAATACATCGCGGCGGGCGAACTGATGCAGGTGCAGGTCGGCCAGCGCCTCATCAAGCCGTTCCGCGATAACCCGCTTTCGCTGTATCGCGCGTTGCGTTCGCTGAATCCGTCGCCGTACATGTACTACTACAACTTCGGCGGCGATGTTCACGTGGTCGGCGCATCGCCGGAAATTCTGGTGCGGCAGGAGAAGCGCGCGGAGGATCGCATCGTGACGATTCGCCCGCTCGCCGGTACGCGTCCGCGCGGCAACACGCCCGAGCGAGATGCCGATCTCGCCACCGAATTGCTCAACGATCCGAAGGAAATCGCCGAACACGTCATGTTGATCGACCTGGCGCGCAATGATGTCGGCCGGATCGCGCAGACGGGTTCGGTCGCGGTGACGGACAAGATGATTATCGAAAAGTACTCGCACGTTCAGCATATCGTGAGTTCGGTCGAAGGGAAGCTGAAGCCGGGCATGAACAATTACGACGTGCTGCGCGCCACGTTTCCGGCAGGCACGCTGTCGGGCGCACCGAAGGTTCGCGCAATGGAACTGATCGACGAACTCGAACCGGTCAAACGCGGTTTGTACGGCGGCGCTGTGGGTTATCTGTCGTTCAGCGGTGAAATGGATCTGGCCATTGCCATTCGCACGGGCCTGATTCACAAGGGCAATCTCTACGTTCAGGCGGCTGCGGGCGTCGTTGCGGATTCGGTGCCGGAATCCGAATGGCAAGAGACCGAGAACAAGGCGCGCGCCGTGTTGCGCGCCGCCGAGCAAGTGCAAGACGGCCTCGACAGCGACTTCTGAGGAGATAAGACCATGCTGCTGATGATCGACAACTACGATTCCTTCACCTACAACCTGGTCCAGTATTTCGGCGAACTCGGCGAGGACGTGCACACGTATCGCAACGACGAAATCACGCTCGATGAAATCGCGAAGCTGAATCCGGCGCGCATTTGTCTGTCGCCCGGACCGAGCAATCCGCAGCACGCGGGCATCACGCTCGATGTGCTGCGCGAGTTTTCCGGCAAGCTGCCGATTCTCGGCGTCTGCCTCGGCCATCAGGCGATCGGCGAAGCGTTCGGCGGTCGCGTGGTGCGCGCGCAGACCATCATGCACGGCAAGGTGAGCCAGATCGAAACCGACTGTAAAGGCGTGTTCTCCGATCTGCCCAAACACTTCAACGTGACGCGCTATCACTCGCTGGCAATTGAGCGCGAGTCTTTGCCCGACTGTCTGGAAGTGTCCGCGTGGACGCCTGACGGTGAAATCATGGGTGTTCGTCACCGTGAGCTCGAAGTGGAAGGCGTGCAGTTCCATCCGGAATCGATTCTTTCCGAGCACGGCCATGCGCTGCTCGAAAATTTCGTGAAGCACTCGTCCACCGGCAAGCGAGCGTAACTCATGACGATCACCGCACAAGAAGCGCTGCAGCGCACGATCGAGCATCGCGAGATTTTCCACGACGAGATGCTGCACCTCATGCGCACGATCATGCGCGGCGAGATGTCGCCCGTGATGGCCGCTGCGATCATCACTGGTCTGCGCGTGAAGAAGGAAACCATTGGCGAGATTGCGGCGGCGGCAACCGTGATGCGCGAGTTCGCCAATCACGTCGAAGTCGCGGACAACTCCAATTTCGTCGATATCGTCGGGACGGGCGGCGACGGCTCGCATACATTCAACATTTCCACCGCGTCGATGTTCGTCGCGGCGGCGGCCGGCGCGAAGGTCGCCAAGCACGGCAATCGCGGGGTATCGAGTAAATCGGGCAGCGCGGATGTGCTCGAAGCGCTCGGCGTGAATATCGATCTGTCGCCGGAACAAGTGGCGGCGTCGATCCACGAAACCGGCATGGGTTTCATGTTCGCGCCGAATCATCATCCGGCGATGAAGAACATCGCGCCCGTGCGACGCGAACTCGGCGTGCGGACCATCTTCAATATTCTCGGGCCGTTGACGAATCCGGCCGGCGCACCGAATCAGCTTCAGGGCGTGTTTCATGAAGATCTGGTCGGCATTCAGGTCCGCGTGATGCAGCGTCTCGGCGCGATGCACGTGCTCGTCGTGTATGGAAAAGACGGCATGGACGAAGTCTCGCTCGGCGCGGCGACCAAAGTCGGCGAGCTGAAGAACGGCGAAGTGACTGAGTACGAAATTCATCCTGAAGATTTCGGCTTGCAGATGGTGTCGAATCGCTCGCTGAAAGTGCAGGACGCGCAGGAATCCAAGACGATGCTGCTCGGCGCGCTGAACAACAAGGCGGGCGTCGCGCGCGAGATCGTCACATTGAATGCGGGCACCGCGCTTTATGCTGCGGACGTGGTGGATTCGATCGAAGCCGGTATGCACGCCGCGCGCGAGGCGATCGTCAGTGGCGCGGCGCGCGAGAAAATCGACGTGCTCGTGAAGTTCACGCAGCAGTTCTCGAAGAAATAACGGAATCGGACATGAGTGACATTCTGGATCGCATCATCGCGGTCAAGCGCGAGGAAGTGCGTGCGGCGGAACTGAGCGCGCCGCTCGAAGAACTGAAACTTCAGGCGAGTTCGCGCGATCTGCGCGATTTCGTCGGCGCGTTGCACGCGAAACACGCTGACGGCAACGCGGCCGTAATCGCGGAAGTGAAGAAAGCGAGCCCGTCGAAAGGCGTGCTGCGCGAAAACTTCGTTCCCGCCGAGATCGCCTGTTCTTATGAGCAAGGCGGCGCCGCGTGTCTTTCCGTGCTGACGGACGTGCAGTTTTTCAAAGGCAGCGTCGCGTATCTTCAGGAAGCGCGCGCGGCGTGCAGCCTGCCGGTGCTGCGTAAGGATTTCATCGTCGATCCTTATCAGGTGATGGAAGCGCGTGCGATGGGCGCGGACTGCATTCTGCTGATCGCCGCCGCGCTGGAACTCTCGCAGATGCAGGACCTCGAAGCCTACGCGCACTCGCTCGGGCTCGCGGTGCTGGTCGAAGTGCACGACGCCGACGAATTGCGCGATTCGCTTACGTTGAAGACGCCGCTGATCGGCATCAACAATCGCAATTTGCGCACGTTTGCTACGTCTATCGATACGACGATCGGCATGCTGGAATCCGTGCCGGAAGATCGGATCGTGGTGACGGAATCGGGCATTCTGTCGCGACACGACGTCGAGCGCCTTCGTGCGATGCGCGTTCACACCTTCCTCGTCGGCGAGGCGTTCATGCGCGCGGACGATCCCGGCGCGGAACTCGCGCGCATGTTCTTCTGAATATTCTGACGAGGTCGAGAGTTGGGCATCGAAAAGGAACTCAAGCTGGCGCTTTCGCCGTCGGATCACGACGACGTCGCGCGTTTCTTTGACGAACGCACGGGTCCGGGCAAGCCGATCGCGCTCGCCAATGTGTACTTCGATACACCGGATTGCGCGCTCGCCAAGGCAAAAGGCGCGCTGCGTCTGCGTCGCACGCCGGAACAATGGCTTCAGACGTTCAAGACGCTCGGCGTGTCGCGCGCGGGGCTGAGCAATCGGCATGAATGGGAATTGCCGGTGGCGGGCGAGGCGCTCGAAATCGACAAACTGCTCGCTTCGTGCGACGAAGAAGCCGCGCACAAGGCGTTGCAGGAAGCCGCGCCCGATCTGATCGCGCTGTTCAAGACGGACTTCAAGCGCATCGTGTGGAATATCGAACGTGAAGGTTCGATGATCGAAGTCGCGCTGGATCGCGGCGAAATCACCGCCGATGTCGATGGTCAAATGCGAAGCGCGGAAATCAGCGAACTCGAACTGGAATTGAAATCCGGTGAAGAAAGCTCGCTTTCCTTGCTGGCCGCCGAACTGCGCGGCGCTTTCCCCGGTCTCGATCCGGAAGATTTGAGCAAGGCGGAACGCGGTTATCGCCTGCGCACGGAGCCGGAAGGAAAAGACGCCGAAGCATGAACCGCCAGCCTTCCCTCTTTGCTGAAACCGAACCGCAAGCCGATGCGTCGAATATCACGACGCTCGAAAGCCAGTTCAAAGCCTTGCCTGCCGATTGGCGCAAGCATCTGAAGCCGTTTATCGAGAGCCCGCGTTATGAAACGCTATGCGCGTTCGTCGATCAGGAGCGCGCGTCAGGCAAAACCGTCTATCCCGCCGATGTTTTCCGCGCCTTGCGCCTCACGCGCCCCGCCGATGTGAAAGTCGTGATTCTCGGGCAGGACCCGTATCACGGCGAAGACAAAGGTGCGCCGCAAGCGCACGGGCTCGCGTTCTCCGTGCCTGCGCCGGTGCGCCCGCCACCATCGCTGAAAAATATCTTCAAGGAAATTCAGGCGAGTCTCGGTTTCGAAGCGCCGTCGCACGGCTGTCTGGATTCGTGGGCGAAGCAAGGCGTGTTGCTACTCAACACATCGCTGACGGTCGAGCGCGATAAAGCCGGCAGTCACGCGAAGAAAGGCTGGGAGCAATGCACGGACACGCTCATCCACGAACTGGCGATGCGCCACGACGGACTCGTGTTCATGCTGTGGGGCGCGCACGCGCAAGCCAAACGCGCCTTGATCGATGGCACGGCGAAAGCGCATTGCGTGCTGGAATCGGTGCATCCGTCGCCGTTGTCGGCGTATCGCGGATTCTTTGGATGCGGGCATTTCAAGCTCGCCAACGAGTATCTGACAGAGCACGGCCGCGAGCCGATCGACTGGCGCTTGCCTTTACCTGAAGCGCAGACGTAAAAAACCCGCCTTGGCGGGTTTTTCTTCAAGCGCGAAACCAAAAACTCAAACCGCAGCAATCGCCTCACGCGCCGATGCCAACGCCGCGCCTGCCGCGTCCGGGCCCATATTCAGGCCTTCTGCGTAGATGAAGTTCACATCGGTCATGCCGAGGAAGCCGAGGAACGTCGTGAGAAACGGCGTTTGCGAATCGTTCGGCGTGCCGGCGTATTTGCCGCCACGTGCCGACACGACATAGACCTTCTTGCCCTTGACCAGACCTTCCGGGCCATTCGCGCCGTACTTGAACGTGATGCCAGCGCGCGCGATCCAGTCGAAGTACGCCTTCAGTTGCGACGAAATACCGAAGTTGTACAGCGGCGCCGCGATCACGACGATATCAGCCGCTTGCAATTCGTTGATGAGCGCTTCGCTCTTGGCGTTGATGGCCGCTTGTTCGGCGCTGCGCTGATCGGCGGGCGTGAAGAACGCGCCGAGCGTGGCGTCGTCGAGATGGGTCAGGTTGTCGGCAAGCAGATTGCGCACGACCAGCTTAGCGCCCGGATTGCTTTGTTGCAGCTTTGCCGTCAGTTCATCGGCGAGCAGCGTGGATTGAGCACCTTGCGAGCGCGCGGCGGAGTTGATTTGCAGAATCGTCGTCATGATGGCTTCCTTCCTTGAGAGGTTTCGGGCGCCGTTGGCGTCCGCTTGGGAAGCATTCTTCTTTCTTTGACGCTCCGGAAAAAGCCGCGCGCTCGTGACGCATTGTTGCATCAGCGGAACAATCGGCTGGAATCAGCCTCGGAGCCAGCGTTCGCGCCATTGTTTGGACGGTCCGCGCCCGTCGATGGCCGTCAGCACGTAGCGCGACACTTCCGGCGCGTCCAGCTTCAATTCCGTTCGACGCAGTTCGTCGCGGCGGAACGAATGCACTTCGATCTTCGCGCCCGGAAGATAACGCGACAGCAAACCGTCGAGATTCGATCCCGTCACACGCAGCCCGTCGATGGCGACAAGCACATCGCCCGCCGATAAACCCGCTTTCTGCGCCGCGCTGCCGTCATGCACGACCGCCAGCGTGCAATCCGCGCCGCCACGCACGCGCGCGCCCAGCGATGGCTTGCCCGCCGTGCCATTCGTCGGCCGATCCGGCGTCAGCGCAATGCCGAAGGGTTCCAGCAGCGCATCGAGAGGCAGATCGCGGGTGCCGCGCACGCCATCGCGGAACAGCGCGCGCAGATCCGCGCCGGTTGCTTCGGCAAACAGCGCTTCGACATCGTCTTCGTGGATGCCGCGCGGCTTGCCTTTGTAGAAATCGCGTCCGTAGCGCTGCCACAGCAGGCGCATCACATCGTCGAGCGATTTGCGATTGTCGGTTTGCGCGCGGATCGACAGATCGAAAGCCAGCGCGACCAGCGAGCCTTTCTGGTAATAGCTGACGATCGCATTCGATGCGTTTTCATCCGCGCGGTAGTACTTGACCCAGGCATCGAACGAACTTTGCGCGACGGATTGCTTAAGCCGCCCGCTTCCACGCAGCACGCCGCCGACGGTCTTGCCGAGCAAATTGAAGTAATCGCCGACGTTGATCAGCCCGCTGCGCACGAGCATCAAGTCGTCGTAGTACGACGTAAAGCCTTCGAACAGCCACAACAGCGTCGTGTAATTTTCTTGCGAGAGATCGTACGGCGCGAACGCGGCGGGCTTGATGCGCTTCACATTCCACGTGTGGAAATACTCGTGGCTGCACAGCCCCAGATACGTGCGATACCCCTCGGTCACTTCCGGCCGCCCTTGCACCGGCAAGTCACCGCGATTGCAAATCAGCGCCGTCGATGCGCGATGCTCCAGCCCGCCGTAACCATCGCTGACGGCGACGGTCATGAACACATAGCGATCCATCGGCGCTTTCTTCGTGCGCGGCTCGAACAGCGCGATCTGCGTCTCGCAAACGCGCTTCAAATCCGCTTCCAGCCGACGCATATCGAGCGCGATCACGCGCCCCGAAATCACGATGTCATGCTTCACGCCATGCGCGGTAAATCCGCCCAACGCGAATTCGCCGAGCGTGACGGGATGATCCGCGAGTTCATCGTAATTTGCGGCTTCATACGTGCCGAAGCCATAACGCTTCGTTCCGCGCGCTTCGCTGAGCGCCGTCGCCACGCGCCAGTTGCGATACGCCCCGCCCTGCGGCGCTTGAATATCGACGATGCACGGCGCGTTCGATTGCCCTTCGACCGCGAGAAACGTGCTCGTCGCGTTGAAGAAACCGATGGTGTCATCGAGATGCGCGGCGCGCACGGACATGTCCCACGCGTAGACCTCGTAGCGCAGCGTGATCGGCCCTTCGGTCGGCGCGGCCTGCCACGCATGCTTGTCGATTTTCTCGATCGATACGCGGCGGCCCGTCGCGCTGAACGCCTGCAGCGTCACGATGTTGCGCGCGAATTCGCGGATCATGTAGCTGCCGGGAATCCACACCGGCAGCACGAAACGCTGGCCGGCCGGGTCCGGTTCGGCGACAGTCAGCGTCACCTCGAAAACATGCGCTGCCGGATTCTTCGGAACGATGCTGTAACGCACCGGTTGAAGGGATGGTGTCATCGCGTTGTCCTTTGTTCTTGTTCTGGCCGCGCGGAATGCGGTCCTGAAAACGGCGAAGGCGCATAACGCGCCTTCGTATTCGTCGTGCGACCGAGGTTCAGTGCAGAGCCGACAGTTCCTTCTCCAGCCGATCCGCCGGCACCGCGCCCGGCAGACGCCTGCCATCGACGAGGAACACGGTCGGCGTGCCGGTCACGTTCATCGACCGGCCGAGCTTCAGATTCTTGTCGATGGCGGTGGTGTCGCAGGTGCCCGCAGTGCTCGGCGCCTTGTGGTCGAGCATCCAGCTTTCCCACGTCATGCCGCGATCCTTCGAACACCAGATCGATTTCGACTTGGCGGTCGAATCCGGCGAAAGCACCGGATACAGGAACGTGTACACAGTCACGTTGTCGATGGACTTCAGCGTCGTTTCGAGCTGCTTGCAGTACGGGCAGTTCGGGTCCGAGAACACCGCGATCTTGCGGCTGCCGTTGCCCTTCACCACCTTCACCGCGTCTTCCAGCGGCAGCTTGGCGAAGTCGATCTTGTTGATCTCCGACATGCGCGCTTCGGTGAGATTCTTGCTGTTGCGCGTATCGACGAGATCGCCGAGCAGAACGTAGTTGCCGGTTGCATCGCTATAGACGATCTGCGTGCCGAGATTCACTTCGTAGAGACCGGGAATCGGCGTTTTATCGACGCTCTTGATGGTCGCGTCGCCCATGCGCGATTCGAGCGTGGATTTGATCTTGTCGGTGGTTTGATCGGCCTGCGCCGAGCAGCCGATGCCGAGCATCGCGGCAAGCGCGGTGGCCGTGGCGATCGCAGTGCGAAGTTTGGTTTTCATGCCTATTCCTATTGATTCCGTTGATTCTGTTATTCGTTCAACCCAGCGCCGCCGATACCAGCCAGCGCTTGACCAGCGGCTGCGCGCCGACCAGCGCCATGCCGGTGTTGCGCACCGCGCGAGCCAGCGTGCCGGGCACGGAAAACAGCCGTTGCAGACCATCGGTTGCGACCATCAGCTTCTGGATGTCTTCGCGACGCGCGCGTTCGTAGCGGCGCAGCAAAATCGGATCGCCGAGATCGCGGAACGATTCCTTGTTGGCGATGACATCCGCGAGCGCGGCGACATCGCGCAGACCGAGATTCATGCCCTGACCGGCGAGCGGATGAATCAGATGCGCCGCGTCACCGACGAGCGCGACACGCGGCGCAATCAGCTTATCGACCGTTTGCAGCGCAAGCGGGAAACCTTGCGCGGGCGTCACGCATTCGAGCGCGCCGAGCGTATTCTGCGTGGCTTGTTCGACTTGTGCGGCGAGTTGCGCGGGATCGAGCGCGAGCAATTCGTCCGCGTGCTCCGTGCGCGCCGACCACACGAGCGACACGTAATCGCCCGGCAAAGGCAATAACGCGATGATTTCGGTATCGCGGAACCATTGATACGCGGCCTCGCCGCGCGCCTTTTCCGCCTTGAAATTGGCGACCACGCCCGTCTGCCGATAATCCCGCCGATCGACCTTCGCGCCCATTTGCGCGCGTACCCAGGAATGCGCGCCATCCGCGCCGACGATCAGATCCGTTTGCAGCATTTCGCCGCTCGACAACGCGACGTGCGCGGCATCGTCTTCTACCGTCATGCCCTGCGCGCGCGATTCGAACCACGACAGACTCGGCTGAAACCGCAATGCAGCATCGAGCGATTGTTCGATCAACGTCGATTCGACGATCCACGCGAGTTGCGGTACGGAGGCCTGGAAAGCGGAAAAGTGAAGCTCGGCGTGGGCATCGCCGAACACGCGCATATCGAGCACCGGTCCGAGCCGCGCGCGATCCAGCGCCTGCCAGACGCGCAGCCGCTCCAGCAAGGACTGCGAACTCGACGACAACGCATAGATGCGCGAATCGAACCGAGCGCCGGGCGGAAGACCCACTGCGGCCGGCGCGAGCAAGGCCGTGCGCAAACCGGACTGCGCGAACGCGAGCGCCGCCGTCTTGCCGACGAGCCCGCCGCCGACGACCACGACGTGAAAATTGAGGGGATGAGAAGCCATGCGGGCATTATAGCTGCGGGGTTTGAAGCCGGTTTGAGGTCGATTGGACCGTGCTGCGGGCGTTTTGCGGCCATCTGCGGCCATCCGCGCGCCTGAAACTTACGGACGCGGCGCGGCGGTACAATAGCGGTTTGCCTGGCCGCGCGATGCGGCCGTCGCGCTGGCCGGCGGTTTCAGTGGTTCTGTCGTCTGCCCGGCGCGCATCATTTGACGAAACCTGCGCGGCCCGCGCCGTCTCACCAGTTCGAAGGATTCCATGAGCCTCCAATGCGGCATCGTCGGCTTGCCTAACGTCGGCAAGTCCACTCTTTTCAATGCGTTGACCAAGGCGGGCATTGCCGCCGAGAACTATCCGTTCTGCACCATCGAGCCGAATGTCGGCGTGGTCGAAGTGCCGGACGCGCGTCTTCAGGCGCTGGCCGAAATCGTCAAGCCGGAGCGCATTCTCCCGGCGGTGGTCGAATTCGTCGATATCGCGGGTCTGGTGGCGGGTGCATCGAAGGGTGAAGGGCTGGGCAATCAGTTCCTTGCCAACATCCGCGAAACCGATGCCATCACGCATGTGGTGCGCTGCTTCGAAGACGAGAACGTGATTCACGTCGCGGGCAAAATCGATCCGCTGGCGGATATCGAAGTCATCAACACAGAACTGGCGCTGGCGGATCTGGCGACGGTCGAAAAGGCGTTGACGCGTTATTCGAAGGCGGCGAAGTCGGGCAACGATAAGGAAGCGGCGAAGCTGGTCGCGGTGCTCGAAAGGGTTCGCGCGCAGTTGGATCAGGCCAAGCCGGTCCGCGCGCTGTCTTTCTCGGACGATGAGTTGCTGCTGATCAAGCCGTTCTGCCTGATTACGTCCAAGCCGACGATGTATGTGGCCAACGTGAAGGACGATGGCTTCGAGAACAATCCGTATCTCGACATCGTGCGCAAGCATGCGGAAGCGGAGAACGCGCCGGTCGTGGCCGTGTGCGCGGCGATCGAAGCGGAAATAGCCGATCTGGACGATGCGGATAAGCTCGACTTTCTCGCTGATATGGGCATGCAGGAGCCGGGGCTGAATCGTGTGATTCGTGCGGGTTTCAAGCTGCTTGGGTTGCAGACTTACTTCACGGCGGGTGTGAAGGAAGTGCGCGCGTGGACCATTCATATCGGCGATACGGCGCCGCAAGCCGCCGGCGCGATTCACACGGATTTCGAGCGCGGATTTATTCGCGCGCAGACGATCGCGTTTGATGATTATGTCGCGTTCAAGGGTGAGCAAGGCGCGAAGGAAGCGGGCAAGATGCGGGCGGAAGGCAAGGAATATGTCGTGCATGATGGCGATGTTATGAACTTCTTGTTCAACGTCTAAGAAACCGTCACGAACTGTCGCAGCGGCTTGCGTCGAAAAGCGGAGTGCCCGATAAAGGCATTCCGCTTTTTTCATGGGCGGACATATAACAACGAGAGAGACTCCGCATGAAGACATACACGCTCGCGCTTGCCGCGCTCATTTCCGTGAGCGCATTGTGGATGCCCGCTGCATCCGCGTATCAGAGCTACGGCTACCAACAGCAACCCGACGAATCCGACCTCGACAGCCACGGCCACTACGTGAACCGCGACGGCAATTCAGTCCACTCCCCCGCGCACTCCCGCTCCGGCGCAAAACCACAAGGCGCGACCGCCCAGTGTCGCGACGGCTCCTACAGCTTCAGCCAGCACCACAGCGGCACCTGCTCGCGGCACGGCGGCGTAGCGCACTGGGAGTAGGCCGCCAGCGCCCGAAGTACAATGTCAGTCACTCCCGCCCGAAGCTCAACGCTTAACGCGGCGGGAAGCGCACAGCATTCGCGCCCTTCATCCGAACATCACAGACACACATCCACATGGCCCAATACGTCTTCACCATGAACCGCGTCGGCAAGATCGTGCCGCCGAAGCGCCAGATTCTGAAAGACATTTCCCTCTCGTTCTTCCCCGGCGCGAAAATCGGTCTGCTCGGGCTGAACGGCTCGGGCAAATCCACGCTGATCCGCATCATGGCCGGCGTCGATAAGGACATCGAAGGCGAAGCCACACCGATGCCCAATCTGAACATCGGTTACCTGCCGCAGGAGCCGCAGCTCGATCCGCAGCAAACCGTGCGTCAGGCCGTCGAAGAAGGTCTCGGCGATGTCTTCCAGGCACAGAAGAAGCTCGACGAAATCTACGCCGCCTACGCCGAACCCGACGCCGATTTCGACGCCCTCGCCGCAGAACAAGCCAAATACGAAGCCATCCTCTCGACCTCCGATGGCGGCAGTCCCGAGCAACAACTCGAAGTCGCCGCCGATGCGCTGCGCCTGCCCGCGTGGGACGCGAAAATCGAACACTTGTCGGGCGGTGAAAAGCGCCGCGTCGCGCTGTGCAAGCTCTTGCTGCAAAAGCCCGACATGCTGCTGCTCGACGAACCGACCAACCACCTCGACGCCGAATCCGTCGAATGGCTCGAACAGTTTCTGACGCGCTATCCCGGCACCGTCGTCGCCGTGACCCACGATCGCTACTTCCTCGATAACGCCGCCGAGTGGATTCTCGAACTCGACCGCGGTCACGGTATTCCGTGGAAGGGCAATTATTCGAGCTGGCTCGATCAGAAGGAAGATCGGCTGAAGCAGGAAGAAGCCACCGAATCCGCGCGTCAGAAGGCGATCAAGAAAGAACTGGAATGGGTGCGCCAGAATCCGAAGGGCCGTCAGGCGAAGTCGAAGGCGCGTATCGCGCGATTCGAGGAACTGAACAGCCAGGAATATCAGAAGCGCAACGAGACGCAGGAAATCTTCATTCCGGTCGGCGATCGGCTGGGCAATGAAGTCATCGAGTTCAAGAACGTCAGCAAGGCTTATGGCGATCGTCTGTTGATCGACAATCTGAGCATGAAGATTCCGGCGGGCGCGATCGTCGGCATTATCGGGCCGAACGGTGCGGGTAAATCGACGCTGTTCCGCATGCTCACCGGGAAGGAACAACCGGATTCGGGCGAAATCGTCAAAGGGCCGACCGTCAATCTGGCCTATGTCGATCAGAGCCGCGACGCGCTCGGCGCCGATAAAACCGTCTTCGAAGAAATTTCCGGCGGCGCCGATGTGCTGACGGTCGGCAAGTACGAAACGCCGTCGCGTGCGTATATCGGCCGATTCAACTTCAAAGGCAGCGATCAGCAGAAGCTCGTCGGCAATCTGTCGGGCGGTGAGCGCGGTCGTCTGCACCTGGCGAAGACGCTGATTGCGGGCGGCAATGTGCTGCTGCTGGACGAACCGTCGAACGATCTTGACGTCGAAACGCTCCGCGCGCTCGAAGACGCGCTGCTCGAATTCGCCGGTTCCGTGATGGTGATTTCGCACGATCGCTGGTTCCTGGATCGGATCGCGACGCACATTATCGCGTTCGAAGGCGATTCGCACGTCGAATTCTTCGACGGCAACTATCAGGAATACGAGGCCGACAAGCGCAAGCGTCTGGGCGAAGAAGCCGCCAAGCCGAAGCGCCTGCGTTACAAGCCGATCACGCGTTAATCCCCTGACGAAAGGTGCGCGCCTATGCGGGCGCGCGCACCGACATCGGCGAAACAAACGGCGACTCTGTACGATGCGGGTCGCCGTATTCATTTCTACGACACTCTTCAATAAGCAGACACCGGGGGACAGTGCAGATGGCAACGAGCGCGCGGCGGGGAGCGCTGTGGGCAATCGGAATCGTCGTGGCGCTGGTCGTCGTGGCGACGGGCGGCTGGCTGTTCGTCGTGCATCAGATCAAGGAACGCATCACCGAGACGCTCGGGCCGATGGGTTCCGTCGAAGAAATCGATGTCGGATATGGCCACGTCACGATGTCGCGCGTGCGCATTCGCGGTCCGCAAAACTGGCCCGCCAGCGATGCGATGCGCGCCGAACGCATTCTGCTCGACGTCGATATGCGCTCGCTGCTCACCAAGCCGATCCATCTGCGCAGCGTGAGCGTGGACAATTACTATCTTGCGATCGTCCGTTCCGCCGATGGCCGCATGCGCGTGCTGCCCGGCCTGCGCGAAACCGCGAGTCTGGCCGACGCCAAATCCAACGACCGAGAACCGCCGCACGCGACGGAAGAGAAGGTGATCGACCGCGTATCGTTCGAACGCGGGTCGATGGAGTTCTTCGATGAGACCGTGCAGAAGCCGCCGTATCGCGTGCTGATCAGCGATGCGCGCGCGACCATCGATCGTCTGCACTTGCCCGCGCTCGACGAGCGCACCGATCTGTCGATGTCCGGCTCGATCAAAGGTCCGTCGCATACGGGCGCGGTGTCGTGGAACGGCTGGATGGTGATCGCCAACAAGGATTCGCAGACGCGCGCGACGCTGAAGAATGTCGATATCGCCACGCTCGATCCGTATCTGCTGAAAAAGGCCGGCGCAAAAGCGGCCGTGACGGGCGGCACGCTCGACATGACCGTCGATGCAACCGTGAAGGACTATCGCATTCATGCGCCCGGTTCCATCGTGTTGAATCATCTGCAACTGAGCGATACCGGCAATGCACTCGACACCTTCATGTCGATTCCGACCAAAGCCGCGATTGCCGCGCTGAAGGATCGCAAGGATCAGATCAAGCTCGATTTCGTGCTCGACGGCGATTTGCGCGATCCGAAGTTTTCGCTGTCGGAGAGTTTGTCGAAGAGGCTCGCGGCGGGATTCGCGAAGGCGCTCGGCGTGAGCGCGGAAGGCGTGGCGAAAGGAACGTCGGATACGGTGCGGGGAATCGGCAACGCGCTGAAGAATCTGCTCGGGCAGTAGCGCGTTGCCTTTTTCACGCCTTAAATTTTGATGCCTAATTCGCGCAGCTTCGTTTCCGTTTCCATCGCGCCGGTGTAGTGAACGCCGTGCCAGCCGAGCGACGTGGCGGCTTGCGCGTTCTTCAGGTTGTCATCGATAAAAACGAGTTCGGACGGCTGAATTTCCGGCAGATGCTTTTTGATCTCCGCGAGCATGAGCGCGAAGATCTGCGGATCGGGCTTCACCAGACCGACGCGTCCCGAGACGATCACTTCGCGGAATCCACGCAGCACATCGAAACGCTCCCACGCGTACGGAAACGTCTCCGCCGACCAATTCGTGAGGCCGAACAGCGGCATTTCCACCGCTTTCAGCCGATCCACCAACGCGACGCCCTCTTCCAGCACGCCCGACACCATTTCCGGCCAGCGCGCATAGAACGCGCGGATCAGCGCTTCGTGCTCGGGATACTGCGCGATCAGTTCGGCCGTGCCTTCCTCGATCGTCTGCCCGCCGTCCTGCTGCACGACCCAGTCCATTTTGCAGACGTTGTCGAGAAACCAGCGGCGCTCGGTTTCATCGGGAATCAGTTGCTTGTAGAGATACTCGCGATCCCAGTCGATCAGCACGCCGCCGAAATCGAATACGACTGCTTGGATGGTCATGCAAAACACTCCGTTCGAAGGATTTCCGCGCGCGACATGAGCTTCACGCCATTGCCCGACATCGACGAATGCGACCAGACGAAATTCTGGTGTTCGACGATTTTTTCGGCGCTGAGGTGAGGCTTGTCGGCAGTCGTGTGAAGGTCGGACGCGATGATCGTGTGCAAGCCAAGCAATTCCGCGCGGCGCGCGGTCGCGTTGACGCAAAACTCCGTGGCATAGCCGCACAGCACCACAGTGTCGATATTCTTCTCGCGCAACATGTCCGCCAGCGGCGTGTGCTGGAAAGAATCGCCCACGTTTTTGTGGATGCTTTCGTCGCTGGCTTCACGCACGAGCGTCGCGGGAAGTTGCCACGCGGCACCGCCACGCGCGAGCGGTCCATTCGCGTCACTTTCGTGCTGAACGATGAAAACGGGCGTGTTTGCACGGCGCGCGGCATCGGTAAGCGCGTTGATGCCGTCGATCACTTCAGCCGCGCGGTACGCCGGTTTCTCACCGCCGAAGAACATCTCCTGCACGTCGATCACGATGACCGCGGTTTTCGCCATGTTCAGATCGCCTCGGTGCGCTTGTTGAGCCACGCCAGCGCCTCACCCGTCACGAGCGGCGAAACCCGCGCGCGCACCGTCTCGTGATACGCGTTCAGCCACGCGCGTTCATCGTCACGCAACAGCGACAGATCGATGCAACGCGTATCGATCGGGCACAGCGTCAGCGTTTCGAACGACAGAAAATCGCCGAATTCGGTTTTGCCCGCCGCCTGATTCATCACCAGATTTTCGATGCGGATGCCCCACTTTCCGGGCCGGTAAATGCCCGGTTCGATCGACGTGATCATGCCTTCTTCCATCGCCGTCCACGGCTCGGCGGGCGCGTAGTGCGAGATGACCTGCGGGCCTTCGTGCACGTTCAGGAAGTAGCCGACGCCGTGGCCCGTGCCGTGTCCGTAGTCCGCGCCCGCTTCCCAGATCGGCGCGCGCGCGATGGAATCGAGCATCGGCGAACGGATGCCGCGCGGGAAGCGCGCACGCGATAGCGCGATCGTGCCTTTGAGCACCGTCGTGTAATCGCGCTTGTGTTCGGGCGTGATCGTGCCGATCGGGACCACGCGCGTGATATCCGTCGTGCCGCTCAGATATTGACCACCGGAATCGATCAGCAGCAAACCATTGCCTTCGATCACCGAATGCGACACGTCCGTGGCGCGGTAATGCGGCATCGCGCCGTTCGCATTGAAACCGGCGATGGTGCCGAAACTCAGCGTCACGAATCCCGGCCGACGCGCCCGCGCCGCCGTCAATTTCTCGTCGATGGTCAGTTCCGTGATGCGCTCGCCGCTTTCCAGCGCGCTTTCGAACCACGCGAGAAATTCCGCCAGCGCCGCGCCGTCCTGCGCCATCGTCGCGCGGATATGCTCAGCTTCCGCCGCCGTCTTGCGCGATTTCGCGAACGTCGACGGATTCACCGCTTCGATAACCTTCACCGTCGCGGGCACTTTCTCCAGCAAGCCATGTGTGATGCGGCGCGGATCGATCAGCAGCGTCGCGCCCGCTTGAAGCGCCGCGAGCGATTCGGGCGCTTGCGCATAAGCGGCGACTTTGACGCCATCACGCGCGAGCGACTGCTTCAGCGCTTCAGGCACTTTGCCATCGGCGACGAAGACGGTGGCGTCGTCCACGCCGATCAACGCGTGCGCGACGAACACCGGGTTGTAGCTCACGTCGCCGCCGCGCAGATTGAAGATCCACGCGAGATCGTCGAGTGTGGAAACGAAGTGCCATTGCGCGCCCTTCTCGCGCATCGCGTCGCGCACTTGCGCGAGCTTGTCCGCGCGCGTGACGCTCGCGTGCGGCGCGGCATGTTCGTAGACGGGCGCATCGGGCAGGCCGGGACGCTCGGGCCAGACGGCTTCGAGCACGTCGGCGTCGGTGCGAAGGAGAATGCCGCGCGCGGTGAGCGCATCGGACAAGGCACGCGCCGCCGCGACGCCGAGCACGGCGCCATCGACGGAAACGACGTTGCCTTCGGCCACGTTCTGCGCGAGCCAGTCCACGTGCGGCGCGGTTTGCTGACCGCCCATCATCTTCATCAATTGGATGCCGGTGCCGGCGAGTTGCGCTTCGGCTTGCGTCCAGTAGCGGCTATCGACCCAGACGCCCGCGAAATCCGCCGTCACGACCAGGGTGCCGACCGATCCCGTGAAGCCCGACAGCCACTGCCGGCCCTGCCAGCGTTCCGGCAGATATTCCGACAAATGCGGATCCGCCGATGGAATCAGCACAGCGGCAATCTGATCGCGCGCCATTTGCTTGCGCAGCGCGTCGATACGGCCGGCGAAAGTCGCGGCGTCGGGAATTGCGATTCGGTCGTTCATGAAGTCACCTGCCTGGAGCTTTGATTGCAGAGCGGCGAAACGGTCCCGCCGCCCGAAGAAAGAGAGTCAGCGACGCGCGGCCAGCGCGACCGTGAGCGTCACCACGACGAGCGCAAACAGCGAACAGACCAGCCATTCGAGCGTCTCGCCATCGTGATAAAGATCGATGATATTGCCGAACATGCGCGCGACGACAATCGCCAGTATGCCTGCGGGAATCGCGGTCCAGATGCGTCCTGCCGCGCCGCCGCCCACGCGCCCCGCCCGCCGCAGCGGATGCAGCCACCAGCCCGCCGCGCCGATCACCGCGCCAAGAAAGATCAGTCCGATCCAGCCCATCAGCGACGCGTCTCCATGCGGTTCAAAGCTGAGTTTCCGTTGGACATGGCGTAATTCGGTATGAAGGAGCGGTCGAGTTTAGGGGCCGGAATTGGCGATGGCAAGCGTATGAAGCGCCCGCTAAGAAGGCTCCAGCGTTGTAGATCGACGCGAATTTTCTGCGGCGATGCACAAATATTGCCGATCAACAGCTTGCGGTCGATTGTCGCGGCTAAAGGCAACGACCGCCCGATGCGCCACCGCGATCCGCCCCCGGAATGCCGCGTATAAATGTACGGATGGCCAAAACGCTATAATATTGGACTATCTGAAAGGCCATCAGCTTAGGCCCAAAGCATAAGACCGCACATGCAGCTCCTCACGATCGGAATCAACCACCACACTGCGCCAGTCGCTCTGCGCGAACGCGTGGCGTTTCCGCTCGAACAGCTCAAGCCCGCACTGGGCGCGCTGAAGGATATCTGGCTGGGGCCGCTGGCGAAGGTATCGCCCGAGGCGGCGATCCTTTCCACTTGCAATCGCACCGAACTCTACTGCGCCACCGACGACTCCGCCGCGCGCGATGCCGCCATTCAGTGGCTGTCGCAGTACCACAGCATTCCCGTTCCCGAACTCGCGCCGCACGTCTACGCGCTGCCGCAGTCGGAAGCCGTGCGCCACGCGTTTCGCGTCGCGTCCGGGCTGGATTCCATGGTTCTCGGCGAAACGCAGATCGTCGGACAAATGAAGGATGCGGTGCGCACCGCGTCCGAAGCCGGCGCGCTCGGCACGTACCTGAATCAGTTATTCCAGCGCACGTTCGCCGTCGCCAAGGAAGTGCGCACGACAACCGAAATCGGCGCGCAATCCGTGTCGATGGCCGCCGCCGCCGTGCGCCTGGCGCAGCGCATCTTCGAAAACATTTCGAGTCAGCGCGTGCTGTTTATCGGCGCGGGCGAGATGATCGAGTTGTGCGCGACGCACTTTGCCGCGCAAAGTCCGCGTGAACTCGTGGTCGCGAATCGCACCGCCGAGCGCGGTGAGAAGCTCGCCGAACGCTTCAACGGCCGCGCAATTCCGCTTTCCGAGTTGCCCACGCGCATGCACGAGTTCGACATCATCGTGTCGTGCACGGCATCGACCTTGCCGATCATCGGGCTGGGCGCGGTGGAGCGTGCGGTGCGTGCGCGGCGGCATCGGCCAATTTTTATGGTCGATCTCGCCGTGCCGCGCGATATCGAACCGGAAGTCGGCGATCTGAAGGACGTGTTCCTCTACACCGTCGATGACCTCGGCGCGATCGTGCGCGAAGGCAACGCGTCGCGGCAAGCGGCGGTCGCGCAAGCCGAAGCGATCATCGAAACGCGCGTGCAGAACTTCATGCAATGGCTCGATGCGCGCAGCATCGTGCCGGTGATCCGCCATATGCACACGCAGGCGGACGCGCTGCGCCGCGCCGAAGTCGATCGCGCGCGCAAGATGCTCGCGCGCGGCGACGATCCCGCCGCCGTGCTCGAAGCGCTTTCTCAGGCGCTCACCAACAAGCTGATTCACGGCCCGACGCACGCGCTCAATCGCGCGAGCAGTGAAGAGCGCAATCAGCTCATCGATCTGATGAGCGGTTTCTACCGTCACGGCGCGGATAAATCGTCCGACCGTTAGCGGCCTCGCCTTTGTTATTCTGAAATGCTCCGCGCGTCCTGCGCGGCGGCCTCCCCTGATTCGCAGTTTCTCCGGAGCACCCAGGCTCCAATCCGTCCGATGAAAACGAGCATGCAAAGCAAGCTCGACCAGCTTGCAAAACGCCAGGTCGATCTCAACGAGTTGTTGAGCCGCGAGGACGTCACGTCCGATATGGACCAATACCGCAAGCTCACGCGCGAGCACGCGGAAATCAGCCCGATCGTCGAACAATACGCGCTGTGGAAACAGGCGCTGACCGATGAATCGACCGCGCAGGAACTGCTCACCGATCCGTCGATGCGCGATTTTGCGGAAGAGGAAATCGGCGAGGCGCGCGAGCGGATGGTGAAGATCGAAAGCGATCTCCAGACGATGCTCTTGCCGAAAGATCCGAACGACGATCGCAATATCTTTATCGAAATTCGTGCGGGCACGGGCGGCGATGAATCCGCGCTGTTCGCGGGCGATCTGCTGCGCATGTATCTGCGTTATGCGGAGCGCAATCGCTGGACTGCGGAGACGATGTCGGAAAGCGTGTCCGATCTCGGCGGCTACAAGGAAGTGATCGTGCGGATCGCCGGGCAAGGCGCGTTTTCGCGGCTGAAGTTCGAGTCGGGCGGGCATCGCGTGCAGCGTGTGCCGGCGACGGAAACGCAAGGCCGGATTCACACGTCGGCGTGTACCGTCGCGGTGATGCCGGAAGCGGATGAAATCAGCGAAGTCGTGATCAATCCGGCGGATTTGCGTATCGATACATTTCGCGCGTCGGGCGCGGGCGGGCAGCACATCAACAAGACGGATTCGGCCGTGCGCGTCACGCACTTGCCGACGGGTATCGTCGTCGAATGTCAGGATGATCGCTCGCAGCACAAGAACAAGGATCGCGCGCTGAAGGTGCTGGCCGCGCGTATCAAGGACAAGCAGTATCACGAGCAGCACGCGAAGGAAGCGGCTACGCGCAAGAGTCTGATCGGTTCGGGCGATCGTTCGGAACGCATTCGCACGTACAACTTTCCGCAAGGGCGCATGACGGATCATCGGATAAATCTGACGCTCTACAAGCTCGAATACATCATGGATGGCGATATCGATGAATTGATCGCCGCGCTGGTTTCCGAGCATCAGGCGGAATTGCTGGCGGCGCTCGGGGAAGCGGAGTGACGGTCGCCGAGTTGCTTCAGGCGTCCGCGCTGCCTGCTTTGGAAGCGCGCATTTTGCTGATGCATGTGCTCGGCTGGCGGCGCACTGAACTCATCACGCGCGATCATGAATTATTGGGCGATGAGGCCGCAGCGCAGTTCGAAGCGTTGTCTCAGCGAAGACTCGATGGTGAACCCATCGCGCAACTCACAGGCAAACGCGAGTTCTTCGGACTCGATTTCGATGTCACGCCCGATGTGCTGATCCCGCGCCCGGAAACCGAATTGCTTGTGGAACTCGCGCTCGAAGCCATCGACGGAAAATCGGACGCGCGTGTGCTCGATCTCGGCACCGGCACCGGCGCAATCGCGATTTCGATCGCGCATGCGCGGCCCGATGCGCGGGTTTGGGCGGTGGATCGATCGCCGGAAGCGTTGGACGTCGCGCGAGGAAACGCCGCGCGCTTGCTGGATCAAAACACCGTCACGTTCATCGAAAGTGATTGGACCGCGAAGCTCGATCCGTCGCTGCTGTTCGAAGTGATCGTCAGCAATCCGCCGTATATCGCCAGCGACGATCCGCATCTCGAACAAGGCGATCTGCGCTTCGAACCGCGCGGCGCGCTTACCGATGACGCCGACGGTTTATCGGCGATTCGCAAGATCATCGAGACCGCGCCGTTTCTGCTCGCGAAGAACGGCGCATTGTGGATCGAACATGGCTACGATCAGGCCGATGCCGTGCGCACGCTGCTCCGGGCGCGCGGCTTCACCGAAGTCCATTCGATGTGCGATCTCGCGGGCATCGAACGATGTTCGGGCGGCTTGTTCACCGCGTGAGCATGAAAGCCTGTAAAAGCGAAATCCGCTATCATTTCAACAGTTAACCCACCGAATACAACGCGCAGGAACGCCATGGATACGCAAGAACGCATCAAGCAGATCGTCGATCAAAACCCGGTCGTCCTTTTCATGAAAGGCACCGCGCAGTTCCCGATGTGCGGCTTCTCCGGCCGCGCGATTCAAGTGCTCAAGGCATGTGGCGCGGATCAGATCATGACCGTCAACGTACTCGAAGACGATGCCATTCGCCAGGGCATCAAAGAATTTTCGAACTGGCCGACCATTCCGCAGCTGTACGTGAAGGGCGAGTTTATCGGCGGCTCGGACATCATGATGGAGATGTATCAGTCGGGCGAACTGCAACAGCTTTTCGCTGCTGCTTAAGTTTTTGTCTTGCACGTGAACGCGCCTGTGGCTTCCGCCAAGCGACGTCTGATCGTCGCCATCACCGGAGCAACGGGCGCTATCTACGGCGTGCGTTTGCTGGAAACGTTGCGTCGGCTGGGCGGTGTGGAAACGCATCTGCTCGTCTCCAGCGCGGGCTGGCTCAATATCCAGCACGAACTCGAACTCGATAAAGCCACCGTTCACGCGCTCGCCGATGTCGTCCACAGCGTGCGCGATGTCGGCGCGAGCATCGCGTCCGGCTCGTTCGCGACCGACGGCATGATCGTCGCGCCCTGTTCGATGCGCACGCTCGCCAGCGTCGCGCACGGTCTCTCCGATAATCTCATCACGCGCGCGGCGGATGTCGTGCTCAAAGAGCGGCGTCGTCTGGTGTTGCTGGTGCGCGAAACGCCGCTCAATCTCGCGCATCTGCGCAATATGACGGCGGTCACCGAAATGGGCGGCGTGATTTTTCCGCCGCTGCCGGCGTTCTATCAAAAACCGCAGACAATCGACGAAATGGTCGATCACACCGTCGATCGCGTGATCGATCTCTTCGGTCTGAGCCAGCCGATTTCGCACGCGTGGCAGGGCATGCGCGGCGGCGAAAGCGACTGATTAACAACATCGGCGACACAATTCGTTGCCGATCGAGCCGTTTATCAACGCGCATAACGGCCTTACATTCGATGGCAACCAAGCTAACTTTGCCGCCATCATGAGCCTCCCGACCGTTTTCATCTCCCACGGCGCTCCGACGCTGCCCATCGACCCGTCGATGCCCTCGCGCGAATTCGCATCGCTTGCGCACACGCTGCCTCGCCCGCGCGCGATTCTGATGCTTTCCGCGCATTGGGGCACGGCGCAACCCGTCGCGAGCGTTGCCGAGCGTCCCGAAACCATCCACGATTTCTACGGTTTCCCGCGCGCGCTGTATGAATTGCGCTATCCCGCGCCCGGCGCACCCGATCTCGCCCGCGACGCCGCCGCCATGCTCGACGCGCACGGCATTCCCGCCGCGACCATTGAACACGGACTGGACCACGGCGCGTGGGTGCCGCTCCTGCTCATGTTCCCGGACGCCGACGTGCCCGTCGCGCAACTGTCGATTCAGCCGCGTCTGGACGCCGCGCATCACTTCCGTCTGGGCCGTGCGCTGCGTGAGTTGCGCAAGGACGGCGTGATGATCGTCGGTTCCGGGCAGATCACGCATAACCTGCGCATGGCCGATTTCGGCGCGCGTCCGGAAGATGCCGATCCGCGCGTCGCCGAATTCACGGACTGGTTCGAAGATCGCCTCGAAGCGCGCGATATCGACGCCCTGCTCGACTATCGCGCCCGCGCGCCGCACGCCGCGCTGATGCATCCGACTGACGAGCATTTGCTGCCGGTTTTCAGCGCGCTCGGCGCGGCAGCGGATGATTATCGGCTCGGCATTCAATCGCTCGGCACGTTCCAGCGCGCGCTCGCCATGACCAACTACGTCTTCTCCGACGCGCAATGAAAAACGCCCGCCTGATTGCTCAGGCGGGCCTTTTCGCTTGCTCGCGAAACCGGCTTACGCGCCGACTTCGTTGAGAATGTCTTCGTGGCTTTCGCGCTCGTCCAGATAGTCCGTGCGATAGCCGGTGTGCACGCCCCAGTAGTAGAACACCAGCGCGCACACGCCGACGACCGCCATGTCCCAGCCGTACGGCAGCACGCCGCTGCCGCCGAATTCTTTGCTGCCGATCAGCGACAGCACCGCCATCGTCGGCAAATAGGCGATCAGCCACCACGCGGCCTTCAGATCGCGGCCCCAGCCGGCGAAACCGGTCTTGCCCTGAAAGTAGAAGTACACCGGCAGCGCGACGACCATCAGCAGGATGATTTCGCCAGTCAGCGGCCACTTCGCCCAATACAGCACCAGCGACGCACACACGAACGCGAACGGCGCAACCGCGCCCATCAGCGGCAGACTGACCGGGCGATCCAGATCCGGCGCGGCGCGGCGCAGCGCCATCAAGCTGACCGGACCCGTGAGGTATGAAATCACCGTGGCCACCGAAATCACCGCCGCCAGCGTGCCCCAACCGCGGAAGAAGAACAGGAATATGAAGGACACGAGCAGGTTGAACCACATCGCCTGACGCGGCACGCCGTAGAACGGATGCACGTTGCCGAACATCTTGGGCATCGTGTTGTTGCGCTCCATCGCGTAAATCATGCGGGTGGTGGTGGCCATGTAGGTCGTGCCGGTGCCGCTCGGGCTGACGAAGGCATCGACATAAAGGAGCACGGCGAGCCAGTTCAGGCTCAGCGCCAGCGCCAGTTCCGCGAACGGCGACGCGAAGTTGAAGTGGTTCCAGCCCTTCAGCACGTCAGCCGGATTCACCGCGCCGATGTACGCGACCTGAAGCAGCACGTAAATCACGAGCGCGAGCAGAATCGAGCCGATCACCGCGAACGGAATGCTCGTCGAAGGATGACGCGCTTCGCCCGCCAGATTCACCGGGCTCTGAAAACCGTTGAAGCTGAATACGATGCCGCTGGTCGCCACGGCCGTCAGCACCGCTGGCCAGCCGTACGGCGCGAATGTCGTGCTCGTGCCGAAGTTCTGCGAGTGAAAGCCGGTGTAGATCAGCCCGGCGATGGTCGCGCCGGGAATCAGGAATTTGAAAATGGTGATCGCGGTATTGGCGCGCGCGAACACCTTCACGCCCCAATAATTCAGCATGAAATACACAATCACTAGCAACGCCGATAACGCGATGCCCGTGGTCGTTAACGTTTCGTTGACAAAGAGCGCATGCGCCCAGTCATACGGCCACGTGCTCATGTACTGAATGGACGCTTCCGCTTCGATCGGAATCACCGATACGATCGCGATCCAATTCGCCCACGCGCTGATAAATCCGACCAGCGCGCCGTGCGAATAGCGTGCGTATCGAACCATGCCGCCGGATTCCGGGAACGTCGCGCCGAGTTCGGCGTAAGTCAGCGCAATCGCCATGATGACGACCGCGCCGATCACCCACGCCAGCAGCGCAGCCGGCCCGGCGATCTTCGCAGCCTCCCACGCGCCGAACAGCCATCCCGACCCGATGATGGACCCGAGACCCGTCAGCATGAGCGCCCACGGGCCGATGTTTCGTTGTATCGAACTAGTCGTCACATTCTTCTCCTATGTCTCGCATCGCAGGCAATTCTTGATTTCGGGGACAAATCCCGCCCTCGGACGCCAGAATCGAGCCCGACGCCCGGCGATGCCGGTGCAACCAAAATTTGGCGCGTAGTTTAACGGTTGCACCTTTCGATTGCAGCCACGGCGACGACAAATTGCATAAATGCTGCTTAATCTCAGGTCAGTTTTGTGCTGTGAGGATCTGATGGCGTAACGTTTTCGCCGATCATCTCAAAAAAACCCCTTCAGCCTGGTCGGATATTATTTGACCGCGAAATGGATTAGCCGTATAAAGCTTCTTGCAGGATTTCAAGTGGCGAGTGAAGTGGTTCTTTCGTAGGTTCGCCATCACGGTATTCCGGTTGGTCCCATTGCCCCTTCCTTGATTTTCATGCACCCCTGGCTTCGGCCTTATTCATCAATTTTTTGGAACAAGTAACATGGAAACCGGTACCGTCAAGTGGTTCAATGACGCAAAGGGCTTTGGCTTCATCACTCCGGATGGCGGCGGCGAAGATCTGTTCGCGCACTTCTCGGAAATCCGCATCGAAGGCTTCAAGACGCTTCAGGAAAACCAAAAGGTTACCTACGAAGTGAAGACTGGCCCGAAGGGCAAGCAAGCAGCGAACATCAAGCCGGCCTAAGGCTCGCGAGAATTCCGCAAGAAAAACCCCGCTTCGGCGGGGTTTTTTGTTGTTGACACCAAATATGACTGTTTCAGCCAAAGACTCGTTGGGCGTAAATACCGAGTCCTGTCGCGACGCTGGCGAGACGATCGCCGAAAACCGGCTGAGCGGCCGGAAACGCGGCTGAGAGCGCCTCGGACAGAAAACGCAGGCCAGTGGTGCCACCCGTGAAATAAATCGCGCTGACGTCCGTTTCCGCGATTCCCGCGCGCTTCACCGTCTCACGCGCCGATTGCACGATCCGCTGCGTCTCATCGCGCCCCGCTTCGATCAGCTTTTGCTCGTCGAAGGCCACGCGCAACGCTTCTTCCACCTCTTCCATATCGATTTCGGTCGTGCCGCCAGCGGCGACATCGATCTTGGCTTCTTCCGCGTGCGCGGTCAGCGCGTGCCCGAGCCGGCGATCGACGACGCGCATCAGGCGATCGTGGAAATGCGTGTCCGGGTAAAGATGGCGCATCAACTGCAATTCGCTGACGCGCTTGGGCGTGTAGACCGTGTTGATCAGATGCCACGTCGCCAGATCGAAATACACGCGATTCGGCACCTCGCGGCCCTGCGGATCGAGCGTCTGATAGCCAAGCTCACGCAGAATGGTCGATAACTCCACGCGGCGGTCGAAGTCCGTGCCCGCGACGTGCACGCCGTGATGCGCCAGCACATCGCTTTTGCGATCCATATGCTTCGCGCGTTCGGGCCCTACGCGGACCAGCGAAAAGTCCGACGTACCGCCGCCGATATCCGCGACGAGCACCAGCCCTTCCTGCGTCAGACGCGCTTCGTAATCGAACGCGGCGGCGATCGGTTCGTACTGGAAGTGGATTTCCTTCAAACCGACGGCGTGCGCGCACGCTTCGAGTTGCTTCTGCGCCAGATTGTCGGCACGCGGGTCGTCATCGACGAAAAAGACCGGGCGGCCCAGCACGGCGCGCGTAAGCGGCTCCGCGGCGAGCTTTTGCGCCTTCTGCTTCAGATGCTGAAGGAACAGCGTGATGACGTCGGTGTATTTGATTGCCGAGCCGTCGCCGAGATCGGTACTGGTGTCAGCGAGCGGCGAGCCGAGAATGCTCTTCATCGAGCGCATCAGACGGCCGTCGAATCCGTCGATATACGCCTCGAGCGCCGCGCGCCCGTACGACTGGTTATTCTCGTCAGTGTTGAAAAAGACGGCTGTCGGCAGCGTGACGGCGTCGCCCTCGACCGGCGCGAGCCGGATTTTCAGGCCATCGGGCAAGGCGACGGCGGAGTTCGACGTGCCGAAATCGATCGCACAGTAAGTCATGGCGTGAGGCGGCGCAGCAACGGCGCGCCGCGTGCAAAGTGGATCGCGTTTTTAACACGTAAGAAGTCCTGCATCAACCGCGATCGCAGTAATTCTCAACCGGCAGCGTCATTCGACAGGTTTCGACCAAAGCGGAATGCAACTTGCTGTCGGAGCGGCAATTTCTTCTCTTTCATCGGTGCGTGAGTGAGCAGCAGAAAGCGCGCCCAATCTTATGAGCGAAACCGCATCGACAGAACGATCCGACGTGATCGAAACCGATCTTCCCGGCCGCCTCGACCGCCTGCCGTGGGGCCGCTTTCACACGCTGATCGTGTTCGCGCTCGGCATCACTTGGCTGCTCGACGGACTCGAAGTGACGCTGGCGGGCGCGGTGGCGAGCGCGCTGAAAGCGAGTCCGGCGCTGCATTTTTCGAACGCGGATGTGGGAATTGGCGGGAGCGCGTATATCGCGGGGGCGGTGCTCGGCGCGCTCGGTTTCGGCTGGCTCACAGACCGTCTGGGACGCCGCAAGCTGTTTTTCATCACTTTGTTCCTCTACGTCGCGGCGACCGCTGCAACGGCGTTTTCGTGGGATTTGGCGTCGTTCGTGCTGTTTCGGTTTCTGACAGGCGCGGGGATCGGCGGCGAATATACGGCCATCAATTCGACGATTCAGGAATTCACGCCCGCGCACTATCGCGGCCGCACCGATCTCGCCATCAACGGCACGTTTTGGGTTGGCGCGGCGATCGGCGCGGGTGGATCGCTCGTGCTGCTCGATCCGGGTCTGATGCCGCCCGATTGGGGCTGGCGCGCGTGCTTTCTGATCGGCGCGGCGCTCGGTTTGTCGATTCTCTTTATGCGGATGTGGGTGCCGGAGAGTCCGCGCTGGCTTATTACGCATAACAGGCTCGACGAGGCGAAACAGGTCGTCGAAGAGATCGAGGCGCACTTCCGCGAACACGGCGGCCAGATTCCGGATACTCCCGTCAAACCGCTGCGGCTGAAGGCGCGCGAAGGCACGCCGTTACGCGAAGTCGCGCATTCTCTGTTCAAGGTGCATCGGCGGCGCTCGCTGGTCGGGCTGATGCTGATGACCGCGCAGGCGTTCTTCTACAACGCGATTTTCTTCACCTACGCGCTCGTGCTGACCGACTTCTACAAGGTGCCGGGCGATCACATCGGCTGGTACGTGCTGCCGTTCGCGGCAGGCAATTTCCTTGGTCCGGTGCTGCTCGGCAAGCTGTTCGATGTGATTGGCCGGCGACGCATGATCGCGTTCACGTACGCGATTTCCGGCATTTTGCTGACCATCAGCGGATGGATGTTCATGCAAGGCATGCTCACCGTGACGACGCAGACCATCGCGTGGATGGTGATTTTCTTCTTCGCGTCGGCGGCGGCGAGTTCGGCGTATCTGACAGTGAGCGAAACCTTTCCGCTCGAAATTCGCGCGCTGGCGATTGCCGTTTTCTATGCGTTCGGCACGGCGCTCGGCGGCATCATCGGGCCGACGCTATTCGGGCATTTGATCGATACACACGAGCGCGGCGCGGTGTTTATCGGCTATCTGATCGGCTCGGCGCTGATGATCGCGGCGGCGATTGTCGCGGGGATTTGGGGTATCGCGGCGGAGCGGAAATCGCTCGAAGAAATCGCGCGGCCGCTGTCGGCCGCGGATGCTTCCGCCGACTAAGGCTGGATTATTCGAACGCGCGATTCCACGCGCCTTCGAATGCCGATTCACCCAGCGGCTTGCGCGCACGCGGCGCGGCTTCGCGTTCGCGCAGCGTGTCGTCGAGCTTATCGACGTCGCCGAAATGGCCGAGCGCGATCACCGCGATGATTTGTATGTCGGAGGGAATCGAGAAAGCGCTGCGGAACGCGTCGCGGTCGAAGCCGCCCATTTGATGCGTCGCCAGGCCGAGCGCGTGGGCTTGCAAGACGAGCGCCATCGCGGCGGCGCCGGTGTCGTAGGCGGCGGTTTTGGCGGGATCGCCCTTTGGCGTGACCGTGGTCGCCGTGACGCAAATCAGCACCGGCACGGTCACGTTCCACGCCTTGTTGCCGGGCATCAGCGTGTCGTACGCGCGCTGGAATTCGGCGGCGTGGCGTTGTCGATCGAATACGAGGAATCGCCACGGCTGCAAATTGCTCGATGAAGGCGCCCAACGCGCCGCTTCGAGCACCTGATGCAGTTGCGCACGATCCACCGGCTGATCGGAAAACGCACGCGGGCTCCAGCGGCCCGAGAAAAGCTCGTGGATATCGATGTCGGTCGGAGCAGGTTTTGCGGTCATGGCTTTGTCCTTGTCGGGAAGCGGAAAAACAAACGGTGCGCATCGACAAAAATGCGCGCCGCGTTTGCGACAAGGATAACAAGGACGCCCGATCCGGATCAGGTCGCCGCCACGCCCGCCGATCGCCCGATACGATGAATCCGCAGCACCGTCACCGCCGCGACGAGGCACAGACCGCCCGAGATCATCGTCGCGACCGTGTAGCTGCCGAGGCTCGTGCGCAGCATGCCCGCGCCGAGCGCCGCGAACGCCGCGCCAAGCTGATGCCCCGCGACCACCCAGCCGAACACGATCGGCGCGGTGTCGCGGCCGTAGACATCGGTGGCGAGACGCACGGTCGGCGGCACGGTGGCGATCCAATCCAGCCCGTAAAACACGGCGAACAGCGGCAAACCGAAGAAGTCGATACCAAATGCGTACGGCAAATAAATCAGCGACAAGCCGCGCAGACCGTAGTACCAGAACAGCAGATAGCGCGCGTTGAAGCGGTCCGACAGCCAGCCCGACAGCGTCGTGCCGAACAAATCGAAGATGCCCATTGTGGCCAGCAACGTCGCGCCTTGCACTTGCGTCATGCCGTAGTCGGAGCACATCGCGATCAGGTGCGTGCCGACATAACCGTTCGTGCTTGCGCCGCAGACGAAGAAACTGAAGAACAGCAGCCAGAAATCGCGCGTTTTGCTCGCCATCGCCAGCGTGCCGAATGCGACCTTGATCGGATTCTTCGGCGGCGGCAGCGCGGCGGGCGGTGTATCGGCGGATTGGCCAACCGGATGCAGACCAACGTTCACCGGACGCTCGGGCAGCAGCCACGCGACCAGCGGCACCACGATCGCCGCCGCGATTGCCACCACGAACACGACCGGACGCCAGCCGTGATGTTCGGAAATCGATGCAAGGAACGGCAGGAACACGAGCTGGCCGGTCGCTGAACTCGCGGTGAGAATGCCCATCGCCAGACCGCGATGCGTGGTGAACCAGCGATTCACCACCGTCGCCGACAGCGTCAGCGCCGCGACGCCCGTGGCGCTTCCGACCATCACGCCCCAGACGAGCACCATTTGCCACGGCGCGGTCATCATCGACGAAATGGCGACGCCAGCGGCCAGCGTGGTCAGCGCGGCGAGCAGCGTAGGACGCACGCCGAAACGCTGCATCGCGGCTGCGGCGAACGGGCCGGCGAGACCGTACAGCGCGAGGTTGAGCGAAATGGCCAGCGAGATCGTGCTGCGGCTCCAGCCGAATTGTTTCTCGAGCGGCAGCATCATCACGCTCGGCGTGGCGCGCGTGCCCGCCGCCGCGAGCAGCACCAGAAACACCACGCCGACCACGATCCAGCCGTAGTGCATCCGGCCTTCAAACCGCTTCGCTACCCAATTCATCGCTGCTCCGTTCGTCTGATAAGTTGGCGACGTTACCGCTCGGTCACAATTGAAGTTGCGAGCTTAGTTACCGATCGGTAACATGTCAAGCATGCACGCACGACTTTTAAGGAGATGACTGTGACACGATCATCCGCCGACCAGCCTAAAATCCCTGCCCGCCGCAGTGTCCGCACCGACGGCGCGACCGCGCAGGCGCAATTGCTCGACGCCGCGCAGGAGTTGTTCTATCGCGACGGCATCCGCGCGATCGGCATCGATGCCGTCGTGGAGCGCGCGGGCGTCAACAAGATGAGTTTGTATCGACGGTTCGCGTCAAAAGATGAACTCGTGACTGCGTATCTTGATCGCATGCACGAGAATTATCAGAAGCGATTCGAGGCGAGTGTCGCCAAACATCCGGACGATCCCGCCGCGCAGCTTTTGCAGGCGCTCGACGATCTTGTTGCGCGCGCGTCCGCAGTGGATTATCGCGGCTGTCCGTTTTTGAACGTGGCGTGCGAATTCCGCGATCCGGCGCATTCGGCGCGTCTTTCGGTCGAACGGAATAAGCAATATTTGATGCGGCGCCTCACCGAAATCAGCACGGCGGCGGGCGCGGCGAATCCGCGCGAACTGGCGGAATCGTTCGCGCTGCTGGTGGACGGCATTTACGCGACGAGTCAGACTTATGGTCCCGGCTCCGGGCCGATGCTCGCCGCGCCGCGCATCGCGCGAATGTTGTTGGATGCGGCAATCGCATTAAAGAAAACTCAGGAAAACGTATGAATGACAGCAGTACCCGCGATGAAGTGATCGCGGCCACTCAGCATTGGCTCACGCGCGCGGTGATCGGACTGAATCTGTGTCCGTTTGCTAAAAGCGTGCACGTGAAAGGACAAGTGCGCTACGTCGTTAGCGATGTGCGCCGCGTGGAAGATTTGGTAGTCGAACTAACCGATGAATTGCGCTTGCTCCACGACAGCAATCCCGAACAAATCGATACAACGCTATTTATCACGCCGCACGCCTTCGCCAATTTCACCGATTACACCGACGCGCTGTTCTTCGCGGATCGTTTGCTCACCGAATTGAAATTATCGGGCGATCTGCAAATCGCGAGTTTTCATCCGCATTATCAATTCGAAGGCACCGAACCGGACGATATCAGCAACTACACGAATCGCGCGCCGTATCCGATTTTTCACTTGCTGCGCGAAGCGAGCATCGATCGCGCGGTCGCCGCGTTTCCCGATGCCGCCGATATCTACGAACGCAATATCGAAACGCTCGAACGCCTTGGGCACGATGGCTTCAAGGCGTGGATGCAACAATCCTGACGGGATTATTGAGTAAAGAAACGCTCGCGCATTTCTTCGAGTCCGAGCGTTTCAAGCACATCTGACAAACGCTGCGCAGGCCGTCCACGCGGCAAGTCCTTGAACTGGGCGATGATCAGTTCGTTCTTCATCGAATGTTCCCAGCCGACGAGTTCCGTCACGCTGACCTGATATCCGTGCGATTCGAGTTGCAGGCAGCGCAACACATTCGTGATCTGGCTGCCGAATTCGCGCGTATGCAGCGGATGCCGCCACATTTCCGTCAGCACATTTTTCGAAAGCGACTGTCCCTTATTTTTGCGCAGCACCGCCGCCACTTCCGCCTGACAACACGGCACCACGACGATGTACTTCGCCTTCTTTTGCAGAGCGAAGTGGATGGCGTCGTCGGTTGCGGTATTGCAGGCATGCAGCGCGGTGACGATATCGATCGAATCAGGCAGACGATCTGAATCAATTGATTCGGCCACCGACAGATTGAGAAACGACATTCCATCGAAGCCGAGTCGCTTTGCCAATTCTTCGGACTTGTGGACGAGTTCTTCTCTCGTCTCAATTCCAAAGATGTGTGACCGATCGCGCAGAGTCTTAAAGAACAGATCGTAGAGAATAAACCCAAGGTAAGACTTCCCCGCGCCGTGATCCACCAGCGATACGGAACCCTGGCGCGCGTGAACGTCGGCAAGCAGCGGTTCAATGAACTGATACAAGTGATAGACCTGTTTCAGTTTTCGGCGGCTGTCTTGATTCATCTTGCCGTCGCGCGTGAGGATATGAAGTTCCTTGAGCAGTTCGATCGACTGGCCAGGACGGATTTCGTGTTTGGCTGATGGGTCGGGTTTGTTTTCGGCCGACGCCGAAGTCTTGCTGTTCATCGTGGGAAGGATGGAGTGAATGAAAAGCGGAGCATGTTCGCGCTGAATGTGCGCTAACCGCTGGTTCTTCCGTCTCAAAAGGGGAAGTTTACCCAAAAGCGCAAAGACGCTCTTGTTCCAGCCATCGGACGCTCGGTGTGCATGCGAGCAGCAACGCGCATGGAACAGTTCGTGCATCGCCCGACAATGAGGCCATTGGAAGGACGACACACAAGCGTGGGCAGCGCCCGCCACGCGCCGAATGCAGCAGGGCAGAAGCAATAAGCTGGTAACGAGCCCGCGCTTCGACACGCAACTGCGTCGTCACCGCGCTCAGGCTTTGTTACGTAACACCTAACGCACAGCGCCGCGAATGCGACTCGCAGCGCCATGAGATCTAGAGAGGACGGCGATGGATGCGATCCCGGACAAGAAAGCAGAGAAACAGTTTCAGGACATGCTGGCGTTACTGACCGCAATGCCGGCGTGGAGCGAGAAGCAGCAACTCGAACTCGAAATGGCCCGAGAGATTTCCGTGGAAATGTTGCGCCTCGCTGAATCGATGCGCGACGGTTCCACCGATATCGAATCGTGTCTGACCATGCTGAAGTACGCGAAGGTAATGGACTTCGTACTGACGACGCTCGCCTCGCGACGTGAAATCGCGCCGCAGACGCTGCGCGTGATCTTCAAGCTCGCGGGTTTGAAGGTGGACGAAGCCTATCCTGGCTGACACGGGCAGACTCTCCGAGCCGGCGCGTTTCGCAAGGATGCGCCGGCTTTATTGTTTCTTGCGCGTCATCAGCCGTTCGGCCGACTTTCGCATGTGACGCTGCATCGCGGCTTGCGCCTGGACGGGATCGTGCGCTTCGAGCGCCTCGAGAATCTCCAGATGCTCGCCGAGTGCAGCGGCCCAGGTTTCTTCGCCCTCGAAATGTCCGCGCAACGTTGACGACAACGGACTATGCCGTTCGTCATAGAGACTGCCGACCGTTCGCGCTAAAACATCGTTGCCCGACATCTGCGCGATCGCCACGTGGAACGCGCGATCGGCGCTGTTCGGAATTTGGCCGTTTGCGACTTCGCGGGCCATTGAATCGTAGAGTGCGCGCAGCGTTTTGAGCGCCTTCGGTTTGGCGAACGGCGCGACGCTCGCGGCAATTCCGCCTTCGATCACGCTGCGCGCGTTCATGATTTCGATCGGACTTTCACCAAGTTCCGCCTCCTCGCGCGGCGCTTTCGCCTCCGGCCCGGCAACGATATACACGCCCGAGCCCATGCGAATTTCCACCCGCCCTTCCAGTTCCAGCGCCACCAGCGCCTCGCGCACCGATGGCCGCGACACGCCCAGCGTCTGCGCGAGTTCACGCTCCGATGGCAACCGGCCATTCGGCGCGAAATCCTGCTGCTCGATCAATCCACGCAGCTTGTCGGCAATCTGAAGATACAGACGACGCGTTTCAGCGGGCTTTACGCTCAAGGGCAGACTCCTGCTCAGGCTCGGGGAAAACGTGAATTGTAATCAACGGAAGCGTTGACGGGCCGTGCCACGGGCGTCTGCCCGATTTCGACGCCTTTCAAGTGGCTTGACCAATTTGTTTTCATGCCTCTAGTATGCGATCTGGTAAGGCCGCGTGGCCGAATTTTTTTGCGGCGATCTGGAACCGTTCCCAACGATAAACCCCGCGATGAGCAATCCGATCCTCCAGTTCGGCACCAGCCGATTCCTCCAGGCGCACGTCGATTTTTTCGTCGCGCAGAATCCGGCGAAGGCGCTCGGCAAAATCACCGTCGTGCAGACGACGACCAGCGCCGACAGCGCCGCGCGCATCGATGCGCTGCGGGCAAACGGACGCTATCCGGTGCGCATCCGCGGTCGTCAGCGCGATGAAACCATCGACGTGACACTTGAGTGCGATTCGATTACGGAAGCGCTGAATGCGAACGAAGACTGGCCGCGGCTGCTGGAACGCATCGAGCGCGACGTGAAGGTAATCGTGTCGAACACGGCTGATGCCGGTTACGCCGTCTTCGATGAAGACACCGCCGATCTGCTCGATGGCCAGCGCACGCCGCGCGGCTTTGCGGCGAAGCTCGCGGTTCTGCTGCACGCGCGCCATCAAGCGGGTGGCGATGCCATCACGCTGCTGCCCTGCGAACTCGTCTCGCGCAACGGCGATACGCTCCGCGATCTCGTGCTCGGCATCGCGCGCGGCTGGAATGTGGACGACGCGTTCATCGAATATCTGACAACGCGCTGCGTGTGGGTGAATTCGCTGGTCGATCGGATCGTTTCCGAGCCAATTCTGCCGGTCGGCGCGATTGCCGAACCCTACGCGCTGTGGGCCATCGAGCGGCAGGCGGGCATGACGCTGCCGTGCGAACACGAAGACATCGTCGTGACGGACGATCTCGCGCATTACGAGCGCCTCAAATTGCTGCTGCTGAACCTCGGCCACACGATGCTCGCGGAAATCTGGCGCAAGCGCGACGGCGCACCCGACATGACCGTTCTCGACGCCATGCACAATCCGTCGTATAGCGATCCGGTGGAAGCCGTCTGGGGCGATGAAGTGCTGCCGGTTTTCAACGCGCTCGGCCAAGGCGACGTCGCCAGCGACTATCTGGCCAGCGTACGAGATCGCTTCGAAAACCCGTTCCTCGTGCATCGGCTCGCGGACATCGCGCGCAATCAAGATGAAAAGAAAATCCGCCGCTTTCAGCCGGTGATCGACATGGCGCGCGAACTCAAACTCGATATCGAACAAAAGCAACTGCGCGAAGCACTGAAATCCGCCTGAGAGCGGAACGCGTCCCCCCTTTTTCCAGCAAATCGTTCACGGAGACAAACGATGCGCAAAATGCGTTGGGTAGTGATATTTTTGGCCTTTCTGGCCATCGCGATCAACTATATCGATCGCGCAAATCTCGCGGTTGCCGCGCCGCAGATCGAAAAGGCGCTCGGCATCGGGCCGGCGGAAATGGGCTTTATCCTGAGCGGCTTCTTCTGGACTTACGCGCTGATGCAGATGCCCTTCGGCTGGTTCGTCGATCGCGTCGGCGCGCGGATCGCATTGCCGCTGGCGGTCGGCTGGTGGTCGCTGTTCACGGCGCTCACCGCATCCGCGACTAGCGTCGCGGGCATGTTCGGCTGTCGGTTGATGCTCGGCGTCGGTGAGGCGGGCGCGTATCCGTCTTGCGCGAAGCTCGTATCGCAATGGTTCAAGCCGGAGCAACGCGCGTTCGCCACCAGCATTTTCGATAGCGGCTCGCGCGTCGGCTCCGCGCTGTCGATTCCCGTCGTTGCGCTCATCATCAGTTCGTTCGGCTGGGAAGCGTCGTTCGTGATTACGGGCGTGCTCGGCGCGGTGTGGATTCTCGGCTGGTTCCTGATCTATCGCACCAAATCCAAGGGCGATATGACCGGCGCCGAAGATGCGCCGCCCGTCAAATCCGTCGCGCCGAAGAACAAAGTGTCGTGGGCCTCGCTGTTCAAGTACCGCACGCTGTGGGGCATGATGCTCGGCTTCTTCTGCCTGAACTTCGTGATCTACTTTTTCATCACCTGGTTCCCGAGCTATCTCGTACAGGCGCATGGCTTCTCGCTGAAATCGCTCGGCACGCTCGGCATGATTCCCGCGTTGATGTCGATTCCGGGCGGCTGGCTCGGCGGCATCGTGTCGGATTCGCTGTTCAAGCGCGGCTGGAGTCTCACCGCGGCGCGCAAGACGTGCATGGTCGGCGGCATGTTGTTGTCATCGGTGATTACGTTGTCGGCGTTCACGTCGAATGTTTATCTGATGCTCGCGTTTTTCGGCATCGCGTATGGCAGCCTTGCGTTCGCCGCTGCCAGCATCTGGTCGCTGCCGGGCGATGTCGCGCCGAGTCCCGATTACGTTGCATCGATCAGCGGAATTCAGAACTTCGCGTCGAATCTCGCGGGCATCGTTATTACGACGTTCACGGGCGTCATGCTCGCTATCACCAAAGGCTCGTTCACCATTCCGTTGTGCGTGGCGGGCGGATTCTGCTTTCTCGGCGCGTTCAGCTATCTTGTAATCGTCGGCAAAGTCGAACCGCTCAACAGTGCCGAAGCGGAATCGCTCCGCGACGAGCACGCCCCCTCTACGATCTGAGAAAAACATGTCCTCCACCATACGGCTGCATCCCAAGGACGATGTCGTGATCGCGACGCGTCAGTTGCTTTCGGGCGCGGAGATCGCCTCGGAAGATCTCGTCGTGACCGGGCTGATTCCGCCGGGACACAAGATCGCGACGCGCGCGATTGCGGCCGGCGAACCGGTCAAGCGCTATAACCAGATCATCGGCGTGGCGCGCGAGGCGATTGCGCGCGGCGCGCATGTCCACACCCACAATTTGTCGATGGCCGATTTCGCGCGCGAGCACGAGTTCGGTATCGATAAGCATCCGACGCCTTTCGTCGATACGCCCGCGACTTTCATGGGCATTCGCCGCGAAGACGGTCGGGTGGCGACGCGCAATTTCATCGGCGTGCTGACGAGCGTGAATTGCTCGGCGACCGTCGCGCGCGCGATTGCCGATCACTTTCGGCGCGATGTGCATCCGGAGGCGCTGGCGGAATATCCGAATGTCGATGGCGTGATCGCTCTGACGCATGGCCTGGGATGCGGTATCGATATGCAAGGCGATGGCTTGCAGATTCTGCGCCGCACGCTTGCCGGTTACGCCGTGCATCCGAATTTTCATTCGGTCCTGTTCGTTGGGCTGGGATGCGAGACGAATCAGATTTCGGGCGTGCTCGAATCGAGCGGACTGAAGGACGGCACGCATCTGAAAACCTTCACGATTCAGGATAGCGGCGGCACGCGCAAGACCATCGAACGCGGTATCGCGATGGTCGAGGAGATGCTTGCGGATGCGAATCGCGTGAAGCGTGAGCCGGTGCCGGCTTCGCATCTGATCGTCGGATTGCAGTGCGGTGGATCGGATGGTTACTCGGGCATTTCGGCGAATCCGGCGCTGGGTGCGGCCGTCGATAAGCTCGTCGCGCACGGCGGCACGGCGATTTTGTCGGAGACGCCGGAAGTATATGGCGCAGAGCATTTGCTGACGCGACGCGCAGTGAGCCGCGAAGTCGGTGAGAAACTGCTGGCGCGGATCAAGTGGTGGGAAGCGTATTGCGAGCGCAATGGCGCGGCGATGGACAACAATCCGTCGGCGGGCAACAAGGTCGGCGGGCTGACGACGATTCTGGAGAAATCGCTGGGCGCGGTCGCAAAAGGCGGCACGACGAATCTCGTCGAGGTGTACGAATACGCGCAGCACATCGACGCGAAGGGCTTCGTCTTTATGGATTCGCCCGGCTACGATCCGATGTCCGCCACCGGTCAGGTCGCATCGGGCGCGAACCTGATTTGCTTCACGACGGGACGCGGCTCGGCTTATGGCTGCGCGCCGTCGCCATCGCTCAAACTTGCGACGAACTCTGCGTTGTGGGAGCGGCAGGAAGAGGATATGGATATCAACTGCGGCGGCGTGATCGATGGCACCGCGACCATCGATCAGCTAGGCGAACAGATTTTCCAAATGATGCTGGATTGCGCTTCGGGTGTTGCATCGAAGAGCGAACTGCATGGGTACGGACAGAGTGAGTTCGTGCCCTGGCAGGTCGGCGTGGTCACCTGATTTGCTGGATTACGCGGTCGCTGCGTGCTGCTTCATCATGCTCAACGCGACCGCTTCAGCCACTTCGATACCATCGATTGCCGCTGAATAAATCCCGCCCGCATAGCCCGCGCCCTCGCCCGCCGGATACAAGCCTTCAGTATTGATGCTCTGATAATCGTCCTTCCGGCGCAGCCGCAACGGCGACGATGTGCGTGTCTCGACGCCGGTCAGCACGGCGTCGTGCATCGCGAAGCCTTTGATCTTCTTGTCGAGTTCGGGCAGCGCTTCGCGGATTGCTTCGATCACGTAATCGGGCAGCGCGGTACTCAGATCGGTCGGCTTCACGCCGGGTTTATACGACGGCACGACCGAACCCAGCGATGTCGATGCACGTCCCGCGATAAAGTCGCCGACGAGCTGTCCCGGCGCGGAGTAATCGCCACCGCCCAGCTCGAAGGCGCGCTCTTCCCACTTGCGCTGAAAATCGATACCCGCGAGCGGACCGCCCGGATAATCCTCCGGCGTAATCCCCACGACGATACCCGCGTTCGCGTTGCGCTCGGCGCGCGAGTATTGACTCATGCCATTCGTCACCACACGCCCCGGCTCCGATGTCGCCGCAACGACGGTTCCGCCGGGACACATGCAGAAGCTATACACCGCGCGCCCGTTGCTGCAGTGATGCACGACTTTATAGTCGGCCGCGCCGAGCTTTTCATGACCCGCGAACTTGCCGAACCGACTCCGATCGATCACACCCTGCGGATGTTCGATGCGGAATCCCAGAGAGAACGGCTTGGCTTCCATGTAGACGCCGCGATCGTGGAGCATCTGGAACGTATCGCGTGCGCTATGTCCTACGGCCAGCACGACGTGATCGCTTTTCAACGTTTCGCCGTTGGAAAGCTTGAGTCCGCGAACCTTGCCGTTATCGATCTCGATATCTTCGACACGATGTTGAAACCGCACTTCCCCGCCAAGCTGATGGATCTGCGCACGCATCTTCTCGACCATGCTCACCAGCCTGAACGTCCCGATGTGCGGGCGGCTCAGCCACAAGATGTCTTCCGGCGCGCCGGCTTTGACGAACTCATCGAGCACCTTGCGACCGTAGTGCTTCGGGTCTTTGATCTGGCTGTAGAGCTTGCCGTCCGAAAACGTGCCTGCACCGCCTTCGCCAAACTGCACGTTCGACTCCGGATTCAGCTCATTGCGACGCCACAGTCCCCACGTGTCCTTGGTGCGCTCCCGGACAGCCTTGCCTCGTTCGAGGATGATCGGACGGAAACCCATCTGCGCCAGAATTAACCCCGCGAACAACCCACACGGCCCCATTCCGATAACAACCGGTCGCTGCAAATTGGAACGCTCCGGCGCCTTCGCGACGAAGTGATACGCCATATCTGGCGTCGCTCCGCAGTGCGGTTGCGGATTCGCTTCCAATCGTTTTAGTACAGCTTGCTCATCCGTCAACTCGACATCGATGATGTATGTGAGCTTGATGTCTCCACGCTTCCGGGCATCGTGCGCACGACGAAACACGTCGAAGCGAACTAACTCATTCGCCGCCACGTCGATTTCTTTCAGACGCGCAAGGACAGCGACTTCGATGGCCGAATCGGGATGATCGAGCGGGAGCTTGATTTCGCTTAGACGTAGCATGGGAACTTGGTGAAGACGGTGGTGCGCGAGGCAAAGGGAAATTCTAGCGCTCATCGCATCAGTACAGGCGGTGCGCTTTATTCGACGCCCCAAACGCAAAAACCCCATCCGTGTGTGGATGGGGTTTTTGTTTGCAGCATGAGGAGCCTGACGATTACCTACTTTCACACGGGAGCTCCGCACTATCATCGGCGTGGAGTCG
>NZ_JAQFVG010000299.1 GCF_029439455.1 Caballeronia sp. BR00000012568055 | reverse complement strand
CGACCACGGCCGACTGCTGCACGCGCTCGCGGCCGATCTCGATCAGGCGCTCGCACTCTTCGCCGCTGAGCACATCGGCGAGCAGCGCGACGCATGGCGCGTCGCAACTGAACACCTTGGGCGCGGCGCGATCCGCGGCATGCAACACGCGTGCGGCGGGCAGCATGGGCGTGCCGTACGTGTATTCCGAGGACATCGGTATATCGGTATCGAGCGATTCGCCTGCGATGGTCCGCGCGAGAATCGAGCGCGCCGCGTTGGGATGAAACGCGTTGGCGACCATGGCGTCGATCAGCGATTGATGCGAACAGCCGCGACGGATATTGTCGTCGAGCCAGCTCTTCCAGGCGGCGTCGAAACGAGGATTCATGTTCATGGCGATCTCATTCGAAGACCAAAGTATCCGCATCAATGGAAGCACAAAAGCGCCTTGAAAACAACGCCCGAACGTGCTCAACGACGATGGCGACTATTTCATGGAATCGGCGTCGAAGCGAACTATGCTTGGTGCAGGCGCACGACAGAATGGAACTCGCGATGAGACGTCACACGGCGATGCGATGCCTGCTCATAGGCGTCAGCGTTCTGCTTGCGCACGCAGCGCATGAAGCGCATGCCGCGACCATGCTTCGCTGCGAAGCCGATGATCATTCGGTGGTCTATGTCAGCGCGCGTATCGATCATGCGCATTGCAGCAGCATCGCGATGAACTGGCGGCCCGGCGGCGACACGGCGGCGTCCGATGCGAAAGGGCGCGTGCCGCCGATGCGACGCGAGGCCACCACGCGTATCTATACCTACGTCGAAGATGGCGTGCGCCACTTCCTATCGAACCGGCCCACAGGTGTCGATGCCGACGTCTCCGTGATCCAGCTGCATTTCATGGAAACGTGCAATCTATGCGCGCCGGATGCGAGCATCGACGTCGCGGCCTTGCTGCTGGATACGCGTTCGTATCGGCGCGAGATCGATGCGAGCGCATCGGCGTTCGGCGTCGATCATGCGCTGGTGCGCGCGGTGATTCACGCGGAATCGGCGTATCGGACGAATGCGCTTTCGCGGGCGGGCGCGCAAGGGCTGATGCAGTTGATGCCGGCGACGGCAACGCGCTTCGGCGTCGGCGATCCGTTCGATGCCGGGCAGAACATTCGCGGCGGCGTGGAGTATCTGTCGTGGCTGCTCAAGCGCTTCGGCGGCAATCTCGATCTCGCGCTCGCCGCCTATAACAGTGGCGAGACAACGGTTGATCGATACAACGGCGTGCCGCCCTATGCGGAAACGCAGCGCTACGTCACGCGCGTGAAGGCGCTCGCCGACCGCTATCGCAGCGGCCGGTGAACGCGGCGCGAAACGTCCGCGTCATTGCGTGTTATCGATCACGATCTTGCCGTTGTATTCCACCTTGCCACGGAAGAAATAATCGACGCAGGCTTTGTAATCGCCGGGCGTGACGAGCGAGAAGGGCATCTGATAATCGACCAGTTTGCAGGCGGTCACCGGCTTGCCATTAGCCCACGAATAGTCCTTGTCGAGATACGCCTTCACGGCCGCCGCCGAGCCTTCCTGAAAGCCCTTCATGTTGGCGCAGCCAAGCGGTTCATCGGCCGGAATGGTGACATTCAATTCGCGCGCCATCTCCTTGTATGCGTTGATGCGGTTGGTCACCTGCGACTTCTCCGCGCCGCCCCCGCCGCACTCGATTCCGCCATTGATGATGTACACCGTCGCGCCGAAGCCCGGCTTCATGTTGTTGCCGATATCGACACTGTTCGGCTTCCACGTGCCGTCGATGGCCCAGGTCATCGGTGGTTTCGGGGTTTGCGGCGTGACCGCGAACCATACGGCGGACGCGAAATTGAGCCAGGTATCGGCGACGCGACCGGGGTCATCGAGCAAGACGTTCACGTCGTTGTAGAGCGACTGCGAGAACGGGCCGAAGTTGTAGTTCCACGATAACTGCTTCGCGCCGCGTCCGAAGTAGTCGAGATATTTGCCCTGCGCGTTTTTCGCGCACGGATAGAAGACCCAGTTGGTCGCGTGCGAGCCAGGCTCGCATTGTTGATACGCGCCCACGGCTGAGCCTTCGTTGTAGCCGGATTCGCGCAGGAACCACAGCGCTTGTTGCCAGAACGGAATCGCCGTGTTTTGCGGCATTTTCGCGAGCACGGGGTTGTTGTGATCGGCATCGGGGCGCGCTTGCGCGGGCGTGAGCGATGTCCAGTTCGCGCCGGTTTCCTGCACGAAGTGCGCGAAGGAAGTCGCGAGCAGTTTGCGGCAGATGGCGTTGGCATCGCGACCATCGGTGTAGTCGCCGCAATAGGCCGGGAATTTGGCGATGCCGCGCAGGAAGTTGACGTACGAGTACTTCACGTTGCGCACCGGGAACAGCTTGTCGAACTCGGCCTCAGGCACGATCGCTTCAACCCGCTTCACGTTCGATGGATTCGCCGCGCGGCCGGGCGTAACCGCTTCGACATCGGCGTCGGGCAGTACTTGCAGCGCGCTGCGGATAAGTGCGATCTGGCCGTTGGACTGATCGACGAGGGATTTCTCGGCGGCGGTGAATTGCGCGGTGGTGGGATAGCCTGCGGGCGCGGGGATGTAGGTGATTTTGGGTTTGTAGGAGGCGGGCGTTGGGGTTGGCGTGGGCGTGGGTGTCGGTGTCGGTGTCGGTGTTGGCGTAGGCGTTGGTGTTGGTGTTGGTGTTGGCGTCGGCACTGGTGTCGGCGTTGGCACAGGCGTAGGCGTTGGCGTCGGCACAGGCGTAGGCGTAGGCGTAGGCGTAGGCGTTGGCGTCGGCACAGGCGTAGGTGTCGGCGTTGGCACAGGCGTAGGCGTTGGCGTCGGCACAGGCGTAGGTGTTGGCGTCGGCGTACCGCCTGCGCACGCGCCGAGGTCTTCCCATACGCCGTACTGTCCCGACTGCGATGGGTTATCGCCTTGCGTCCACCACTTGTTGCGATAGTTGCGGCCGTTATACGTGACGCGCGTGTTCGTCGCTGCATAAACTTGCGATGCCGACCACGCCGTGTAGCACCCTGAAGGCGTTGGCGTTGGCGTTGGCGTTGGCGTTGGCGTTGGCGTTGGCGTTGGTGTTGGCGTCGGAGCGGGCGCGGGTGTTGGCGTCGGTGTGGGAACGGGCGCAGGCGCAGGCGTTGGCACCGGAACAGGCGCGGGCGTCGGCACCGGAACGGGAGCCGGAGCCGGAGCAGGCGCAGGCGATCCACCCGCCGCGCCCATATCCTTCCACAGCGTCGGCGAGTTCGGCGGCGTCCAGCCCGCGCCGACATACGCCGTATGCGCCTGCAAGGCCTGATACACGCGTCCGTTGTACGTCACGCTCGTGCCGGCCGAGTACGTCGTGCCTTCGCGCCATGCTTCCTGACTGAGCGCCACGCCCGCTTGCAGCAGCAGAATCGCCGGAAGCAGCGCGAGTTTCGTGCGAATCGATTTCATCTCCAACCTCCGGACAGTGCGTGACTATCTGCGGTTCATGCCGCGTTGCGGGTAGAACGTGAACTTCCAGTCCTGATACGACGATTGCAACGCGAAGCCCGCGTCGTCATCGTTGAAACCGTCTTTCTTGATCGGCGCCTGTGTCGATGCGCTGTACACGCCGTACAACTCGCCCGCCGGTCCGCGAACCGTCTGCCACGCGTCGTTGGTCATCGGGTCGAGATAGGGCTGGCGCAGAAAACGCCGCGCGAAGGACGCGCGCGGATCGTGCAGCAGATCGTCGAAGTTCATCGGATACGCGCCGCCCGGATCAGCCGCGACGTACTCGGTGATCGCGCGGCGGATCGCATCGCCACGGCGGAGCAATTCGTCTTCGCGGGTGCGCTGAATCTGCGTGGCCCACACTTCGCCCACCTTCATCAGGTAGATGCTGACCAGCGCCACGCACATCAGCACCCACAACATGCCGAAGCCGCGCTGGCGGCGTCTACCAGCTGCTGTAGTCGGTGCCATCTTTGCCCTTGCCCTTCGCGCCGCTGCGCACGTTGTAGACGCCGGGCGTGCCATCGGCTGGCTGCTCGGTGGTCCACGTGGTGCGGCTTTGCGATACCGGGTCCATCGGTATTTCGCGCAGATAGCGCTTCTGCACGAGTTCATCGAGCGATTGCGGATAACGCCCCTGATCGGCGCGAAAGTGATCGATCGAATCGCGCATGGCCGCGAGATTCTGATGCAGCACGACGTCGCGGGCCTTGTCGGCCTGCCCGAAATAGCGCGGCACGACAATGGTCAGCAAGGTCGCGATGATTGCCATCACGACCAGCAGCTCGATCAGCGTGAACGCGCGGCGCAGCTTCTTGAACATCACACTCACCACTTTCGATACGGAATCCCGTTCAGCCCGGTTCCTTCGGATAACGAATAAACGTCGTAGACATCATCGCCTTCGCTGGGCGAGTCCGGCGCGCTCGCGTAGCTGCGCTTGCCCCAGGTTTGCGAGTCGGAGCGGCTCGGGCAATCGCAGGTCGGATCGCGCGGAATGCGGCGCAGAAAGTAGATCTGCGAATGCGTCGGCGAGGTCTTGTCGGTCACGCCATCGACCAGTGTGTCGAGCTTGGGCGGATAGCCCGACACACCCAGCGGCCGGTCGAACTTGCCGGCATCGCCTGCGGCTTTGTAGGCGTCGATCGCATCGCGGATGCTCCACAGCGCGCGACGCAGTTCGTCCTCGCGATTGCGCTGCGCGACCACTTGCACGAGCGGCGCGGCCACCGTCGCCAGCACGGCAAGAATCGCCAGCGTGACGAGCATTTCGATGATCGTGAAGCCTCGGTTCATCGTCGTGTGTCATGGGTTGACGCGCTGCGGCTCATCGGGCGCGCGATACGGCTGCGGCAGCGCGGGCGGCGGCAGCGCGACCACCGGCGGCGGCTCGGGAATGGGAACGGGCGCGGGAACAGGCGCTGGAACCGGCTGCGGCACCGGCGGCGGCAGCGACGCGGGCGCACTCAGCACGCGCGCGCTGTCGCTGATCGCGACCGGATCGCGCTCGGTGGTGATGCGGTTCTCGGTGCCCGAATCGAACTGCATGACGTTGCCCGCCGGCATCGCCTGATTGCGCACGATGCGCGGCGTCAGCAGCAAAACCAGTTCGGTCTGCGTCTGATTGTTGGCGCGGTCGCCGAAAATGCGGTCCAGCAGCGGAATGCGGCTCAGACCCGGCAGCCCCGAACCCGTATCGCGGTCATTGCGCTGGAGCAGACCGGCGAGCATCTGCGTTTCGTTGTTGCGCACGCTCATCACGGTTTCCGCCGTGCGCGTGCCGATCTGATACGCGATCAGTCCCGTCGAAGTCGTGATGGTGTCCGTAACGTTCGACACTTCCATATGCAGCTTCACCTGCACTTCATCCGGATTGACGATCACCGGCGCGACTTCCAGCGTCAGCCCGACATCCTGATAATTGACGCTCTCCGAACTGAAGTTGCCCGACAGCGTGGTCGTGACCACCGGCAGCCGGTCACCGATCAGCACTTTCGCCTTCTCGCGGTTGCGTACGCGAATGCTCGGATTGGCCAGCGTCCGCGTGAGGCCGTGCGTCTGCAAAAAGTTCACGCCGACCGGTCCGATGCGCACCAGCACGTCGCTGCTGTTCAGGTGATGCAGCTCCTGCAAGGTGACGGTGTTCTGCGGCAGCGTGGTCTGATCGTTGGCCTGTCCCGCCTGCAGGCCGAACTGAATGCCGTCCGGATACTGAATGCCCAGATGCAGCAGATCCGACGACGACACTTCGAGAATCTGCGCATCGATGACGACTTCGGCGGGCGTCACGTCCAGCGCGCGGATAATGCGCTCGGCCACTTTGATGGCATCGGGCGAGTCGCGCAGGATGATGGCGTTGGTGCGCTCGTCGAGCACGGCGTCGCGCGTCTTGACCATCTGCTTGAGCGAGGCGAGCACTTGCGCGGCCGTCGAGTTCTGCAGGTAGAACGTGCGCACCACCAGATCCTTGTACTCGGTCGCCTTGTCGGGGCGGTTCGGGTAGATGAGGATCGAATTGCCGCCTACCACTTTGCTGGCAAGCTGATTGGCTTGCAGCACCATCGCCAGAACCTGTTTGACGGGCGTGTTGGCGGCGAAGATTGTGGTGGGCGCGGCGGCCTGGACTTCCTTGTCGAAGGTGAAATTCAGCCCGGTGATATTCGACATCAGTTCGAAAATGCTGATGAGCGGCTGATCGCGGAACTGCACGGTGATCGGCTGATCGAGATCCTTGTTGAGCTTCGGCGCGAATTCCTGCGCTTTCGGCGCGAGCAGCGTGTCGCGCAGGCGGATGGCGCGGGCGTTGTCGGGCTGCTTCGACAGCACATCGGTGACGATGGACAGCGCCGCCTGCGGCTGTTCGCCGTAGATCGATTCGGCGTAGGTCATGGCGGTGTCGATCGGCGCCTGCTTCTGGATGTAGTCGATCATCTCGCGCGCATTGTCGTCGCCGGGCGCGGCTTGCTCGGCACGGCGCGCCCACGCCAGCGCCTGCGACGAATCGCCTGCGCGAAACGCGATCGTCGCGCGTTGCAGATACTCTGCCGACAGCTTGCGTTTCAGACTCAGATACCAACTGCGGATTTGCAGATCGTCCGGATACTGCGCGCTCTGCTGCGCGAGCAGATCGAGTTGCGCATCGGGCGGCATACCGGAAAGCCGATTCTGCAAGTCCTGCCGATGCAGCTCGCTCGCGCACGCGGTCAGCAGCGGAATCAGCACCCACACGGTGAGTTTTTTGAGCCGGCTCATTTGAGTTCTCCGAGTGGCAGCGTCTGCCGGCGCTTCAACGGCAAATACGTGAACAGCACTTGCTTGCGGCTGATGTCGTCGATCTTCCAGGCGTTGAGAATCACATCGCCCTTATGCAGAAAGCCTTTTTTCTGGCAGTCGATACACAAGGGAAACTCGCGCCCCGTTCCCGCGAGCACGATATAAAACACGCCGTTCTGATCGAGCCAGAGCGTGCGTACGGTAAAGGGCAGCGGCGGCGGTTCGGGCGGCGGCGGAGGCTTCACCGATCCGGGCGGCGGAGGCGGCGGGGGAGGCGGTGGCGGCGGCAGCCAGTTCTGGCTTGGAAACAGATCGACGATGGTCGCGGCAGGCGGCGCAGAAGCGGCATCCGATGCCGCTGCGGGCGCGGACGCGGGCGATGTCTTCGCGGCCACGCGCGGCGGCGCGGACGCGGGCGCAGGCTCGTCTTTGCCGCCCCGGAAATACGTGAACGCGATCAGACCCGCCGTGACCACCAGCAGACCGAGAATCGGCCACGAGACTTTCATGGTGCGCATGTCGAGGCGGTTCATTGCGTGGCCTCGACCAGAAACGAGCATTGAAGACGCACTTCGACTTGCGTCACCGATATGTTGGGGCGCGAGATCGTCAGCCGCTCGAAGCGCAGGCCCGGCAAGGTGCGCATCTCGCGCAGAAAATCGCGCAATTGCAGATACGTGCTCGTGAAGGTCGCTTCGACCGAATAGCGCCGGAGTGTCGAATCCTTGTCGGGCGCGGCGAGCGAATACGTGATCTGCGGCAGCGGAATATTGTTCTTCGCGGCGATCGCATGCAGGCTGTGCAGGAAAACGAAATAACGCTGCTCGGCGCTGACCGGCGCGACGGCTTCGTCGGGCAGCGGCGGCGGCGGTTGCCTCAGCTTCGCGGCGCGCGCATCGAGATCGATCTGACGCGCGGCGATGTCCTGATGCAAGGGCAGAATTTGCACCAGCGCGATCACGCCTGCCGCGCCGATCATAAGCATCGCCAGCAGGCCGAAGGTGCCGAGCCGCCATTGGGCGCGTCGCACTTCCCATAGCAGGCGGTTCATTTGCGCGCTCCCGGCGAAGCGGCGACGGCCGCTGAAGCAACCGAAGCAGCCGAGGCAACCGAAGCACTCGCCAGCGGCTTCGCCACGAACGGCTTCCACGTCACCTGCAAGGCGGTCTCGACCGACTTCACCGGCGGTCCGGGCGTTTCGGTCTGCCGCTTCACCGTGACGGTTTCCGTGCCCGGCTGCGCTTGTAACCAGTCCGCATAGGACAACGCTTCCTGCGCGGAACGCGTCTCGAACTGCATGTTGATCTGCCGCGACGCCGTAATCAGTTCGATGCTCAGGAAGGCGATATTCGGCGTCCAGCCGCCTTCGATCAGATCGCGCGCCGGTTCCGCCGCGTAACGCTGCTGCGCCATCAGTTCGGCCGCGTGCGGATTGGTCGCGCTGCGATGCGCCCGGCTGATGCGCTCGAACACCTTCTCCCGCTGCGCAATGGCGGACTCGCGATCATCGAGCGCCAGACCCTCGTCCTTGAGCGTGTCGAGGTAGCGCATCGCCATCATCAATACGACGATGCCGATCACCAGCGCCAGCAGTCCCGCCGCCGCGCCGGGCCGGTTCGGACGATGCAGATCGAGGGCGGGCGCTTTCATGCTGCGGCGTCCCACGGTGCGGCGAGCCATTCCACCATCGATGCCCCCGGCGCTGCCGCCGATGCCATCCAGCGGCTCGCATCGGCGGGGCCGATCACGTAGCGGCGCTCGGGCGGCTCGATGGCGCACAGCACGAAGGCATCGCGCAGGACATCGTCGAGCGGACCCGACACCGGCAACCCGATAAACCCGCTCCAGCCGCCCGCGCGCCGCATGCCGATATGCGCCAGCGCCGCATCGCCTTCGGTCGGTTCGAGCGTGACCACGGCGATCGCGCCATCGCGAATCCGGCGAGCGTGCTTTTGCAGCGCAAAGGTATAGGCCGGTTCGATGCCGGACAGTTGCAGCCGCCGCGACTTGCACAAACGCGCAATCCCGGCGCACAGCGATTCGGGCATCGCGGCGGCGAGCCGTCCGTGGCCCCACACGCCATCGCTGACGGCGTAGCGCCACGGCTCCGCGCCCGCGCCGGTCTGCGTCGTCTGGATGCGCGCCATCGATACCCAATCGGCCGGTTTCGGCAGCGCCTGCCACGGCAGCGCGTAATAGCGCGCGAACGGCGCGCCGACCACCACGCGCAACGCATGCAGACCGGGCCGCGCGGGTTTGGGCGCAAGCGCTTCGATGGCCTTCAGCGCCGCTGCGGTATCGCCGATGGAAGACAGCGGCACGGATCGGCCCGCATGATCGAGCACGCGCGCGCGTTCGCCGTCGATCCACAACGTGGTGCGGCTGAACATCGACGATCCCTTCGATGCCGCCTGCCTCAACGTTCCGATTTGATCCGACCAGCGCGACATATCAGGCCTCGACCATCGTCACGCGATTGACTTCGGCGAGCGTGGTGCGGCCATCGGCCACGGCGCGCAACGCGATCTGCCGGATCGGCACGAAGCCGCTCTGATACGCGAGTTGCTTCAGTTCCATGATCGGGCGGCGTTCGACGAAGCATTGCTTGATGGCATCGTTCAGGCGCAGCACTTCGGCAATCGGCTGCCGCCCGAGATAGCCGGTGCGTCGGCACATCTCGCATCCCGCGCCACGTCGAAAACGCCAACCCGCGACCTGTTCGCGCGTGAGTCCGGAAAGGCGCAGCGTGGCGTCATCGGGCGGTGTGTCGTCGGTGATGCAGTGCGGGCAGTTTTTGCGCATCAGGCGCTGGGCGACCGCGCCGAGCAGCGCGTCGATAAAACTGTGCATATCGACGCCCATATGCAGAAAGCGATCGAGCACGGAAAACACGTTATTCGCGTGCACCGATGTCAGCACGAGATGCCCCGTCAGCGCCGCCTGCACCGCGATGCCCGCCGTCTCGCCATCGCGGATTTCGCCGACCAGAATCTTGTCCGGATCGTGACGCAGGATCGAACGCAGGCCGCGCGCGAAGGTCAACCCTTTCTTGTCGTTGATCGGAATTTGCAACACGCCCGCGAGTTCGTATTCCACCGGATCTTCGATGGTGATGATCTTCTCGTCGCCGGTATTGATCTCGGTAAGCGTGGCGTAGAGCGTGGTGGATTTACCGGAACCGGTCGGCCCGGTGACGAGCAGCAAGCCATACGGTTCATGCGCGATCACGCGGATCGCATCGACGATCTCCGGTTCGTGCCCGATCGAATCCAGCCGCAGCGCGTTACTGCTGCCTTCGCCGCGTTGTTTATCGAGCACGCGCAGCACGGCGTCTTCGCCATGAATCGACGGCATGATCGAGACGCGAAAGTCGATCTCGCGCTGATTGATCAGCGCCTTGAAGCGGCCATCCTGCGGAATGCGCCGCTCGCCGATATCGAGATCGGCCATCACTTTCAGGCGCGATAAAACCTGCTCGGCAGTATCGATACCCGGCGCGGCGGCCGTCTCCTGCAACACGCCGTCGATGCGGTACTTGATGACCAGCCCCGTCGCGGTGCTCTCGATATGAATATCCGATGCGCGCGCCTTCAATGCGTCGTACAGCGAAGAATTGACCAGCCGGATCACCGGATGCACGTCCGAGGCCAGCGTCGCCAGCGTGATTTCGACGCCAGTATCCGCCGCCACGGTTTTGCCGCCCACGTCGATCTGCGTCAGCGCCTGATGCGCGGATTCATGCAGCGCGAGATAGGCCATCAACTCGGCGGGCACGCAGAACGCGAACGCGAAGGGCTTTTTCACGCGATGGATCGCCCATGTGCGCAGCAGCGGATCGAAGGGATCGGCGAGGACGAGCCATAGGCGCGCGGCGGGATCGGCGGCGAGCAGGCACTTGCGCGACATCGCTTCGCCGAAAGACAGCAGATCGAAACGCGGTTCGAGTGTTTCGAGCGTTTCGGCGTCGAAACCGGTCAGCCCGATGGCCTGCGTCACCAGCTTCAGATAGTCGAGCGGATCGTGTTCCGCTTCGTCCCATAGCCGCTGCTGGCGCGAACGCAGCGCCAGATCGGGTGTGTCGGCGAGAGTCTTGTCCACGATGTCACCCCACGCTTCCGGCGAGCTGAAAGATCGGCATGTACAGCAGAAAAATGATCGTCCCGACGATGCCGCCGACCACCAGCATCAGCACCGGCTCGACCACGCGCATCAAGGTGTCGATGGCGCGATCCAGTTCTTCGTCGCAGAACTCGGCGGAGCGCGTCACCATGCCGGCGAGTTCGCCGCTTTGCTCGCCCACGCGAATCAGCCGTTCGGCCACCGGCGTGGTCAGATTGGCGGCGGGCAGCGCGCCCGACAGCGGCTTGCCGGCGCGGATTTCATCGAGCGCCTGCGCCAGCGCGCTTTGCAATTGCGAGGGCAGAATCTGCGCGGCCAGTTCGAGCGATGTCACCATCGACATACCGCCCGCCAGCAGCAAGCCGAGCGTGCGATAAAAGCGTGTCAGCGCGAACAGCCGCTGATATCCCGCGAGCTTCGGCAGACGCAGAAACGCGCCGAACAGCGTCGCGCGCACCTTCGCGCTTCTCAGCGACAGCCCCGCGCCGACGATCGACGCCAGCACGGCCGCGAGGATCACGCCGCCGTGCGCCGCGACGAGGTTGCCCCAGATCAGCATCAGCTTGACGGTGACGGGCATCTCTTTCATGGTCGCGAACACCTGGCTGAACTTCGGAATCACGTAGAACGCCATGAACAGAATGATCGACGCGCCCACTGCAATCACGATGCACGGATAGACCATCGACGCCACCACTTTCTTGCGCACCGCCGCGAGCCGCGCGTCGTAGTGGTGATAGCGTTTGAGCGCCTCGGCCAGATGGCCGGTCTGCTCGGCCGATGCGACGGTCGCAACATACAGCGGCGGAAAGTGATCGGGCTGACGTTCGAGCGCGCGCGAAAGCGGCTCGCCTTCGTACAGCGCGGACACGATCTGCTGCAGCACGGTGCGGTTGAGCCCTTCCTTGCTTTTATCGCGCAGGGTTTCCACCGTTTCGACCAGACTCAGGCCCGCTTCGAGCAGCGCGATCAATTCCTGCGTGAACAGCGCGCGCTCGAATACCGGCTTTTTGAACGACAACGCCAGCTTCTTTTTTTCGACGGGCGATGCCTCGATCAGCGATAAACCCATCGCCGTCACGCTTTGACGGAGCTGAGTCTCGTCGGCGGCATCCAGTTCGAGTTCCTGTGGACCGCCGTCGGATTGGACCCGGACGCGATATCGCATGGCGGCCGCCGCGACGGTCATGGAGCCACGATATCCGCGTCCTCGCCGCTTCCCCCGGGCTTGCCGTCCGCGCCATAGGTCATCAGATCGTAGTCCTTGCCGTTTTCGCCGGGGGCGCGGTAAACATACGGCTTGCCCCACGGATCGTTGGGGACGGCGGTGCTCATGTAGGGACCATCCCAGCCGGACGCATTGCCGACGTTGGTCGTCAGTGCGGCGAGACCGGCTTCGGTAGTGGGGAAATGGCCGGTGTCGAGCCGGTATCGATCCAGCGCGCTCTCGATACCCTTCATCTGCGATGCCGCCGTTTTGCTGCGCGCCTTGCCCACTTCACCGAACAGCTTCGGGCCGACATAACCCGCCAGCAGCGCGATGATCAGCAGCACCACCAGCAATTCGAGCAAGGTGAAACCACGCCGGCGCAGGCCGATATCGCGTCTCGCCAGCGTTCCGTTCAGAACGGTCAATCGTCCGTGCATGACTGCCCCCGCTGATTCGCTTGCCTCTGCATGCGCGCGGCCGGCTCGCAGACTGCCGGGCGAGCCGCGCGGCCGTCGCGCCTTTACTTCAGTCCGTCACTTAGCACTTTCATCAACTCCGCGTTGGGGCCGTCGCCATCCAATTCCCAGGCGAAGCCGCCGCGCAGGCTTTGCGCCTTGATGTAGTCGGTCTTGAGTTTCACGGTGTTGGGGGTGTCGTAAGACCACCAGACCTTGCCGTCGTACTTGTAGGCCGTCTTCGCGACGGAGCTTTCATACACCGTGCCGGCAGCGCTCTTGAGGAGCTTGTAGTCCTGAATGCCGGATTCGTATTTGCCGGGCGCGGGACTGGTGGCCTTCTGGAACAGGCCGTCGCCCTTCGTTCCGGCGGCGACGCCGGTCCAGCCGCGTCCGTAGATCGGGATGCCGACCACCAGCTTGTTGGCGGGCGCACCGGCGGCGAGCAGCGCCTTCACCGCGCCGTCGATGTTGTAGGTCGGCCCGTAGCCGCCCGCCTTGCTGTTCGGGCTGTCGGGATCGTTATAAAGCGGCGCCTGGAAGTCGGTCGGCCCGGTGGCTTCCCAGCCGCCGTGGAAGTCGTAGGACATGATGTTGATCCAGTCGAGCGACTTGCTGTACTCCGCCGGTTCCGTCATGGCGATCTTGTCGCCGCCCGCACCGATGGCCACCGTCAGGTAATAGTGCTTGCCGCCTTGCGAGCCCATCGCGTCGAGTTGCTTGCGGAACTCGGCGAGCAGCAGCGTGTAGTTCTTCTTGTCGTTCGGGTCGATGGTGTTGTACGGCTGGCCGCCGCCGCCGGGGAATTCCCAGTCGATGTCGATACCATCGAACACGTCCGCGGCCATGCCGTCGCCACCGGCGTTCGAACCGGCATCGAACGGAATATTGCCCTTGATATAGACGTTGATGCACGACGTCACGAGTTGCTTGCGCAGCGCATCGGTGGCGGCGGCTTTGCCGAACCACTTCGACCAGGTCCAGCCGCCCAGCGAGATGATGATCTTCAGGTTCGGATACTTGGCTTTCAACTGCTTGAGCTGGTTGAAGTTGCCTTTCAGCGGACCGACCTTGCCACTGTTGTAGCGAGGATCGTTCGATGGGAAGTCCCAGGTGTCACCTTTCCCGTTGACCGATTCGTTCGCGCTGAAGTTCTTCTGGTAATCCGCCCAGCCGTCGCCGCCGGTTCCTGCATCGGCCGCGTTCGGATCGGTTGCGCCCGGTTCGGCCTTGGTGATGATGCCGCACTCGTAGCCGCCGTTCTTCTGGTAGATGTTGCCGAACGCGTAGTTGATGAAGGTCATCGCCTTGGCCGCGCCCGTGGTATCGACGTCCTTGACCTTGTAGTTGCGATCGTAGATGCCCCACTGCGCGAAGTAACCGCCGACTTCACGCCCGGTGATGTCACCGCCTGAGGGGCTGGGGGCGGGCGTTGGTGTGGGCGTCGGGGTTGGCGTCGGCGTTGGCGTTGGCGTAGGTGTGGGTGTTGGCGTCGGAGTAGGCGTTGGCGTCGGTGTTGGCACCGGGACCGGTACTGGAGTCGGTGTCGGAGTTGGTGTTGGCACCGGAGTTGGTGTTGGCGTCGGCGTTGGTGTTGGCGTCGGTGTCGGCACCGGAGTTGGGGTCGGTGTCGGCGTCGGCGTCGGCACCGGCATTGGAGTCGGTGTCGGAGTTGGCGTAGGCGTAGGCGTCGGTGTTGGAGCAGGCGTCGGCGTGCCCGAGCATGCGCCGATGTCTTGCCACACGCCGTATTGTCCCGATGACGCCGGGTTATCGCCCTGAGTCCACCACTTGTTCTGATAGTTGCGGCCGTTGTACGTCACCTTGCTGCCGGTGTTCGCATAGACCTGCGAACTCGACCATGCCGAGAAACATGCCGTCGGAGACGGAGTTGGCGTCGGCGTCGGCGTGGGTGTCGGTGTTGGCGTGGGAGTTGGCGTCGGCGTAGGTGTCGGCGAAGGAGCCGGCGTCGGCGTTCCGCCGCTTGCGCCCAGATCCTTCCACAGGGTCGGCGTGTTGGACGGCGTCCATCCCGCGCCCGGATAAGCGGTATGCGTCTGCAGCGCCTGATATGTGTGACCCTGATAGGTCACTTGCGTGCCCGCCGAATAAGTCTGGCCTTCCTGCCATTCGGCGCCGATCGCGCTAATGGAGTAAGCGGCGAGAAGCGCCAAGATCAGAGTAGTGGCTTTGGACTGCTTACAAAGGCGATTCATGACAATGGACTCCTTCGCTTGATACGTATGGTTTGTTTCGCTTCCTTGTATTTTCAGCGCCGGTCGATAATCCGAAGCGAGTCGCATCGACGGTCTTGCGAATATATAGATAGCCCAGGCCAATGGGCGGCGCAAGACTTAAATCGAATATTAGGTTTCCTATTAAAGCGATATTTTATATTTCCGATTTCGAAATCCACGCGGCATTTTGATTTGATCAATCGCAGTGGTAAATGTGAATCGGCCGTATCGAACGAAATGCAATAGTTCCTAAATCATGACCCGTCAGAAGACGACGGTAACGGTCGCCACGCCCAGCACGCTATCGGCGGGAACGATGAGGCTGGGGATGTCGCGCGCATCGAGCGTGATGTCGTAGGGCGTCGCGACCGTGGTGCATTCGACGCTGACGCGGCGTGTCGGATCGCGATTCAGATTCGGTGGAAACGAGTGAGTATCGAGCGCGCAGGTATTTTCTATAGTCAAAGAAATCTGCATTTGCGACGTTCTGCCAGTCGCTGACGATTCACCGGATGCGACGAAGGCTTCCGCGACCAGTATTGCAGTGACGGCGGCGTGTTTGAGTGTGCGGGTTTTCATTTTGGCGCTGGACGGTAAATCGGAACACGCCATCATGAATCCGTACCGCGATACCGGCGATGAGCAAAGTCTCAATCGCGATGTGATTTATTTGAATAAGCTGTTTCGCATTTCAAGACGGTGATGGATTTGCGCCATAAAACGCGCCATAAAAAACGGACCTTCGCAAAGGTCCGTTTCGATTTCTGATCAACGCGAGAATGCGTTTCAGCTCAATGCCGCACGCGCCGCTTTCGCCGCCGCGCGAACCTGGTCCGGCGCGGTGCCGCCCGGATGATTCCGGCTCGCCACCGACCCTTCCAGCGTCAGATACCCGAACACGTCCTCGCCGATCAGATGCGCGACGTTCGGCAATTCCTGCTTCATCTCCTCGAGCGACAAATCCGCGATATCGCAGCCGCGAACTTCACAAATACGCACCGCGTGCGCGACGGCTTCGTGCGCGTCGCGGAAGGGCAGGCCGCGCTTGACGAGATAGTCCGCGAGATCGGTTGCGGTCGAAAAACCCTGCAAGGCGGCCGCGCGCATATTGTCCGCCTTGACCGTGATGCCCGCCGCCATCTCCGCGAAAATGCGCAGCGTATCGGCCACCGTATCGACGGTATCGAACAGGGGTTCTTTGTCTTCCTGATTGTCCTTGTTGTATGCGAGCGGCTGGCCTTTCATCAGCGTGAGCAGCGCCATCAAGTGACCATTCACGCGGCCGGTCTTGCCACGCGCGAGTTCGGGCACGTCGGGATTCTTCTTCTGCGGCATGATCGATGAACCCGTGCAGAAACGATCCGCCAGGTCGATGAAACCGACGCGCGGGCTCATCCACAACACGAGTTCTTCCGAGAAGCGCGACACGTGCGTCATGACGAGCGCGGCCGCCGCGGTGAATTCGATTGCGAAGTCGCGGTCGGACACGGCATCGAGCGAATTGGCGCAGATGCCGTCGAAGCCGAGCGTCTTGGCGACCGCGTGACGATCGATCGGATAGCTGGTGCCCGCGAGCGCCGCCGCGCCCAGCGGCAGTCGATTCACGCGCTTGCGTGCATCGACCATGCGTTCGGCGTCGCGCGAAAACATTTCGACGTAGGCGAGCAGGTGATGGCCGAACGTCACCGGCTGCGCGACCTGCAAATGCGTGAAGCCGGGCATGATCGTGTCGGCGTTCTTCTCGGCCATGTCGATCAGCGCGAGACGCAAGTCCTTCAGCAAGTCGCCAATACGATCGATCTCGCCGCGCAGCCACAGGCGGATATCGGTGGCGACCTGATCGTTGCGCGAGCGGCCGGTATGCAGACGCTTGCCTGCATCGCCGATCAAAGCCGTCAAACGCGCTTCGATATTCAGATGCACGTCTTCCAGGTCCAGCTTCCATTCGAACTCGCCGCGCTCGATTTCGCCCTTGATCTGCGCCATGCCGCCTTCGATGGCCGCGAGGTCATCGGCGGAAATGATTTTCTGGGCCGCGAGCATGGACGCGTGCGCGAGCGAGCCTTGAATATCGACCAGCGCCAGCCGCTTGTCGAAGAACACCGACGACGTGTAGCGCTTGACGAGTTCCGACATCGGTTCGGAGAAGCGAGCCGACCAGGCTTCGCCTTTTTTGTGAAGTTGGGACGTCATGGTGTTTTCTCAGCGGGTTTGTGCGGTTTGTGCTTCTGGGAAGTCCAAAATTTTAACATTCGACACTAATCGGACCCGACCAGAATCACCAGCTTCAAATCCTCCCGATGCGCGGGCTTGAACGTGATTTGATTGAACACCACGCGCCCGCGCGACGGATGCTCGAACGCGCGCTCGCCGCCTTCGCGCTCGAACACGTCCTGCGAGGCCCAGAAGCGGGCGAAGGCATCGCTGGCGGCGCTTAGGTTGTCGATGAGCGCGCGCATCGGGGCATCGTTCAGATGGCGGATCGAATCGGCGCGGAATTCGGCGGCCAGGCGGCGCGCGCGCGTTTCCCAGTCCGCAATCAATGCGCGGGCATCGGGCGAGGTGAAGGTGTAGGTGAGCAGGTTGCGGTCGTGCGTGCCGTCCAGCCAGCCGACAAACAAGTCCGTTGCGGGCGCGTTCCAGCGCAGCGCGTTCCACTGGCGATCGAGCACGTACGCGGGCGCGTCGATCAAACCGACGGTTTGCAGCAGCGCAGCGGGCGCATCCTGCGATGCGGGATCGGGCTCGGCGGGATCGCGCTGAGCGGCGAGTTCGAACAGATACGCCCGCTCGGCGCGCGACAGTTGCAGCGCCACCGCGATCCGCGCGAGGGCATCGGCGGAAGCGGAGACGGGGCGTCCCTGTTCGATCCACGTGTACCAGGTCGGACTGACGCCGCACAACTGCGCGACTTCTTCGCGCCGCAAACCCGGCGTGCGGCGGCGCGGACCGGGCGCGAGACCGACCGCTTGCGGCGACAGCCTTTCGCGATGCGCGCGGATGAATTCGCCGAGCGCGTGCTCGGGCGTTTCGGAGGCGTTCTTATTGGATGTGGGCATGCGAGCGGCATCGGCTAGTGGTTCGGATACCAGCATAAACTGTCAGCTTGTACTGGTACAAAGCGGGCTCTATTGTAGCGGGACGCTTCCCCACAAACGAAGAACGGAGTGAACGATGAAACACCACGATCAGGTCGCCGATGCGTTCGGCTCGACCGCCGCCGCGTATCTCACCAGCGCCGTCCACGCGAGCGGCGCGGATTTGCAGAACCTCTCGGCGACCTTCGCCGCGACCTGCGGCAACGCGCTCGTGCTGGATATGGGCTGCGGCGCGGGCCACGCGAGCTTCGCGGCCGCGCCGCATGTGAAAGAAGTGGTGGCCTACGACATCGCGCCGCAAATGCTCGAAACGGTCGATACCGCCGCCCGCGAGCGCGGCCTCACATCGATCCGCACGCAGCAGGGCGCGGCCGAAACGCTGCCGTTCGACGATACATCGTTCAACTGGGCGATCAGCCGGATGAGCGCGCACCACTGGCGCGATGTGCCTGCCGCCTTGCGCGAAGTGCATCGCGTATTGAAGCCGGGTGGGCGCGTGAAATTTATCGATATCGCGGGTATCGACGATCCGCTTTACGACGTGCATATTCAGGCGATCGAATTGCTGCGCGATGCCTCGCATATTCGCGACTATCGCCCGGATGAATGGATCGCCATGTTCGATGCCGCGGGTTTCGATGCGCAGATCACCGAGCGCTGGCGCATTCCGCTGGAATTCGATGCATGGGTGACGCGCATGCGCACGCCGCCCGAACGCGTAACGGCGATTCGATCGATGTGGGAACGCGCGCCGGATGAAGTGCGGCAGTATTTCGCGGTCCAGCCGGACTTTTCCTTCGAGCTGGACGCGATGATGATCGAAGCGAAGCGGCGGGATTAAGCACCGCTTCGTTCTCAGGCAGCTAGAAGACGATCAGCCCGTATTGCGCAATCCCGCCGCTATCCCGTTGATCGTCAAGTGAATGCCGCGCCGCAGACGCACATTCTGATCGCCCGCGCGATGCCGCTTCAGCAGCTCGACCTGCAAGTGATTGAGCGGATCGAGATACGGGAAGCGGTTCTTGATCGAACGCGCGAGCAGCGGGTTATCGGCGAGACGCTCGCTTTTGCCGGTGATTTCCGCCAGCACTGCTGAGGTCCGCTCATGCTCCGCGACGATGCGATCGAACACGGTCTTGCGCAGCTTCTTGTCGGTGACCAGCGCCGCATAACGCGATGCCACCGCGAGATCGGTCTTCGCCAACACCATGTCCATATTCGACAGCAGGTTCTTGAAGAACGGCCACGTCTTGTGCATCTTGCGCAGCGCGTTGAGACGCTTGGCGCGTTCTGCATCCGAACCGGCGTGGTCGAGATAGGCGGTCACGGCGCTGCCGAAGCCATACCAGCCCGTCAGCAGGAGACGGCATTGGCCCCACGAAAAGCCCCACGGAATCGCCCGCAAATCTTCGATCTTGCGTTGCTTCGGGTCCTGCAATTTACGCGATGCCGGCCGGCTGCCGATATTCAACTCCGCGATCTCCGCAATCGGCGTCGATGAGAAGAAGTAGTCGGTGAAGCCGGGTGTTTCGTAGACCAGCGCGCGATACGCGGCCATCGCGGAATCGGACAGCGTTTGCATCGCGGCTTCGAACTTCGGCAAGTCGGCGGGCGCGTTTTCGTGCGGCATCAGCGTGGCTTCGAGCGTTGCTGCGACGACCGTTTCCAGATTGCGTCGGCCGATTTCCGGATTGCCGAACTTGCTCGAAATCACTTCGCCTTGTTCGGTGAGACGGATTTGGCCATCGACCGTGCCGGGCGGTTGCGACAAGATTGCCTGATACGTCGGGCCACCGCCGCGACCGACCGTGCCGCCGCGTCCGTGGAACAGACGCAGCGTCGTGCCGCGTTGCTTGAACAGCGCGACCAGCGCCAGTTCCGCGCGATACAACTCCCAGTTCGATGTCAGGAAACCGCCGTCCTTGTTGCTGTCCGAATAGCCGAGCATGACTTCCTGCTCGTTGCCCTGATTCGCGATCAGCTTGTCGATGCCCGGCAACTTGAAGAACTCGCCCATGATGACCGGCGCGTTACGCAAATCGGCGATGGTTTCGAACAGCGGAATCACCATCACGCCATCGCGCGGGGAATCGGTCTTGCTGCCGAGATAGCCGCGCAGCACGCCGGTTTCCTTCTGCAACAGCATCACTTCCAGCAAGTCGCTGACGGTTTCCGTGTGCGAGATGATGTAGTTGCGCACAGCGCGCGTGCCGTACTTTTCACGCGTGATGCGCGCTTCTTCCAGCACGCCGAGTTCGCTTTTGGCAAGCTCCGAATATTCGACGTAAGGCAGACGCAGCGGACGCGGCTGCGCCAGTTCTTTCAGCAGCACCTTGCGCTTTTCTTCTTCCGACAGCGCCGCGTAATCCGCCACGACGCCCGCCCGCGAGAACAGTTCGCTGATTACGGCCTCGTGAATATCCGAGCTTTGCCGCAAGTCGATGCTCGCCAGATGAAAGCCGAACACTTCCGATGCCCGCACCAACGGCGACAGACGCAGCATCGACATGGACGCGCCGTGATGTTCGGCGAGCGAATCGGTGAGCACGCGCAGATCGCGGGTGAAATCTGCTGCATCGGCGTAGGGCGTCGCGCGGATCGGTGCGGCACCGCGGCCCGCGCTGCGCACGGACACGACGCCTTCGCCCAGCCGCACGCGCGCGCTCGCCGCCAGCCGCGTATAAATGCCGATCAACGCCCGCCGATACGGCTCGTCCGTGCGATGCGGCGACTGATCCGGCGAGGCATCGGCCAATGCTTTCAGCGCATCGCTCGATCCGGCCAGCAGATTGGACACGGACAATTCCGCGCCCAGCTTGTGCACCTGTTCCAGATAGTGCTCGAAGATCACCGTGGCCTGACGCGTGATGGCGGCTTCAAGCGTCGGCCCCGTGACATTCGGATTGCCATCGCGGTCCCCGCCGATCCAGCTTCCCATTTGCAGAAACGCCGGCAGACGCGCGGGCAGACCATGTTCGGCGAGCGCCGCTTCGATATCGGCATAAAGCGCGGGAATCTCTTCGAGAAAGGTCACGCGATAGTACGAAAGCGCGTTCTCGATTTCATCGGCGACAGTCAGGCGCGTTTCGCGCAGCATGCGCGTCTGCCACAGCGACGTCACACGCGCGCGCAGCACCGCTTCGTTCTGCGCACGTTCGCGCGTGGTCAGTTCCTGATCGCGCTCGGCCAGCAAGCGGGCGATATCGTTTTGCGCGTCGAGAATGCTCTTGCGCGAGACTTCGGTCGGATGCGCGGTGAGCACCGGCATGATGAGCGCATCGCCGAAAAATTTTTCCAGCTGCTTGCGTGTCTTGCTGACGTTCGACTGCTCGCGCATGCGCTCGATCGCGTTGATGATCGTGCCCCGCTGCGGCGCGGAACCGGCCAGCGCGTGAATGCGGCGGCGTCGATTGTGATGGCGGTCTTCCGCGATATTCGCCAGATGCGAGAAATAACTGAACGCGCGTACGACAGAGACGGTTTGCTCCGGCGACAACGCGCGCAGCTTTTTCTCCAACGCCTGCGATGCCTCGTTATCGTCCTCACGGCGGAATTTCACGGCCGTCTGACGAATGGCTTCGACCACATCGAAAACAGCGTCGCCTTCCTGTTCGCGCAGCACGTCGCCCAGCAGGCGGCCGAGATAGCGAATATCTTCGAACAGCGGGCGGTCTTTATCGTCGCGCGCGCGGTTGGCGGACCTGGCGCGCTCGGGCGTCTCAATGGCCGTGCCATTGACAGCCTTTTTCGCTTTGGATTTCTTCTTGCCGATGCTGACGGAAGCGGCGGCGTCGGATGAAGACAACGCCTCCACCGGCGCGTCAGGGAGTGATTCGGTCGATGCGGCAAGGCGGCGCGCTGAGCGAGCCGGTGCGGAAGACGTCACGTGGGTTCTCCTGTGAAGCAGCGTCACCAAGGAACAGTCGCAAGGTACATCGACAAAAACGGACGTGCGGCGCGGCAAAGGCCAGGTCTGCAAGGACGATACGGCGCGAACGGACGTGCGCAACGCATTCGGCGGCTCGGCATGCAAAAGCCGCCGAAGGTCCCGTGAAGGACGTCCGGCGCACGCCGAAAGGCGTATCAGACAAGGCTTTGAGCGCCGCGAGCCCGCAATTGGACCGTGGCGTGCGTGCTACCATTGTTCGTTATTCCATCCCGTCATCCGATCGAGCTTCAATGGCATCAATGAATTCCGGAATGCATTCCACGACACCGCCCGACACGCTCGTCATTGCTTCGCGTGAAAGTCGCCTGGCAATGTGGCAAGCCGAGCATGTGCGGTGTGCGCTGCACAAATTATATCCACGTTGCGACGTGAAAATCCTCGGAATGACGACGCGCGGCGATCAGATTCTCGATCGCACCTTATCGAAGGTCGGCGGCAAGGGCCTTTTCGTGAAGGAACTCGAAGCCGCGCTTGCCGAAGGCCGCGCCGATCTCGCCGTGCATTCGCTCAAGGATGTGCCGATGCGACTGCCCGATGGCTTCACGCTCGGCGCCATTCTCGAGCGCGAAGATCCGTGCGATGCGTTCGTGTCGCCGCACTATGAATCGCTGGATGCGTTGCCGGCGGGGAGCGTGGTCGGCACGTCGAGTCTGCGCCGCGAAGCGATGATCCGCATGCGCTATCCGCATCTGGAAGTGCGGCCGTTGCGCGGCAATCTGGACACGCGTCTGGGCAAGCTGGATCGCGGCGATTATGCGGCGATCATTCTTGCGTCGGCGGGCTTGAAGCGGCTCGGGATGGAGCATCGCATTCGCGCCGTGCTCGATCCGTCGCAGAGTTTGCCGGCGGCGGGGCAGGGCGCGTTGGGCATCGAGATTCGTGCGGATCGCGAAGATCTGGCTGCATGGCTCAAGCCGCTGCACGACGATAAAACCGCGCTGGCGGTAGAAGCGGAGCGCGCGGTATCGCGTGCGTTGGGCGGAAGCTGCGAAGTGCCGCTCGCCGCGTTCGCGCAGTGGAACGGCGATGCGTTGCATCTGCGTGGCGCGGTCGCGATGCCCGATGGCAAGCGCGTGTTGCGCGCGGAAGAATCGGTGCAATCGCCGGATCTGGCGGCGGCGCTTGCGTTAGGCCAGCGCGTTTCGTCCGATCTGGAAGCGCAAGGCGCGATGGACATCGTCAACGCGCTGACGACATCGAGCGGACCGAATACGCCGCCTTCATCGGAGCGTGACTCCTGATGGCGAGCGAGCGCCGCGCTACCGTCATCGTCACGCGTCCGGGCGGGCAATTGTCTGCATCGTCTGCGCTCATCGCGCAATTGAGCGATGCAGGCTTCGACACGCTCGAGTTTCCGCTGATCGATATCGCGCCCGTCGCAGATGAAGCGCCCTTGCGCGCCGCGCTCGACGAGCTTTACGGACCGCAGCGCTACGCGCTGGTCGTGTTCGTGTCGCCGAATGCGGTCGATCATGCGTTCAGCCGTCTGCATGGGCCGTGGCCCGCTGATGTACCGGTGGCGGTCGTCGGTCCCGGCAGCGTGGCGGCGCTCGCGCGACAAGGCTTGAGCGCGCCGGGGCATCGCGTGATCAGTCCGTCGGCCGAACATGCCGATCCGCGTTTCGATTCCGAAGCGCTCTACACCGCGATCGAAGCCGAATTCGGTGAGAACGGACTCGAAGGCAAACGCGTGCTGATCGTGCGCGGCGATGGCGGGCGCGAATGGCTCGCCGAACGTCTGACGGAAGCGGGCGCGCAGGTCGAAAAAGTCGCGGCGTATCGGCGCGTACTTCCCGAACCGTCGATGCAAAAGTGGGAGCGCATCCACACGCTGCTGACGGGCGAGCCGCACGCGTGGCTGCTGACCAGTTCCGAAGGCGTGCGCAATCTCGACGAACTCGCGCGCGAGCATCTCACCGACGACGAAATCGCGCGCCTCAAACGCGCGCCGCTGGTCTGCCCGCATCCGCGCATCGCGGAAGCCGCGCGCCAGACGGGTTTTGATAGGATGACGGTGTCCGGCGCGGGCGACGAGCGCATCGTTCAGTCGATCGATGCGCTTTTCCCGCGAGCATCCGAACCGAATCCGGACTCTTCCACGATTCACCAACCGGCTCCATCACCGGCTCAATCACGCATGACTGATTCGAACGATTCCAAAAAAGATTCACCTCAGCCGAACGTGACACCGCCCCTGCCGCCGAACACGCCGTTCACGCCTTTCGAGCAGCAGAAGCGGCGCGGCGGCGCGGGTATCGCGCTGTTGTGGTTAGTGGTCGTCATTCTCGCCGTTGCGGCGGGCGCGGGCGCCTTCGTGCTGAACCGCAAGTTCGAGCGCAATAACGCGCAAATCGCGCAGCAGGTGCAGCAAAACGAGGCGCAGGACGCCGAGTTGCGCGCCAAAGCCGATCAGTCCGCGAGCGCCACGGCGGCGCTCAACACGCAGCTTATCCAGCTACAAGGCAAACTCGCCGATGCCGAAGCGCATAGCCAGGCTTTGCAGCAGCAGTATCAGGATTTGGCGAGCAATCGCGACGACTGGACCGTGGCTGAAGTCGAGCAGATTCTGTCGAGCGCGAGCCAGCAGCTTCAGTTGACGGGCAACGTTCAGCTTGCGCTGTTCGCGCTGCAAAGCGCCGACGAACGGCTCGCGGCCACCAACGGCCCGCAGGTCGTGGTGATCCGAAAGGCCATCGCGCAGGATATGGACAAGCTCAAGTCCACGCCGAGCACGGATCTCACGGGTCTGGCCATCAAGCTCGATACCGCCATCGATCAGATCGATCAGTTGCCGCTCGCGGGCGAAGCGCCGATCGCGCATGCGCGTGCGCAGGCGGCCGAACCGGCGGACAGCGCATCGATCGCGGCGGCGACGGGCATGCCGCGCTGGAAGGTGCTGTGGCAGCAGATTACGGCGGGCATCGGGCAGCAGTTGTCGAGTCTCGTGTCGGTGCGGCGTATCGACAACGCAGATGCGATGCTGACATCGCCCGATCAGGGCTATTTCGTGCGCGAAAACGTGAAGCTGCGTTTGTTGTCGGCGCGTCTTTCGTTGCTGTCGCGCAGCGAACCCACGCTCAAGTCCGATCTTCACGCCGCGGATGCCGCGTTGGCGCGCTACTTCGATCCATCGTCGAAGAAGGTTCAGGCCGCGCGCGATCTCGTCAAACAGGTCGATGATGCGTCGCTCGCGGTCGCGTTGCCGAATCTGAACGCGAGCCTCGCCGCCGTGCATCAGTTCAAGCGAGGCGGATGATGACGATTCGTGGACTCATCTGGCTGGCGCTGCTGTTCGCCGTCGCGGTGATCGTGGCGACGGTCGGCGGCTTCAACGACGGGCAGGTTCTGCTCGTGATGCCGCCGTATCGTGTGGACGTGTCGCTGAATCTGTTCGTGGTGGCGCTCGTCGTGTTGTTCATCGTGCTCTATGGCTTGATTCGCGCCGCGCGCAGCGTCTGGGCGATGCCGTCGCGCGTGTCGGCGTATCGGGCGCGCAGCAAGCAGAGCAAGGCGAACGGCTCATTGCGCGATGCCATCGGCCATCTGTATGCGGGGCGTTTCTCGAAGGCGGAGAAATCCGCCCGCGACGCGCTTTCCGTCGATAACAACAAAGGCGCGGCCAGTCTCGTGGGCGCGAGTGCGGCGCATCGGCTGCACGAATATGCGCGGCGTGACGAATGGCTCGCGCAGGTGTCGGGCGCGGACTGGCAGGACGCGCGCCTGATGGCCACCGCCGATATGCGCGCCGATGGCCGCGACGCGGATGGCGCGCTGATCGCGCTGACGGAAATGCAGGCGACCGGCGGCAAGCGCATTCACGCGCAGCAGATCGCGTTGCGCGCGCAGCAGCAGTTGAAGAACTGGAGCGAAGTGCTCAAGCTCGTGCGCATGCTGGAAAAGCGCGAGGCGCTGCATCCGGCCGTTGCGGTGCGCTTGCGGCAGGTTGCGGCGGAGAATTTGCTGCGCGATCGTCGCCACAATCCGGATGCGTTGATGGAGCTGTGGCAGTCGCTATCGCCCGCTGAGCGGCAGTCGCCGCGTCTGGCTGATTTGGCTGCGGAGTTGTTAATCGCGCTCGATCGTCGCGCGGAAGCGAAGAAGATCGTCGAAGATGCGCTGGCGCAGAATTGGGATGCGCGGCTGTTGCGGCGCTATCCGGATTGCATCGTCGGTGGCGATGCGTTTCCGCTGATTCAACGCGCCGAAGCCTGGCAGAAGGAACGCACCGAGGACGCCGATTTGCTGTTCACGCTCGGGCGTTTGTGCCTGCATCAGCAGTTGTGGGGCAAGGCGCAGGCGTTCCTCGAGCGGGCGCTGAAGCTTGCCGATAACGAGCCGTTGAAGATTCGCACGCATCGCGCGTTGGCGCGTTTGTTCGAGCAGATCGGCGAGGCGGATAAGGCTGCAGAACATTACCGCGCGAGCGCGCTGGCGATGAACGTGGTTTGATTTTTATCGCGCTTCAAACAGAAAGGCCGCATTTGAAAAAATGCGGCCTTTCGTTTTTTCAGCGATGCAAGCGATCAGTAAGTCGGCACGCCCGGATCAACTTGTTTGGACCACGCATCGATCCCGCCGTACAGATTGAACACGTTCGTGAATCCACGCGACTCCAGAAACATGCCCACATTCGCACTGCGCGCGCCGTGATGGCAGATGCAGACGATCGCCGCATCGTCTTCCAGTTCTTCGCTGCGGGCGGGGATATCGCGCATCGGGATCGAAACGATATTGTCCATCTTCGCCGTCTGCAATTCCCACGGCTCGCGCACGTCGAGCAGAACGGGAGCGGGGCGCGAGGCGTCGGCGAGCCACGCGGCGAGTTCGGGTGCGGTGAGATTTTTCATGAGCGATAAAAGCAAAACGCCGGGTGAGTTGGAACTGACCCGGCGTTGAAAGAAGAAAAATTCAGAACTTGAAGAGCGACGGATGCACCGCGTTCTTCAGCGGCGCAACCAGCGTTTCGAAGATATCCGACACGCGGAACTGCTTTTCATCGACGCGCGTAATGATCTGCGCCTTCATGACCGGCGCGGAACCCACGAACGCCGCGATCCGGCCGCCCACCTTCAACTGCTCCAGAAATTCCTGCGGCATCACCGGCAGACCGCCCGATACGCAGATTACGTCGTAGGGCGCGCCGTCGGTCCAGCCGCGTGCGCCGTCGCCTTCGATCACTTCCGCGTTGGTCACGCCGTTCGCGGCCAGATTCTGCTTTGCCAGCGCGGCCAGTTCCGGCGAGATTTCCACCGTCGTCACGCTGCGTCCGCGATGCGCCAAAAGCGCTGCCATGTATCCCGAACCCGCGCCGATTTCCAGCACCGTTTCGCCCTTGTGAACGGCCAGCTCTTGCAGCACGCGTGCTTCGACGCGCGGCGCGAGCATGCGCTCGCCGCCGGGCAGCGGAATTTCGAGGTCCGCGAAAGCGATGTTGCGATAGGCCGCGGGAACGAAGTTCTCGCGCTTGACGATAGACAGCAGATTGAGCACGTCCTGGTCCAGCACTTCCCACGGACGAATCTGTTGCTCGATCATGTTGAAACGCGCTTGCTCGAAGTTCATGTTCTGTGTGCGTGCTATTTGCGTAGGGGAACCGGCGGCGCTCGGATGCGGCCTGAGCGGGGCTGGGAAACTTCTGGATTGTAGCAAAAAGAGGGGTTTTCCCGCCCGTTTCGTGCCGTGCTTGTGCCGCTGCGATGCCGTGTGTCAATGCGGCAGGCGAATATCGAACTTAAACGTGATAAGCCGCGCGATCAGGATAAAAGCGGTCGAAATCAGCACGTTGTAGATGGTATCGACGTCGAGTTCGGAAAGGCCGAGATAGATCCAGCAGCCCGCGAAGGCGCAGACCGCGTAGGGCCGCGAATCGCGGAGAATCAGCGGGATTTCATTGCACAGCACGTCACGGATGATGCCGCCGAATACGCCAGTGACCACGCCCATCATCGTGGCGGTGAAGGCGGGCATTTGCGCATCGAGCGCGATGGAGGTGCCCGATACGCTGAACAGTCCGAGGCCGATGGCATCGGTAATGAGGAGGGCGCGCTGATCGAACAGGCGCGAGGTCACGCGCAGGAAATACGGCGCGAAAATCGCCATTGCAAAAACGACGAGCACGTAATCCTGATGAATCACCCAGTAAAACGGCCGCCGCGACAGCAACACATCGCGCACCGTGCCGCCGCCGAACGCGGTCACCAAAGCGACGAAAAACGCGCCGACCGAATCGAGCCGGCGCTTGCGCGCTTCGATCAGGCCGGAGAAGGCGTACGCGAAGATCGCGAGCGCCTCCATGATGGAAATGGCGAGGGTGAGTCTGGGATGCACGTTCAGCGGGCGGGATGGTCTTGCGGGTGGTTATGATGCCGCGTTGCACCGCCCGGCTGCAAGAGCACGAGCACCGCGCCCGCGCCGCCGTCGTTGGGCCGCGCCTGACAGAACGCGATCACTTCCTGTTTCTGCACCAGCCACGCGCGCACCTTGCCTTTGAGCACGGGTTCTTTTCCGATGGAACCGAGTCCCTTGCCATGGATCACGCGCAGACAGCGCAGCCCGCGTTTCACCGCCTCGCGGATAAATTCCGCCATCGCGTCACGCGCTTCTTCGCGTCGCATGCCGTGCAGATCGAGCTGCGCCTGCACGATCCACGCGCCGCGCCGCAGCTTTCTCACCACTTCCTGACTGACGCCGGGGCGACAGAAGGACAACGTTTCGTCGATATCGAGCAGGCTTTCGGGATCGTATTCGTCGGAGAGTGCTTCGTGGAGCACGGCTTCTTCGTCGAGCATGCTTTGCAGCGGGATTGGCGGAGGCGGTGTGCGCGCGATGGTCGAACGCGGCGGCGTCTTCAGCGGCTCGACTTCGCCGATGGCGTGACGGAACTCGTTGGCATCGGTGGCGGCTTCGCGTTCGGCGCGCGCAGCGGCGACGCGCTGGACTTCGCGTTTGGCGGCATCGGCTTTCAAGGCGCTTTTCAGCGATGCGAGGCCCGCGAAGCCTTCGCGTTTGACCGCATCGGCGAGATTGGCGGGTTCGGGCGCGGGCGCGACGGCTTCACGCGGCGCACTGACGCGACGCGGCTTCGGTTCGTTCGGATGAGGGTGGTTCTTCGGCATCGTTCGGCCAGCTCAGGAGTCGAGAAAGTGGAACGTCCGATGGCGCATGCACAAACAAAAACGGGCCGATGGCGTCAAGCCGTGGCCCGTTCTTTTACACGCCAGGCGGCTCTCATTCTAGCCGCTCACGTCGCTCAAGCAGATGAAATCAGCGATCCGCTTCGTGGCTCATCGAATGCGGCGTCGAGGTTTCATGGATGCTTTCCAGATAACGCTGTGCATCGAGCGCGGCCATGCAGCCCGTGCCGGCGCTGGTGATCGCCTGACGATACACGTGATCCTGCACATCGCCCGCCGCGAACACGCCCGCGATGCTGGTGGAGGTTGCATCGCCCGTCGTACCGCCCTTGGTGATGATGTAGCCGCCCTTCATTTCCACCTGGCCGGCAAACAGATCGGTGTTCGGCTTGTGGCCGATCGCCACGAACACGCCTTGCAGCGCCACGTCCGTGGTCGCGCCGGTCTTGGTGTGCTTGACGCGCAGGCCGGTCACGCCGGTATCGTCGCCGGTGACTTCATCGAGCACATGATCCCACTTGATTTCGACCACGCCTTCCTTCTCTTTCGCCAGCAGACGGTCGATCAGGATAGGCTCGGCGCGGAACTTGTCGCGACGGTGAATCACCGTCACTTTTTTTGCGATACCCGCGAGGTACAGCGCTTCTTCCACCGCCGTATTGCCGCCGCCGATCACCGCGACTTCGCCATTACGATAGAAGAAGCCATCGCAGGTGGCGCAGGCGGACACGCCCTTGCCCATGAACGCTTCTTCCGAAGGCATGCCCAGATATTGCGCCGACGCACCCGTCGCGATGATGAGCGCGTCGCAGGTGTATTCGCCCGAATCGCCGATCAGGCGGAACGGGCGTTCGGTCAGCTTGGCCGTGTGAATATGATCGAACACGATATCCGTGTTGAACGCGCGCGCGTGCTCTTCGAGACGCTGCATGAGTTCCGGGCCTTGCACGCCGGACGGATCGCCCGGCCAGTTTTCGACGTCGGTGGTGGTCATCAACTGGCCGCCTTGCGCGAGGCCGGTGATCAGCAGCGGCGAGAGATTCGCGCGCGCGGCGTAGACGGCAGCGGAGTAGCCGGCAGGGCCGGAACCGAGAATCAGCACTTTGGCGTGTTTGTGCGCGGTGTTGCTCATGATGATGGTCCGTGGTCGTGGGTCTCGTCGGAGGCAGCAAGATCGACGCCAGAAAAGACGTCGCGCGCTTCCGACCAACCTTAGTTGGATGCAAAGCATCGATTATAAAGGCCGTCGCAAAAGGCTTCCCGAGTGATCCTTTCAATCGGTTTGATAGGTGAAGGGGCAACAATCGACGCCGTGACCCGCGCGTGACGAGTGTTACAGGTTGCAAGAAGCGCCCGGTTTTTGCGCCTTTCCCCGCAATGCAGCGTTTACAATAGGTCACCGTTCAAAAGGCGTTCTACAGGCCGCGCAACACGCGCCAGCCTCAGAAAAGCGACATCGAATCAATGGCCAAAGCTACTTATTCCGCGAGCCCGCAGGCGCTGCCGCACCGCATGTCGCGGCTCTTCACCGAGATTCGCTGGATTCTCCAGGTCGCGCTCGGACTGTTTCTCGTCATGGCGCTGCTGTCGTACAGCCGAAAAGATCCGAGCTGGACGCATGCGGTAAGCGTCGATCACATCTCCAACTGGGCAGGGCGCTTTGGCGCTTACACGTCCGATATCCTGCTGCTCGTGTTCGGCCTCTCGTCGTACTGGCTGATCGTGCTGCTCGGGCGGCGGATTATTTCCAACTATCGGCGGATTACGTTGCCTGCGGCACCGCGCGATGAAAACGCGCCGAAGGATCGCACCTGGCTTGCCGAAGCGTTTGCCTTCGTGCTCGTGCTGCTCGCCAGCGACGGCATCGAAGCGCTGCGCATGTGGTCGCTCAAGCTGCCGTTGCCGCGCGCGCCGGGCGGCGTGGTTGGCGATATCGTCGCGCGTCATGTGTCGCATGCGCTCGGGTTCACCGGCGCGACGCTGTTTCTGCTGATCGTGCTGGGTATCGGCTTGTCGCTGTATTTCCGCTTCTCGTGGCTGTCCGTGTGCGAAAAAGTCGGCGACGGCATCATGAACACGATCACTGGCGCGCAATTGCGCCGTGAAGCGGGACGTGATCGAAAGATGGGCGAAGAAGCGGCATCGAAACGGGAAGGCAAGGTCGTGCGTTCGCGCGCGAAGACCGAGGACCACGAACCGGTGATGATCGTGCCGCCGGTCGCCACGCCCGCGCGTTCCGAACGCGCCGAAAAGGAAAAGCAGGTGCCGCTGTTCAAGGACCTGCCGGGCGATTCCACCTTGCCGCCGCTCGCGTTGCTCGATCCGCCGCCGAAGACGCAGGAAACCATCGCGGCCGATACGCTCGAATACACCTCGCGTCTGATCGAAAAGAAGCTGAAGGACTTTGGCGTGGAAGTGAGCGTGGTCGCGGCGTATCCGGGGCCGGTGGTCACGCGCTATGAAATCGAACCGGCGACGGGCGTGAAGGGCAGTCAGATCGTCGGTCTGGCGAAGGATCTGGCGCGTTCGCTGTCGCTGGTGTCCGTGCGCGTGGTCGAAACGATTCCGGGCAAGAACTACATGGCGCTCGAATTGCCGAATCAGCGCCGGCAGACGGTCAAGCTCTCTGAAATTCTCGGCTCCGAGGTGTACGCGAACGGCGCATCGCCGCTGACGATGGGACTGGGCAAGGATATCGGCGGCAATCCGGTCTGTGCCGATCTCGCCAAGATGCCGCACTTGCTGGTCGCGGGCACGACCGGCTCGGGCAAATCCGTCGGTATCAACGCGATGATTCTCTCGCTGCTCTACAAGGCGAGCGCGGATCAGGTGCGGCTGATTCTGATCGATCCGAAGATGCTCGAAATGAGCGTCTACGAAGGCATTCCGCATCTGCTCTGCCCGGTCGTGACGGATATGCGGCAAGCCGGCCACGCGCTCAACTGGGCGGTCGCCGAAATGGAGCGCCGCTACAAGCTGATGAGCAAGATGGGCGTGCGCAATCTCGCCAGCTTCAACACCAAGATCGACGAAGCGAAGAAGCGTGACGAGAAGATCCCGAATCCGTTCAGCCTGACGCCGGACGAGCCGGAACCGCTGACGCGTCTGCCGAATATCGTCGTGGTGATCGACGAACTGGCCGATCTGATGATGGTGGTCGGCAAGAAGGTCGAAGAGCTGATCGCGCGGATTGCGCAGAAGGCGCGCGCGGCGGGCATCCACTTGATTCTGGCAACGCAGCGGCCTTCCGTCGATGTGATTACCGGCCTCATCAAAGCCAACGTGCCGACGCGGATGGCGTTTCAGGTGTCGTCGAAGATCGATTCGCGCACGATTCTCGATCAGCAGGGCGCGGAATCGCTGCTCGGCATGGGCGATATGCTGTATTTGCCGCCGGGTTCGGGTCTGCCGGTGCGCGTGCACGGCGCGTTTGTATCGGATGAAGAAGTGCATCGCGTGGTCGACAAGCTCAAGGAGCAGGGCGAGCCGAATTACATCGAAGGCATTCTCGAAGGCGGCGTGACGGGCGAGGGCGATGAAGGCGGCGCAGGCGGAACCGGCGCGGCCGATGGCGAGTCCGATCCTTTGTACGATCAGGCGGTCGAGATCGTCATCAAGAACAAGCGCGCGTCGATTTCGCTGGTGCAGCGGCACTTGCGCATCGGTTATAACCGGGCGGCGCGGCTGCTGGAACAGATGGAGAATTCGGGGCTGGTGTCGGCGATGTCGTCGAACGGCAATCGCGAGATTCTCTCGCCGGCGCGCGACGCCGAATGAATGAGCATTACGCAAGGAACGAGAGGAACACACGCATGAAACGAGTCACGGGGAAAACACTGCTGCTGTCTATGCTGCTGGTTGCATCGCACGCATTTGCAGGCGGCACGGATCAATTGAAGGCGTTTGTGTCGCAGGTTCACGCGGCGCGCGGCGACTTTATGCAGCAGGAAATCAAGGCGCCCAGCAAGGCCAACAACGGCGCGAGCGCCACGGCCACGTCCGCCACGCCAACCAAAGGCGCAACGTCCACGGGCACGTTCATGTTCGCGCGGCCGGGCAAGTTCATCTGGTCGTATGAGAAGCCCTACGCGCAAATCCTTCAAGCCGATGGCAACAAGCTCTACGTGTACGACAAGGACCTGAATCAAGTCACCGTGCGCAATCTGGGCGGCTCGCTCGGCGCAAGTCCGGCCGCGATCCTGTTCGGCAGCAACGATCTGGACAAGAACTTCAATCTGCGCGATGCGGGCGAGAAGGGCGGCATCGACTGGCTGGAACTGACGCCCAAGTCGAAGGATACGCAGTTCGAAACCGTGGGCATCGGCTTCAAGGATGGCATTTTGCAGGCGATGGAATTGCACGATGTTTTCGGCAATGTCACGCTGCTGACGTTCTCGAATATCCAGAAGAACCCGCCGATCAACGCGAACACGTTCAAGTTCACCGTGCCGAAGGGCGCGGACGTGATCGACGGGTAATGCTCTATCCGGTGCGGTCTTCCGCTGAAGGCCGCGCCGCGTTTCAGTCGTACGTGGTGACGATCGTCGCCGCTTTCTCGCTTTTTATCGACAACACGCCGCCCGCCGCGCCAATGCGATACGCCCCATTCGCATCATGCGCGATGCGCTTGCCGTGGCCATCCATCAAGCTGACGTTCGTGGCGTTGAGCGCCGACACATGCGCGCTCGGCGGATTCGCTGGCGGCGCAACGAACGATACGGTCATTTGCCCGTCAGCGCCGGCCGAGCCTTCCGTCTCGAAGTTCGTGTCCTTCGAACCCGCGCGCCCGGACATCGCGCTGATCGAATACGACGGCGCGAGCAACATGCCCTGAAAGTAGATCGTTCCGCCCGGCGCGGCCCATGCCATCGCCGACACGCACACACCCGCTGCGGCCACCGACACCGCGATCCCCGCAAACCAGCCTGCTTCTCTCAATGTTCTATTCATCATCGTTGCCCTCGGTCAAAGGTTTTTTATTGGCGATACGAGTGACGCAATCACGATCGATCGGCCGTCGAGCGGCTGTCGAGCGGCTGTCGAGCGGCTGTCTTAAGCGAGCGCGATTCGCCGTCAGATGATGATAGGAGAAGTCTGAGGAATGATGCAAAGATTTTTTGGGATGATCCCGAAAAGGCTCGTCAGTGCTGGCTTTCAGGCATTCGGTATCCTGATTATCTTGCCTTTAAGCATTCGAAATGCCGTGTGCTGAAACCATGTCGTCAACGAACGCATCGACTATGTCGCGGCGCGTTGCACGTGCGCGCGTGACCATCTGGAACGCCACGCGGTATCGCATGGTTTGAGCGTTCAATGGCGCGAGTAATCCGTCCTTCACGTACGGCGCGGCGAAATGTTCCGGCAGATAGCCGAGATGCTTGCCGGAAAGCACGAGCATGGCGACGGCTTCCATGTTGTCGGCAACCGCGCCGATATTTCGCGGCGCAAGCGCGGCGGCTTCGGGCAGCGGATAGCTGCGCCATGCCCACGCGTGTTCATCGGCGTCTTGCATGGTCACGCGGCCTGAATACGCGAATAAAGGATGCATGCGCGCGCAATACGCAAGCTGATCCTCGCTGAAGATTTCCGCGTAATCGAGCGATGGAACCCGATGCCAGAAGTAACCGATCGCCATCTGAATGCGGTCGGCGAGCAGCATTTCTTCGAGTTCACCCGGCGAGCGCACGAGCACCGAAAATCGCACGGATTCGTCGCGTTCGCGAAAGCGCGCGATCGCCTCGCTGATGCGCGCATTCGCACTCACCGGCGTATTGCCGATGATGCCCAGCGTCAGCGTTCCGACCAGTTTCTTGCCGACATTGCGCGCGGTGGAATCGAAGGTATCGACGGCGGTGAGCAGGGTGCGGCAGGCATCGACGAATTGCTCGCCACGTGAGGTGAGTGCGAAGCCGCCGCGTCCTCGCTCGCAGAGCCGATAGCCGAGGCGCGTTTCGAGTGTCGCCAGTTGCGTGCTGATGGTCGATTGGCCGACGTTCAGCGTGGCCTGCGCGGACGAGACGCCGCCTGCATCGACGATGGCGAGGAACACGCGGATCAGGCGCAGGTCCAGATCGGAGAGGTTGGCGAACATGGCAATACATCGACGGCGATCGATGTGAAGGTGAGTTTGGCGCTATTTTATCGGCGGTTGAATCGGCGTATTAATGGCGATATCGCACTTTTTCGCTCATTCACTGCCATGAATACATCTTCGCTTTTCGCGCCCGCCGAACATTTCGATAGCCGCCTGCCCGAGCGTCCGCAACCGCTGTCCGGCAATCAGATGCAACGCTGCGGCGGCATCACGACGATGATGCGTCTGCCGCACGTGCCGTCCGCCGAAGGACTGGACGTGTGCTTCGTCGGCGTGCCGTTCGATCTGGGCACGTCCAATCGCACGGGCGCGCGCTTCGGGCCGCGTCAGATTCGCGGCGAGTCCGTGCTGCTGCGTCCGTACAACATGGCGACGCGCGCCGCGCCGTTCGATTCGCTGCGCGTCGCCGATATCGGCGATGTCGCGATCAATCCGTACAACCTGCTCGATTCGATCGATCGTATCGAACGGGCATACGGCGAAATTTTTTCGCACGGCTGCAAGCCGCTGACGCTGGGCGGCGATCACACCATCGCGCTGCCGATTCTCCGCGCGATTCACGCGAAGCACGGCAAAGTCGGCCTGATCCACGTCGATGCCCACGCCGATGTCAACGACACCATGTTCGGCGAGAAGATCGCCCACGGCACGCCGTTCCGCCGCGCGGTGGAAGAAGGTTTGCTGGATTGCGAACGTGTGGTGCAAATCGGTCTGCGCGGCACGGGCTACGAAGCGGGCGATTTCGACTGGTGCCGCGAGCAGGGTTTTCGCGTCGTGCAGACGGAGGAATGCTGGAACAAGTCCCTCGCGCCGCTGATGGACGAGGTACGCGCGCAAATGGGCGACGGGCCGGTGTACATCACCTTCGATATCGACGGAATCGATCCGGCGTTCGCGCCGGGAACGGGGACTCCCGAGATCGCGGGGCTGACGGTGCCGCAGGCGCTGGAGATCGTGCGCGGCGCGTGGGGATTGAATATCGTCGGGGCGGATCTGGTGGAGGTCGCGCCGCCGTATGACCCGTTCGGTACGACGGCGTTGCTGGGGGCAAATCTGGCGTTCGAATTGTTGTGCGTGATGCCGGGCGTGGAGCGGCGGGCCTGATCTGGCCTGAGCGCGCTTATCCACAGTTTCGCTGGACAAGCATGTGGATATCCTGAGCATCGACGCGCCAACGCGTTGATGCTCAAGACTTTTCATCCGATGCCTCTACGACGCCAGCGCCGCCCGCCTTGTCGACACCAGCACCAGATAACAAACCGCTCCGAGCGCGAGCGAAGGCAACGTCGCGCCCAGATTCGGCAGCCATTGATTGATCGCGTGATAAGCCGCAATCCCGATCGCCCACGCGATAAACGCGCTTACATGCCATCCGCCTGAAAAACCATAGCGGCCATTCACATCCCCGACCGCGTTCGAATCGATACGCCGTTTGCGCACGATAAAGTGATCCGCGAGCACCACGCCGAACAGCGGCGCGAACACCGAGCCGATCAGCAGCAGGAAGTTCTGATACTTGCCCATCGCGACCAGCAGCGCCACCAGCGTGCAGAGCGCACCGAAAGCAGCCGACAACATCGGCACGCTGAGCCGCCCCCAAAACGTCCCCGTCGATACCGCCGCCGAGTGGATATCCGCGAACGCGTTGTCGATTTCATCGATCAGGATCAGCAGCAGGGCGATGCCGCCGCCCGCCTGCGCGAGCGCGACGGTCAGCAGCGCATCGCCGCCGCCCGCCGCCAGGCCGTACACCGCGCCAAGCGCATAGAACCACAGATTTGCGATGCCATAGCCGAACAGCGTGCCACGGAACGTGCCGCCCGCGCTGCGGCCGAAGCGCGTGTAATCGGCGATTAGCGGCAGCCACGACAGCGGCATCGCCACGACCAGATCGATGCCCGCGCCGAATGCCATCTCGCCATTGCCGGGACGCGCCATCAATGCGCCGAGGTCTTGTTTGGCGAGCAGATTCCACGTCAGCCAGCCCGCGCCCGCGAGCAGCAGCCAGATGCCCCATGTGCGCAGAAAGCGCCGCACGAAGGACAGCGGACCACTCACCGCCAGCAGCGTCGCCAGCGCGCCGAACAGGATGGTCCAGACCAGCGGCATCGACAAATTGAAGGATTGCTTGGCGAGGGCGTCGGCGGAATCGCGCATGACGATGATTTCGAACGAGCCCCAGCCGACCAGCTGAATGGCGTTCAACACCGCCGGCACCGACGCGCCGCGCACGCCGAGCGTCGGCCTGAGCGATGACATCGCCGCCAGTCCCGTGTCCGTGCCGATCACGCCCGCCAGCGACAGCAGCACCACGCCGATCACCGTGCCGATCACGATCGCCATCAACGCGTGCGGCAGCGACAGCCCCGGGACTAGCAGCGCGCCCGCCTGCGCGACCAACAGACCGATACCGAGCGAGAACCACAGCGCGAAGGCATCGCTGGTGCCGAAGGCGCGTTTTTGCGCCGGCACGGGAGTGAGCGGTGCGTAAGTGTTGTCTTGCTCCATGCGTTTGCGTCCCTATATACGATTGAGCGTCGGCCATCGCGTGCGCGTGGCGACTGTCATAATGACCCGATTTTGCGGCGTCGCGCGTCGCCTGAACATTAGGCCATTCGGCTAGTTGTGCTTGTTCGGCGCGAAAGGGCAAGATTATCGCCGCGTTTGACTCACCATTGCGTCTCCAAACTCATGTTCGAAGAAAACCGTGGCAACGTTCCGTTAGCGGAGCGCCTGCGCCCGCGCACTATCGATGACGTCATCGGGCAGAAGCATCTGCTCGGCGCGGCCAAGCCGCTGCGCGTCGCGTTCGAATCGGGCGAAGCGCATTCGATGATCCTCTGGGGCCCGCCCGGCGTCGGCAAGACCACGCTCGCGCGTCTCATGGCCCGCGCCTTCGACGCTGAATTCATTTCGCTGTCGGCGGTGCTGTCGGGCGTGAAGGATATCCGCGAGGCGGTGGAAACGGCGCAGATTCATCGCGCGAACGGGCGGCAGACGCTCGTGTTCGTCGATGAAGTGCATCGCTTCAACAAGAGTCAGCAGGACGCATTTTTGCCGCACGTGGAGTCCGGCTTGTTCGTGTTCGTCGGCGCGACCACGGAGAATCCGTCGTTCGAAGTGAACAGCGCGTTGTTGTCGCGGGCGGCGGTGTATGTGCTCAAGAGTCTCGACGGCGACGAACTGAAGGAATTGCTCGAACGCGCCACAGCGGAACTCGGCGGCCTCACATTCGCCGATGAAGCCCGCGACGCGCTCATCGGTTCCGCCGATGGCGATGGCCGCAAGCTGCTCAACAATCTGGAAATCGTCGCGCGCGCGGCGGCGCAGCAAAAGACCACCGAGATCGATGGTGCGTTGCTCGGCAGCGCGCTCGCTGAAAACCTGCGTCGTTTCGATAAAGGCGGCGACGCGTTCTACGATCAAATCAGCGCGCTGCACAAATCGGTTCGCGGCAGCAATCCGGACGCGGCGCTCTACTGGTTCTGCCGCATGATCGACGGCGGCGCGGACGCGCGTTATCTGGCGCGGCGTATCGTGCGGATGGCGTGGGAGGACATCGGCCTGGCCGATCCGCGTGGCGCGCGTATCGCGCTGGATGCATCGGAAACGTACGAGCGTCTTGGATCGCCCGAAGGTGAATTGGCGCTGGCGCAGGCGCTCATTTATCTCGCGGTCGCGCCGAAATCGAACGCGGGATACAACGCGTATAACGAGGCGCGGCGTTTTGTCGGCAAGGACCAGTCGCGCGGCGTGCCGGTGCATTTGCGCAACGCGCCGACCAAGCTGATGAAGGAACTCGGCTACGGTCACGAGTATCGCTACGCGCACGACGAACCCGACGCGTACGCGGCAGGCGAAACCTATCTCCCGGACGGCATGCGCGATCCGCACTGGTATCAGCCGACGCCGCGCGGCCTCGAAGGCAAGATCGGTGAAAAGCTCTCCCGCCTGGCCGATCTGGACGATGCGTGGCGGCGCGAGCATCGCGAAGACAAGAAGCGCTGATTCTTTTCGCTGGCGTGCGCGCCGTGTTTCAGGCTTCGCACGTCTGAGCGAGCGAAAGCGTGCACTAAACTCGACGTTTAGCCGACGCTTAGCCAACACCAAAGCGCCCACGGCCGTGCGCTAGAATCGACTATTCCGAATACTTAACAACGCAGCCCCGACATGCTCGACATCCAACATCTCCGCAAAGACCTGGACGGCGTCGCAAAACGCTTAGCCGATCGTGGTTTCACGCTCGACGTGGCCGCCTTCTCCGCGCTCGAAGCGGAGCGCCGCGACATCCAGACCCGCACCGAAGAGCTTCAGGCGCGCCGCAACAGCCTGTCCAAGCAGATCGGCGCGATGAAAGGCCGCGGCGAAGACACCTCGGCGGTGATGGCGGAAGTGAGCGGTATCGGCGACACCATGAAGGAATCGGCGGCCAAGCTCGACGACGTGCAGAAGCGTCTGTCGGATCTCATGCTGACGGTGCCGAATCTGCCGCACGAGAGCGTGCCGCAAGGCAACGACGAAACGCAGAACGTCGAAGTGCGGCGCTGGGGCACGCCGCGCTCGTTCGACTTCGAAATCAAGGATCACGTCGATGTCGGCGCGCCGCTCGGCCTCGACTTCGAAACGGGCGCGAAGCTCTCCGGCGCGCGTTTCACGATGCTGCGCGGGCCGATTGCGCGGCTGCATCGCGCGTTGGCGCAGTTCATGATCGACACGCACACGGAGCAGCACGGTTATACAGAGGCGTACACGCCGTATATCGTCAATCCGGAGATTCTTTACGGCACGGGTCAGTTGCCCAAGTTCGCCGACGATATGTTCCGCGTGGAGAAGGGCGGTGACGAGAACACGGTCACGCAATACCTGATCTCGACGTCCGAAATTTCGCTGACCAACACGGTGCGCGACAGCATTCTCGAAGCGAGCGCGCTGCCGGTGAAGCTCACCGCGCATTCGCCGTGTTTCCGCTCGGAAGCCGGTTCGTACGGACGCGATACGCGCGGCCTGATCCGTCAACATCAGTTCGATAAGGTCGAAATGGTGCAGGTGACATCGCCCGAGCATTCGTACGCGGCGCTGGACGAAATGGTCGGTCAGGCGGAAACGATCTTGCAGAAGCTGGAACTGCCGTATCGCGTGATTACCTTGTGTACTGGCGATATGGGCTTCTCCGCAGCGAAGACCTTCGATCTGGAAGTGTGGTTGCCGGCGCAGAACACGTATCGCGAGATTTCGAGCTGTTCGAACACCGAGGCGTTTCAGGCGCGTCGCATGCAGGCGCGCTTCCGCAATGCGCAGGGCAAGCCGGAGTTCGTGCATACGCTCAACGGTTCGGGCCTGGCGGTCGGGCGTACGCTGGTCGCGGTGCTGGAGAACTTCCAGAACGCGGATGGATCGGTGACGATTCCGGCGGTGCTGCGTCCTTATATGCGTGGCGCGGAACGAATCGAAATTGCTGCGTCTTGATGCTTAATTGCAAAAAGGCCCTTGGAAAGGGCGAAAGAGTTCGATATACTCTCGTTCTTCGTTGAGCAACGACCGGCTGACGAAGACCAGTTAAGTCTGGTGAGTTTTTGGAAGCAAGGAGAGGTGGCAGAGTGGTCGAATGTACCTGACTCGAAATCAGGCGTACGGTTTTCCCGTACCGTGGGTTCGAATCCCACCCTCTCCGCCAAGACATAAAACCCCGCAAGTTGAAAAGCTTGCGGGGTTTTTCATTTTGCAAGTCAGGTCGTGCAGCGTGCGATATCGAAGCGCAGTTCCGGCTCTGGCACACCGCCGTCATCGCTCGATGACTGCTGCACCTTCACGATCGACCCATAAGCCGACGGCGTCAGCGTCACGAGCCACGCGTTCGAGCCCACCAGCAACTCCGTCGATCCCTGATCGCGCACCGCCTGCGCCGAGGGAATCATGCGCTGCAGACAACTCGAAATATCCGACGCCGCCCGCGCCGACGAAACGTGAATCACCGGCTTGGATGCGCGCAATTCAGGACCACTGGTCGAACTGCATGCGGCCAGCGCGAATACCGCAGAAAACATAGCGAATCGATACAAGGTAATACCCTCCAACAAGGTCGAATGCGCGCTCAATAGACCACAAACCTTCACACATCACAAGAACGTCCGAGACTGACGTAAGACAAGCCCGAAAAAGGCCGTCGCGCGCTCAGGTGCTATCATCGGCCCCATTGTCCTCGGTGCGGCATTCCGCCCCGGGCGATCCGAACACCTCTGCATTGCTCAATGGCCATCACGCTCAAGTCATCCGCCGACATCGAAAAGTTGCGCATCTCCGGCCGCATGGCCGCCGAAGTCCTCGCGATGATCGGCGAACATGTGCGTCCGGGCGTCACCACCGACGAACTCGACGCCATCTGCAACCGTTTTATCGTCAATGAATTGAAGGCCGTGCCGGCGAATGTCGGCTACATGGGTTTTCCGAAGACGGTTTGCACGTCGGTGAATCATGTCGTGTGTCACGGCATTCCCGGACCGAAAGAACTGAAGGACGGCGACATCATCAATATCGATGTCGCCATCATCAAGGACGGTTATTACGGCGATACCAGCCGCATGTACTACGCCGGCACGCCAACCAGTGACGCACGCCGCCTGTGCGAAACGACGTATGAAGCGATGGTCGCGGGCATCCGCGAAGTGAAGCCGGGCGCGACGCTCGGCGATATCGGTCATGCCATTCAGACGGTCGCGCATCGCGAGGGCTTTTCGGTGGTGCGCGAGTATTGCGGGCACGGCATCGGCCGCGTGTATCACGAAGATCCGCAAGTGCTGCACTACGGTCAGCGCGGCGCAGGTTTGCGTCTGAAGCCGGGTCTGGTCTTCACCATCGAGCCGATGATAAACGCCGGGAAACCGGCCACGCAGCAATCGCGCGATGGCTGGACCGTGACCACGAAGGATCGTTCTTTGTCCGCGCAGTGGGAGCATATGGTCGCGGTCACGGAAGACGGGTTCGAGTTGCTCACGCCGTGGCCGGACGGAACCGGTCATCACGCTGCGCCATGACGGTGCCTGAGCGTAATAAGAAGCGCTGAGACAGAAGCAATTCGTGTGCGTTGCAAAGCACTTTCCGAGATTTAGGAATTGACGGGTCCGCCCGTTCGGTTAAAGCTACGGAATGGCCGAAAAAAGCTCGAAAAGAGCATAAGAGCCATCAAGGTCAAGCAGGCCACAAGCCAGAGAGAATCGTCCGCATGAGCGCCCGCATGAGTCCTTCATTGACTGTCAGCCGCATTGCCGCGCAACAGGGTTCCGTCCTTCGCGAACTGCGCACGGCGTCGCTGCGCGAAGCGCCCTATGCATTCGGCGAAACACTGGCCGACGCGCTGCAAGTCGATCCCGCCTTATTCGATGCCACCGCTTCGCTACAAGCCAATTCCGCGAATGCCGCTACCTTTCTGCTTTATACCGAAGGGCATCCCTGCGGGCTGGTGAATGCGTTTATCGAAGAGAGCGAGGCCGAGCGCGCGTTTGTGAGCGCGCTGTGGGTCGCGCCGGCGGTGCGTCATTTGCGCGGCGGCGAGTTGCTGGTGAATGTGGCATCGCAATGGCTCGCGGAGCAGGGCGCATCCGAAGTGCATGCGTGGATCGCCGAGGAAAACCGCACCGCGGTACGCTTCTACGAGCGATTGGGCTTCGGTCCCACCGGCGATCGCCGCGCGATGCCCGCCAACGAAGCCGAACCCGAGCAGCTATACGTGCGACATATGCAGGTCAATCGCGACGCTTGAAAGACACATAAGCGACGCCTGAATCCGCAGCAAATCATCTCCCATCGCACGCACTCATCGTTTTCGATAGTTTGAAATCGGCCTGAAAAAATATGGCCGCGTGCGCGTACGCCTGTAAAATACGCAAAATTTTTGGCCGTTCTTATGTCGCTCAACAAAACGCCCTTCTTCGAACTGCGCAGCGGCTCCGTCGACACGCTTCTCTTCGTCGTCAAGACTCCCGACCTCGATGCCGTGCGCACCGAACTCACGCGGCGCTTCGAAGCCACTCCCGAATTTTTCGCACATGACGTCGTCGCCATCGACGTGCGTCGTCTTGCGGAAGGCGCGAGCGTGTCGCTCGCGGAGCTGGAAAAGCTGCTGAAGGAAGTGCGGATGCGTCCCATCGGCGTGTGCGCGCTGCCGGCGCAGACGTGGGCGATTCAATGGGCGAACGAAGGCGGCCTGCCGATTCTCGAAGCGCGCGATCGTCGCGGCGCGCCCAAGCCTTCGGTGGATGAAGCGAAGCCGAACGAAGACGCCGCCAAGGTCATCGAAGCCGCGGTCGCGAATGTGCCGCCGCCACCTTCGGTGCCGCAGCCCGCGACCATTATCGACCGGCCGCTGCGTTCGGGGCAGCAGGTGTACGCGAAGGGCGATCTGATCGTGCTCGGACTCGTGTCCTACGGTGCGGAAGTGATCGCGGAAGGCAATATCCATATCTATGCGCCGTTGCGCGGGCGGGCGCTGGCAGGCGTGCACGGCAATCTCGACGCGCGGATTTTCTGCACGTGTCTCGAACCGGAACTCATCTCCATCGCGGGAATCTATCGGACCACCGAGAACCCGTTGCCCGCCGATGTCGCGAGCAAGCCGGTGCAGATCTGGCTGGACGAAGAAAAGCTCATGATCGAACCGCTGCGTCTGACGTGATGAAGTGAATCGCCGCGCGCCGGATGCGGGGCGCGCGCTCACGGTCGCGCGAGCGGACTTATTTGACGAACACAAGGTACTTGTATGGCAAAAATCATTGTGGTGACTTCGGGGAAGGGCGGCGTCGGCAAGACGACCACCAGCGCGAGCTTCGCATCGGCGCTCGCATTGCGCGGCCACAAGACGGCCGTGATCGACTTCGACGTCGGTCTGCGCAATCTCGACCTCATCATGGGTTGCGAACGCCGCGTGGTGTACGACCTCATCAATGTCATCCAGGGCGAAGCGAACCTGAATCAGGCGCTCATCAAGGACAAGAAGTGCGAAAACCTGTACATCCTGCCGGCATCGCAGACGCGCGATAAAGACGCGCTCTCGCTCGAAGGCGTGGAGAAGGTCATCGACGATCTGACCAAGATGGACTTCGAATACATCATCTGCGACTCGCCCGCCGGTATCGAACATGGCGCGCTGATGGCCATGCATTTTGCGGATGAAGCGTTGATCGTGACGAATCCGGAAGTCTCGTCGGTGCGCGACTCGGACCGCATTCTCGGCATTCTGTCATCGAAAACGAAGCGCGCGATGGAAGGCAAGGATCCTATCAAGGAACATCTGCTGATCACCCGCTACAACCCGAAACGTGTCAGCGAAGGCGAAATGCTGTCGCTGTCGGATATTCAGGAAATTCTGCGCATCGATCTGATCGGCGTGATTCCGGAATCGGAAGACGTGCTGCATGCGTCGAATCAGGGCATGCCGGCGGTGCATCTGGATGGCACGGCGGTCGCCGAATCGTATAAGGACGTGGTGTCGCGCTTTCTCGGCGAAGAGAAAACGCTGCGCTTTACGGATTATCAAAAGCCCGGTCTGCTGCAACGCATCTTCGGCACCAAGTAAGGGGACGCAATGTCGATTCTTTCGTTTTTGCTGGGCGAGAAGAAGAAGTCCGCCACGGTTGCGAAGGAACGCTTGCAGCTGATCATTGCGCACGAGCGCGCAGGTGGCAAAGCCGCCGCCGATTATCTGCCGGCGTTGCAACGGGAACTCGTTGCCGTGATTTCGAAATACGTGAAGATTTCCGACGACGACATTCGAGTGAGTCTCGAACGTCAGGACGATCTCGAAGTGCTGGAAGTGAAGATCGAAATACCGCAGGCGTAAGTTGGTTTGCGTGGTGAATTGAAGCGGCCGGAATCGTGTGATTCCGGCTGTTTTATTTGGCTGGCGAAACGTTTGCGCATATCGACAAAACGTTCCACTTTCAGCGTCAATTTCCGGCTGGTCTCAGGCATCGTGACGACTCGCGGGCGCACACGTCCGTGAACATGTATCCGCGCTGTTCGGCGCGTTCAATGTGTTCTGTTTTATCGTCACGAGGTCAAAATTATGAAGCTTTCCCTTCGTCGTGTGCTCACGCAGGCTGCGTTCGTCGCTGCCGGTCTGGTGAGCGTGTCGGGCGCGTATGCCGCTGCCGTCATCATTGCGCCGACTGCGCCGCCCGCCGAGCGTTATGAGCCGGTGCCGCCGCCGCGCGTCGGTTTCGTGTGGGATGCGGGCCACTGGAACTGGGAAGGGCGCTACGTGTGGGTGCCCGGCCACTGGGTCGCGGCAGAAGAGCGCCGCCGCTGGGTCGCAGGCGTGTGGACGCCGTATCGCGGGCAGTATCGGTATGTGCCGGGGCACTGGATTTAAGGCGATTTGAGCGTCTATGAGCAAACTGCTTACCCTTGCGCTCTTGTCGTGTATCGCTGCGCTTGACGGCTGCGCTGCTTTGCCTCTCCTGCAGCTAGTCCCCACCACGATCTACTATTGATCATTATCTCTGCGGCGCAGGGTCTTCTTCGACCGGCACCGCAGCTTTGTCCGAGCCTTCATCCGGTACCTCCGGTGACGGCGCGGGCGTCGGCAGCGGCGTCATATAGCGCTCCGACAGCGCCTCGTACAGCGGCGGCGCGAAGAAGCGCGATACGCGGCTCGAAATCAGCGCGGTCGCCATCAGCGAGATCACGAGGGCGTGGCCGTTGATCATCTCCATTACGATCACGAAGGACGTGATCGGCGATTGCGTGACGGCGGCGAGATAACCGACCATTGCCAGCGCGATCAGCATGGGCAACTGCATCTGCGAAAAGATCATGTGCAGCACGTTGCCGAATCCCGCGCCGATCGACAGCGACGGCGCGAAGATGCCGCCCGGAATGCCCGGCAGATATGAGCCGATCATCGACACCATTTTCAAGAGCGGATAGAACATCGACAGATGCTCGCGTCCTTCGAGCAGACCGCGCGCTTCCGCGTAGCCGCTGCCGAAGGTCGTGCCGCCCGACGCCACGCCGACCGCCGCGATAATCAGCCCGCAGATCGCCGCGAAGATCACCGGACGCGATGCGTGCAGCGCGCGCAAAGGCGCGGGGATCCATTTCGATGTATTGAGCAGCAGCCAGCAGAACAGCCCGCCCGCGATGCCGGTAACCACAGCCGTCACACCCACCGCGACCGCCAGCAGACTCGGAAAGTGCGCGCCGACGTCGATGGTGCCGAAGTACGTGTAATTGCCGTTCAGCCCCAGCGCGATAATCCCCGCGATGATGATGCCGGTAATCAGCACGCCGCTGGTCCGCACTTCGAAGCTGCGCGTCAGTTCTTCGATCGCGAACACGATGCCTGCGAGCGGCGTATTGAACGCCGCCGACAAACCCGCCGCCGCGCCCGCCAGCACCAGTTGCCGTTCGATTTTCGCGTTCGAGCGCGGATAGAAGCGCCGCATATTGAACATCAGCGCCGCGCCGACCTGCACGGTCGGCCCTTCGCGCCCGATGGTGAAGCCGCCCAGAATCGCCACGAAAGATACGGCGATCTTGCTCAGCAGAATCCGTATGGTCAGCAAGCGTCCGCCCGCAGCCGATGTTGGACTATGCAGCACGGCAATCACCTGCGGAATGCCGCTGCCTTCGGAACCGCGAAAGAATTTGCGCGTGACGAACACGCAGAGCGCAGCCGCCGCCGGCGTGATGATGAGCGGCAGCCAGACGTGATCCTGACGCGCTTCGTTGAAGAGGCCGAAACCGTAGTCGATCAGCCGCGCATAGTAGACGGCGACCACGCCGACCAGAATCGCGCCGAGCCAGAAAATGCCGTATCGGCGCCAGAGACTGCGCGTGCGTCGCGCGGTGAGGATCGACAGAGAGCGAAGCGATCGGAACATGCGGCGGCTCGTCGGCAAAGCGCTGATTATAACGGCCGTCTCAAAATGGCGAGCCGCGCGCGGAGAATTGGTGCGAATTGAGAAGACAAAAAGAAATAGGCGCGAGGCTTTCGCCGGGCGCCCATGAAACGCTCCCGTCAACAACAGGAGCGGAGAGGAGAAGGTTGCCGATAAATCGCGGCATTAACCTCTCTGAACCCGTGCTCTGGCGAAAGTTCAACTCGTTTGAAATTTTTCTGCGGACGTTGAAGTCTCTCGCGTCGTGGACAACTCACTGGCAACTCAGGCGGTCAGCATCTCGAAGGCGATCACCGCGACGATCGCGCCGACATTCGCAATCACCGCTTCGCAGGCGACGCCGCGCCAGGTGGCGGGTTTGAACTTCACCGCGAGCATCAGTGCTGTGAGCAACGCGATGGCGATCATCGCGACGAGATGCGAACTTTGCAGATGAAAGCGCATGGCGGCCTCCCGGTCCTGCTTTTTGCTTAGGTGTAGTACCAATCAGCAGATATCGAAATGCGATCGGCAGCAATGAAAAAGCTTTCGGCATTCCTTTCTTACGACCGATTTTTGTCGAGTATAGGCATCGGCAAATTTTCTTGAAAGCCGACAAAAAAGTCATTTTCCCGCCAGCTTGTCGTCGGGCTTCGAGTGTTAAGTTAAACAGACGTTGATTCAGGGAATTTTCTTTCTGCCGTAGGTACAAACCCCGTATGCGCGCAGGGCCGTTCCGGCAGCGCGTCCCATCGCAAGCAAGTTCGTGGAGCAGTCCCACATGACTTCCCCGACCACACGTTCCCTCGAAGTCGACTTCTTTCGAGGCGTCGTGCTGCTCATCATCGCGGTGGATCACATCACGGGCAGTGTGCTGTCGCACTTTACGCTGCATCAATACGCGTTCTGCGACTCGGCAGAGGTTTTCGTGTTTCTTGGCGGTTATGCGTCGGCGGCGGCTTACACGGCGCTTGCGGCTCGCCGTAGCGATTCAGCCGCTCGCCGACGCTTTTTCAAACGCAGCTGGGAGATTTATCGCGCGTATCTGTTCACGGCCTTTTTGATGCTGATCGGCGGCGCATTGCTGATGGCGCTCAAGGTCGATACGCCGATGCTCCAGTACACCGAATGGCCGACCTTCCTCACGCGTCCTGTCGGATTGCTGACGGATATCGCGTTGCTCAAGCAGCAGCCGTATCTCTCCGCGGTCTTGCCGATGTACTGCGTGTTCGCGCTTGCCGTGCCGGTGATCGTGCCGCTCGCGCAACGCAAGCGGATCATCGCGATTTTCGGCAGTTTGCTGGTGTGGCTCGCGGCGGTGCCGTTGCTGCATCTTCTGCCCGGAACATGGGCCGATGCGTGGTCGTTCAATCCCTTTGCCTGGCAATTGATGTTCATGACCGGCGTGCTCGCCCGCGTCCAGCCGATCAGCGATGAATTCCACGCCGGCATGACCGCGCGCTGGCTCACTTGCGGCGCGATCGCGCTTGCGCTGACCTTCGCGTTCTACAAGCTCTTTCTCGAAGTGCAAGCGCCGCCGGGATACCTGAAGCAGAACCTTGCGACGCTGCGTATCGTGAGTTTTGCGGCGATGGCGTGGATCGTTGCGCGGGCCGTGTATGCGGGATGGATCGGCAAGCTCGCACGCAAGCTGCCGGGCGTCGTGACGATCGGGCAGCAGGGATTGGTGTGCTTTATCGCGGGCGCGTGCGTGTCGCTGGTGCTGGATTCGGCGCTGCGCGCGATGGGCGTGCTCGGCCTCGGACGCTATCCGTCGCACTACATTCTGGGCTTGATCGCCGATGGCATCGCGATCGGCACGCTGCTGGTGCTGGCGCGCTTCTGGGCGGATCGCAAGGCGGCGAAGGCGCGGCCTGCTGTCGAACGTCGGAAGCCCGCGCGTTTCGCGTTGATCAACGGCCGGCCGGTGCCCGTGCATGCTGGCGACCAGCGCGACCGTTGAAAGTAACGTTATTCGAGCGTGATATCGCGCGTTTCGCGCATACATAGCACGGCGATCAGACTCACCGCCGCCGCCGCCGATACATACCCGCCCACCCACGTCAGCCCGCCGCGATTCGCCAGCAATTGCGCGATATACGGCGCGACTGACGCACCCAGAATCCCGCCGAGGTTATAGGCGACGCCCGCGCCGGTGTATCGCACGTTCGTAGGGAAGAGTTCGGGCAGCAGCGCGCCCATCGGTGCGAACGTGACGCCCATCAGGAACAGTTCGATGGTCAAGAACAGCGCGACCTGAATCGTGTCGCCGCTGCCGAGAAGCGGAGCCATCGCGAAGCCGGAGAGAATCGCCAGCAGGCAACCGACGATCAGCACCGGCTTGCGTCCGAACCGATCGCTGGCGATGGCCGAAATCGGCGTGGCGATCGCCATGAAAATCACCGCGAAGCACAGCAAACCGAGGAATTTTTCGCGCGCGAAGTGCAGCGTGGCGACGCCGTACGACAGCGAAAACACCGTCGAGATATAGAACAGCGTGTAGCAGACGACCATCGCGAAAGCGCCGAGCAGCGTCGGCATCAAGTGACGGCCGAGCAGCGCGGCGATCGGCACCTTCACGCGCTCATGACGTTCCATCGCCGTACGGAACGCGGGCGTTTCCGCGATCTTCAATCGCACATACAGACCGAGCGCGACCAGCACCGCGCTGACGATAAACGGCACGCGCCAGCCCCACGCGCGAAACTGCTCGTCGTTCAGCGACAGCGCGAGGCCGAAGAACAATCCGTTCGATGCGAGAAAGCCGATCGACGGCCCTAGTTGCGGGAACATGCCGAACAGGCCGCGTTTGCCTTTCGGCGCGTATTCGGTGGCGAGCAGCGCCGCGCCGCCCCATTCGCCGCCCAAGCCGATGCCCTGACCGAAGCGCAGCACGCACAGCAGAATCGGCGCGAGCGAGCCGATCGAATCGTAGCCGGGCACGAAACCGATCAGCGTCGTCGATACACCCATCACGAGCAGCGAGGCGACGAGCGTCGATTTACGACCGACGCGATCGCCGAAATGCCCGAACAAAAACGAGCCGATCGGCCGCGCAAAAAACGCGATACCGAACGTGACGAACGCCGATAAGGCCTGCGCCGCCGGCGATCCGTGCGGAAAGAACACCGGTCCGATCACGAGCGCGGCGGCGGTCGCATAAACATAGAAATCGTAGAACTCGATCGCGGTGCCGATAAAGCTCGCGAAAATCACGCGCGATGCGCTTTGTTTTTCGTCCGCGGGCGTGGCGGCCGAAAAGGAGGGTGAGGACATGGTGTCTCCGTCTGTCGTGTGGCTTATGTGTGCTGCAATGTGATGAGGCGCGCGACTTCGCTGCGGTTCTTGAAGGACGCCAGAGCGCTTCGCGCGGCACGCGGGGTGAGCGTGCGGCGAAGGCCGTGCCGGAGCCATGTCCGGCGGGGGTGTCAAAAATTATAACGATCGTGCCGCGCGCGCGCCAAATTAATCGATGGTCGTCGCTTGCGGCGAGTGGGACGTTTGCAACTGAAACTGGCCGTTGTCGTTGAACATCCAGCCTTCGAATAGCTCGATCTGGCCTTTGCCGTTCAGCAGACGCGACGGCGGCACGGGCAGCGGCGCGGCGCGTCGCAATGAGGCCAGCGCGGTGGCTTCCGCCTCATCGTCCCCGTTCGTCCGATACACCGACGAATTCACCAGACGCCCGGTTTTATCGACGGTGAAGGAGACGAGCACGAAGGAGCGCAGCATGGCTTGCGGCGTGCCGTGCAGCACCAGCGACGGATTGCGCTCGAAGATGCGCTGCGCAATCCGCGATTTGTAATCGTCGAGTGTGGCGCTCGGCGCGGGCGTGGCGGTGTTGCGCGCTTCCACGACGCTCGGCGGCGGCGTGATCGTGCAGGCCGCCATCATCAAGCCGATAACGAACGCTCCGGCTGCGCGACGCAAATAAGGCATTGAAAACATGGCGGAAGCAGGCAGGCTGCAAACAATTTCAATACTTTGATGGTAGTCCTCCGCTCACACAAAAACCATGGTCGGGCGCGTGATTTGCTGCTTAGGCTTACAGGTCAATATCACGGAGGAGAACGCCATGAACAGCGATCCAAATCAGGCAGCAGACGCCACGCCCGCCGAACATAGCGATAACGAGAAGAGCAAGTTGCCCGAGCGCAATGACGAAGGTCGCAAGCAAGGCCCGAACGACCAACCCGGCAAAAAGCCAGGCGAAGGCGAAGCGCCGGTTGGCTAAAAGGCGAACAAGGAGAACATCATGTCACCTGTCACTCAACCCGCACCCGTACGTCAGCCGGTTACCAAGCCGACGACGCCATCATCGAAAAACGATCCGAAACGCAGCGCCGCCACGCCTGACGCGGCCAAAGCCGAGCCGGTGCCGCACAAGCGCCCGCCCGTGCGAAGCGACGACAACTGATCAGTCTCGATAGGGCTTGACGAGCTCGGCGCAGCGCAAAGGACTGCTTGCGCGCGTCGCGCTCGTTTCGGCGGCGCGTGTTTCGATGCATCGGAACACGCTGTTGTTCTTTTGCAGGATATACGTGTCCTCGGGCAAGCCCGTGCTGCGCGCCGCCACGCTCGTCACCGCGACGATGCTATAGCCGTTCTGGATCAAATCGAAGAAGGTGGTTTCAGCGACGCGCCATTGCGCGTTGGCATCGGCTTGGGCGTGTGCAGTCGAAGCAGCGGCGATACCGGCGCAAACCAGCGCCATGATGCGGCCTGCTTTCATAGGCGAGTCTCCTTTTATGGACATGTTGAGCGCGGTTAGATGATGAACGCGCAACGATGTTCACGGAAATTTCGCTGATCGTCTGCGGATCGCTCATAAAAAAGGCCTCGCACGAAAGGCGAGGCCAAATACTTCGAACGGCTCACGCCGCGAGAAACACGGAGATCAAACGACGCGAGCAGGTTCGAGCATAAGCATCCAGTCGATCCGCTCACACTAGAAAATTCCGATCAATGGATGTTTTTGGGCAAGCAATCCAACTCATCACGCACAATTGAAAACGCCCCGCAGGCCGAAAAGCGTGCGAGGCGTTTGAATGCGTGGCGGAGGCGGTGAGATTCGAACTCACGGAAGGATCACTCCTTCGCCGGTTTTCAAGACCGGTGCCTTAAACCGCTCGGCCACACCTCCAGCAAGGCGCGTATTGTAGCGCAAGAACCCAGCGCACGGCAGAACCTAGCCTTCCAGCGATTGCGTCTTTTTGAGCGATGGAAACAATCGCATCCACAGCAGCGCGATCACGATCGTGCCGATCCCGCCGATCAGCACCGCCGGCACCGTGCCGAACAATCCCGCCGTCATGCCCGATTCGAATTCGCCAAGCTGATTCGATGTGCCGATGAACAGCGAGTTGATCGCGCCGACGCGTCCGCGCATTTCATCCGGCGTCTGCAACTGCACGAGCGATGTGCGCACGACGACGCTGATGACATCGGATGCGCCCAGCGCCGCCAGCGCGATCAGCGACAACGCGATATTGCGCGACAGCCCGAACACGATGGTCGCGAAGCCGAACGCGATTACGCCGCCGAACAGCGCCGTGCCCGCGCGCTTGCGCAGCGGAAAGTGCGCCAGAAAAATCGATCCGACGAGCGCGCCCGCCGCAGGTGCCGCGCGCAACACGCCCAATCCCCACGGTCCCGTGTGCAGGATGTCGCGCGCGAACACGGGCAACAGCGCCGTCGCGCCACCGAGCAGCACGGCGAACAAATCGAGCGATAACGCGCCCAGAATCACCGGCTTGCTCTTGATAAAGCCGATGCCCGAGAACAGCGCTTCGAACGACAAAGGCGCACGCATGCGCACGGCTTCATCGATCTTGATCGCGGTGACCGCGAACGCTGCCGCGAGAAACGCGATGGTCACCGCGCCGTACACGACGAGCGCGCCGAGTCCGTAGAGCAAGCCGCCCATCGCGGGGCCCAGGATCATCGCGGTTTGATTGGCTGATGTAGACCACGCCGTTGCTTGCTGAAGCTGCGAGCGCGGAATCAGGTTCGGCAGCAGCGCGGCCATCGACGGGGATTCGAACGCGCGCGCCGCGCCCGTGACGGTGGCGATCGCATAGATCGGTGCGACGCTGGACCAGCCGTGCCACGCGCCCGCGCACAGCAGCAACGCGCCGATGCCCTCGATCGCCTGACACACATACGCAATCGTGCGCCGGTCATACCGATCCGCAACGTGGCCGACGACCAGCGTCAGCACGAACATCGGTACGAACTGAGCGAGGCCGACGAGACCGAGCGCGTACGCGCTATGCGTGATCGAATAAATCTGCCAGCCGATTGCCACTGACATCATCTGAAACGCAACCGACGACATCACCCGCGCGCTCCAGAAAAGCGCAAACGGGCGATGCCGCATCACGGAGTCCGACGCCACCAACGGCGCGCTCACTTCGCGGCATCCTTCAAGAACATCTCCTGGAGATCGTTGAGAAAGCGCTGACCGAGTTCGGTCGGCGCAATACGTTCGAAATTGCGCGTGATGAGGCCGCGCTTTTCCGCCGCGACCAAAGCCGGTTCGATCGTCGATAAGGCAAGGCCAGTACGTTCGACGAACGCATGCACCGGAAAGCCTTCGACCAGCCGCAACGTGTTCAGCATGAACTCGAAGGGCAGATCGCGCGGACCGACTTCGCGCTCTTCCTGAATCGGGCTTTCGGTCGAGGAAAGCGCCTGATCCATATACGACAAAGGATGCTTGAAACGCGCCTGCCGAAGTATCTTGGATGGAAACGACAGCTTCGTATGCGCACCCGCGCCAATGCCTAAGTAATCGCCAAAGCGCCAGTAATTCAGATTGTGCTTGCTCTGCTTCAGTGGCTTCGCATACGCCGATACTTCGTAGCGCTCATAACCCGCATCGCGCGTGCGTTCGTGAATCCACTCCTGCATATCGGCGGAAGCGTCGTCGTCGGGGAGCGCGGGCGGGTATTTGGCGAACAGCGTGTTCGGCTCCATCGTCAGGTGATAGAGCGAGAGATGCGGCGGCGCAAAGCTGATCGCGGTATCGATATCGTGCCGGCATTCTTCGAGCGATTGCTGCGGCAGCGCGAACATCAGATCGAGATTGAAGTTATCGAAATGCTTGGCGGCAATTTCGACGGCTTTGCGCGCCTGCGTCGCGTCATGAATACGGCCGAGCGCTTTCAGATGCGCCTCGTTGAAACTCTGAATGCCGATCGACAAACGGTTCACGCCGCTCGCCCGGAACGATGCAAACTTCGCCGCTTCAAACGTGCCGGGATTCGCTTCGAGCGTGATTTCGGCATCGGCATCGATGGGCAGCAAGGCGCGTGCATCCGACAGCAATCGATCGAGACCCTTCGCCGATAACAGCGAAGGCGTGCCACCACCGATGAATATCGTATGCACCTGACGGCCCCACACCAGTGGCAACGCGCGTTCGAGATCGGCGCGCAGGGCATCGAGATAACGGTCTTCGGGGAACGCGTCGTCCTTCCACGCGTGCGAGTTGAAATCGCAATACGGGCACTTGCGCACGCACCACGGGAAATGCACATACAGCGACAACGGCGGCAGCGACGTCAGCCGAATGCTTCCCGGCGACGTGAAAGCCTGCACGACATTGATCGTCTTCGGTCCGGCAGCGCTCACGCGAGTTCCTTCAATCGTTGCAGCAAGTCTCGCAACGCCAGCGCGCGATGACTTAGCGCGTTCTTGCGGGCGGGATCGAGTTCGGCGGCGGTGGCGTTCAGCGTCGGCAGGAAGAAGTGCGGGTCGTAGCCGAAGCCGTGGTCGCCGCGCGGGGTATCGATCACTTCGCCGTGCCAGCGGCCTTCGGCGATCAGCGGTTCGGGATCGTTCGCATGGCGTACGAGTACGAGCACGCAGAAGTAATACGCGCGGCGGTCGGTTTTATCGGCGAGTTCTTCGATCAGGCGCGCGTTGTTCGCGGCATCGCTTTTGGCGCCGCCGTTCATCGATGCAAAGCGCGCCGAATACACGCCCGGCGCGCCATTCAATGCGCGCACGCAAAGACCGGAATCATCGGCGAGTGCGGGCAGACCGGTAAGCGTCGATGCGTGTCGCGCCTTCGCCAGCGCGTTTTCCACGAACGTCGCGTGCGGCTCGGGCGCTTCCGGCACGCCGAGTTCGCCTTGCGCGATCAGTTCGATGCCCGCGGCATCGAGCAAAGAGGCGAACTCGCGCAACTTCCCCGCATTATTCGATGCGAGCACCACGCGTCCCAAGGAAGCCGCAGCATCAGACACTTTGAATCCCCAGCGCTTCCTTCTGCTTGACGATCAGCGCCTTGATGCCGCTGTCCGCCAAACCGATCAGTTCGTTCATCTCGTCGCGCGTGAACGGCGCGCCTTCCGCCGTCCCTTGCACTTCGACCAAACCGCCCGCGCCGGTCATGACCACGTTCATATCCGTATCGCACTGGGAGTCTTCGTCGTAGTCCAGATCGAGCACCGGTTTGCCTTCGTAGATGCCGACGGAAATCGCCGCCACGAAGTCCTTCACCGGCGACTTCGCGATCTTGCCCGCCGCGAGCAGTTTGCCGACAGCATCGTGCGCGGCGACGAACGCGCCGGTGATGCTCGCCGTGCGCGTGCCGCCGTCGGCCTGAATCACGTCGCAGTCGATATGCAGCGTGCGTGCGCCGAGCGCGTTCAGATCGAACACCGAGCGCAGCGCGCGGCCGATCAGACGCTGAATTTCCTGCGTGCGGCCGGTCTGCTTGCCGCGCGCGGCTTCGCGGTCGCTGCGCGTGTGCGTGGCGCGCGGCAGCATGCCGTATTCGGCGGTAAGCCAGCCTTGCTCGCGTCCGCGCAGAAATTCCGGCACTCGCTCGGCGATGCTCGCCGTGCAAATCACCTTGGTATCGCCGAATTCGACGAGCACCGAACCTTCCGCGTGCTTCGTGTAATGCCGCGTGATGCGCACATCGCGCAATTGATTCGCGCTGCGGCCGCTCGGACGCGGAACGGAAGGCTTGAGCAGGGGAGAGTCGGTCATGGGATGAGATGAGTTGGCGAAGAATCCCGCGATTTTATCGTCAAATATGCGCAGGCGTTGCGCCCGCGAAACGCCGATCCGCGCGGCTCTGGCACGGAAAATGGGATAATGCGCATTCCTCGCCCGGCGGCCATCCATGCGCCCATCCCAGTGCGCCACATTCGCGCCGGGCGTTTCGTTGAACCGGCCTTCGCAACGAAGGCTCACATCGCGAGACGTACCATGATCTACAGCATGACAGGCTATGCCAGCGCGACGCGCGAAGTCGTCGCGGCGGCCGCGGGTTCCAATGGCGGCGCGGGATCGAGCATCGGGGTATCGGTGGAATTGCGCACGGTGAATTCGCGCTTTCTCGACCTGAATTTCCGCATGCCAGAAGACGTGCGCGTGACCGAACCGCAATTGCGCGAAATGCTGATGAACAAGCTCTCGCGCGGCAAGGTGGATATTCGTATCAACCTGAATCGCGTGGAGCAGACGGCCAACGCGGGCGCGCTGAATCGCGACGCGCTCACGCAACTCGCCACGCTCGAACGCGCCGTGCTCGATATTTTTCCCGATGCCGAACGTATGCGCACCGGCGAAATCCTGCGCTGGCCGGGCGTGCTGGCGGAAAGCAATGTATCGCCGGAAGCGTTGCGCGAAGCGGTGCTCGCGTGCGGCAAGCAGGCCATCGCCGATCTGATCGATGTGCGTGCGCGCGAAGGCGCGGCGCTCGGCAAAGTGCTGATCGACAATGTGACGGAAATGGAAGCGATCGTCGCGCGCATCACGCCGCTGGTGCCGGAACTGATCGCGAAACATCAGCAGAAGATCGTGGAGCGCTTGCAGGACGCGCTGGGTATCGCGACGACGGACGGCGCAACATCCTCCAGCGTGCCGCGTGAGGAAATCGCCGAACGCATCCGCCAAGAAGTGACGATGTACGGTATTCGTATCGACATCGCGGAAGAATTGCAGCGCCTGACCGCGCATCTGACGGAAACGCGCCACGTGCTGCAAAAGGGCGGCAAAGTCGGCAAGCGGCTCGACTTCATGATGCAGGAACTGAACCGCGAAGCAAACACGCTCGGCTCCAAAGCCGCCGCGAAAGAACTCGCCGACTCGTCGATGACGCTCAAGCTGCTTATCGAACAGATGCGCGAACAAGTACAGAATCTGGAGTAACGCACCATCATGCCGAACACGACACATCGCTCGCATAGCCACTACACGGGCATCTATCCCGGCAATCTGTTCATGGTGGTCGCGCCCTCGGGCGCGGGCAAATCCACGCTCGTGAACGCGCTCCTCGCCGAGGACGCCGCCATTCTGCTGTCCGTTTCCTACACGACGCGTGAAGCGCGTTCCAAGGAAACGAATGGCGTGCAATACCACTTCGTTTCCGTCGATGAATTCATGGAGCGGCGCGAGCGCGGCGAGTTTCTCGAATCCGCCGAAGTGCACGGCAACTACTACGCCACGTCGAAGCTCTGGATTGCCGAACAAATGAAACAGGGCCACGACGTGCTGCTGGAAATCGACTGGCAGGGCGCGCAGCAGGTCAAGAAGCAATTCCGCAACGCGGTGGAAATTTTCATTCTGCCGCCGTCGCTGGATGCGCTCGAAGACCGGCTCAAGAAACGCGGCCAGGATTCCGAAAAGGTGATCGTGCGTCGATTGCTCGCGGCGGGTAGCGAGATGGCGCATGCATCGGAAGCGGAGTACGTGGTCATCAACGAAAACTTCGATCGCGCGCTGACCGAACTGCGTTGTCTCGTGGCCGCGACGCGTCTGCGCTTCACCTCGCAATACGCACGCAATACGCAGCTCTTCGTCGACCTCGGCATTCACTCGACGGCTGCACAGTAAGGGACGCAATAAGGCACGCAACAAAGCACGCAGTAAAGCAAGGCGGTGGCCGGGTCATATCGGTCACATAAGGTAGAATAAAACCCATATACCGAAGGAAACGAACATGGCCCGCATCACCGTAGAAGACTGCCTCAAACAAATCCCGAATCGCTTCGAACTCGCGCTTGCGGCGACGTATCGTGCGCGTCAGCTCGCGCAAGGTCATACTCCGAAGATCGAGAGCCGCGACAAGCCGACCGTCGTTGCGCTGCGCGAAATCGCATCGGGGCAGGTGGGCGTCGAAATGCTGAAGAAAGTGCCGGTTTAAGCGGCGCTTTTTAATATCGTTTCAATTTGAATCACAACGCGTCATTCACCACGGAGGCGAACATGAGTCCGACACCTTTGCCCGCCTCCGTGAATGTGGAAACCGATATCGAGCCGGACGCAGACGCGCTGCTCGATGCGGATAAACCCCACGCCGCACGCAAGTACATCGACGCGGTCCTCGAACAGTCGTTTCGCCATCTGTTCGGGCCGACCGCTACGCCGGAAAAGCCTCGCCGCCATGACGTCGTTTCCATCGCGAAACTGACGAATACGCTCGCGGGCTACATCTCTCCGGAAGAGATCAAGGAAGTCAAATCGGCTTTCCATTTCAGCGACGAAGCGCATCTCGGGCAGTATCGCCAGAGCGGCGAGCCGTACATCACGCATCCGGTCGCGGTGGCGGAGATTTGCGCGGGCTGGAAGCTGGATGCGCAATCGATCATGGCGGCGCTACTGCATGACGTGATCGAAGATCAGGGCGTCACCAAGACCGAGATCGCGGAGCGCTTCGGCGCGAAGGTCGCCGAATTGGTCGATGGCTTGTCCAAGCTGGACAAGATGGAATTCCGCAATCGCGAGGAAGCGCAGGCGGAAAACTTCCGCAAGATGCTCTTGGCGATGGCGCGCGACGTGCGCGTGATTCTCGTCAAGCTCGCCGACCGGCTGCACAACATGCGCACGCTCGGCGCGGTGCCGCCGGAGAAGCGCCGGCGTGTGGCGCGTGAGACGCTGGATATTTACGCGCCGATCGCGCATCGGCTTGGTCTGAACAATACGTATCGCGAGTTGCAGGACTTGAGCTTCGCGAACTTCAATCCGAATCGTTACGCCACGCTTGAAAAAGCGGTGAAGGCGGCGCGCGGGAATCGGCGTGAAGTGGTCGGCAAGATTCTGGAATCCGTGCAGCGCACCATTGCGGATGCCAAGATCAGCGCCGAAGTCACCGGGCGCGAGAAAACCATCTTCAGCATCTACAAGAAGATGCGCGACAAGCAGTTGTCGTTCTCGCAAGTGCTCGATGTATACGGGTTCCGCGTGGTCGTGGAGAGTGCGCTGGAGTGCTATACGTGCATCGGCGCGCTGCATGCGTTGTACAAGCCGGTGCCGGGCAAGTTCAAGGACTACATCGCCATTCCGAAGGTGAACGGCTATCAGTCCTTGCACACCACGCTGGTCGGTCCGTTCGGCGCGCCAATCGAGTTCCAGATTCGCACGCGCAAGATGCACGAGATCGCCGAGGCGGGCGTCGCGGCGCATTGGCTTTACAAGAACGGCGGCGCAGATCTGAACGATGTGCAGAAGCGCGCGCATCAATGGCTGAAATCGCTGCTCGACATCCAAAGCGAAGCGGGCGATTCGAGCGAATTCCTCGAACACGTCAAGATCGACCTGTTCCCGGATGCAGTCTACGTGTTCACGCCAAAGTCGAAGATCATGCCGCTGCCGCGTGGCGCGACGGCGCTCGACTTTGCGTATTCCATTCACAGCGACCTGGGCAATCAATGTGTCGCGGTGAAGATCAATAACGAGCTCCTGCCGCTGCGCACGGAGTTGAAAAGCGGCGATATCGTCGAAGTGATCACCGCGCCGTATTCGAAACCGAATCCCGCGTGGCTCGGTTTCGTGCGCACCGGCAAGGCGCGCTCGGCCATCCGTCACTATCTCAAGACGATGCGCCTGAACGAGTCCGTTCAGTTGGGCGAACGTCTCGTCGATCAAAGTCTCAAGGGCTACGGTCTCGCGCTGTCCGACGTCACGCCGGAAGTGTGGGAAAAGCTCGTGCAGTGGACCGGCAACAAGACGCGTCAGGAAATTTTCGCGGATATCGGTCTGGGGCGGCGTGTGGCGGCGGTCATGGCCAAGCGCATCGAAGTGCTGATGAACGGGCTGGATGACGACGAGCATCCGCATCGCGAGCATCACAATACGAATACTGCGCCGCCTGTGGTCATCACGGGTACGGAAGGCATGTCGGTGCAGTTGTCACCGTGCTGCCGGCCGATTCCCGGCGACGACATCATGGGCTATATCGGCATCGGGCTCGGGATGGCGATTCATACGACCGAGTGCCGCGTGGCGCAGCGTATTCATCGGCGCGATCCGGGCCGTTGGATCGACGTGGCGTGGGCGCCGCAGCCCGGCCGTCTGTTCGATGTCGCCGTGAAAGTGCTGGTCAAGAACACGAAGGGCGTTTTCGCGCGCGTTGCCGCCGACATTACCTCTGCGGATGCCAATATCGTGCATATCGCGATGGACGAGGACGTGTCGCAGGAAGCCAAGCTGCTGCGCTTTGTCATTCAGGTCAGCGACCGCGTGCATCTGGCGAATGTGATGCGCCGCGTGCGCACGAATCACGACGTCATGCGTATCGCGCGCGAGCGTCCAAGCGACGAGCCGCATCATCGCAATCAGGACGGCGGCATGCGCATCGACCGGGAACGCGCCGACTACTGATCCTCCCATTTCCCGTTCGGCGCGGGAACGCGGCGTGCATGGCTGTCGTCGATCGATTCATTCATCGATGCACAGGAGAATGCGCCGCAATGAACACTTCCGATCTCGAAGGCCCCACGCTCGATTACTGGGTGGCGCGCGGCCTGCACGATTTCATTCGGGAAATCCACTTCACCGACAGCGGAGAGACGCTCTCCATTCGCGGCAACGATCGCGGCAAGCCCTGGGACGGACGGTTCCTGCCGTCGACGTCGTGGGATGCGGCGTCTGTCGTGCTCGAGCGCGCGTGCAAGCTCGAAATGCACGATCACGGGCGCGGTGAAGTCGTATGCACGGTGAGCTTTGGCAAGGACGGCGAAACGATGGAAGGGCGCGGCGAGTCGCTACGGACCGCGTTGCTGCGGGCCTTCGTGCGGCATTCGTTTGGCGACAGCGTCGAGGATGAATACCCGCGTCGCCCGCAAGCGCTGACGGGCCTGCAAGCCGATCCGATCGAAGAGTCGAGCGCGGTGACGTCGTTATCGGTGGAGGATATGCCGCGGCCGGAAGCGCATATCGGCGATATTGGTTCAACGCCTCGGCAATAAAGCGCCGCAGAAACAAAAAGGGCCTTCCGTCCGGAAGGCCCTTCGAAAAATGGCGCGGCTGGCAGGATTCGAACCCACGACCCCTTG
>NZ_JAQFVG010000298.1 GCF_029439455.1 Caballeronia sp. BR00000012568055 | reverse complement strand
GAACGGAATTGCCCAAGGAAAACCGGCGACCGGCGTCCAGTACGATAACTGCACTCCCTGCTTGCACGCCCAGTAAGACGTTAGTGCGGTCTGAGTTTGCCGAAATGCATGCAGTCCCAACAAAGGTTGGCTTCTAAACTCAATGGTGAGCCAAATAGAAATCGCAAGAACCATCAATGCAATGGTCCCTGCAGCCATGGTCAACCTTGAATTCGACGAACTGATATGGCGAGTTGCTGTCAAGATTTATCCTGCAATGATTGGCGTACACACGTTACCGCTCAGCCAACGGATCATATGATCGCCAAGTCTGGGTACTTCATTGTGAGTTCGATCTTCAGTCGCTCTTGCGCAACGACCGTTTCCGTACGAAGCATGGACGCCCCGTGCACCCGATACCGGCACAGAATTTCGGGTATGTATGCGGCCTTCATTCCGGCATTGACGAACTTGCACCAAAACTCATAATCCTCCCATCCCCCTTCCATGTGCGTGTAGCCACCTGCCTGAGCCCACGAGCGTCGAGAAATCAGTGCCATCGCGTCAACGTAATTTCCTGACCTAAAGCGCTGACCGTCCCAAAGATCTGCGTGGCCTAGTCGTTGCTCGTTGCCAAAAAATTCAAGCTGGGTATAGGCCGCATCAAAATCTCTGTACCGGACGAATTCGTGGAGCCGCGCAATGGCGCGTGGATAGATCTGATTGTCGGCGTCGATCACGAAGACCGGGTCCGTTCGGGAATGCCGAAAGGCCGTGTTTCTGGCTGCCGCGAGTCCTTGGTTACGTTTATGCCTGAGAAGCAACACCCGTCCGAAGCGCGCATGGTTTTCGCGAAGCCATTGCTCCGCGAGCTCAACAGAATGATCATTCTTCGAACAATCATCCACAACAATCAACTCAAGATGTTCATGCGTCTGCGCACTGATTGACGCGAGACAATCAATAATGAACCGCTCATAATTGAATAGGCTCACAGCTACCGTGACGGCTTCGTCAGAAGGACTCTCAGTCCTGATTTCCTCGAAGACTGTATCGACTTCAATTAACTGTTGAACGTTGAAACTAAGCATTGAAGGCCTTTTTCTGATGTGCAGCAAGAAAATCCACCACGGAACGTGTTCGTTCGAGTTGCACATTCGTGCTTAACGCCGTCGTCAGCGCGTTCTGGACGAGTTGCTTCGCTTTTGCGCGTCCGTCTTCACTACGAAGCACCCAGTCCAGCAAGTTGGGAATATGCCGCGCCTCTTCTTCCAGAAAGTGAATGCCTGGTTTGAAGTACGGATGAGGCAGGCAAGGATCGGTCACAACAAGCGCACCGCGGGCCATGCCTTGTCGTACCATGCGATGCCATTCGAAGTACGAAAACTCGTCGCGGTGAATGTTGAGATAGATTTTCGAGCATCCCGACACGTGTTCGGCAATTCGCGTCATTGCAGCATCAAAGGGGCTGCGATCCGATGAGCTAAGCGCTTTGCGACGGTAGTAAATGCAAGTCGAATAAGGCGCGAGACTTGCAGCGAATCGCGCGAGAATCGATTCTCGGCGAGGGCTTTCAGTGCCGAAAAACGAGACATCGATCGGGCGCGCGTCCCAGTCGTCGAACGTGGCATCCATATCACGCGCCGCCTCGGGCAAAACACGCATCAATGGATGAAGTCGATCCGCCTCGGTCCCTTTCACGTGTCTCGATCCGCAGCTTGGTTCGACGTGCATGGACGGTATCCCCGCTTCGCGGAAGATACGCGCAGAAAACGAGGATATATCCAGTATCCCGCGAGCACACATCAACACCGGCAAAGCGCGAGCAAACCACTGCGTTTGAAGTTGCTCAGTGTTGTAGACGAAGGCGTTCGCTATGATTTCATCGCGCATCCACCGTTTGCCGCGGCCGAGCGCAAAGAACTCGTGGGGCGCCACAAAGACCGCCGGGACTCGACTGGTGTCTATATCAGCTGTTTCATTGAGCATGACAACATTGATACCGGCGTGCCTGAGATCAGCGGCGAGGTCGCCGGCGATTTCGTTCATGAAGACGTTGCCGAGTGAACTCACGTAGATATTGACCGCGGTCAACGCGGGCTCAACGCCACGCTGGTTGGTGCCAAATACGGCCCCGTTGAATGCATCTTCAGTCACGAGTTCGCCAAGCGCTCGTGCAAGCCTGGCACGGCTGAACAATGGCCGTCCTTCATTCGCCCCGTGATAAAAGGCGTGTTCGGCTGCTGGCACACCAGCGGAAGCGACATCAGGATTGAGATTGAGGTAATCCTTCGCATCGAAGATACGAAGTTTGTCGAGTCGTGAAACGGCTGTGGAGACCAGACTTGAGAGTGAAAAAACTCTTTTGGATGTGGTTGGAAAGTCAATCATCGTGACAGGCCCGCAGAGTGCTCCGAATCATGCGGCGCGCCGCAAAGCGCGCAGTTTTATCAATCCAGTACGGATCGGTTTAGATAAGCGCCAGAAAGTTGATGAAAGAACGGCGTCCAGATTTCTCTGCACTTCCTTTGAATGTGCTACTTGCTCGCGCAGACGCTCGACTCCGCTTTGCAGGGCGTGGACCTCATCAGCCAAATCGTGTCTTTCGAGTTCGTGCTTCTGCACAAGATCGTGGTTGTGTTGTTGCCAGCTTTGCTGAAGGATTTGATGGCTCCGCTCGGATTTCTCGCGCGCAATCATCTCTCGTTCAGCGGTTTCATTTGCCTGAGCAAGTCGCACCTCCAGATCGGCTATTCGTTTCTCGTGCACACCGATTTCGCAGAGATATTTCGCTTGCATGTCGTTGTCGGGCGTTTGCGGCGGGCTCACCTTTTCCGCGAGTTTCGCGGGAATAGCAGACATATCTTCAAGCTCCCTAAGTACGTTTACGAACGTCACGTGTGGGAAGCGCGGTTTAATCGAGTGTTCAAAGACAGCGCGATTCTTGAAGTAAGCGTTGGGCATCATGTACACGTTTTTCTGCAAAAACGCAGAAAGAATCGATACGTGCAAACGGTCGGTGTACACGGATGCGTGAGGTGTAATGAAGGCAGCGAGACTACGCGTCACATGCTTGCAAAAATCAGGCGATGTCCAGATATCGCCGTTCCAGCAAGATGACAAGTCCACATTGTCTCCGGAAATCGGCATTCCGCCGGACGATTCTCCATCCTGCCTCAGCGCTGTCAACGTCCCAACTCCTTCACGGATAAATTCGCTGAAGTGGTCGCTCTCGAGGAAGAAGACCATATCGTGCGACAGATGCGTCGCAGCCTCGTCTGCGCCGTTGAGCAGCGCCAATTGATATGAAACTGGCTCGCGACAGAAGACGGTCAGGTTCCTGTGTGTATGCGCAAGAATATCTGCGAAGCCGACGATGGTGTGAGGCAGCAGCACGACCCGGTTCTTGTCCGCATGGCGGCGGATAAGTTCCGCCACGTCGTCGTACCGGCCCTCGACGAGATTTCCGCCCCCGCCGATCAGAACGGTTTGTCCTTCAATCGTCTCATGTTGGTGATGAGTCGTGAAGGAGATGCCGTATCGCTTGAGTAATGTGAATGTCGCGTAGGTAATAAAGCCGTCGCCCGCGTTTCCCGACTTCGGAAAAATGTGAACGTGTTGATTCTGAATCGACTTCAGAAATGCGATGAGTGGATCATCACTCAGGTCAGCTTGTGTCACGCTACGCGCATTGGCCGGACTTGCTTTGAACATGTTGATGCCTTCATCTTGATATCACTTGACGGAGCCGTCGGTGGCCGCTCCAACGCCCCCAATCAACTCGCCTTCGCCATCCCCGCATCTGCCGCCCGCGGCGCATCCCCCGTCCGCTCGATCCACCCGCCACCCAGCGCCTGATACAAGGTCACCAGATTCGCCCACCGCTGCGTCCGCGCGGAAACCAAAGTCTGCTGCGCCGAGTAAAGATCCTGCTGCGCTTCCAGTACGCCGAGATACGAATCCACACCTTGCCGATACCGCAGCGTCGATAAATCCAGCCGCCGTTGCTGAGCCGCCGTGTCGCGTTGCAACGCCTGAATCTGCTGATCGTAGGTTCCACGCGCCGCCAATCCGTCCGCGACTTCGCGGAACGCGGTCTGCACCGTCTTCTCGTACTGCGCGATCTGAATGTTCTTCTGGATATTCGCGAGATCGAGGTTCGCCATATTCTGGCCACCCTCGAAAATCGGCAGCGTGATGGTCGGCGCGAAGCTCCACGCCGCCGATCCCGGTTTGAACAATCCGCCAAGCGTCGGACTCAAGGTGCCGAAGCTCCCCGTCAACGAAATGCTCGGGAAAAACGCCGCCCGCGCCGCGCCGATATTCGCATTCGCCGCCAGCAAGTTCTGCTCGGCTTCCATGATGTCCGGCCGACGCGTCAGCAAATCAGACGGCAAGCCCGCCGGGATATCCGTCAACATGTCCTGACCGTTGAGCGGCGCGCCGCCCGGCAAGTCATCGGGCATCGGTTCGCCGATCAGCAGCACCAGCGCATTCACCGCCTGCGCCCGCGCGCGCTCCTGCGCCTGCAAGTTCGCCTTCGCCGCTTCGACGATGGTCTGCGACTGGCTCAGATCGAGTTCGGACGCCGTGCCGTTATCGAATTGCAGCTTGATGAGCTTGTACGAATCCTCCGCCGTCTTCATCGTCTGAACGGTGATTTTCAGCAGATCGTCGGCTTCGAGTACTTGCAGATACTGCGTGGCGACTTGCGACACCAGCGAAATCTCCGCTGCCTTGCGCGCGTACGCGGTCGCAAAGTACTGCGCGAGCGCCTGATTCTTCAGGCTTTGCACACGCCCGAACAGATCGAGTTCCCACGATCCGTTCAATCCCACGTTATACGTGTTCGAGATCGTCTGATTGAACAGCGACAAATCCTTAGGCGTACGTTGCTTCGACTGTCCCGCCGCCGCGCCGATGCTCGGCATCAACTCCGAACGCGCGATCCGATACTGCGCCTGCGCCGCCTGCACATTCAGCACGGCGACGCGCAGATCGCGATTGTTTTTGAGCGCCGCATCGATCAGCGTTTGCAAACGCGCATCGACAAAAAAGTCGCGCCAGCCTGTGTCTGCCGCCGCCACGCCGCCCGCACTGCGCGCACCGTTCGATGCGACCGGCTGCGTTGCATACACGCCATCGTTGCGATACTCCGCCGGAACCGGCAACGCCGGCCGCTCGTACTTCGGCGCCATCGTGCAACCGGACGCGAGCACTGCAACAGCACCCGCGATCAAAGAAAATCTACGCATCTCAATGTCCCTCGTTGCGTGTGCCGGCAGAAACGCCGCGCTGACGCTCGTATTCGGCGATAGCCGTCGCCGGGTCTTCCTTGTCGCCGCCGAAGTGCGCGCGCACCACGACGAAGAACATCGGGACCATAAAGATGGCGAGGAACGTGGCGGTGATCATGCCGCCGATCACGCCCGTGCCGATCGCGTGCTGGCTCGCCGCGCCCGCGCCATTGCTGATGGCGAGCGGCATGGTGCCGAGAATGAACGCGAGCGAGGTCATCAAAATAGGACGCAGACGCAGACGTGCCGCTTCCAGCGCCGCCGCGATCGGTCCCATCTTTTCGGTCATCTGCAATTCGCGCGCGAACTCCACGATCAGAATCGCGTTCTTCGCAGACAAGCCGACCGTGGTCAACAAGCCGACCTGGAAGTACACGTCGTTTTCCAGTCCGCGCAAGGTCACCGCGAGCAACGCGCCAATCACGCCGAGCGGCACGACCATGATCACGGAGAACGGAATCGACCAGCTTTCATACAAGGCCGCGAGACACAGGAACACGACGAGAATGGAGATGCCGTACAAAATCGGCGCTTGCGAGCCGGATTGAATCTGCTGGTACGACAAGCCCGTCCATTCATAGCCAATCCCCGCCGGCAGCTTGGCCGCGGGCGCTTCGATGGCCTGCATGGCCTGGCCGGTGGATTTGCCCGGCGCGGCCGCGCCCTGAATTTCGATCGACGAGATGCCGTTGTAGCGTTCGAGTTTCGGCGAGCCGTAGCTCCACGTTCCCGTGGCGAACGACGAGAACGGCACCATCGCACCGGTCGAATTGCGCACGTACCAGTTGTTCACGTTCTCCGGCGTCATGCGGAACGGCGCGTCGCTTTGCAGATAAACCTTCTTGATACGGCTGTCGGTATCGAGGAAGTTGTTGACGTACGACGACGCCCAGGCGATCGAGAATGTCTGATCGACGCTCGATGCCGACACGCTCTGCGCCAGCGCCTTTTCCCGGTCGATATTCACCTTGAACTGCGCGGTATCGTTCAAACCGTTCGGACGAACCTGCGCCAGCGACGGGTCTTTCGCGGCCATGCCGAGCAGCATGTTGCGCGCTTCCATCAGCTTCTCGTGGCCCACGCCACCGCGATCTTCAAGCTCGAAGTCGAAGCCCGACGCCGTGCCGAGTTCGGGAATGGACGGCGGATTCACCGGGAACACCAGCGCGTTCCGATAGCCCGCAAAGCGCCCATACGTACGCCCGACCAACGCCTGAATACGCTGATCCGCCTTGGTCCGTTCGGAAAAGTCCTTCAGGCGCACAAACACCAGACCCGAGTTCTGACCGCGCCCGGCAAAGCTGAACCCGTTCACCGTGAACGCGGATTCGACGATCGAACCTTCGTCCTTGCGCAGATAGTTGGCGACATCGTCCAGCGCGCGCTGCGTCATTTCCTGCGTCGAACCAGCCGGCGTGGCCACCAGCACGAACATCGTGCCCTGATCTTCGTCCGGCAGGAACGCTTTCGGCAGCCGCGTGAACAGCAGCCCCACGCCCACGATAATCACGAGATAGAGAATCAGGAACCGTCCCGAGCGGCGCAGGACATGCGCGACGCCGCTGTGATATTTCTCCTGACTCTTCTCGAAGTTGCGATTGAACCAGCCGAAGAATCCGGTCTTCTTCTCTTCGTGGCCCTTCGGCAGCGGCTTGAGAATGGTCGCGCAGAGTGCGGGCGTGAGAATCATCGCCGTAAGCACGGACAGCGCCATGGCCGACACGATAGTCAACGAGAACTGCCGATAAATCGCGCCGACCGAGCCGCTGGAAAACGCCACCGGCACGAACACCGCCGACAGCACCAGCGCCACGCCGATCAGCGCGCCGGTGATCTGACCCATCGCCTTGCGCGTGGCTTCGCGCGGCGGCAAGCCTTCCTCCGTCATCACACGCTCGACGTTTTCCACGACCACGATGGCGTCGTCCACCAGCAGGCCGATGGCAAGCACGAGGCCGAACATCGACAAGGTATTGATGGAGAAACCGAGCGCCGCCATGATGCCGAACGTGCCGAGCAACACCACCGGCACCGCGATGGTCGGAATGATGGTGGCGCGGAAGTTCTGCAGGAACAGATACATCACGAGGAACACCAGCACGACCGCTTCGAACAGCGTCTTGACCACGTCGGCAATGGACTGTTTGACGAACGGCGTGGTGTCGTACGGATACTTCACGGCCAGACCCGGCGGGAAGTATTTCGACAAATCGTCGATCTTCTTGCGCACCGCTTCCGCCGTCGCCAGCGCATTCGCGCCGGTGGCCAGATTGATACCGAAGCCCGCAGCCGGACGGCCGTTGTACTGCGTCTCGAAGTTGTAGTTTTCGCCGCCCAGACCCACGCGCGCGACATCGCGGATGCGCACTTTCGAGCCATCCTGATTGACCTTCAGCAGCACGTTGCCGAACTGCTCCGGCGTGCGCAGCAAGGTCGCTTCGGTGATGGTCGCCTGCATGGACTGGCCGGGCACGGCAGGCGTGCCGCCCAACTGACCCGCCGCGACCTGCACGTTCTGCGATTGCAGCGCGTCTTTCACGTCCACGGGCGTGAGGCCGAAGTTGGTCAACTTGTTCGGATCGAGCCAGATACGCATGGCGTACTGCGTGCCGAACAGGCTCACCGTGCCGACGCCGTTCAGACGGCTGATCGGGTCCTGCACGTGAGAGGCAACGTAGTTCGCGAGATCTTCCCGCGACATGCTGCCGTCTTCGGACACGAACGCGAGCACCAGCAGGAAGCTGTTGCTCGACTTCGTGACCGACAGCCCGAGCTGCTGCACGATCTGCGGCAGATTGGGCGTGGCGAGTTGCAGCTTGTTCTGCACCTGAACCTGCGCGGTATCGGCATTGGTGCCGGCGGCGAAGGTCAGTGTGATGGTGGCCGTGCCGGTGTCATCCGACGTAGACGAGAGATACATCAAATGATCGAGCCCGCTCATTTGCTGCTCGATCACCTGCGTGACCGTGTTTTCGACCGTCTGCGCCGACGCGCCCGGATAGTTCGCCGTGATCTGGATATTCGGCGGCGCGATGGTCGGATACTGCGCGACCGGCAGCGTAGCCACCGACGCGAGACCCGCGAGCATCAGAATGATGGCGATCACCCACGCGAAAATAGGGCGATCGATAAAGAACTTGGCCATAAGGCGACTCCTTCTCCTTATGCGCCAGCGGCGACCGACGAGGCCGGCGCAAGATGCGCGGGCGCGGCCTTCACCGGCATGCCCGGCCGCACCTTGTCGATGCCTTCGACAATCACGCGATCGCCCGCCTTCACGCCGTCCTCGACGATCCAGTTCTGCCCGACCATGCCCGAGGTGACGATGGGACGCATCGCCGCCTTGCCATCCTCACCGACGATCATGGCGACGGCCGTGCCCTTCTGGTCATGCGATACACCCTGCACCGGGATCACCAGCGCGTTCGAATTCACGCCCTCTTCGATGCGCGCGCGCACGAACATGCCCGGCAGCAGCACGCGGTCCTTGTTCTGGAACACGGCGCGCACGGTGACGGAGCCAGTGGATTGATCGACGGTCACGTCGCTGAATTGCAGCTTGCCTTTCTCGGGGTAGACGCGCCCGTCTTCGAGCGTCAGTTCCACTTGCGCGGCATTCGCGCCGGACGTCGTCAGCCGTCCTTCCTGAATCTGGCGGCGCAGCTTCAGACCGTCGAGACTCGATTGTGTGAGATCGACATACATGGGATCGAGCTGCTGTACGGTCACCATCAGCGTGGCTTGCGCGGCCTGCACGTATGCGCCCGGCGTCACCTGCGAAATGCCGATCTGGCCGGTCACGGGCGAGGTCACGTCCGTATAGCCGAGGTTGATCTGCGCGGTCTGCACGTCCGCTTTCGCCGATGCCACCTGCGCGACGGCTTCGGCCTGGGATGCCACGGCGTTGTCGAAATCCTGCTTGCTGACAGCGTTCGATGCGACCAGCACCTTGTAGCGTTCGGCCAGCGCCTGCGCCGTGACGAGGCTTGCCTGCGCCTTGGCAAGCGATGCCTTTGCGCTGTCGAGCTTGGCGATATACGGCGCCGGGTCGATCTTGTACAAACGCTGACCTTGCTTGACGAGACCGCCTTCGGTGAACTCGCGCCGCAGCACGATACCGTCAACGCGCGCGCGCACTTGCGCGTCGAGGAACGCGCTGGTGCGGCCCGTCAGTTCGCTCGTGACGGGCACGGCGGTCGGAGCGAGTGTGACGACGCCGACTTCCGGCGTGTGCTGCGGCATGGCGGCATGCTTCTCACCGCAGCCTGCAAGCAATACAACGGCCGCAGTCGCGGTAATAAAGCAATATGGAATCCGTTCGAAACGCATTGAGCGCAACCCCTTGTTGACTGAAAACGAAGGCGCGCGTTGCCGATGCCTGCGTCAACGCCGCGATCGCTTTCAAATGAGCCGAACCACGATGCCGTCACACAGGCTCGTGGAATAGATGAGAGAAGGCTTGGTCCGCAAGGAAGACCTTCCTTGCAGTTTGCGGGCGATTATAGGGAGCACCTTTGATCAGCAAACCTGATCAACGGCGATCTATATCGAAAAATGACGAGGCGCAAACATCTTTTGCAAGTGTGCTTAATGCGCGGGCAATGAGATGGTTTGTCGCAGAAAACCGGCAGTCTTATTGACGGTTCCGCTTGCAGGTTTTCAGGTTTGAATATTCCGCAATGGCTTAATAAACCGTCATGTCCGAAGCCGCGCAATCAACCATGCGTAGGAATACCAAACTAATCAGGCGATAAAAATAAGCAAGCCCGGACAGTTTCCCGTCCGGGCTCGTTATTTTTAACGCATCAGCAGAATCAGCTCGCTGCCGCCGATGCCGCCTTCGGTGCGCTGGCCGCACCGTAATCCACCGGCGCATCCGCGGGGCGCGGGGTATCGCCGGTATTTTCGATCCATCCGCCGCCGAGGAATTGATACAGATCGACGAGGTTGGTCAGGCGGTTCAGCCGCGCCGAAATCAGCGTCTGCTGCGCCGAGTACAGATCGGTTTGCGCCGTCAGCACCGCGAGATAGCTGTCCACGCCGTTGCGATACCGCAGATCCGACAACTCCAGCCGGCGGCTCTGCGATTTCACGAAACGTTCGAGCGACTGAATCTGCGAGTCGTAGGTGCCGCGCGCGGCGAGGCCATCGGCGACTTCGCGGAATGCGGTCTGAATCGCCTTCTCGTAGTTGGCGATCTCGATGCGCTTCTGCACGTTGGCCAGATCGAGGTTGGCGACGTTCTGACCGCCTTCGAAGATCGGAATGGAAATCTGCGGCGCGAACGACCACGCCGCCGATCCCGGCTTGAACAGACCGCCGAGCGTCGGCGACAGCGTGCCGAAGCTGCCCGTCAGCGAGACCTTCGGGAAGAACGCCGCGCGCGCCGCGCCGATATTCGCATTCGCCGCCAACAACGTCTGCTCGGCAGCAGCAATGTCGGGACGACGCGTCAGCAGATCGGACGGCAGACCGGCCGGGATATCGGAGAGCAGATTCTGCGCGTCGAGCGGCATGCCTTGCGGCAGATCGTCGGGCAACGGCTCACCGACCAGCACGACGAGCGCGTTTTCCGCCTGTGCACGCAAGCGCGCCTGCGCCTGCAGATTCGCCTGCGCCTGCTGCACCACGCCCTCGGACTGACGCAGATCGAGTTCCGAACCCGTGCCGTTATCGAATTGCAGCTTGGTGATCCGATACGACTCCTGCGCCGTCTTCAGCGTGTTCTGCGTGACGACGAGCTGATCGTCATAGGCGAGCATGGTCAGATACTGATCCGCCACCGACGACACCAGCGAAATTTCCGCCGCCTTGCGCGATTCCGCCGTCGAAAGATACTGCGCCAGCGCCTGATCCTTCAGGCTGCGAATCCGCCCGAAGAAGTCGATTTCCCACGACGCGCTCAACCCCACCTGATACTGGTTCGAGATCGTCTGGTTGAAGAACGACAAATCCTTCGGCGTGCGCTGCTTGCTCTGCGACGCCACGCCGTCCAGCGTTGGGAACAGACCCGCGCGCGTGATCTGATACTGCGCGCGCTGCGCATCCACGTTCAGCACGGAGACGCGCAGATCGCGGTTGTTCTTCAGCGCCAGCGAGACGATCTCGCGCAGACGCGGATCGGAGAAAAACTCGCGCCAGCCGATTTCCGGCGCGTTCTGCCCGTTCGCGCTGCGGCCTTTGCTCGCCTCGGAATCCGCGTCCGGCTGCGTCGCGTAGACGCCGCCTTGCGGGAAGTTCTGCGAGACGGGCGCGGCCGGGCGCTCGTACTTCGGCTCGAAGGTGCAGCCGGCGGCGAGCATCGCGACCGAGGCTGCGATCAAAGATAGTTTAAGCATCTCAGTGTCCTTCCTTGCCCGTGGCGGGCGAACCGCCGTGCGGACCTTCGATATCGCCGTCCGAACCCGGTGCCGGCACATCCTTGCTCTTGCTGAATTTCGAGATCACGACGAAGAACATCGGGATCATGAAAATCGCCAGGAAGGTCGCCGTCAGCATGCCGCCGATCACGCCCGTGCCAATCGCGTGCTGACTCGCCGAACCCGCGCCGTTACTGATCGCGAGCGGCATCACGCCGAGAATGAAGGCGAGCGAGGTCATCAGAATCGGGCGCAACCGCAGGCGCGCCGCTTCCATCGCCGCTTCCACCGTCGACATGCCCTGCATGCGCAGTTCACGCGCGAATTCCACGATCAGAATCGCGTTCTTCGCCGACAGACCCACGGTAGTCAACAAGCCGACCTGGAAGAACACGTCGTTTTCCAGTCCGCGCAAGGTCGCCGCCAGCAACGCGCCCAACACACCGAGCGGCACCACCATGATGACCGAGAACGGAATCGACCAGCTTTCGTACAGTGCGGCCAGACACAGGAACACGACGAGGATCGAGATGCCGTACAGAATCGGCGCCTGCGAACCCGACTGACGTTCCTGATACGACAACCCCGTCCATTCGTAACCGATCCCCGCCGGCAGCTTCGCTGCGATGGCTTCGATCGCCGTCATGGCCTGACCCGTCGATTTGCCTGCCGCCGCCGCGCCCTGGATTTCCACCGCCGAAATACCGTTGTAGCGTTCGAGCTTCGGCGAACCGTAGATCCACTGGCCCGTCGAGAACGCGGAGAACGGCACCATGGTTCCGGCCGTGTTCCGCACGTACCACTTGTCCATATCTTCCGGCGTCATGCGGAACGGACCGTCGCCCTGCACGTAGACCTTCTTGATCCGGTTATCGACGTCGAGGAAGTTGTTCACATACGCCGACGCCCATGCGATCGAGAATGTCTGGTCGATATCCGCAATCGCGACGCCCAGTGAACTCGCCTTCTCACGGTCGATATTCACCTTGAACTGCGGGGTATCGTTCAGGCCGTTCGGACGCACCTGCGCCAGCGTCGGGTCCTTCGCCGCCATGCCGAGCAGCATGTTGCGCGCTTCCATCAGCTTGGCGTGGCCGAGGCCGCCGCGATCCTGAAGTTCGAAGTCGAAGCCCGCCGCCGTGCCGAGTTCCGGAATGGAAGGCGGATTGACCGGGAAGATCATCGCGTCTTTGTACGGCGCGAAGTGCATGAACATCCGGCCGACCAGCGCCTGCACCTTCTCGTTGCTCGACTGACGTTGCGCGTAGTCCTTCATCCGCACGAACACGAGACCCGAGTTCTGGCCGCGACCCGCGAACGAGAAGCCGTTCACCGTGAACACCGACTCGACGATCGCCTTTTCGTCTTGCAGAAGGTACTCCTGCACATCCTTCAGCACGTGCGCGGTGTATTCCTGCGTGGAACCGGACGGCGCCTGCACCAGCACGAACATCGTGCCCTGATCTTCGTCCGGCAGGAACGACTTCGGCAGACGCAGGAACAGCATGCCCACCGCGACGATCACCACCAGATAGATGATCAGCCAGCGGCCCGAACGCCGGATCACGTGCTGAACGCCCTTGTGGTACTTGTCCTGGCTCTTGTTGAAGTTGCGATTGAACCAGCCGAAGAAGCCGGTCTTCGCTTCGGTGTGGCCTTCCTTGTGCGGCTTGAGAATCGTCGCGCACAGTGCGGGCGTGAGAATCAACGCGACCATCACGGACAGCACCATCGCCGCGACAATCGTCAAGGAGAACTGCCGGTAAATCGCGCCGACCGAACCGCCCGAGAACGCCACCGGCACGAACACCGCCGACAACACCAGCGCCACGCCGATCAACGCGCCGGTAATCTGGCCCATCGCTTTTCGGGTGGCTTCGCGTGGCGATAAATGCTCCTCGCTCATCACCCGTTCGACGTTTTCCACCACCACGATCGCATCATCGACGAGCAGACCGATTGCCAGCACGAGACCGAACATCGATAACACGTTGATGGAGAAGCCCACCGCCGACATGATCGCGAACGTGCCCAGCAACACCACCGGCACCGCGATGGTCGGGATGATCGTCGCCCGCAAATTCTGCAGGAACAGATACATCACCAGGAACACCAGCACGATACCTTCGATCAGCGTCTTGACCACTTCCTCGATCGACAGGCGCACGAACGGCGTGGTGTCGTACGGATACTTCACCACCAGACCGTGCGGGAAGTACTTCGACAACTGATCGACCTTCTCGCGCACGGCCTTCGCGGTCGCGAGCGCGTTCGCGCCGGTGGCCAACTGAATACCGAAGCCCGCGGTCGGCTGACCGTTGTACTTGGTGTCGAAGTTATAGTTTTCGCCGCCCAGTTCGATGTGCGAGACATCCTTCAGACGCACCTGCGAGCCATCCTGATTCACCTTCAGCAGAATGTTGCCGAACTGCTCGGGCGTCTGCAAAAGCGTCGCTTCCGTGATGGTCGCCTGCAACATCTGACCGGGAACCGCCGGTGTGCCGCCGAGCGAACCCGCCGCCACCTGCACGTTCTGATTGGTGATGGCGTTCTTCACGTCCACAGGCGTGAGCGAGAAGTTGGTCAGCTTGGTGGCATCGAGCCAGATACGCATGGCGTATTGCGAGCCGAACAGCGTGGTCGTGCCGACGCCATCCAGACGCGACAACGGGTCCGCCACGTTCGACGCCACGTAGTTCGCCAAATCGTACTTGCTCATGCTGCCGTCTTCGGACACGAACGCGAGCACCAGCAAGAAGCTCGAACTCGACTTCGTGACCTTGGTGCCCAACTGCTGCACGACCTGCGGCAACAACGGCGTCGCCAGTTGCAGCTTGTTCTGCACCTGAACCTGCGCGATGTCCGGATTCGTGCCCGCCGCGAACGTCAGCGTGACGGTGGCCGTGCCCGAGTCATCGGAGGTGGACGACAGATACAGCAAGTGATCGAGACCGGTCATCTGCTGCTCGATCACCTGCGTCACGGTGTTTTCAACCGTGCTCGCCGATGCGCCCGGATACGTCGCACTGATCTGAATGGCCGGCGGCGCGATCGTCGGATACTGCGCAACCGGCAGCGTGAAGATCGACGCCATGCCCGCCAGCATCAGAATGATCGCGATCACCCACGCAAAAATCGGGCGATCGATAAAAAACTTTGCCATGTGACAGGCTCCCTTTTATTTCCCGGCCGAGGCGGCGTTGGCAGACGCAGCCGATGCGCCGGTCGCGCCGTTGGCGGAGTCCTGCTGGCCTTGCGAATTGGCCGGCGCCGCCGACGCACCTTGCGGAGCCGATCCCGCTTGCGGAGCCGAAGCCGCTGCCGCGCCCGAAGCCCCTGCGACGGGATACGGGAACTTGGCATCGACGGGTTTGACCTGCATGCCCGGCTTGGCCTTTTCCACGCCGTTCACGATCACGCGATCGCCCGGATTCAGGCCGGAATCGACCACCCAGCTCTGGCCGTACGTGCCGCTCGTCACGAGCTGACGCAGTTCGACCTTGTCGTCCTTGCCGACCACCAGCGCGGTCGGCTGACCCTTCTGGTCATGCGTCACGCCGATCTGCGGCACGACCAGCGCGTGGTCGTTGGTGCCTTCCTGAATGCGCGCGCGCACGAACATGCCCGGCAGCAGCACGCGATCCTTGTTCTGGAAGATCGCGCGAACGGTGACCGAACCCGTGCTCTGATCGACGCTGACATCGGAGAATTGCAGCTTGCCCTGCTCCGAGTACGTGCGGCCGTCTTCCAGCACCAGCGAGACCTTCGCGGCGTGAATGCCTTCGGTTTGCAGACGCCCTTCCTGAATCTGACGACGCAGCTTGAGGCCATCGACGCTCGATTGCGTCAGATCGACGTAGATCGGATCGAGTTTCTGCACGGTGGTGAGCAGCGTCGCCGCGCTCGCCTGCACGTACGCGCCCGGCGTGACTTGCGAGAGACCGGTGCGGCCGGAGATCGGCGAGACGACATCCGTATAGCCGAGATTGATCTGCGCGGTATCGACGGCGGCCTTGCCGGACGCGACGTCCGCGACCGCCTGACCTTGCGAGGCGACGGCGTTGTCGTAGTCCTGCTTGCTGACCGCGTTGGCTGCGACCAGCACCTTGTAGCGCTGGACCAGCGCGTTTTGCGTCGCGACGTTGGCCTGCGCCTTCGCGAGCGTGGCCTTGGCCGTATTCAGCGATGCGATGTACGGCGCCGGATCGATCTTGTACAGGCGTTGGCCTTGCTTGACGTCATCGCCTTCGGTGAATTCACGGCGCAGCACGATGCCGTCCACCCGTGCGCGCACTTGCGCGACGAGGAAAGCACTGGTGCGGCCCGGCAGTTCCGATACGACCGGCACGGTTTGCGGCTGCACCGTGACGATGCCGACTTCAGGCGTTTGCGGCGGAGGCGCCGACTGTTTTTGTCCGCAGGCGGCCAGAAAAACGGCAGCCGTCGCGGCGGTGATTAAGCGGAGTGGTACCCGTTCGACGCGCATGGAGCGACCTCTGTCTAAGACTGAGAGTGAAGTGGGTGCGCGACGGCCTTCCCCGGGCGAAGCCGCGCACGAGCGTCGTAAGACGCTGACCAGAAGCAGTGAGACCAGTGGCGCTTTTCACCGGCGCGCGGCCGGCACAGTGAATCCGGACGACGGCTGGAAACCGTCGCCTCAGGCGCAAGGACGGCCAGAACGGGCCATCTCAAAAATCAGGCGCAATACAGACCACGACACCACTGAAACCTAGGCTTACTGATCGGTGCGTGGTATTGTATATACATTCGCGAATGAATGTAAAAAACGTGCGCAATCTGATCTTACAGCGCGTTAGGCGAAATTTGCTTGAACATCCAATCAATTAGACAAATTCCCGACATCGGCGCAAGTAATTTGCTGCGGTGCGGGACACGCGGGAGCACGCGGCATCACGCCGCACACTATGGTCAGACGAACCAAGGAAGAAGCACAGGAGACGAGAAATCGCGTGCTGGATGCCGCCGAGCACGTGTTTTACGAGAAAGGCGTGTCGCGCACCACGCTGGCGGATATCGCGCAGGCGGCGGGCGTGACGCGCGGCGCGATCTACTGGCACTTCACCAACAAGAGCGATCTTTTCAACGCGATGTTCGACCGCAGTCTGCTGCCGCTCGATGAACTGGTTGAATCGACGCTCGATGGCCGAGAAGAAGATCCGCTGGCGCGGCTGCGCGAACTGTTCATCTGGTGCATGCACAACATCACCACCGACGAGCAGCGCCGCCGCGTGTTCGACATTCTGTTTATGAAGTGCGAATTCGTCGAGGAGATGGGCCCGGTGCGCGAGCGGCATCAGAACAGCATGCGCGATGGCATGGAACGTATCGCGCGGGCGCTGCGCAATGCGGTCGAGAAGAAGCAACTGCCCGCCACGCTGGACACGCGCCGCGCCACCGTCATGCTCCACACGATGTTCAGCGGCATCCTGCACGACTCGCTGATGTTGCCCGATCTCGTCGATCCGGAGCGCGATTCGGAAGCGCTGATCGATGCGTGTTTCGATGCCTTGCGCTGCAGTCCGGCGCTGCTTCTGCCCGCCTAGCCGTTATAAACCGACGCGCGGCGCAAAGAACGCGAACAGCGCGATGCACACGAGCATCGTCGCCCACGCCCAGCCGGGCAGCCCGAGCGGATGATGCTCGTGCGAATGATCGCGATGCCGCAACAGCCCGTGTCCCGGCATCCGATGCCGCAAGACACCGGAGGCATCGCCATGAACGCCGCCGTGCAACGCGCGCGCACTCACGCCCGACCGACGCGAAAACGCCGACGACATCACGCTCGGCCGCAAAAACAAGTGCCGCCGCTCCTCGACCGTCCGCACCGACGGCAGACCGTGCTTGGCGCGCACCACTTCGCAGAACTCGGCAAAGAAATCGTCCGCGCCTTCGCGCAGCGCGTTCTCGATCTGACGCGACGGCAAACCGGCCAGCGGCCCGGCAACCGTCGCCCACACCGTATATTCGACGCAGGTCGATTCGCCGTCGTCCTCCGGCAGCAACGCCACTGCGATCTGCCCGCGCAAGGAACCGACGCCATCGCTGCGCGCCTTGAAGCTCAGTGTGCGCGCGTAGACGTAGTCATCGGAATGGGTGGAAGTTTTGGGTTCGACGGGATTCAAACCCTGACGCGTGCGGCCCGCCGCGTGCGCCTTGATCTCGTAACGCGCCCTGAGCGCGCCGAGCGGCACGGTCAGCGTCAGCGCATATTCACCGTTCGGCGTGCGCGTGAACGATTCGCAATTGTCCAGACTCGCGCGCAACAGGGCGAGATCGGACAGCGCCGCCTGGACATGCTCCGGATCGAGCGGAACGCGCAACGCTTCGGTGACTTCCATCCGATCCTCCGGGGCCAAAAAACCGCATGGATTTCGTTATCGCGTAATCGGCGTAATGCGTCTGTACGGCAACTCGCCTAGGAAGTCTCGTCGATGCGATCCACCCGCCCGCGATAAAAAGCCAGATAGCCTTTGATCTGCACGGCGGCATCGCTCGGGGATTCGTAACTCCACGCGGCGTTTTCGACGGGACCGTCTTCCGTCAGCAAGTGGTAGTGCGTCGCCTGACCCTTGATCGGGCAATGCGAGGTATGGATCGACCGTTCGAGACGCGCCATGTTGACGTCGGCGCGCGGGAAATAATGCACGTTTTCCGCGCCTGCTTCGGCGAGCGTAAGCGCGGCGTGGGTATCGGCATAGGTGACGCCCTGATGGATCACGCGGCAGCGCCGGCCGTTCGGCTTGATCGCGATGCGATGCGCTGCTTCGTGGCCGTCGTTCAGGTCCGTGGTCATCGTGTGTCCTCCGGCGTGCTTGCGCCTACTTGCGTCTGCTTTCAGGCGATCTCTTACTAAAAAAGCCACGAGCGCGACGGCAAGCTCGTGGCTTAATTATGAGACAAGTTTCGCCCGTCGGGTTGCGGTGATTGCGCCGACCTCAGGCGATTGTTGCGCGCTTACTGAATGCTCCAGTGGAAGGCCGCTTTCGCCTTGCCCGGACCGGAAACCGCGACGGTTTGCTTCTTTTCCTGATCCTTGTATTTTGCGGCGATCGTGTAGCTGCCCGCCGGTAGTTTCACCAGCATGTACGGTCCCATCGATTCGGCGTTCAGCACTTCGCCTTTGCTGCCGGTAATCCGCACATGCACGTTCGACAGATAATCCGCCGTCGGTCCCGTGAATCGCAATGAAAGCGGCCAATGCGCCTGTTCCCGTTGCAGCGCATGCGATTCATCCAGTCCCACGCCGCCCGACGTGTACGACACATCGCCTTGTTGCTGGATTTGCGGCAGACCGCCGCCGTTGGTGTTGCCGGCGCTCGAAGTATCGCTGGTGCCGCCGCTGGTCGTGCCCGATGCCTGCGCCCACGCGCCACCCGCGAGCGCCGCCGTGATCAATGCAACTGCAATCTTTCCCGTGGTCTTGTTCATCATCGTCGTTTTCTCCTCTCCTTTATCCGATGCCGCCGCGTACTACGTAAAAGGCGACGTTACGCCCGATGCGTGGAGATCACGCGATGGGGCACCGAAGCACGCTGGAGCATGCTTCGTGCCCGCATCGCCTTGTGGATCGTCAAGTGCGCGGGTTAGCCGAGATCGACTGGAACGAAGATCTGCGCATCGTCACGCTGGATCAACAGCGCGATGCTGTCGCCGGCTTTCGAGATCATCGCCTTCAATTGCTGCGGTGAAGTGACCGGCTGGCCGTTGACCGCGAGAATCACGTCGCCCGGCTGGATGCCCGCGTTCGCCGCCGCGCCGTTGCTCTGCTGCACGAGCAGACCGCGCGACACCGAACCCTGCTGCTTCTCTTCCGGCGTCAACGGCCGCACCGCCACGCCCAGACGCGCGTCCTGCGCGCTCGCGCCGCCATCGTCGCCGTTGGCATTGGCGCTCGCGGTCTTCGCGTCCTTCAATGCGCCGATGGTCACGTCCAGATCCTTCGCGCTTTTATCGCGCCACACCGTCACCTTCGCCGATGTACCCGGCGCCAAGCCCGCGACCTGCGCCGGCAGCGACGTCGAATCCGCGACCGGTGCGCCATTGAGCGCGGTGATCACATCGCCCGGCTGCAAGCCCGCCTTCGCCGCCGGACCGCCCGGCTCGACCGAACTCACCAGCGCGCCCGCCGGCGACTTCATGCCGAACGAATTCGCCAGCGTCTGATTCATGCCCTGCACCGTCACGCCGAGCCTGCCGCGATCGACGTGACCGGTTTTGATGATCGCGTCCTTCACCTTGATCGCTTCGTTGATCGGGATGGCGAACGAAAGACCCTGGAAGCCGCCGGTCTGCGAATAGATCATCGAATTGATGCCGATTACTTCGCCCTGCAGATTGAACAGCGGCCCGCCCGAATTACCCGGATTCACCGGCACATCGGTCTGGATGAACGGCGTGTAATTCTCGTTCGGCAGCGCGCGCGATTTCGCACTAATGATGCCCGAGGTCACGGTGTTATCGAACCCGTAAGGCGAGCCGATCGCCACCACCCACTGGCCGACCTTGCTGCCGTTCGGATCGCCGATCTTCACGGTCGGCAGATCCTTCGCGTCGATCTTCAGCACCGCGACGTCCGACTGCTTGTCCGCGCCGATCACCTTCGCGCGATATTCGCGCTTGTCCGTCAGCTTGACCGTGACGACATTGGCGTTATCGACGACGTGCGCGTTGGTGAGAATGTAGCCATCGCTGCTGACGATAAAGCCCGAACCCAGCCCTTCGCTCGGACGATCCGCGCCGGAGCCGCCATCGCCGCCACCGCCGCCCAGGCCGGGCACGTTGCCGTAGAAGCGCTTGAAGAACTGGTAGAAAGGATCGTCGGGATCCATCGGCACCTGATTGGCGTTGCCGTTGCCATTGCCACCGCCGCGACGCTGCGCCGTCTGCTTGACGACGTGTTTCGCGCTGATGTTCACCACGGCCGGACCGTAGGTTTCGACGAGACCGGAGAAATCGGGGATACCGGTCTTGGCCGCGGCTTCGGCGGGCATCATCGCCGCTTGCGCGGGCGCGATGACCTGCGGCGCAGGCACATTGTTATGACCGGCCACGTAGCCCGCCGATACGGCAACGGCGACGGCCACTGCGGCGGCGCTGCGGGTGAGGATCTTCGATTTCATCGTGTGCTCCTGACGAGGGATGCGCTGCCTGATTGAATTGAAAAAGGTTGAAAAAGCAGCGCGCTTTTTCGATGGAGCAAGATTACGGGGCGTCGCTTAAACGTCTCTTAAACCGATGTACACGTCATTTACGGGCGACTTTCACGCTGGTTTCAGAACTCGTAGCCGATCTGCGCGCGCACGCCCGTGTCGTGACCGGTCGTCGAAAACGCGCCGTTGACCAGCCAGCGCCCGTTCTCCGAGCGATACGTCCCGCCGAGTCCCATCGCGGAGTAGCCCTTGTAGTTCGCGGCGCCCGCGGCGACCAGGATCTTGCCCGGCGCGCTCGGCGTGAGATTCGGCATCGCCATGGCAGCCGCGACGCCCGCGAAAGCCGCACTCGCGACCGAATTCACGCTGCCCAGCACCGTGGACAGTTGATTCACATTCACCGCGTCGGTGCCGTTGACGCCCGGCGCGACATTCGTGATGCGGCGCTCGTTGCCCGGTGAACCCATCGAGACCGAGTTGTCTTCGCTGGCCACCGACCCGCTGCCGATCGCAACCGAATTGTTGCCCGATGCAATCGCGCCGTTGCCCATCGCTATCGAACCCGAGCCGCTCGCGACGGCCGGCGTGCCCGTGCCCGACGATGCAATCACCGATGTCGCGCTCACGAGGCTGGCGAGTTGCTGGTTGGTCGCATAGAGCTGCGAACCGTTGACGCCATCCGTGCTGCTCGCGGAAAGCGCGCCCGCCGTCAGGCCGGTCACCGTGCGCGTGCCTTGCGTGCCGGTGAGATCGACGACCTTGCCGTCGGTGTTTCTGGCAACCTCGATATTGCGCGATCCCAGATCCTGCTTCACCACGCCCACTCCGCCACCGTTGAGCTGATTGGTGATGTTGGTGATGTCCGATGTGTTCTTCGCGATTTGCGTCGTATTGTTCGTCACGCTGGTCGTCAGACTCGCGATATCCGATGTGTTCTGCGTCACATTCGAGTTGAGACCCGCAATGGCCGCCGTGTTCTGCGTCACGCGGCCGTCCAGGTTCGAGACGGCCGCGCCCACGCTGTTCACGGTCTGACCGTTGACGGTGTACGTCGGCGCGGTGACGGAGCCATCGCTGTTCACGGTCGAGCCGCCGCCGAGCGACGCCGCCGTGGAACTGGCGAGCGCATACAGTTGCGAGCCGTTCACCGCCTGCCTGCTCGTGCTCGTCACTGCGCCGTTCGCCACGCCTTCCAGCACGCGCGCCCCCGCAAGCCCCGTGAAATTGACGATGCCGCCATCGGTATTTGCCGCCACATTGATATTGCGCGTCACCGGGTCTTGCTGAACCAGGCCGATTTCGCCGTTGTCGAGCTGGTTGGCGATCGTGGTGATTTGCGTCGTGTTCTGCGTCGTGCGGCCATCGATATTGCTGATCGCATCGCCGACGTTGTTCACGGTCGTTCCGCCGACGGTGTACACGGGCGCGGTGATCGAGCCATCGGTATTCACCGTCGAGCCGCCGCCGAGCGATGCAGCCGTGAAACTGGCGAGCGCATACAGTTGCGAGCCGTTCACCGCCTGCTTGCTGCTCGCATTGACCGCGCCGTTCGCCACGCCATCCAGAAGGCGCGCGCCTTGCGTGCCGGTGAAATCGACTGTCGTGCCGTCGGTGCTTTTCGCCACGGTGATGGTGCGCGTGGTCGCGTCCTGTTGCACGAGGCCGATTTCGCCGTTGTTGACCTGGTTCGTGATGTTGGTGATGTCGGTCGTGTTTTGCGCGACCTGCTGATTGGTCGCGTACAACTGCGAGCCGTTCACGGCATCCATGCTTGCAGCCGACAACGCGCCGCTTTGCACGTTCGTCAATTGCACCGGTGTGCCTGCGGTGCCCAGTGTCACCACGTTATGCGCCGATGAGTCGTACGTCACTGCGTTGCTTAGCGTGCTGTTTATCGACGTGATCGCGCTGTTGATCGTGCCGATATCGCTGGTGTTCTGTGCCACGTTCGCGTTGGTCGCGTTCAGTTGCGACATGTTCACCGCGTCGGTCGCCGCCACGCCTGCCGTCACGTTTTGTAGCGTGCGCGTTGCGCCGTTCTTATCGGCGAAATCGACCGCTGTGCCGTCGGTGGCTGCGCCAACCGTCAGATTTGCGCCCGGCGCAGGCTGTTGCACGAGACCGATCGTGCCGCTGTCGATCTGGTTCGTCAGATTGCTGATGGCCGTCGTGTTACCGGCAATGTTCGTCGTGTTTTGCGCGACTTGCTGATTGGTCGCGTACAACTGCGAGCCGTTCACCGCGTCCGTGCTCGCAGCCGACAACGCGCCGCTCTGCACGTTCGTCAATTGCACCGGCGTGCCTGCGATGCCCAGCGTCACCACGTTATGCGCCGATGAGTCGTACGTCACCGCGTTGCTCAGCGTGCTGTTGATCGCGCTGATATTGCTCGTGTTCTGCGCCACGTTTGCGTTGGTCGCGTTCAGTTGCGACATGTTCACCGCGTCCGTGGCCGCCACGCCCGCCGTCACGTTTTGTAGCGTGCGCGTCGCGCCGTTCACGTTGGCGAAATCGACTGCTGTGCCGTCCGTAGCTGCGCCAACCGTCAGATTCGCGCCCGCCGCCGCCTGCTGCACGAGACCGATCGTTCCGTTGTTGATCTGGTTCGTCAGATTGGTGGTGTTCGTCGCGTTCTGAGCCACGGCAGCATTGGTCGTGTTCAACTGCGACACGTTCACGGCATCGGTATTCGCCACACCGGGAGCCAGTCCGGTGATCTTGAAGTTGTTCATGTTCACCGTGCTGAGTATGTTCACTCCGTTGATGGCGAACACGCTCATCGTGCCGTCCTTGTTGCCGGTGAGATAAACCTTTGATGCGGTTCCAAGCGTTTGACCATTGGGACCGGTATCGGTGAAAAGGCCCCAGTAATAGACGGAGGTTGAGCAAGGGGCCAGCACGGCGCCGCCCCCTGAACCCACGCCATAGGCAGTGTTGTCGTCGGCGCACGCGACGAAAGCGCCGCTAGACGCCATTGCGCCCTGGCTTGCGAAGTTCAACGCCGGACCGACGATGCTCACGATTAAACCGCGACGGATCGACATGGCGAATGCGCGCTTTACATCGATTTGCTTTTTGCGATTGATCGCAGGTTCTGACGCCACGATCCAAGTGGCAGTCACCGTATTCCAAATAACCCGAAAAGTTTTGTTCATGGAAAACATGTGATTCACCAGTCGGACAGAATGCAATCAAATAGCGCTCGGCCACAATACGACTCAGGGAAACTAAGCGAATTAATCGGGCAAACGAATCCCCCGGAAAAGTCGCGTAAAACTTTTCCTATTCCGTGCTCGATGAATATCGCGTTTACCTTGTGCAGGATAGCTTAGTATCAAAGGCATCGAATATCATATTTTAATTGTTATTGAGCATACAAAAGCCCTTATATTCAGGCACGTATGAATTAAGACACGCTTTGTGATTGTATTATTTTTGGCTGCGATTAAAGACGATTTAAATCATTTTCGATAATCAGTCGCTGTTATTTCCTTCCTCAACCTTTCAAAACTCGTACTTCAGTTTCAAAATCGCGTCGTTCACGGAAGATCAAAAATAAAAAAGGCAGCCATTACTAAATAATGGCTGCCCTTCTCTGCTTCACGACTTTTACTTCAAACTTTCACGCTATACGATCAAAGACAATCAAAATTGCGCGATCACTTTTAGTCCGCCCGCCGTCGATTCGCTCAGCGAGACAACCGCATCATGCTGAATGGCAATGCGCCGCACGATCGCCAGTCCAAGCCCGCTGCCAGCGATATCCGTACGCGCACGATATTCACCCTCGCCCACGCGATAAAACCGGTCGAACACGCGTTCTCGTTCTGCTTCCGGAATGCCGGGCCCCGTATCGGAAATTTCGACGATCGGATGGCCGTCGTTTGCTTTCAGACACACATCCACGCGCCCGCCCTTCGGCGTGTACTTCGTCGCGTTATCAATGAGATTGTTGAACATCACGCGCAGCGAATCGGCATCGCCGATAACGCTCGCCGCTTCGCTCGATTCAATGCCCAGATCCACGCCGCGTTCCTGCGCAACCAGCACATACGCGCGCACGCAATCGTCGAGCAAGGCGTGCAAATCGACACGCGTTGCGACGCCCTTGCCGTCCGGCTCCGAACGCGCCAGCGCGAGCAATTGCTCCGCCAGCCGCGTCGCGCGCGCGATGCCTTCGTGCAGATCGGCAAGCGCTTCGCGGCGCGTGTCGTCGTCCTGTGCGCGCGCAACGAGTTGCGCCTGAATCTGCACGGCGGCAAGCGGCGTGCGCAGTTCGTGCGCGGCATCGGCGACGAAGGCTTTTTGGGTATCGAGCGCGGTCGATAGGCGCGATAGCAGCGCGTTCAACGCGCGCACCACGGGCCGCACTTCCTGCGGCAGACGTTGATCGGAGAGCGGATCGAGGGCATCGGGATGACGCGTGTCGAGCGCGCGCGTGACGCGTTGCAAAGGCGCGAGTCCGCGTCCGACGATCACCCAGATTGCCAGACCCAGCAGCGGCAGCAGCAGCACGAGCGGCCACAACGTGCGCCACGCGACGCCCGCCGCCACGCGATTGCGTATCGACAAAGGCTGCGCGAGTTGCACCACGTTATCGCCGACGATCGCGCTATACACGCGCCATTCGCCGCGCGGCGTCATTTCCGTGGAGAAGCCGAGTTCCGCGTGCGGCGCAAGCGGCACGCGCGGATGCGAGTAGTACATCAGCACGCCATTGCGATTCCAGATTTGGATCACGACGCCTTCATCGCTCTCGCTGCGCGAGGTCAGCACGCCCGAAAACGGCTCCGACGGCAACGCCGCCGCAATCTGCTGAAGCTGGTAATCGAACAGTTCGTTGGCTTCGGCGAGCGCTTGCCGATAGATGAGCCATCCCGCGATACCCACGCCAAAAATCACCAGCGCGAGCAGCCAGATCAGCAGCGTTCGGCGGATCGACCGCATCAGGCGTCCTTCGCGACCATGTAGCCCAGGCCGCGCACGTTTCGGATCAAATCCGCGCCGAGTTTCTTGCGCAGCGAGTGGATGTACACCTCCACCGTGTTGCTGCCGATTTCCTCGCCCCAGCCGTAGATTTTTTCTTCGAGCTGACTCTTCGATAACACTGCGCCCGGCCGCGCCATCAGCGCTTCGAGCAAGGCGAATTCGCGCGCCGACAGCGATACCGGCGCACCCGAAAGCGTCACCTGATGGCCGACCGGATCGAGCGTCAGTTCGCCATGCCGCACCAGCGATTCGCCGCGCCCCGCGTGACGGCGAATCAGCGCGCGCATGCGTGCGCCGAGTTCATCGAGATCGAAGGGTTTGACGAGGTAATCGTCCGCGCCCGCGTCCAGCCCTTTCACGCGATCAGCGATTGCATCGCGCGCGGTGACGACCAGCACGGGCAAGGCGTTCGCGCGTGCGCGCAGCGTCTTGAGCACGTCGAGGCCGTCGCGTTTGGGCAGGCCGAGATCGAGCAGCATCAGATCGTAGGACTCGCCGCTCACGGCTGTCAGCGCCGCCTCGCCGTCCTGTACCCAGTCCACCGCGAAGCCATCCGCGCGCAGTGCCTTGCGCACGCCTTCGGCGATCATTCGATCATCTTCGACAAGCAGGATTCGCATGGCATCGTCTGTTCGTGATTGAGGGAGCGGCATTCGGGCCGCAATGAATTTTATCCGCGCGGGCCTTAAACCGGACTTAACGCAAATTGCAAGGACAGCGGAGCATCGACGTATTCGTACGATTTTCGCAAGGCGGCTTGTCTACAATAGCCGCTTCGCCCGTGCCGGCATCGACCGAGGCGCGCGGCGTGGCCTCAACCTTCACGCTCAAAAAACGATCGTCCATGCCGCTTTTTCTGCCTGCATTCCGCTCTCTGTCCGTCGCGCTGTGCGTGACGATCGCCAGTGCCGCACTCGTTCAATCGCCCGCAGCGTATGCGCGCGGCGGCGGTTCGAAATCCGAGGGACAAAAGCACGCGCCCGAACGCGCTGCACGCAAGCCTGCTAAATCGAAGGTCCGCGTACCAAGCGGCCCGCTTCCCGTTTCGGTGATGGCCGCGCTCGCCCGCGCCCACGTGCCGCTTTCGTCGATGAGCGTGGTCGTGCAGCGGATCGGCGCGCCGGCGCCGCTGGTGTCCGTGAATGCAAACGAGCCGATGCTGCCCGCATCGACCATGAAGCTGGTGACGACGTATTCCGGTTTGTCGCTGCTCGGTCCCGACTATCGCTGGAAAACCACCGCGTACGCCGACGGCCAGGTCGATCCGCAAGGCATTCTGCACGGCAATCTGTACATTCAGGGCACGGGCGATCCCAAACTCGTGCCCGAAGAACTGATCGATCTGGTCGATCAGATTCGCAAGAACGGCATCACCGGAATCGATGGCGGGCTGGTGCTCGACAAGCGTTATTTCGATGCCTCCACGCGCGATCTGCCCGCCTTCGACAACGACGATTCCGCGCCCTACAACGTCGGTCCCGATCCGCTGCTCTACGCGTTTAAATCGCTGTCCTTCACGTTGACGCCGAACGAAGACGGGCAAGTATCGATCGACGTGCTGCCGCAACTCGCGCAATTGCAGATCGATAACGAATTGCGCGTGACGCGCGGCGCGTGCACGGGATCGTTGCAGGCGGCGTCGCCGAGCGTGGCGCAGACGCAGGGCGGCTTCGTGCAGGCATCGTTTATCGGCGACTATCCGTTGCGTTGCGGCTCGCGCACCGTGAACGTGGCCGCGCTCGATCATTCGACGTTCTTCGCAGGCGGTTTCCTCGCGCTGTGGAAGCAGACCGGCGGCACATTCCAGGGCACCACGCGCGAAGGCCCGACGCCTTCATCGGCGCGGCTGGTCGGCACGCACCGAAGCCCCGTCTTGTCCGATGTCGTGCGCGACATCAACAAGTTCAGCAATAACGTGATGGCGCGCAATCTGTTTCTGACCATCGGCGCGGTGCAATCGAAACCGCCCGCGACGACCGCGAAATCCGCCAACGCGATTCAGGCCTTCCTGCGCCGCAGCGCCCTGCCGATGAACGGTCTCGTGCTCGACAACGGCTCGGGTTTATCACGCGATGAGCACATCAGCGCCGCGTCGATGGCCGATCTTTTGCAGGCCGCGAACGCCAGTCCGGTGGCACAGGTCTTCGTCGAATCGCTGCCGATTGCCGGTGTCGATGGCACCATGCGCAACCGTCTCACCAACGCAGGCGCGCTCGGCAACGCGCACATCAAGACCGGCACCTTGCGCGATGTGCGGGCGATCGCCGGTTATGTCGGCGCGGCGAACGGCGAGAGCTACGTCGTAGTGAGCTTCATCAACGATCCGCGCGCGGAAGCGGCCCGCGCCGCGCACGATGCGCTGCTCGAATGGGTCTACGAAGGCGCGCGCAAAACGGGCGAAATCGAGTAGCGCCAAGCACGCCTGCGGGAAATCGGCAATCCGCCGAAACCCGCGCGTGCCTGAGCTTCTACCGAAGATTTCTTCTACGAAGTCCCGCCCGATAAGGCTCGCGCGCCGTGTACGCTGTCGTGCACGGCGCCCGGCCGATCGATCGTTCGATGCCGGACGACTCGACATCGCGCGTGCATGCGTCACAATGCGATGCAGGATCGGATGTCGGCCGACATGACGCCGACGCCGCGCCGAGACAAAAACACCGAAGATCGGAGACGAGGTCCATGAAGAAGCAAGCATCGACGCGCGCCGCCTGGGCACGCTACGCGCGCATCGCAACCGCGAGCGCCGCATTCGCATTCATCGCTGCCTGCGGCGGTGGCGGCGACGACAACAACAATTCGACGCCCGCTGGCGGCGTCAAACTCCAGATCGTCTCGTTCGGCGACAGTTTGTCCGATGTCGGCACGTACGCGCCGGTCGCGGCGGCCAACTTCGGCGGCGGGCGATTCACGACGAATCCGGGTCAGGTCTGGGTGCAGAACGTCGCGCAGTATTACGGCGATACGCTCACGCCCGCGATGACGGGCGGCTTTGGCGTCGCGCCGGTGACGCAATCGGGGATGGGTTACGCGCAGGGCGGATCGCGTGTGACGAACCCGATCGGCATTGGTCACAACACGACGAATGCGGCGGATTATTCCGGCGCGCTGACGGTGCCGGTCGTCCAGCAGGTGACCAATTACCTCGCGGCGCACGGCAGCTTCAATTCGAATCAGCTCGTGATCATCAACGGCGGCGCGAACGATATCCTCTACAACCTGCAAGCGGCGCAAGCCGGTGCGATCACACCGACGGCTGCGAGCGCTGCCATTCAGCAGGCGGCGATCGATCTGGCGGGCGTCGTCGGCAAGGTCTTGCAGAGCGGCGCGACGCACGTGTTGGTGTCGGATGTACCGGATATTGGCACGACGCCGCAAGGCATGATGAGCAGTGCGACGGGCAAGGCACAGTTGTCGCAGGCATCGCTGGGGTTCAATCAAGTGTTGGCGGGCGCGTTGACGCAGGCCGGGCTGATGTCGAAGGTGATTTACCTCGATATCGTCGCGCCGCTGGCGAACATTACCGCGAACTTCGGACAGTACGGGTTCACGGTATCGAACACGGGCACGGCGTGTAATCTGCAAGCGATGGCGGCGGCGGCAGCGAAGTTCGGCGAGCCGAATCCGCAGGCGTTCGCGACGTCCTTGTTCTGTTCGCCGGAAACGCTGACGGTCGCGGGCGCGGATCAAACCTACATGTACGCCGATACCGTGCATCCGACCACGCATCTGCATGCGCTTTATGCGCAGACGGCGGAGCAGGTCGTGGCGAAGTCGGGGTTGGGGAAGTAAGTTTTTTAGAGTGGTAAAGAGCCGCCCGGCGAGGGACTGCCGGGCGGTTTTTTTGTGTTCGCGGGAAGCGGACACTAAAACGAGGTGTTAGATGTTCAAGAACGATATGCGTCCGGTCCATCCGGGCGAAATTCTGCGCGAGGATTACCTCGCACCGTTGGGAATGAATGCGAACGCGCTTGCAGGTGCGTTACACGTCCCACCCAGCCGCATCAACGACATCGTTCGCGAGCGGCGAGGCGTCAAGCCGGATACAGCACTTCGCCTCGCGCGTTATTTCGGCGGTGACGCTCAGACATGGATGAATCTTCAGGTCACGTACGACATGAAGATCGCGGAACGTGAACTTGTGCGTCGGATCGAACGCGAAGTCACTCCGCGCGAGGTCAAGCACGCTTAAGGTTTAGAACGGGCAACAAAATCCGCGCACGCGGAGAAACCCCTCGACGATCGTGTTTCCAATGCTTCAGGCATGGTTCAATCTCCGCATACGCGGAGCAACCGGCGCGCATCGAGCCCTCACTCCGCCGCCTCAAACGCCGCCGCCGCCCGTCCCAACCGATCATTAACAGCAATCCACTCCATCGTCTCCGGCAGCTTCTCGATCAAAATCCGCTCGACATTCGCCCGATCCAGCGCGCGCAGCAAGCCATACAACTCGCGCGCATAGCTCTGCGGATCTTCCGGCGCGGCGATGAAGTGCACGTGCCCCGCATGCGCCCATTCCCCCGCACTCGATGGCCGCGCCACCAGCGCTACCTTCTTCCCACTCGCCCGATCGAACGAAGCAATCAGCGGTTCTAACGACTCAAACGGCAGCAAAACCAAAGGCGTGCGCGGCGCGTAATGCGCCTTCAGCGTCCCCGATGCCCTCGGCGCAGTTGCATCGCTGCCATCGGGCAAACGCGGCGGCCGGCCGATCACATCTGCGATCTGCTGCGGACTCACATGACCCGGCCGCAGCAACGCCGGAAACCCACGCGACAAATCCAAAATAGTCGATTCGATACCGACGTCCGCCGCACCACCATCGACGACATGCACGGCGTTACCGAATTCCTCGCGCACATGCTGCGCGGTCGTCGGACTGACATGCCCGAACCGATTCGCCGATGGCCCCGCCACGCCGCCCTGCTTCCCCGTTCCCACGCGCCGCCGATGAAACGCCGACAGCAACGCCTGCGCCACCGGATGCGACGGACACCGCACGCCGACCGAATCCTGTCCGCCGCTCACCGCAGCGGGAATATGGTCAGCACGCTTGAGAATCAGCGTCAGAGGTCCGGGCCAGAAGGCATCGATCAGTTTTTGTGCGTCAGCGGGAAGCGCGCGCACCCAATAACCCGGATCGGCTTCGGGCGCGAGATGCACGATCACCGGATGATTCGCAGGCCTGCCCTTCGCCGCATAAATTCGCGCGATGGCATCGGGATTTTCGGCGTCACCGCCGAGTCCGTAGACGGTTTCGGTCGGAAAGGCGACGAGTTCGCCGGCATCGAGCAGCGCCGCGGCTTCGTCGATCTGCGCGGCGCTCGGATGGATGATGGTCATTGCATCGAACTACAAAAGAAACTACGGAAAATCTTAATCAAGCGCGATATGCAGCATGCGCGCACAGTCGCGCGCCGCCGTGCGCGCCTCTTCAAGCGTCGCCGCCGTGAAGTTGATATGCCCCATTTTGCGGCCCGGACGCGCTTCCTCCTTGCCGTACAGATGCAACCGCGCGGCAGGCATCGATGCGACTTCGGGCCACGCGGGCGGGCGCGACTTCTTGCCATCGAACCAGATATCGCCGAGCAGATTCAGCATCGCGGCGGGCGAATGCTGGCGCGTATCGCCGAGCGGCATGCCGGTCATCGCGCGCACTTGCTGCTCGAACTGGCTGGTGGCGCAGGCATCGACTGTATAGTGGCCGGAATTGTGCGGGCGCGGGGCCATTTCATTGGCGATCAGCGACCCGTCTTCCAGCACGAAAAATTCGACGCACAGCACGCCTACGTAACCGAGCTTTGCAGCAATCGTCAGCGCCGCGTCCTGCGCCTGCGCGACCAGCGAATCCGATGCATCCGGCGCGGGCACCACGGTCTTGGCCAGAATGCCGCCCACATGCGAATTCTGCGCGAGGGGGAACACGGCGGACTTGCCATCGCTGCCACGCGCGATCAGCACGGACACTTCGTACTTAAGCGGCATGCGCTTTTCCAGCACGCACGCCACGCCCGACAGCGACGCATACGCCGTGCGCACTTCCTGCACATTGCGCACGCTCACCTGTCCTTTGCCGTCGTAGCCCAGTCGCGCGGTCTTGAGAATGCCCGGCAGCACGGCGGCGATCTTCTCGTCAGCCAATGCATCAAGCGCCGCCGACGACTCGATCACCACATGCGGCGCGACCGGCACGCCCGATTCCGCAATAAACCGCTTCTCCGCCACCCGATCCTGCGCAATCGCCACACAGCTCGCCGCAGGACTGACGAACGTGCAAGTCGCGAGAAATTCGAGGCTGGCAGCCGGCACATTTTCGAATTCCGTCGATACAGCCGCACACAGCCGGCCAAGTTCGGTCAACGCAGCCTTATCGTCATACGCCGCGCGAATATGCCGATCGGCGACCGCGCCTGCGGGACTGGTCTGATCGGGATCGAGCACGGCGACGCGATAGCCCATCGACTGCGCGGCGAAGCAGAACATGCGGCCAAGCTGGCCGCCGCCGACCATGCCGAGCCAGGCGCCGGGCAAAATCGGGGAGATTGGGGAGGATTGTGGGTTCATCGTGGGCTGAACGTGGGGACTACGTTGCGGACTGTGGGCGACGCGTGCGGCTTCTTCGTGCTTTCGGGCGTTTCAGAACAGCAAAGTGGGATGCGCCGACCATGGACGGCGCATCGAAAAAACGATCAAAGCGGCGGCAACGACATATCGTGTGCTGCCTGATTCTGCTTCACGCGAAACGCGGCGAGCGCTTCGGCATAGCGCGCATCCGTCACGCTCAAAATCGATACCGCGAACAGCGCCGCGTTAGCCGCGCCCGCTTCACCGATAGCGAACGTCGCGACCGGCACGCCCTTGGGCATCTGCACGATCGAATGCAGCGAATCGACGCCCTTCAGATACTTGCTTGCCACCGGCACGCCGAGCACCGGCAGAGTGGTCTTCGCCGCCAGCATGCCCGGCAAATGCGCCGCGCCGCCCGCTCCCGCGATAATCGCTTGCAGACCGCGTTCACGCGCGCTTTCCGCGTAGGCGAACATTTCGTCCGGCATGCGATGCGCGGAGACAACCTTCGCTTCGTACGGCACGCCGAATTCCTGAAGCATGGCGACGGCGTTCTTCATCACGTCCCAGTCGGAACTGGAACCCATCAATACGCCGACGAGCGGCGCGTTATGCGTATGTGCTTCGTTCGTCATCGTCGTCTTACTCAATCAAGCGTCTGGCCGGTCAGGCGTTGCAACGCTTCCTGATATTTCTCCGACGTTTTGGCGATCACCTCATCCGGCAACTTCGGCGCGGGCGGCTCCTTCTTCCACGGCTGCGTTTCCAGCCAGTCGCGCACGAACTGCTTATCGAACGACGGCGGATTGGTGCCGACCTGATAACCGTCCGCAGGCCAGAAGCGCGACGAATCGGCGGTGAGCACTTCGTCCATCAGATACAGCTCGCCCTTGTTATCCAGCCCGAATTCGAACTTCGTATCCGCGATGATGATGCCGCGCGTCGCCGCGAACTCCGCCGCCGCCTTGTACAGCTCGATGGAAATGCGCTTGATCGTCGCGGACAGCTCCGTGCCGATCCGGCGTTCCATGTCATCGTAGGTGATGTTTTCGTCGTGATGGCCCATTTCGGCCTTCGCGGCGGGCGTGAAGATCGGCTCGGGCAGCTTTTGCGCGTTCTGCAAACCCGGCGGCAATTCCACGCCGCAGACCGAACCCGTCGCCTGATAGTCCTTCCAGCCGCTGCCCGCGAGATAACCGCGCACCACGGCTTCGACCAGAATCGGCTCCAGGCGCTTGACGACCACCGCGCGGCCCTTCACCTGTTCCGCTTCTTCCGCCGATACCACCGTCGCCGGATCGATGCCCGTATTGTGATTCGGCACGATATGGCCCAGCTTCTCGAACCAGAAGTCGGCCATGGTGTTCAGCACGCGGCCCTTGTTCGGAATCGGCTCGCCCATGACGACATCGAATGCGGAAAGGCGGTCGGTCGTGACGATCAGGAGCTTGTCCTGACCGACGGCGTAGTTGTCGCGGACCTTGCCGCGGCCGAGCAGCGGCAGCGATTTGATCGTGGATTCGTATAACGTGGACATCGTCGTGTACCGGAAAAAGTGATTCGCCGCTTTGGGCTGCAAAGCGGCGACGAGTGTGCCGAACAAAAAACGAGAGAAAAAGCGAACGGGCTCCGAACCCGGAACCCGTTGATTTTACTTTACAAATGACGCCGGAATCAGATCAGTCTCATTTCACGATCTGCGCCAGCTCGCCGGACTTGTACTTTTCGGCGATCTTGTCGAGCGGAATCGGCTTGATCTTGCCGGCCATGCCTTCGCAGCCGAACTGCATGTAACGCTGGCGGCAGATTTCCTTGGTCGCTTCGCGCGCGGGCTTGAGGAAGTCGCGCGGATCGAACTTCGACGGGTTTTCGAACATGAAGCGGCGGATCGCGCCGGTGATCGCGAGGCGCAGGTCGGTATCGATATTCACCTTGCGCACGCCGAACTTGATGCCTTCCTGAATTTCTTCAACCGGCACGCCGTAGGTTTCCTTCATATCGCCGCCGAATTCGCGGATTTCCGCCAGCAATTCCTGCGGCACCGACGACGAACCGTGCATGACGAGGTGCGTGTTCGGAATGCGCTGGTGAATCTCCTTGATCCGCTCGATGGCGAGAATATCGCCCGTCGGCTTCTTGGAGAACTTGTACGCGCCGTGCGACGTGCCGATGGCAATGGCCAACGCATCGCACTGCGTCTGCTTGACGAAGTCGGCGGCCTGTTCGACGTCGGTAAGCAACTGCTCGCGCGTCATGGTGCCTTCCGCGCCGTGGCCGTCCTCCTTGTCGCCCTTCATGGTTTCGAGCGAGCCGAGCACGCCCAGCTCAGCTTCGACCGTGACGCCGATGGAGTGCGAAAACTCCACAACCTGCTTCGACACCGCGACGTTGTACTCATACGATGCCACGCTCTTGCCGTCTGCTTCGAGCGAGCCGTCCATCATCACGCTGGTGAAACCCGAGCGGATCGCGGCCATGCAGACAGCCGGCGATTGCCCGTGATCCTGATGCATCACGACCGGAATATGCGGATACGACTCGACCGCCGCTTCGATCAGATGACGCAGAAACGCTTCGCCCGCGTACTTACGCGCACCAGCGGACGCCTGCATGATGACCGGCGCGCCGACTTCGTGCGCGGCCTGCATGATGGCCTGAACCTGTTCGAGATTGTTGACATTGAAAGCCGGGAGACCGTAGCTGTGTTCGGCTGCGTGATCCAGCAATTGACGCATTGATACGAGAGGCATTGTGGTGAGACTCCAAAGGTAAAACGAATTCTTTGGCGCACATGATTCCGCTCTAAGGCGGCTTTCGGCTTTTTAGATGCCTATGACTGACGAAGGCTCCTTTATTAAAAAAGGAGCCTTCGTCGTCCTGCGCGCTTATTGACTCTGCATGCTTCTTAGAAATGATCGCCGACGCGCACGATCTTCAGCGTGTTCGTACCGCCCGCCGCGCCCATCGGTTCGCCGACGGTCAGCACGACCATATCGCCGCGCGCTGCGTAACCCTTCGACACGACCACTTCCAGCGCCTGATTCAGCGCGAGATCGCGATCCATATTGGTATCGAGATGCAGCGGCGTGACATTGCGATACAGCGACATCGTGCGTTCGCTCGCCACGCGCGGCGTCAGCGCGAAGATCGGCACATGCGTCCAGTGGCGCGACATCCACAGCGCGGTCGAGCCGGATTCCGTCAGCGCAACCACGGCTTTCGCGCCGAGGTGATACGCGGTGAACAACGCGCCCATCGCGATCGACTGGTCGATGCGCGTGAACGTGCGGTCGAGGAAATCGCGGTCGAGCTGTGACTCTTCCGACTTCTCCGCTTCCACGCACACCGCCGCCATCGTTTCGATGGTCGTGACCGGATATTTACCCGCAGCGGTTTCGGCGGACAGCATCACCGCGTCCGTGCCGTCGAGCACGGCATTCGCCACGTCCGATACTTCCGCGCGCGTCGGCACCGGCGCGTGGATCATCGATTCCATCATCTGCGTGGCGGTGATCACGAGCTTGTTCGACTCGCGCGCCATGCGGATCATGCGCTTTTGCAGCGCCGGCACCGCCGCGTTGCCCACTTCCACGGCCAGATCGCCACGCGCGACCATGATGCCGTCGGACGCATCGAGAATGCCTTGCAGCGCCGGAATGGCTTCGGCGCGCTCGATCTTCGCGATCATCTTCGGCTTGATGCCGTAAGGCGCGCCCGCGATATTCGCAAGCTGACGCGCCATCTCCATATCGGTCGCATTCTTCGGGAACGACACCGCGACGAAATCCGCGCCGAGCGACATCGCCGTCTTGATGTCCTCCATGTCTTTCTCGGTCAGCGCGGGCGCGGTCAGCCCCCCGCCTTGCCGATTGATACCCTTGTTGTTCGACAACTCGCCGCCGACCTTCACGACCGTGTGAATCTCTTCACCGATCACGCGCGTGACGTCGAGCACGATCAGGCCGTCGTTGAGCAGCAGCACGTCGCCGGCACGCAGATCGCGCGGCAGGTCCTTGTAGTCCAGACCGACGCGATCGTTATTGCCGAGCGTGCAGCCCGCATCGAGAATGAACGTGTTGCCCGCGACCAGCAAAGTCTTGTTGTTTTCGAACTTGCCGACGCGGATTTTCGGGCCTTGGAGGTCCGCCATGATGGCAACCTCGCGGCCTACCTGGCGCGCGGCCTCGCGGACCCATTCGGCGCGCTGACGATGGTCGTCGGCGGAACCGTGGGAGAAATTGAAGCGGACCACGTCCAGTCCGGCCTGCATCATCTGAAGCAGGATGTCCGGATTGCTGGAAGCCGGTCCGATGGTGGCAACGATCTTGGTAGCGCGATGCATGTCTTTCCTCGTCTCTGTAGGAACGCCCGTATTAAGGCTGCGAGCACGTTGCGCTTGCAGTGAGGTGTTGCTCACCGGTTGCGCGCGCGCGCCGGATCGTGCCGGCGTCGCTTTGTCGATTTGCTTCAATGCGTGAGCCGGCACCCCGCCGATGATGACGGGCGGTGTTTCCGGTACGGTTACTTCTTCCTCGGAAGACGACTCATCAGGCCGAGCCGCCTCCGCGATAACCTGAGCCGCCTCGGCAGCGGCATCGAGTTCCTGAGCGTTATTCAGTCCATCTTCTTGCGCGCCGCCGGCTGCTTGCGCGCCCTGCTTTACTGCTTTCTTCACCGGATTCTGTCGGGCGGCCAAGGCCTTAAGCCCCTGCGCGCGATTCGAGCACTTCGACCGCAGGCAGTGTCTTGCCTTCCAGGAATTCGAGGAACGCGCCGCCGCCGGTCGAGATATAGCTGACCTTATCGGCGATGTCGTACTTGGCGATGGCCGCGAGCGTGTCGCCGCCGCCTGCAATCGAGAATGCCGACGAATTGGCGATGGCGTGCGCCAGCGTCTTCGTACCGTTGCCGAACTGATCGAATTCGAACACGCCGACCGGGCCGTTCCACACGATGGTGCCCGCCGTTTCAAGCTGCTGCGCGAGCGCCTTGGCCGTATCCGGACCGATATCGAGAATCAGATCGTCGTCGGCGACATCCGCGACGGGCTTGGTTTCGGCTTTCGCGGTGGCGGCGAATTCCTTGGCCGTCACGACATCGCTCGGGATCGGCACCGATGCGCCGCGCGCGCGGGCTGCATCGATAATCTCTTTTGCTTCGCCGACCAGATCCGCTTCCGCCAGCGACTTGCCGATCTTCAAACCCGACGCCAGCATGAACGTGTTGGCAATCCCGCCACCGACGATCAACTGATCGACCTTCTCCGCCAGCGACTTCAAAATCGTCAGCTTGGTCGATACCTTCGATCCCGCCACGATCGCGACCAGCGGACGCTTCGGGTTGCCGAGCGCCTTGCCGAGCGCGTCCAGTTCAGCGGCGAGCAGCGGGCCCGCGCACGCCACCGGCGCGTACTTCGCGATGCCGTGCGTGGTCGCTTCCGCGCGATGCGCCGTGCCGAACGCGTCGTTCACGTAGACATCGCACAGTTTGGCGAGCTTTTGCGCGAGCGCATCGTCGTTCTTCTTTTCGCCCTTGTTGACGCGGCAGTTTTCCAGCAGCACGACATTGCCCGGCTGCACGTTCACGCCATCGACCCAGTCGGAAACCAGCGGCACGTCGCGGCCCAGCAGTTCCGACAGGCGCGCTGCGACCGGCGCGAGCGAATCTTCCGGCTTGAACTGGCCTTCGGTCGGACGGCCGAGGTGCGAGGTGACCATCACGGCGGCGCCTGCATCGAGCGCAGCCTTGATGGCCGGCACCGATGCGCGCACGCGCGTGTCTTCGGTGATGTTGCCGTTATCGTCCTGGGGCACGTTGAGATCCGCGCGGATGAACACGCGCTTGCCGGAGACTTTGCCTTCGGCGATCAGGTCGGTGAAACGCAGTACTTTCGTCATGGGAGTCAACGTAGAGTAGAGAAGCGGTTCGGGCGGGAAAGGCCGGTGTGCTGCGGGTGGCCTTCATCGGGGGAATGCGGGACAGCGGCGACGGCGCGGGTCAGGCGGGCGGAGAGGGCCGCGCCAGCGGACCGAAAAAGCAGGGAGAGCGGAGAGGATGAGCGATGTTCGGGCGCAGGCGGCACCCTGCCCGTGGTGAACGGCGTTGCGAGCTTCGTGAGCAATGCAAGCGGTGCAAGCGATGCGCGGTGACTGCCGGGAACACTCTCGACCTCGCTCATATGCGTCGCCGGGCGGCGACAAAGACCATCATTTTAACCGAATGGACCGCGCGCTTTTAGCCGTCAATCCGGAATGGCGCGTATTTGATGCTCAAAAAATCAGCCGAAGCAGCGTAAACACGACCATGCCGACGGCAATCGTGCCCAGCATGCCGCGCCGCTTCAGGTAATACGCCAGCCCCGCCAGCGAGGCCCACAACGCATGATTCGACAGCGCGATGGAAAAGCCCGTGGGCGTTTCCAGCAAGTCCGGCACGACCACCGCCGCGAGCGCCGCTGCAGGCGCATAACGCAGCACGCGCTGAATACGCGGTGGCAACACCGCGCGCTCACCGCCGATAAGAAAGAACGCGCGTGTCACCGCTGTGACCAAACCCATGCCGATGATGGCGAGCCAGATCTGGAAAGCACTCATCGCGTTTGCTCCGTGCTATCAGGTGTATCCGTTTCCGGCTTGTCCACGACGATGCGCGTCTCCTTGCGCTCCCCGCCACCCTTCTCTTCGATAAACACATCCGCGAGCGTGCCAACGATCATCGCCGTAAAAACCGCGATCGGCAGGCCGAAGCGATACGGCAGATCGAAGGTCAGCAGCGCGACGACGCCCGCCGCGGCGACGGCAGCCAGCGTCGAGCGCGTCGCGATGGCGGAAACGATCAGCGGCAACAGCGCGAGCGTGCCGGCGAGTTCGAGTCCCCAGTTATCGGGAATCATGCTGGCGAGCAGAATGCCGAGCACCGAAGAAATCTGCCACGAGAACCAGCTTCCCATCGCCAGTCCCCAGAAATACGCTTCCTTGCCCGGCTGGAAACCGGTCGGGAAATTCCGCTTCGAAAACATCAGATAGATGATGTCGCCGTTGAAATAGCCGAGCAGCAGTCGCCGCCTGAGCGGCAGATACGAGAAATGCGGCGCGAGGCCCGCGCTGAAAATGACAAAGCGCAGATTCACCATCGCGGCGGTCAGCAGCACGGTCCAGATCGGCAATTTGGCGGCGAACAGCGGCAGCACCGCCAGTTGCGACGAGCCCGCGTAGACCGCGATCGTCATGCCGAGCGATTGCGGCACGGTCAGCACGGACTTGACCATTGCCACGCCGGTGACGAGGCCCCAGGCGAATGTGGCCCAGAACGCGGGAGAAAAGGTGCGCAAGCCTTCGAAAAAGGCGCGGCGATTGGTGTCGGACAGCCGGTTCAGCATGATTGGGTTCGTTGCCGCGCGCGGCAGGAAGGAACGCGCGCTGAAACGCTAAAAGGAGAATCCGCCGGATAATACGTGGCGAAAGGCGAATTATAGCGGCGCGTAAGGCGCGCCAAGATCGGTTTCGTCGCGAAAAGACGCTAAAATGACGGTCTTTCGCCGCCTTTCGGAGTTTTCTTGCGCGCGCCTGCAAAGGGCTTTCGCGTATCGAAAAACTTCGGATTGGCAGGAAATCGGCTCGCCCGAAATCACTTGAACGAGACTGCTAGGAGAACCGTATGTCAATGGCCGACCGCGACGGCAAGATCTGGATGGATGGCAAGCTGATCGACTGGCGCGACGCGAATATTCACGTCCTGACCCATACGTTGCATTACGGCATGGGCGTCTTCGAAGGCGTGCGCGCGTACAAAACCGCGCAGGGCACCGCCATTTTCCGCCTGAAGGAGCACACCAAGCGTCTGCTCAACTCGGCCAAGATTTTCCAGATGGACGTCCCGTTCGACGCCGCAACGCTCGAAGCCGCGCAACTGGAAGTGGTGAAGGCGAACGCGCTGGAGTCGTGCTATCTGCGCCCGATCATCTGGGTCGGCTCGGAGAAGCTCGGGGTATCGGCGAAGGGCAACACCATTCACGTGGCTATCGCGGCGTGGCCGTGGGGCGCGTATCTCGGTGAAGACGGGCTGGCCAAGGGCATCCGCGTGAAGACGTCGTCGTTCACGCGCCATCATGTGAATGTGTCGATGGTGCGCGCCAAGGCGTCCGGCTGGTACGTGAACTCGATTCTCGCCAATCAGGAAGCCGTCACCGACGGTTACGACGAAGCGCTGCTGCTCGACGTGGACGGTTACGTGTCCGAAGGCTCGGGCGAGAACTTCTTCCTCGTCAACAACGGCAAGATCTATACGCCGGATCTGGCGTCGTGCCTCGACGGCATCACGCGCGACACGGTCATCACGCTGGCGCGCGACTTCGGCATTCCGGTGATCGAGAAACGCATCACGCGTGACGAGGTCTACACCTGCGACGAAGCGTTCTTCACCGGCACCGCCGCCGAAGTCACGCCGATCCGCGAACTCGACAATCGCACCATCGGTTCGGGCGCGCGCGGTCCCATCACGGAGAAGCTGCAAAGCGCGTTCTTCGACGTGGTTTCCGGCAAGAACGAGAAGTACGCAGGCTGGCTGGCGAAGGTCTAACGCAGTTGGCGGCGGGCCGAACGCAAAACGCCCGCCTCTCCCCGCACATCAAACAAGAGATAGCAATGAGCGACCTGAAGGAAATGCCGCTGGTGGAACTGTCGGCGAAGGACATTCCCGCCTTCTGCCCGAATCCGAAAATGCAGCGCTGGAGCACGCATCCGCGCGTGTTTCTCGACGTGACGCACGGCGAAGCGCGCTGCCCGTACTGCGGCACGCGCTACAAGCTCAAGGACGGCGAAGTCCTCAAGGGCGGTCACTGAATCTCGTTTTCGATTCGATTCGACCGATACGAGGCCCCGCGCGGCTCCACGCCGCGCCGGCCTCGCTTGCCGCTTTTCACGCACATTTTCAATCGATGGCCTCGATGCCGAGCGCCGCGACTATTTTGAGATCGGATAACTACAGATGCGCCGTGCGCTGGTAATAGCACCGAACTGGATCGGTGACGCATTGATGGCGCAGCCGCTGTTTACGCTGTTGAGAAAGCTGCATCCGCGCATCGATATCGATGCCATTGCGCCGTCGTGGGTCGCGCCGGTGCTCGAACGCATGCCCGAAATCCGCGATGTCTACGCCACCGACCTCGCGCACGGCAAGCTGCAACTGATGCGCCGCTGGCAACTCGCAAGCGATCTGCGCGATGTCGGCTACGACGCCGCCTACGTGCTGCCCAACTCGATGAAATCGGCGCTGATTCCGTGGATGGCGGGCATCAATCTGCGCATCGGCTATAAGGGCGAGAGCCGTTTCGGGCTGCTCAACGTGCGCCATGCGAATCCGCCGAAGACCGATCGTCCGCCGATGACCGCACATTACGCGGCGCTGGCGTATGCGCCGGGCGCGAAGCTGCCGTTCATCGGGAAACAGTCGGAAGGTGAATCGGAAGCCACGAAACTGCCCGTCCCGCGCCTCGAAGCCGATGCGAACGAAGCCGCGCGCGTTTCCGCCCGCTTCAATCTCGATACGCGCACGCCGCTGGTCGTGTTCTGTCCGGGCGCGGAATACGGTCCGGCCAAGCGCTGGCCGCCAGAGCATTTCGCGTCGCTGGCGCAGTTTGTCGCGCAGTCGTTTCCGTACGCACGCATCATCGCGCTTGGCTCGAACAAGGATGCGCCGATCGCTCAGGCTATCGCGGAGCGTGCGCCGAACGTGCGCAATCTGTGCGGGCAGACATCGCTCGGTGAGGCGTGCGCGCTAATCTCGCGCGCGAGCGCCGTCGTCACCAACGATTCCGGGCTGATGCACGTCGCCGCCGCCCTCAGACGCCCGCTGGTCGCCGTCTACGGCTCCACCGATCCGCGTCACACGCCGCCCTTGTCCGATCTTGCAAAGGTACAATGGCTCCATCTTGAATGCAGTCCGTGCTTTGCCCGCGAGTGTCCGCTCGGCCATCTGAACTGCCTGCGCGAACTCTCCGCCGAACAGGTTTTCGGCGATCTGCGCGGCATGTTGCTCGCGCATCGCTGATTCTTCAGGGCCGCCGGCCGACTGTTGCTATCGGACGGCTTCGGCCCGAGTGTGCGGGCGCGGACACGCGAATGTCTCCGAACGGGGGCATGCTTAGACCAATGACCGATGCGGCGTGCCGCTTTCAAGCGGGGCGTCGCAGCGAATGCCTGAGACCCACTAGCCATGCCACGTTTTGCCCGCCTCTTCGAAGCCGCCGCCGACACCCTCAATGCGTACTATCAGGCAGTCGCGGACAGCAGCATCGACACGGTGATGTCGTTGTGGATCGACGAGGAGTTCGCGACTTGCATCTGCGCGGACGGCACGCATCTGCACGGGCTGGACAGCATTCGGGCGGGTCTGGCGAAGCAGCTTGCCGGGCAGCCGGTGAGCATCGAGCCGCTCGATATCCGCGTGTACGACAGTCTCGGGACGGTCGTGTATGCGATTGCCGAGGCGCATCAGCCGGCCGATCCGGCGGGCATACCGCGCATGATCTTCACGACCTACGTGATGGTTCATGAGCGCGGCGAGTGGCGCATCGCGCATATTCACGCGAGCGAAATGCCGGACGAGACCGCCGGCGCGTTCGCGGCCAAGCTGCGGCACGGCCAGGGGCCGTTGCATTGAACAAGTAACAAAAAGCGTTTGCCGGGGAGGTTCCATGAAGCGCGATCCGTTGTTGAAACACGATTCGTCGTTCGTGGATAAATCGCCTGGCGTGGCCGTCAGGCTTACGGAGCCGTTATCGACTGCCCGGAATTGGCTCTACACCGCGCCACTATGGCTGCCGACGAGCCACGCGCAGACCATCGTGCCGGCGCTGTTCGGGCGCAAACCCGAGGTGACATACCGGCGCGAGCGCTGGAATACGCCCGACGGCGATTTCATCGACCTCGATTTTCTCGCACGCGATCCCGGCGATTCCATTTCTCCGACCGCCCCGCTCTTCGTGCTGTTCCACGGCCTCGAAGGCAACTCCGATTCCCACTACGCCCGCGCGATGATGTTCGCTGCGAAAGCGCGCGGCTGGCACGGCGTGGTGCCGCATTTCCGCAGTTGCAGCGGGCCGATGAATCTGATGCCGCGCTTCTATCACCTCGCTGACAGCAACGAAGTGGACTGGATTCTGCGTCGGTTGTCGGAGCGCCATCCGGGGCCGATCGTGGCGGCGGGCGTATCGCTGGGTGGCAATGTGTTGCTGCACTGGCTGTGCGAGCGCGGTTCGGATGCATCGATCATCAACGCGGCGGCGGCGATTTCCGCGCCGCTCGATGTCCACGCGGGCGGCCGTGCGATTTCGCAGGGCTTCGGCATGGTCTATACGCGCAGCTTCCTGAAGTCGCTGAAGATCAAGGCGCTCGCGAAACTCGGCCAGTATCCCGGCCTATACGATCGCGATGCCGTGCTCGCCGCGCGCACGCTGTACGAATTCGACAACGTCGTCACCGCGCCGCTGCACGGCTTCCGCGATACCAACGACTATTGGTCCAGCGCAACGACGCGTGCGCATCTGAAGAACATCGACATACCTGCGCTGGTGCTGAACGCCCGCAACGATCCGTTCCTGCCGGAATTCGCGCTGCCCTCGCCCGCCGAAGTCTCGCCGCGCGTGACGCTCGATCAGCCGAAACACGGCGGGCACGTCGGCTTTATGACGGGGCCGTTTCCGGGCAAGATCGACTGGCTTTCGACGCGCGTATTCGGTTATCTGGAGAACTTCGTTTCGAATGGATGAGATCGTCAAACAGGCGTTGGTCAAATGGCCGAACGTGCCGCATTGCACCGGCTGGCTATTGCTCGACCGACGCGGCCAGTGGCGCATGCGCGATGAAGCCGCGCAGGCCGCGGGCGAATTGGGCACGGTGATTCGGCACGATGCGCTGCTCGGCTTCATCAACCGCAATTACGAATGTGACGATAAAGGCCAGTGGTTCTTTCAGAACGGGCCGCAGCGGGTGTACGTGGAGTTGGCTGTGACACCGTGGATCGTGCGACTTGCTTCGATTGACGGCGAGTTGCGCCTGACCGATCAGACCGGCGCGGCGTTCGATCCGGCGCATGTGTGGATCGACGATGCAGGCGGCATTCTGTTCACCGACCACGCCACGCCCGCGCGCGTGGCCGCGCTGCACGATCACGATATCGATCTGTTCGCGGACCACGCTTCGCTCGATGAGTCGGCGCGGTCGGGCGAGTTTCATTGGCGCGCGGGCGTGGATTTGCCTCTGCAGCAAGTGGATCACGCGTCGCTGGAAAGTACGTTCGGTTTCGTTGCCAGCCCGGCGTCTCGTTAGCTCTTTTCCAGCTCGCGCTCTTCCTTGTAGCGCGTTTCGAAGTCGCGCAGGCGGGCGGAAATAGTCGAAAGTTCGTAGAAGCTGGCGGTCTTCACGTCGCGCGCTTCCTTCAATTGACGGATCGCGGAGGGCCACGCGCCGTCGAGCGCGAGCTTTTCGGCCATCGCCTGATGCTGGGTCAGCGGATCGTTGAGACCGGCGCTGGCCTGCGCCAGATACAACCACCATTCCCCGCGATTCGGCTCGGCGCGCGTTTCGCGTCGCGCCAGAACTTGCGCGTCCCTGAAGCGGCGCGCGGCTAGAAGCGCTTGCAGATTGGCGTCGAGCGCGGCGTGCGAATCCGGCCAGCGCTGCTCGGCGAGTTCGGACAAGCGGATGGCTTCATCGAAATGGCCGGATTTTCGGGCGATGTCGGCGGCGAGCACGTCGAGGCTTGGCGAGCTTCTTGGCGTTGCTTTCGATGCCGCCAACGCGTGCACCTGCACCGGCGGCAAGACAATGCCCGCTTTGCCCGCGACCGACGCCGTTTTCGGCTGCTGTTTGAGCAGCGCGGCGATGGCGGCTTCCTGCGCTTCATCGCCCTCGAAGAGCTTGCGCGCCTTCGCGAGCGCCTCGTTCGCGGCATCGTAATCGCCCATTTGCATCTGCGCGAGCGCGATGCCGTACCAATTCGCGGCGGGATTGAGCGCGGTCTGATCGGTGATTTCGGATTTCAAACGGCTCGCCACTTCGCGATAATCACTCGCGAAACTCACCTGCAACACACGCGAACGCGCGCGAACAAAGCCGTACTCCGCCGATTGTCGCGGCTGCCGATACGGCACCCGCCGCGCGCGATCTTCCATATCCGCGATCCGCTCGCTGGTCAGCGGATGCGTGCGCACGTACGCGGGCACGCCGTTATCAGCCATGGTCGAGCGATCGAGACGCTCGAAGAACGCCGACATGCCGTAGGGATCGTAGCCCGCCGCCGCGAGCATCTGAAAACCGACGCGATCCGCCTCGTGCTCGGCCGCGCGCGAAAAGCGCAGTTGGTTATCGACGGCGAACGCCTGCCCGCCCATCGCGATACCCATGCCGAGATCACCGCTGTGCGCGAGCACGCCCGCCAGCAGACCAGCGAGCATCGATGCCAGCGCGGTGTAGCTGCTCTTTTCCTGCGTGCTCAGCATCCGCGCGATATGCCGTTGCAGCACGTGCCCCATTTCGTGGCCGATCACCGACGCCAGTTCCGACTCCGTCTGCGTCGCCGCGATCAGCCCCGTGTTGACGCCGATAAAACCGCCCGGCATGGAAAACGCGTTGATTTGCGGATCGCGCACGGCGAACAGATCGAAGTCCGGACTATAACCGCCGAGGTATTGCGTGGCGGCGGCGGCGGATAGCTTCGCGGAGATGGAGTCGAGGTAATCGCGGATCAGCCAGTCGTCGAGATAGTCGGGATCCGCGCGGACGTCGCGCATCATCTGCTCGCCTAAGCGGCGTTCGGCTTGCGGCGTGAGCTTGCCGCCGGAGCCATCGCCGAGATCGGGCAACTCGACGGAGGACAGCGGCGAGCGCAGACCGGACATCGTGCCGGGCTTGTTGGTGAAGCGGCTTTCGCGGCCGCCGTACACGCCGAACACGCCTTCCGCAACGTTGCCGGGCAAGTTGCGTGCATCGTCTTGCGGCGAGGCGCGGAGTGCGTCGGCAGCGAGCGTGCCGGTTTGCGGGTTTTGCGCCATCGTAGACGCGACTTTGCTCGCCTGCGCCATCGCGTTAGACGATACGGCGAGACTGAGGCACAACACGGCGATCAGCGAACGGCTCGGACGCTTCGGATACATGACGCGGCACCGGCTGCGCGTGGCCGGTCGGCTGGAGGATGAAAACGGGCTTATCGTATCAAGTGCCGCGCTTTTGTTGGCCGATTTGGCCTGTTTGCCCGCGAAACCGCGCTGGTAAGATAAGCGCCCATTTCAAGGAGACGCGATGTCCGGACTCACTCATTTCGATGCCGCCGGCGAGGCGCATATGGTCGATGTCGGCGCCAAGAGCGAGACGCGGCGCGTCGCGGTGGCGCGCGGTTCTATCGTCATGCTCGATGCGACGCTGGCGCTGATTCGCGATGGTCACGCCAAAAAGGGCGATGTGCTGGGCGTCGCGCGAATCGCGGCGATTCAGGGTGCCAAGAAAACTGCGGATTTGATTCCGCTTTGTCATCCGCTGGCGTTGACGCGGGTCGCGGTGGAGTTCGAGATCGATGAGGCGCTGCCGGGCGTGCATTGCGAGGTGCGCGTGGAGACTTTTGGGCGTACTGGGGTTGAGATGGAGGCTTTAACTGCCGTCCAGGTCGGATTGCTCACGGTCTACGATATGTGCAAAGCCGTGGATCGCGGGATGACAATCACCAATGTGAAGGTGATGGAGAAGCATGGCGGGAAGTCGGGGGATTGGGTGGTGGAGCGTTAAAGGGCCGCCACCGTTTCGCCCGAATTTACTTCGAAGCAACGATCGTTCCGTTTTTGCCCGTTGGCTTCATCGGATAGCGAAACCAACGGGTTTAAGGCTTGTGTCGGTTACTCGTCATCCTCATCGTCAGTGGTGGTTGCGGCAGCCGGCGCCCCATACAGCTTGACCAAATCCTTCTTAAACGCCCCCAGCGGCCCACCAATCTCATCCACCATTTTCACTGTCGCCGCATACTGCGTCGGCCAGTCGTGAAGCTCGGTGGCAAAGATTTTCAAACGCGCCATCGTATCCAGCGCTTCATCGCGCTGGCCGGCGAGCGCCTGCAACACCGCATACCGACGCAGCACCGTCTCCCCAGGCAGCAACGCAATCGCTTTCCGATGCATCGCGAGCTTCATCGGCAAGTCCTGCGCGTTCATCGGCAGCAGCGTGGCGGCGCCATATTCGCCCCACGCGGTGAACAGGAACGACGGATCATCACGATACTGCTCCGCCGGCCGCGATCCGTAATACAGCACTTCCGCGCGGTTGTAATCGCGCAATGTCGGATAGAGCGTCGCCAGGCCGCCGAGCACCAGCACCACATACAAGCCGTACGACAAGGGGCGCGCGAACAAACGCATCGGCCGCGTCTCCAGCAAGCCGATCACCAGCATCGACGGCATCAGGAAGAACATGTACTGCTGCGGGTATTCGACCAGCGCGTGCATCATCAGCACGCCCAAAAACGACAAACCGAAAATGCGCGCAGGCGTCTGCGGTGCGCGCAGCACGCGGATCAGCCACAACACGATGCCGAGCACCAGAATAGCCATGCCGAGCGCGCCGGTCTTCGCCAGCAAATCGATAAAGATATCGTGCGCGTTGTTCGCGATTTCGACGCCGCCCAACTCGCGCACCATATCGAACTGATAACGCGGAAACTCGCCCCAGCCGACGCCCAGCAACGGATGCGTCTTGAACATCGTCCAGCCGTATTTCCACAGCGCGAGCCGTGGTGCGATTTGATTCGCGTCCTGCATACGCTCCGCCGCCGACTGCGCAAGGTCGAAGCCGAATCGCACGTTCGCCCAACGGACCGCGCCGTTCACCGCGAAGAACAGCACCGCCAGCACGACCGGCATGATCCACGCGCGCATATCGCGCTTGCCCGGACCGTCGAATCCATCGGAAGCCACCGCGCGCCCCTGCGCGAACGCCATCCAGAATCCGCCGACGATGATCACCGCCATCTGCAACCACGGCCCGCGCGACACCGTCAGCGCCAAACCAAGCGCAAACACCGCCGACACCGCGAGCCACAGCACCACCGGCAAGCGACGCGTCTGCACGTAAAACAGCGCGCCCGCCATCGCAAAGGCGATCACGGTCGCCAAGTGATTCGCCTGCGCCATATTGCCGAACGGACGCCGATCGACCATCACGTTATAGGCGACGACAAACGGCGTGAACTTCACCTCGAGATGGAACAACTGCACGATCTGGCAGAACACCGCGAACAGCCCGCCGACCATCAGCGCCGCCGCGCCGATGCGCAACGCCTTCTCGCCAAGTCCCGCACGCACGAGCCCGAAGCCCGTATGCACCGCAACGAACGATGCCAGCAGATACGCCCCGCCGAGCCAGTTCATCGATGGCTGCGCGACCGGCAGCAGCACCGTCTGCGCGACCAGCAGCACGCCGAACGCGAGCGGCATCAGCGCGATCATCGGTGAGGCGAACGGCACGCGCGGTTCGGATACGCGCACGAGCAGCGCGACCGTCGCGCCCAACGCAAGGTACAACGCGAGCGCGCTGTATTCGGCGTAGAACGTCGGTATCGGATACGTGTGGTTGACGACGCCGAAGGGAATCGTCAACGCGAAACACAGAACGGTAAAGCAGAGATAACGCGCGTATTGAGAAGGCATGAGGAACTGGGAACGTCGGCGACCGGCGCACTATACAAAACTTTGCGCCCCGCTGTTCGCCGAACGACCGGAAATGCCACGAAATCCGGGCCTTTCGCACAAAAAACACGCGTGCGCGCTGGTTTCCTTGCCGAACGAAAGCATAGGGCGTAGCGGCACGCGTGCTTCAATTCATGCCTTCATGGTCACGCGCGGCACTCCGGCGGCGCGAGATTCGCCGGCAACGTGGGCGCAGTCGCGGGAGACGGTCCCGCTCCAGGCGCAGGCAAGGACGACGACGCCTTCCCGCCCGCGAAACACTCCCACGTCAGCGTGCCCGCCTGCACCGAACCACGCGCCAGTGCGATACGCGCCGTCGGCGTATCGGCGTTATCGGGTGCGGACGGGACGAGCACGAGTGTGTTCGATCCCGCAGGCGCGACGCGCGTGGTGTACGCAATCGTGATCTGTCCGCTGTCGCTATCCACATGAATCGATTCGACATTGCGCGTGCCGGGCGGCGTCGCGTAGCCGCTTGCGAAGTCGGTTCCGCTCGATGCGTTCTCCGCCACCGCCAGCCGCGCCGATGACGCCAGCGCCATGCCCTCGCCCACGCGGCTGCGCGCCAGATAGTCCTGATACGCGGGAATCGCGTACGCCGCGATCACGCCGACGATCGCCAGCACGATCATCAATTCGATCAGCGTAAAGCCCTTCGCCGCCGTTTCCTGCGCACGGCCGAGCCATGCGCGCACACCGCGCCGCGCATCGGGCGCGGTCGCTTTCAAAGCCATCTTCGTCATTGCCACCTCGATAAGAAAAAAGCGCCTGCCCGCGTGATGCAGACAGGACGCTTCGATCGTATTGAGGATGGCGCGATTCCGGCAGTCAGCCAGATGGCATAGGCAAAACGGACGCTAGCTCGTGGCGCGATTGGTTTGAGCGAGCGCGCGGCGCTTGAGCATCCAACCCACGCCCACGACGAACACCGCGCCCGCGACCCGCGCGGCGTAAATCGCAAAATCCGTATTCAGCGCGGGCCAGCGATCGATAAACGGATCGTCGATGATCAGCCCGCCCGCGATCCACCCGAGCAAGCCCGCGCCGAGCAGCACGACCATCGGAAAGCGATCGAGCAGTTTGAGCACCAGCGTGCTGCCCCAGACGATCAGCGGAATGCTCACGATCAGCCCGAAAATCACCAGCGTCAGCCGATGCCGCGGATCGGCCGCCTCCGCCGCGCCGGCAATCGCGATCACGTTGTCGAGACTCATCACCGCATCCGCGACGATGATGGTTTTCACGGCCGTCCATAGCCGATCGGATGCGTTGACTTCGTGCTCGTCGTGGTCGGGCTGCATCAGCTTCACGCCGATCCACAGCAGCAGCATTCCGCCGACGAACTTGAGAAACGGGATATCGAGCAACATCACCGCGAACGCGATCAGCACGACGCGCAGCGCAATCGCCCCGAGCGTGCCGAGCACGATGCCGCGCGCGCGCTGCTGCGCCGGCAGATTGCGGCAGGCGAGCGCAATCACGACGGCGTTATCGCCACCAAGCAAGATATCGATGACGATGATCTGAACAACCGCGCCCCAATGGAGCGTCGCAAAGAATTCGAGCATAGAAAAAAAGCGAGGAAGCCAGCGCTCCCTCGCTTTTCAAAAACGAAAGGGTTCGGTAAGCGTACCAAACCCCGTCGCGTCGTGCCGGTTAGATAACCGACTTCAGCAGACGACCCATCTCCGACGGGTTCTTCGTGACCTTGATGCCGCACGCGTCCATGATTTCCAGCTTCGCGTCAGCCGTGTCCGCACCGCCCGAAATCAGCGCGCCGGCGTGGCCCATGCGCTTGCCCGGAGGCGCCGTCACGCCCGCGATAAAGCCGACGACCGGCTTCTTCATGTTGTCCTTGATCCAGTACGCAGCGTTCGCTTCGTCCGGGCCGCCGATTTCGCCGATCATGATGACGGCGTCCGTATCCGGATCGTCGTTGAACATCTTCATCACGTCGATGTGCTTCAGACCGTTGATCGGATCGCCGCCGATACCGACCGCCGACGACTGGCCGAGGCCGAGCGCCGTCAGTTGGCCGACTGCTTCGTACGTCAGCGTGCCCGAACGCGACACCACGCCGATGCGGCCCTTGCGGTGAATGTGACCCGGCATGATGCCGATCTTCAGTTCGTCCGGCGTGATCGTGCCGGGGCAGTTCGGTCCGAGCAGCAGCGTCTTGCGATTTTCGCGGCGCATGCGGTCCTTGATTTCCAGCATGTCGCGAACCGGAATGCCTTCCGTGATGCAGATCGCGAGATCCAGATCGGCTTCGACGGCTTCCCAGATCGCGGCAGCAGCGCCTGCGGGCGGCACGTAGATGACCGAAACGGTCGCGCCGGTTTCGGCCTTCGCTTCCTTGACGGATGCGTAGATTGGGATGCCTTCGAAATCTTCGCCGGCCTTCTTCGGATTCACGCCCGCGACGTAGGCTTCGCGGCCGTTTGCGTATTCACGGCAAGCGCGCGTGTGGAACTGGCCGGTCTTGCCGGTGATGCCCTGCGTGATGACCTTCGTGTCTTTGTTGATCAGAATCGACATGTAGTGACCTCTGTTCGTTTGGCGTCGCAACGCTTTCGCGCGCGCCGCCATTCGTATCTGGTGAACGCTCTCTTAGGCTTGCAAGCGGATGCGCTTACTTGCCTTCGGCAGCCGCGACGACCTTCTGCGCAGCCTCTTCCATGCTGTCCGCCGAAATGATCGGCAGGCCGGAATCAGCGAGCATCTTCTTGCCGAGGTCTTCGTTCGTGCCCTTCATGCGCACGACGAGCGGCACCTTCAGGTCCACGGCCTTCGACGCCGCGATCACGCCTTCCGCGATCACGTCGCAGCGCATGATGCCGCCAAAGATGTTCACGAGAATCGCCTTCAGGTTCGGGTTCTTCAGCATCAGCTTGAACGCTTCGGTCACCTTCTCCGTCGTCGCACCGCCGCCGACGTCCAGGAAGTTGGCCGGCTCGCCGCCGAACAGCTTGATGGTGTCCATCGTCGCCATGGCCAGACCTGCGCCGTTCACCAGACAGCCGATATTGCCGTCCAGCGAGATGTACGCGAGATCGAACTTCGAGGCTTCGACTTCAGCCGGATCTTCTTCGTCCAGATCGCGATACGCGACGATTTCCGGGTGACGGAACAGCGCGTTGGCGTCGAAGTTGAACTTGGCGTCCAGTGCGATGACCTTGCCGTCGCCGGTCAGGATCAGCGGGTTGATTTCCGCGAGCGATGCGTCGGTATCGAAGAAGGCCTTGTACAGACCTTGCAGGATCGCGCGCGCTTGCGGCACCGATGCGTCCGGAATGCCGATCTTGCGTGCGAGGTCGTCGGCTTCGGCGTCCTTCAGGCCCGTTGCGGGATCGACCGGCAGCTTGTGCAGCAACTCAGGCGTCTTTTCCGCGACTTCTTCGATGTCCATGCCGCCTTCGCTCGACGCCATCACGACGATCTTCTGCGAAACGCGATCCAGCACGAGGCCGACATACAGTTCTTTCTTGATGTCCGCGCCTTCTTCGATCAGCAGTCGATTGACCTTCTGGCCTTCCGGGCCGGTCTGGTGCGTGACGAGCTGCATGCCGAGGATCTGGTTCGAGTACTCACGAACCTGTTCGATCGACTTGGCAACCTTCACGCCACCGCCCTTACCACGGCCGCCAGCGTGAATTTGCGCCTTGACGACCCAAACCGGGCCGCCCAGCTCTTCCGCGGCCTTGACCGCATCATCCACCGAGAACACGGGTGTGCCGCGCGGGACCGCGACGCCGAATTTCCGCAGGATTTCCTTACCCTGGTACTCGTGAATCTTCATGCGTGATTCCTTCAGTCTGAGAGTTGGAGTGAACTTCTAGGAGTTGAACCGCTTATTACGTCGATTCTGGTTTTGGATTTATTTGGCTAGCCGCGCGGCCGTTCACGTTTCCGGCGTGTAATCGACCCAGCGCGGATGAAACTCTCGAACGGCGGGACCATCGAAGCGCAGCGCGTGACATTGGCCAAGCTGAAACGGAGGCTGGTCTTTCGCGCTGTGACCTGTGAAGGGATTACCGTCTTCGATCTTCCAGACGTCGCCCGCAAAGGCTTGCACGGCAGCAGTCGGCAATACCGCGCACATCTCCGTGAGATGCGTGCAGCCGACCACGCCACGCAGAAGCTTGTTGGCTTCGCGGCGAAAATTCTGAAGCAAATTGAGTCCGATGAGACTGCGATAGGCTGAATTCGACTCGGCGCATTGCTGACCGTAAGGCGACCACACCGACGACGCTTCTGCGTCAACGATAGTGAGCTTGCGGTCGATGGTGATGCGTAGCCAGAGTTCATGGATCGGCAGGCCATTTGGCCGGACGCCCGTCGCGAGGGGAAAATCGCGAGGCTTCTCATCGGTGAGCCGGGCTTCGATATCCCACAGGCCGTCGTCCCGCTCAAACGCTTCCAGCCGAATCACGCGCTGATGGCGCAATTTTCGGGAAACGGGCGGAGAAAGAGGCATGCTGGGTCGAAGCCGGAACGGGGAAAACCGTGGAATTTTAGCATATTGGGTATTTCTGGCCGGGCATGGTCCTCAGGCCCGCCCGTATTGGCTTTGCGGGTGCGATCAGTCGCCGTCGAATTCGTCGGCCCAGTCGTCTTCGCCACCTTTGAGGATCTTGCCGATTGTGCTGCCCGAAAAACCCCGTGCCGCCAGAAAGCGCGATTGTTTCGCCCGTTCGGCAGGCGTGTCGGGCGGAGTGCCGAACTTTTTCTCCCACACGGCGCGCGCACGTTCGGTCTCGGTTTGCGCGAGCTTGCCTGCGGTTTCGGTGATGAGCGTGTCGCCGACGGCGTGGCGCTTCAGTTCATCGATGATGCGCTTGCCGCCCATGCGCGTCGCCCGCCGATGCACGACGCTTTCAACGAAGCGCTCGTTCGAGAGCCAGCCGTCGCGCTCGAGGCCGTCGAGCACGGTATCGATGGAATCGTTCTCTTCGACATACGGACGCAGCTTGCGCGATAACTCCGCGCGCGAGTATTCGCGGCGCGAGAGATAGCCGAGCGCGCGGCCCTTCAGCGATAGCTTCGGGCGCTTTGCTGCTCTGAGTTCTTTTGCGGAAGCTTTGGCGCGTCTGCGATCGCTGGAACGGCTATAGACGGATTCGTCGGCCGCTGGCGGAGGAGGTTCCGAAGGCGCGCATTGTTCGAATGGCTCGAACGGATCGGCGTCGTCTTCGAACGCTGCGTCGGTAATTTGTGGCGTGGGACTGGGAGCGGGACTGCCAACGGGGCTGCCAACATCAACCACGCGCGCGGCTTTGGGTTGCTCGGCCGCTTGCTTCATCAGCACACGCGCATGCTCCAGACGATCCGCGCGGCTTTCTTCTTTTGCTTCATTTACAGCCGGTACATCATCAGCGCGATTCGAACCGTCGCCAGCACGGGCGCGCGATGCGCCCTGCTTGCCAGACTTCGGTCCGAACCGGCTTCTCAGCATACGACTAAGCGTAAAACGCGTTACTCGTCATCCGCCGTCGCTGCGCCTGCGGCGACTGCTTCACCCATTGCAGCCACGCCCAGCGATTCGCGGATCTTGTTCTCGATCTCGCGCGCGATGTCCGGATTCTCACGCAGGAATTCCCGCGCGTTGTCCTTACCCTGACCGATACGATCGCCGTTGTAGCTGTACCAGGCACCGGCTTTATCGACCAGCTTGGCTTGCACGCCCAAGTCGATAATCTCGCCCTGACGCGAAATACCTTCGCCGTAAAGAATGTCGAAGATGGCTTCGCGGAACGGCGGCGACACCTTGTTCTTCACCACCTTCACGCGTGTTTCGTTGCCGATCACTTCGTCGTTCTTCTTGATCGAACCGATCCGGCGAATATCCAGACGCACCGACGAGTAGAACTTCAGCGCGTTACCACCGGTGGTGGTTTCCGGATTGCCGAACATCACGCCGATCTTCATGCGGATCTGGTTGATGAAGATCACCAGACAGTTCGTACGCTTGATGGAACCGGTCAGCTTGCGCAGCGCCTGCGACATCAGACGCGCTTGCAGGCCGGGCAGCGAGTCGCCCATTTCGCCTTCGATTTCCGCCTTCGGCACCAGCGCCGCCACGGAGTCGATCACGATCATGTCGATGGAACCAGAGCGCACCAGCGCGTCCGTGATTTCCAGCGCCTGTTCGCCCGTGTCCGGCTGCGAGATCAGCAGTTCCGGCACATTCACGCCGAGCTTGCCCGCGTACTGCACATCAAGCGCGTGTTCCGCGTCAATAAACGCCGCCGTGCCGCCGAGCTTCTGCATTTCCGCGATCACTTGCAGCGTGAGCGTGGTCTTACCCGACGATCCCGGACCGTAGATTTCCACCACACGGCCACGCGGCAAGCCGCCGACGCCGAGCGCGATATCCAGTCCGAGCGAACCTGTGGAGACCACCTGAATGTCTTCCACCGCCTCACCTGCGCCGAGCCGCATGATCGACCCTTTGCCGAATTGCTTTTCGATCTGCGAGAGCGCGGCAGTCAGCGCCTTGCTCTTCTCTGCAGTCATTCCAGCCGGGCCTTTCTTGCTTTCTTCCATGAATCGTCCTTTGCTATGATGAACGGCGTCTGAGGCAGTGTTCACGGCTGACTGCCGCTCTTAATGAGCACGCAATCCCGCCCTTCCCACTCACGCAGACACTGTATAAAAAAACAGTAGTTTTTGCAAGCCCGAACATCGCGCCGATGCGTTTTTTCCACGCCACGCGAACCGCAAAAACCACCCAAAACCCGGAGACCGCCGCGCCGCGCACATGCGCTGCCGGCAAGCTCGGCACACCAAGGCGCACACCACGATGCGAATCCTCATTGCCGAAGACGACAGCATACTCGCCGATGGCCTGGTTCGATCACTCCGCCAATCGGGATACGCCGTTGACCATGTGAAGCACGGCGTCGAGGCCGATACAGCCCTCACGCTGCAGCCTTTCGACCTGCTGATTCTCGACCTCGGACTTCCGCTGATGCCAGGCCTGGAGGTGCTTCGGCGGCTTCGCGCACGCAATTCGCAGATGCCGGTTTTGATCCTCACCGCCGCCGATTCCGTCGATGAAAGAGTCAAGGGACTCGACCTCGGCGCCGATGACTACATGGCCAAACCCTTCGCGCTGAACGAGCTGGAAGCGCGCGTGCGTGCGCTGACACGTCGCGGCGCGGGGGGCGGTCCGACCGTCGTGAAACACGGTTCGCTGTGCTTCGATCAGGTCGGGCGGATCGCGTCGATCGGCGATCAGGTGATCGATTTGTCCGCGCGCGAACTCGGCGTGCTCGAAGTGCTGTTGCAACGAACGGGCCGGCTGGTATCGAAGGAACAGTTGGTGAATCACTTGTGCGAGTGGGGCGAGGAAGTCAGCAACAACGCGATCGAGGTCTACGTGCATCGGCTGAGGAAGAAGATCGAGCCGAGCGGCGCGAAGATCATCACGGTACGCGGGCTGGGTTACACGCTCGAGAAGGCGTCGAGCAGCGCGCCCGCGGCTCACCACTGAGCGATATACATGGCGTCGCCCGCTTCCACCCGCCGACAGGAATCGAACGATTCCGATGCCGAGCGCGACGCCCGCTACGCCAATCCGTTCGCGCCGCCCGACGAAATCGAATCCGACAACGAAGCGCATCCGCGCTCGCTGTTCGGCGAGATTCTCGACTGGATGCTCGCGCCTTTGCTGCTACTCTGGCCGATGAGCATCGCGGTCACGTATCTGGTCGCGAAGTCGATCGCCAACGGGCCGTTCGACCGCGCACTCGAAGCCGATGCCTACGTCATCGCGCGGCAAATCCAGCCGGTCAACGGCGTGGCCGAACTGCGTCTGCCCGAAGCGACGCGCGATTTCCTGCGCGCCGATAACGTCGATAGCGTGTTCTTTCAGGTGCTCGGCACGCGCGGCGAACTGGTCGGCGGCGACCGCGATATGCCCTTGCCGCATGAAGATGACCGGCCGCAGCCGGGCATCGTCGAATTTCGGGACGATGTGCTGCGCGGCAACGATATCCGCGTCGCCTATACAACCGTCGATCTGCCCGCGCTCGCGCCCGGACGCGATCCCGAAAGCCGCCAGCCCGTGCTCGTGCAAGTCGCAGAAACGCTCGACAAACGCAGCGCGCTTGCCAACGACATCATCAAAGGCGTGATCCTGCCGCAGTTCGTGATTCTGCCGCTGGCCATCGTGCTGGTCTGGTTCGGGCTGTCGCGCGGACTCGCGCCGCTGCACGCGTTGCAATCGAATATCCGCGCGCGCCGGCCGGACGATCTTTCGCCGCTGGAAGCGGGCCGCGCGCCGCCGGAAATCGCGCCGCTGGTGGCATCGTTCAATGACTTGCTGACGCGGCTCGAACAGAACATGGAGTTCCAGAAGCGCTTTATCGCCGATGCCGCGCATCAGATGAAGACGCCGCTCGCGGGCTTGCGCATGCAGGCGGAACTGGCGTTGCGGCAGGATGTATCGATGGAAGTGCAGCGTTCGCTCGAACAGATCGCGACGAGTTCGGAGCACGCGGCGCGGCTCGTCACGCAATTGCTGGCGCTGGCGCGCGCGGAGAATCGCGCGACGGGGCAAATCTTTACGGAGATCGAACTGTCGGCGCTGGCGCGTCTCGCCGTGCGCGACTGGGTGCAGGCGGCGCTTGCCAAAGGCATGGATCTCGGTTTCGAAGAACCGCCCTTTCCGGTCGAAGTACAAGGCAACGTGGTCATGCTGCGCGAGTTGCTGTCCAATCTCGTCGATAACGCCATCCGCTACACGCCCGCTGGCGGACGCATCACCGTGCGCGTGCGGACCGATGAACACGAACTCGACTTCGTGCACCTCGAAGTGGAAGACACCGGACTCGGCATTCCCGCCGCCGAACGGGGACGCGTGACCGAGCGCTTCTACCGCATTCTCGGACGCGAAGGCGACGGCAGCGGCCTGGGCCTTGCCATAGTCAAGGAAATCACGGCGATGCACGGCGGCACGCTCGCAATCGAAGACCATGTCTATCAGCAGACACCGCGACTCGCGGGCACGCTGGTGCGCGTGACCCTGCAGCGGGTTTTTCCTATGCGGGACAAACCCTGAGCGTCAGAACGCCGTAAGTTTTCGTTCCAATAATCGTCTCACCGGACCGCTTCAGGCGGGACGATGACAACGAGTGGCTGAAAGACCAATCAGGAGACGATTCATGGCTACGGTCGAACAACGCATCTCACACGCGCCGATGACAAGCGAAGAAAGGAAAGTGATCTTCGCGTCGTCGCTCGGCACCGTGTTCGAGTGGTACGACTTCTATCTGGCGGGCTCGCTCGCTATCTACATCAGCAAGACGTTTTTCTCGGGCGTCAATCCGACGGCCGGCTTCATCTTTACCCTGCTCGGCTTCGCGGCGGGCTTCGCGGTGCGTCCGTTCGGCGCGATCGTGTTCGGGCGGCTCGGCGATATGGTCGGGCGCAAGTACACGTTCCTGGTGACCATCGTCATCATGGGTTTATCGACGTTTCTGATCGGCTTCCTGCCGGGATACGCGACCATAGGCATTGCGGCGCCCGTCATTTTCATTGCGATGCGCCTACTGCAAGGTCTCGCGCTCGGCGGCGAGTACGGCGGCGCTGCGACCTACGTGGCCGAACACGCGCCCGCGAACAAGCGCGGCGCATGGACCGCGTGGATTCAGACGACGGCGACGCTTGGCCTGTTCATCTCGCTGATCGTGATTCTCGCGGTCCGCACGATGGTCGGCGAAGAACAGTTCGGCGCATGGGCGTGGCGCGTGCCGTTCCTCGTGTCGATTCTGCTGCTGGCGGTGTCGGTGTGGATTCGCATGAAGCTGCACGAGTCGCCGGTGTTCGAGCGCATCAAGTCGGAAGGCAAGACCTCGAAAGCGCCGCTGACCGAAGCGTTCGGTGAATGGAAAAACCTGAAGATCGTGCTGCTCGCACTGTTCGGTCTGACGGCGGGCCAGGCGGTCGTCTGGTACACGGGCCAGTTCTACTCGCTGTTCTTCCTCACGCAAACTTTGAAAGTCGATGGCACCAGCGCGAACATCATGGTCGCGGTGGCGTTGTTGATCGGCACGCCGTTCTTCGTGTTCTTCGGCTCGTTGTCGGATCGTATCGGCCGCAAGCCGATCATCATGGCGGGCTGCCTGATCGCCGCGTTGAGCTTCTTCCCGCTGTTCAAGGCGCTGGCGCACTACACGAACCCGACGCTCGAAGCTGCGACGCAGAAGTCGCCAATCGTGGTGATCTCGAATCCGGACGAGTGCTCGTTCCAGTTCAATCCGGTGGGCACGTCGAAGTTCACGTCGTCGTGCGATATCGCCAAGAGCGCGCTGTCGAAAGCCGGTCTCAACTATGAGAACGTGGCCGCGCCGGCAGGCACACTCGCGCAGATCAAGGTCGGCGAAACCGTGGTGAACACGTACGACGGCAAGGGACCGGACGCAAAGGCTCAGGGCGCAGCGTTCGACAAAACGCTGGCGGGTACGCTCAAGAGCGCGGGCTATCCGGCGAAGGCCGATCCGGCGCTCATCAACTGGCCGATGGCGATCGTGATCCTCACCATCCTCGTGATCTTCGTGACGATGGTCTACGGCCCGATCGCAGCGATGCTGGTCGAGATGTTCCCCGCGCGGATTCGCTATACGTCGATGTCGCTGCCGTATCACATCGGCAATGGCTGGTTCGGCGGGTTCCTGCCTGCTACGGCGTTTGCCATTGTCGCGGCCAAGGGCGATATCTATTCGGGCTTGTGGTATCCAATCGTGATTGCGCTGGCGACCTTCGTGATCGGCATGTTGTTTGTGAAGGACACGCGCAAGTCGAACGTGTATCACGAGGATTGATTTCGGGGCGTTTCCCTTCCGCGCGAGGTTGATGAAGAAAATGCGCGGAAGGGGTTGACACTCGTTTCGGAGATCGCCATAATCTCGCTTCTCTTGGCGAATTAGCTCAGCCGGTTAGAGCGACGGAATCATAATCCGCAGGTCCGGGGTTCGAATCCCTGATTCGCCACCAGTTTCACTAAAGCCCTGACTTGTCAGGGCTTTTTTCATTTCCGGGCGCGCCCGGGGGTCCAAGAAGGTGGTCCACTCTTAACCGAGTGAGCCCATGCGCCTTGCGTCCCATCTCCGCCGTTCCCGACACGGCGTTTATTCATTCCGCCTCGTCCTTCCCGCCCCTCTTCGAGCCGCGCTTGGCCAAAGAGAAATCAAGCGCTCTCTCGGCACGAAAAGCCCGACGGCAGCCCGCCTCTTGGCTTACCATCTGTCGGCAAAGATGATTCCGATCGTTGAGGAGGCGAAACGCTTGGCCGCGCATTTTGACCCTGACCGCATTGACGCGGATTCGATCCGAAAGCTCATCGTGGAGGGCTTGCGCAT
>NZ_JAQFVG010000297.1 GCF_029439455.1 Caballeronia sp. BR00000012568055 | reverse complement strand
CTATTCCGATCCAAAGACCGGCCGCACCCGCATCAAGCGCCCACACTTATCGACTGTTAGTTTTTAAAGAGCACACCGCAAAACCGAATTCACTACCCTTCCGTCTTGCGTCGCTGCATCAGCAGCAGAGAAACGAGATTATGAAGAACGTTTCGGAGGTTGTCAACAACTTTCTGAAAACTCTTGCTGACCACTTCGAAGCATCTTCCCCGAGACTCACTGAAAGCAAACGGCTCGTGCAGACATTGCACGAGCCGTCGCGTAAGTCTTGGTGCCGGTTGCAGGACTCGAACCCGCCACCTCATGATTACAAGTCAAGCGCTCTACCTGATGAGCTAAACCGGCGAAGGACGAAATTCTACTTCATTTAATGACTTTGAGGTGGGAACGTCCAGACGATTTCGATGCATCGTCTTCGGCGCTTGCAACCTCTTCCTGCGATGCAGCCGGACTTTCTTGCTCCGATGCCTCGCTCAGCTCCGAATCGCGCTCGATGGCACGCGAAACGCCAGCCGAATCCGCCGCAACCTGAGCCGTTGCTTCGACTGGAAACGCCATTCCCTGCCCGTTCTCTCGCGCATAAATGGCGAGTACGTTGGTCACCTGTACTTCGATCTTGTGCGACTTGCCCGAAAAGCGCGCGCTGAACTCGATCCATTCATTGCCCATCTGCAACTGACTGGTGGCCTCGAAGCTGATATTCAGCACGATCTCGTCGTTGCGGACGAACTGGCGCGGCACGCGCGTGGCGGCATCGACACGTACGGCAATGTGCGGCGTGAATCCGTTATCCGTGCACCACTCATAGAGCGCGCGCAGCAGATACGGCTTGGTGGAAATCTCTTGCATCAACTTTCCTCTGCCTGAGCGCGAGGGCGCGAAACCGCGCCGCCGCGTCCAAGCGCATTCAAACTATCGACGCATCACCTTTTCGGAAGGCGTCAGCGCTTCAATGTAAGCCGGACGGCTGAAAATACGTTCGGCGTACTTCATCAGCGGCGCAGCGTTCTTCGACAACTCGATGCCGTAGTGATCCAGACGCCACAGCAGCGGCGCGATGGCGACGTCGAGCATGGAAAACTCTTCGCCCAGCATGTACTTGTTCTTCAGGAAGATCGGCGCGAGTTGCGTAAGGCGATCGCGGATCGCGCTGCGTGCCTTCTCGTGGTTCTTCTCTGCCGCCTTGCCCTTCTCATTCTCCAGAGTGCCGACGTGGACAAAGAGTTCCTTCTCGAAGTTGAGCAGGAACAGGCGCGCGCGGGCGCGCTGCACCGGATCGGCCGGCATGAGTTGCGGATGCGGGAAACGCTCGTCGATGTACTCGTTGATGATGTTCGACTCGTACAGGATCAGATCGCGTTCGACGAGAATCGGCACCTGACCATACGGGTTCATCACTGCAATGTCTTCCGGCTTGTTGAACAGGTCAACGTCGCGGATTTCGAAATCCATGCCCTTTTCGAACAACACCAGCCGGCAGCGCTGGGAGAACGGGCAAGTAGTGCCGGAATACAGAACCATCATGTTTTTAAAGTTCCTTCAGTAAACTCGAAGGGCCGGCCGCGACGTTTTCTTGCCGAAAACGCCGTCGCGCCGACCCACGCCGTAGAAGGCGCGCTATTTGATATCTTTCCAGTATGCCGCGTTCAGGCGCCACGCGAGGAAGCTCAACAGCGCCAGGAACAGCAGGACCCAGACCCCGAGCCGTTTGCGCTGCTGCTGCGCCGGTTCGGACATCCACGAAAGGTACGAAACCAGATCGGCCACAGCAGAATCATAATCCACGTTGGACATGGCACCCGGTGTTACCTGAGTGTAACCCACGAACCTTTTTACCTTTTCGCCGGTCTTTTCGTCCGTATCGGTTTCGAATTTCGCGTCGCGGATGCCCTGCAGCGTCCACAACACGTGCGGCATGCTCACATTTTCATATACGCGATTATTCCATCCGGTCGGTCGTGTCGGATCGCGATAGAAACTCCTCAAGTACGTATAGAGCCAGTCCTTGCCGCGCGCCCGCGCTTCCACTGACAAATCCGGCGGCGATGCGCCGAACCATGCTTTCGCATCATCCGGACGCATGGCGATCGACATCGTGTTGCCGACCTTGTCCGTCGAGAAAAGCAGATTTTCCTGAATCTGCTTTGGCGTGATGCCGATGTCGGTCAGCCGGTTGTAACGCATCAAATTCGCGCTGTGGCAATTCAGGCAGTAGTTTACAAAGATTTGCGCGCCGTGCTGCAGGGACGCGAGATTGTCGGAGCCGTCGGGCGCGCGGTCCAGCACCGCTTCTTCCTCCGCCTGAACCGGCGCTACCGCGCCAAACGCGAACAGCACCGCACCGACCATCGCTATTGTAGAGAGCCATTTTTTCATCTATTTGTCTCCTGGACTCGAGCTCAGTGAGGTTTGAAGTGCACTCGCTCGGGCGGCGTCTTGAATTTGCCGCGCGGCGTCCAGAACGGCATGCCGAGGAAAAACGCGAAGTAGATCAGCGCGCAGATTTGCGCGATCAGCGTCGCGGCGGGCGATGGAGGTCGCGTGCCCAGAAAGCCGAGCATCAGAAACGCGAAGATGAAGATCGCGTAGAAGACTTTGTGGAACAGCGGGCGGTATCGGATCGACTTGACCGGACTGCGGTCGAGCCACGGCAAGAAGAACAGCGACACCACCGCCGTGCCCATCACCACCACGCCCCAGAATTTCGATTCCGTCAGCGCCATGAAGATCAGCACTGCGACCGCGAGCACCGGCAGGCCGAGCTTCCACTTGCCGCGCGCCTTGATCAACGCGAACAGGCCGAGCAGCGCAATCACGATCATCAACACGATCTTGAACGGATCAGTGGTGGCGCGAAGCATGGCGTAGAAGGCGGTGAAGTACCAGACCGGCGCGATTTCCGGCGGCGTTTGCAGCGGATTGGCCGGCACGAAGTTGTTCGCTTCGAGGAAGTAGCCGCCCATTTCCGGCGCGAAGAAAATGATCGCCGCGAAGATCAGCAGGAACACGGACACGCCCATGAAGTCGTGCACCGAGTAATACGGATGGAACGGAATGCCGTCGATCGGAATGCCGTTCGCGTCTTTCTTCGCCTTGATCTCGATGCCATCCGGATTGTTCGATCCGACTTCGTGCAACGCCACCAAATGCGCGACCACCAGCCCGACCAGCACGAGCGGAATCGCGATCACGTGAAACGCGAAGAATCGATTCAACGTGACGTCCGACACCACGTAGTCACCGCGAATCCACAGCGACAAATCCGGGCCGATAAACGGAATCGCCGAAAACAGGTTCACGATCACCTGCGCGCCCCAGAAGGACATTTGCCCCCACGGCAGCAAGTAGCCGAAGAAGGCCTCGGCCATCAGGCATAGGAAAATCGCGCAGCCGAAGATCCACACCAGTTCGCGCGGCTTGCGATACGACCCGTACATCAGCCCGCGGAACATGTGCAGATACACGACGACAAAGAACATCGACGCGCCCGTGGAGTGCATATAGCGGATCAGCCAGCCCCACGGCACCTCGCGCATGATGTACTCGACCGATGAAAACGCGAGCGTCGCATCGGGCTTGTAGTTCATGGTGAGGAAAATGCCGGTGACGATCTGATTCACCAGCACCAGCAAGGCAAGCGAGCCGAAGAAGTACCAGAAGTTGAAGTTCTTCGGCGCGTAGTACTCGGAGACGTGTTGCTTCCAGGTCGAGGTCAGCGGAAAGCGGCGGTCGATCCAGCCGACCAGTCCCGTCGTCTCGACTTCCTTTTCAGCGCTAGCCATTTAAGCCTCTCCCTTTTCGTCCTTGCCGATCACGAGTTGCGTCGCGGTAGTGAACATGAACGGCGGAATGTCCAGGTTCTGCGGCGCAGGCTTGTTCTTGAACACGCGGCCGGCCAGGTCGTAGGTCGAGCCGTGACACGGGCAGAGAAAACCGCCCGGCCAGTCGTCAGGGAGATTGGGTTGCGCACCTTCCTGGAAGCGCGGCGTCGGCGTGCAGCCCAGATGCGTACACACGGCGACGGCCACCAGAATGTTTTTGTGATCGGCGCGCGATCGATACTCGTTGTTGCAGTACTCCGGCAACGGCATCGAGAATTCCATCTTCGACTTCGGGTCGGCGACTTCGTTGTCGGCCTTCTTGATGTCGGAGAGCATTTCATCCGTGCGGTTGAGAATCCACACGGGCTTGCCGCGCCAGGCGACCGTCATCATTTCGCCGGGCTTGAGTCCGCTGATATCGACCTCGACGGGCGCGCCCGCCGCCTTGGCCTTCTCCGATGGAGCGAACGAACTCACAAAAGGAACTACGGTTGCCACACCTCCGATGCCACCAGCCACAGTCGTCGCTATCAGCCAGGTACGGCGGCCGCCGTCGACGCGTTTTTCATCCTTGTCTCGCATCACACGCCCCACTTCTGAGTTGGATTTATACCGTCACATCAGTGTTTCGCCGTTAGTGTGCGCGAATGGAGTTGCCATTTACAAGGCCCATCAAGCAAAAATCACTCTAATTACTTGATGCTTCAGGGTTTTCCCTGCGTTTTCGCGCATATTCGTAAAGCATTCTTTTAAGCGGCTTGCAAGTCCTGATAATCCCGCGTGCGGCTTAATTACGCATTAAACCGGATTATCGATATCGATGAAAACGTGCTCGATATCGAACGCTTCGGACAGGTGCGAACCGAGCGCCTGCACGCCGTATCGCTCGGTGGCGTGATGGCCCGCCGCGATGTACGCAACGCCCGATTCCGCCGCGATATGCATGGTCTGCTCGGACACTTCGCCGCTCAGATAGACGTCCGCGCCCACCGCGATTGCTTCTTCGAAATACCCTTGCGCGCCGCCCGTGCACCACGCCACGCGACGCAACTCGAGATCCGAATCGCCGAAAACGAGCGGCTTGCGCCCGAGCGCATTTTCGACGACCGCCGTGAAGTGCTCCAGCGACAACGGCATACCGAGCAACGCCGACCAGCCCAGATCCTGATCCGCAAAACGCCGATCCGCGATCAAGCCAAGACGCGACCCGAGTTGCGCGTTATTGCCGAAATCCGGATGCGAGTCCAGCGGAAGATGGTAGGCGAACAAATTGATGTCGTTCTGCATCAGTGTGCGCAGACGCTGATATTTTCGCCCCGTGATATGCGGCGCTTCGTTCTTCCAGAAGTAGCCGTGATGCACGAGCACAGCGTCCGCGCCCCACTCGTGCGCAGCTTCGAGGAACGCCAGCGACGCGGTCACGCCGGTTGCAATCTTCTGGATGCGGCGCGTGCCTTCGACCTGTAGGCCGTTCGGGCAATAGTCCTTGAAGCGACCGATTTCCAGCAGATTGTTCAGATACAATTCGAGTTCGATCCGATCCATGAAATCCTCTATCCCTTCAAATGCTTAGACGCTTCTGGCTATTGTTTGCCCAAGCGGTCACCGTGCTTTTGGCCTTGATGTTCATCATCGCGACCTTGAAACCGCAGTGGCTTCAACGTCAGGGCCAGTTCGGCAAGCAGCTCGCCGAGCCGATCGTCGCGTTGCAGGAAGTGGCGCCGAGCATCGGCTCGCGCTCGCTTCAGTCGTCCTATGCCGATGGCGCGCAGAAAGCCATGCCCTCGGTCGTGAACGTGTTTTCCAGCAAGGACGGCAATCTGCCGCCCGACCCGCGCGCGAAAGACCCGCTGTTCCGCTACTTCTTCGGCGACAAGAACAAACGCAAGAGTGACGAGCCGCCAGCGTCGAATCTCGGCTCAGGTGTCATCGTCAGCTCGGAAGGTTACATTCTAACGAACCAACACGTTGTGGATGGCGCGGATCAGATTGAAGTCGCGCTGGCGGATGGTCGTACGTCGAGCGCGAAAGTGATCGGCGTCGATCCGGAAACCGATCTTGCCGTGCTCAAGATCAACATGACGAATCTGCCGGCGATCACGCTCGGGCGGATGGAAAACACGCACGTGGGCGACGTGGTGCTGGCGATCGGCAATCCGTTCGGCGTGGGTCAGACGGTGACGATGGGTATCGTCAGCGCGCTCGGACGCAATCACCTCGGCATCAATACGTTCGAAAACTTCATTCAGACCGACGCGGCCATCAATCCCGGCAATTCGGGCGGTGCGCTGGTTGATGTGAACGGCAATCTGCTCGGCATCAATACCGCGATTTATTCGCGCAGCGGCGGCTCGCTGGGTATCGGCTTCGCCATTCCGGTTTCGACGGCGCGCAGCGTGCTGGAGAGCATCATCACGACGGGCACGGTCACGCGCGGCTGGATTGGCGTAGAACCGCAGGACGTGACGCCGGAGATCGCTGAATCGTTCGGGCTGGATCAGAAGTCCGGCGCGATCGTCGCGGGCGTGCTGCAAGGCGGACCGGCCGACAAGGCAGGCATCAAGCCCGGCGATATCCTCGTCAGCATCAACGACGATACGATCACCGACACCACGCGCCTGCTGAACGTCGTCGCGCAGATCAAGCCGGGCACATCGGTGAAGGTTCATCTGATGCGCAAGAACAAGGAACTCGACGTCAACGTGACGATCGGCAAGCGTCCCGCGCAACCACGTGCGCCGCAGATGCCGGACGAGGACCAAGGCGATCAGGGCGACCAAAGCGACGAATAAACGCTTAGGCTTCAAATGCGAAAAAGGCAGCTTCGATAATCCGAAGCTGCCTTTTTTATTGCCCTTATGGTGCAACGCCGAGGGAAAACACCAAGACAAAATGCCGCAGTTATTTAACCGTGACCTCGGTGCTTTCGGCTGACTCCTTCGGTGTCACAAACCGCGCCGCGATAATCCCCGCCTCATAAAGAATGATGAGCGGAATCGCCAGAATGAGCTGCGAGAAAACATCGGGCGGCGTCACGACGGCGGAAATGATGAACGCGCCGACGATCACATAAGGCCGAATCTGCTTGAGCTTGGCAATGCTCACCACGCCCATGCGCGCCAGCAGCACGACGACGATCGGCACTTCGAACGTCACGCCGAAGCATAGGAACATGGTGAGCACGAAGCTCAGATAGTTGTCGATATCCGTGGTCATTTCCGCGCCGAGCGGCGCGTTGTAATGCGCCATCACGCGGAAAATGGTCGGGAACACGACGAAGTATGCGAACGCCATGCCGCACAGAAACAGCGCGTAGCTGCTGAATACGAGCGGCGCGACGAGCTTCTTCTCGTGCTGATACAAGCCCGGCGCAACGAACGCCCAGATTTGATACAGCACGATCGGAAGCGCGATCACGAAGGCCACCAGCATGGTCACCTTCATCGGCACGAAGAACGAGCCGGTGACGTCGGTGACGATCATCTTGCCGTCCTTCGGCAGGTTCTGCATCAGCGGACGCGCGAGCAGCCTGAAGATATCCGGCGCCCAGTACACCAGCCCGACGAACACGACGATAACCGCCGCGCCCGCGCGAATAATGCGATCGCGCAGTTCGACGAGGTGCGATATGAACGTCTCTTCGACGGGCTCTTGGTTAGTATGTTGCGGGTCGCTCACGCCGGCCCTCGGTATGGATCAATCGATGGAAGGGAATGCGGCCGGCTCAAAAGAATTTGGTCGGCCGGCGCAGCGTCGCGGGCGTATGACGTGCCACGCGGGCCGCACCCGATTGCACGCGCGTGCGGCGCCCGGTCGTACGCTTGTACCAGTTGGGCACCGCGCCTTGCTTGACGCGCCAGTTCTTGCGCTTCGAATTCGACGACGCCGTTCTGATCCACGATTTATCCGATGCGAACGCATCCGACGACTCCGCGCCGCCCGCAATGCTCGGCGACACCGACGTGCCCTGATTCCAGGCATCGTTCAGTTCGGATTCGTGCTTCTTCAGATTGTCGTGAATCGACGATTCGACGTTCGATGCCGCGGTCTCGAACTCGGTGCGCATTTTCTTCAGCTCATCGAGTTCCATCTCACGCGAGACTTCCGCTTTGACGTCGTTGATATAGCGCTGAGCGCGCCCGAACAGCGCGCCCGCGGTGCGCGCGACGCCCGGCAGGCGCTCCGGGCCGAGCACCACGAGCGCCACGACGCCGATCAGCGCCATTTTGGTCAGACCGAGATCGAGCATTGAACGAGGAGTGGAAGGTTGCGGTCGGCGGGCGGATTAACGGTAGTCGTTCGAACGCGTCTTGTCTTTCGCCTCGACATCCACCGCGCCGTTACGCGGCAGTTCGCGTTGATCTGCGGACGTCGGCGTTTCGCCTTCGCGCATGCCTTCCTTGAAGCCCTTCACCGCGCCGCCCAGATCGCCGCCGATATTGCGCAGTTTCTTCGTGCCGAAAACCAGCGCTACGATCAGCAGAACGATCAACCAATGCCAAATGCTCAACGAACCCATGAATGAAAATTCTCCGTTATTTCCATCGCCGCCCCTGCCGCGATGAACGATCGGCCTTGCGGCCCGAGCCAAAACACCTTCGCTTCAGCTATCGATTACCGATTTTGCGCGTCCAATATTGCATGGAAAAGGTGCACGCTCAGAAAAATCGTTTTAGCCCATTCGCTTCCACGGCCGTTCGCCCGCAAGCAAATGCGCGTGAATGTGATACACCTCCTGCCCGCCGCCCGGTCCGGTATTGATCACCGTGCGGAATCCGGTCTCGCCGCCCGTATAAGCGACGCCCAGATCCTTCGCGAGACGCGCGACGAGACTAATCATTCTACCAAGCAGCGGTGCATCGTTTTCTGTGCAGTGCGACAGAGTTTCGATGTGCTTTTTTGGAATAACGAGTACGTGGACGGGCGCGGCCGGATTGATATCGTTGAAGGCGAGAAACTCGTCGTCTTCATAGACTTTGTTGCTCGGAATCTGCCCGGCGGCGATTTTGCAGAAAATGCAGTTTTCCTGGCTCATGAATGTCTCGCTGATCAGAACCACGCGCGCGGGTCGAGCGTCTTGTTCTCGTACAGATACAACCAGCCCTTGATGATTCGATACAGCGTCCACACCCACGCCACGCCGAGAATCAGAAACCCGAGGCCAAGCGCCCAGATCAGCGCAAAACCGACGATATGCCCGAGCACCGACCACCAAAAGGTGCGAATCTGCCAGGTGAAATGGTCTTCGTACGGCGTGCCGGCCGCATCGCCGCGCTTGATGTAGTTGAGGATGATCGCGACGAGCCCCGTCAACCCGCCCGACAGCCAATAGAACGCGTACAACGCATACAAGATATGCGTGAACGTGCGCATATTGCGCGGATCGGCGGAATCCTGAACGACGGGCGGCGGATACGGTTCATAAGGACGATTCATGCGTGCCTCCTTCGCGCTTCGGCATAGTGTCGAAAACGCAGCGATAAACGCTCGTCAGCCGCCGTTTTCCTCGCGCTCGCGCGATTTGCGCAGCGCCTTCTCCTCGATCCCCGATAAACCTTCGCGCCGTTCCAGTTCCGCGACGACATCGGCGGGGCTCAAGTCGAAATGCGACAGCATCACGAGACAATGAAACCACAAATCGGCGACTTCCCCGACGAGCGCTTTCGGCGCGCCGCCGTGGCGCGCGTCCTTTGCAGCGAGCACGACTTCCGTCGCTTCCTCGCCGATCTTCTTCAGGACCGCGTCGTCACCTTTATGAAAGAGTCGGGAAACGTAGCTTTGTTCCGGATCGCCGCCCTTGCGGCTGTCGATAACGGCGGCTAAGCGCAGCAGCGTGTCCAGCGTGGTGGCTTGCGTCATTTGTAGATGCTTTCGGGGTCTTTCAGGACCGGCTCGACGGCAACCCACTCGCCGCTGTCTGCCGTGCCTTCGAATTTCTGGAAAAAACAGGAATGGCGGCCGGTGTGGCACGCAATGCCCGAGACTTGCTCGACTTTGAGCAGCACGACATCTTCGTCGCAATCGAGGCGAACATCGTGGACATGCTGTACGTGCCCCGATTCTTCGCCCTTGAACCACAGACGCTGGCGCGAGCGCGAAAAATACACGGCGCGCTTCAGTTCGATGGTCTTCGCCAGCGCCTCGCGATTCATCCACGCGAACATCAGCACGTCGTTGGTCGTGTGTTCCTGCGCGATCACCGGCACGAGGCCGTTCGCGTCCCATTTCACGTGGTCGAGCCAGTTTTGATCGCTCACGCTCACGTCCTCACCGAAATGCCCTGATCGGCCATGAAGCGCTTCGCCTCGCCGACCGTGTGTTCACCGTAGTGAAAAATGCTCGCTGCGAGCACCGCGTCCGCATGACCATCGACGATACCGTCCGCCAGATGTTGCAGCGACCCGACGCCGCCCGATGCGATCACCGGCACCGGCACCGCGTCCGATACGGCGCGCGTCAGCGCCAGATCGAAACCCGATTTCGTGCCATCGCGATCCATGCTGGTCAGCAAAATTTCGCCCGCGCCGAGTTCGGCCATCTTGCGCGCCCATTCGATCGCGTCGATGCCCGTCGCCTTGCGCCCGCCGTGCGTAAACACTTCCCAGCGCGACGGCTCGCCGTCCGCCGACACGCGCTTCGCATCGATCGCCACGACGATGCACTGTGAGCCGTGCTTGTCCGACGCGTCGCGTACGAGCTGCGGATTCGCCACCGCCGACGAGTTCATGCTGATCTTGTCCGCGCCCGCGTTCAGCAGCCGGCGCACGTCTTCGACCGCGCGCACGCCGCCGCCGACGGTCAGCGGAATGAACACTTGCGACGCCACCGCTTCGATGATCGGCAGAATCAGATCGCGTTGATCGGAAGTCGCGGTGATATCGAGGAACGTGAGTTCGTCGGCGCCCTGATCGTCGTAACGGCGCGCAATTTCCACGGGATCGCCCGCGTCGCGCAGTTCGAGAAAATTGACGCCCTTCACGACGCGGCCAGCGGTCACGTCGAGACAGGGGATGATGCGTTTAGCGAGAGCCATATTCGGAAGTGATGCCAAAGTAGAGAGCCGGGCGCGCCCGGCCATGCTCGCGCTGCGGTGAAATCAGGCGCCGTCCGCCTCGTTGAGCGCATCGGCGCGGGTTTGCGCGGCGGCGAAATCGAGGTCGCCGGAGTAGATCGCGCGGCCGCAGATCACACCTTCGATGCCCTCGTTTTCCACTTCGCACAGCGATTCGATATCGGCGATATTCGACAGCCCGCCGCTCGCGATCACCGGAATCTTCACTGCGCGCGCCAGCCGCACCGTCGCTTCGATATTGATGCCCTGAAGCATGCCGTCGCGGCCGATATCCGTGTAGATGATCGACTCGCAGCCGTAGTCTTCGAACTTCATGCCGAGATCGACGACTTCGTGGCCGGTCAGCTTGCTCCAACCGTCCGTGGCCACCTTGCCGTCCTTCGCATCGAGCCCGACGATGATATGGCCGCCGAACGCGCTGCACGCATCCTGCAAGAAGCCCGGATTCTTCACCGCTGCCGTGCCGATGATCACGTACGACAGACCATCGTCCAGATAGCGTTCGATGGTTTCCAGGTCGCGGATACCGCCACCCAGTTGCACCGGAATTTCACTGCCCACTTCTTCGATGATCGCGCGAATGGCGTCGCCGTTGCGTGGCTTGCCGGCGAATGCGCCGTTCAGATCCACGAGATGCAACCGACGTGCGCCGCGATCGACCCAATGTCGGGCCATCGCCGCCGGATCTTCTGAAAAAATGGTCGCCTGGTCCATATCGCCCTGCTTGAGGCGCACGCACTGACCGTCTTTAAGATCGATGGCCGGAATGAGCAGCATAGGTATCGCGTATTTTCTGGGTAAAGTTGATAAAACGACGCCGCGCGGTCTCTCGTGCCGTATCGGCGGTCGTCTCGCTAGTGTAGTACAAGTCTTGCAACGGCCACGTTCGCGTCAGATCACGCTGAACGCTGGCGTTATTACGGATTCCAGTGCACGAAATTGCGATAGATGCGCAGTCCCGCGTCTGCGCTTTTTTCCGGGTGAAATTGGGTCGCGAAGATATTGTCACGCGCCACCGCCGACGTGAATGCATCGCCGTACACGGTTTCGCCCGACGTATGCGCGGCATTTTCCGGCACCACGTAGTAGCTGTGCACGAAGTAGAAGAACGCGCCGTCCGCGACGCCGTCCCACATGGCGTGCTTCTGCGCCTGACGCACGCGGTTCCAGCCCATTTGCGGCACCTTGAAGCGCGAGCCGTCGTCCTGAAGTTTGCCTTCGAGCTGGAAACGCACCACCTTACCCGGCAACAGGCCGAGCCCCTTCGTGTCGCCTTCTTCGCTCCAGTCGAACAACATTTGCTCGCCAACGCAGACGCCCAACATCGGCTTTTCGCGCGCGGCCTGCATCACCGCATCCTGAAGGCCGGATTGCGCCAGATGACTCATGCAGTCGCGCATCGCGCCCTGACCGGGCAACACGATGCGGTCCGCCGAATGAATGCCCTGCGGCTGATCGACGATCGCCACGTCCGCGTCGGGTGCCGCCTTTTTCAGCGCCTGATAGACCGAGCGCAGGTTGCCCATTCCGTAATCAACAATCGCAATCGAAGTTTTCATTTCAAAGATGGCATCAAGGCCTTCAACCCGTTGACGATGAATTCCACCGCCAGCGCGGACAACATCAAACCCATCAGACGCGTGCCGATATTGATTCCCGTGCGCCCGACCCAGCGCGCGATCGGCTCCGCCAGATTCAGCGCGCCGAAGCACAGCGCCGCGATGATCGCGCCCAGCACGACCAGCCCGAAGCGGTCGTACCAATGCTGCGCATTCGCAGCATAAACGATCACCGTACTGATCGATCCCGGCCCGGTGAGCAGCGGAATGGCGAGCGGCACGACGGCGATGTTATTGCGCTCCTCGGCTTCCATGCGTTCTTCCGGCGTCGAACGCGCGTTGCCGACCTGCGCGTTCAACATGCTGATCGCCATGAGCAGCATGATGATGCCGCCGCCCACTTCGAACGATCCGACCGAAATCCCGAAGAACGCGATGATCTGCTGCCCAAGCAGCGCCGTGACCGCGATCACGCAGAACACCGAAATACACGCGACGCGGATGGTATTGCGCTTTTCCGTGTCCGATTGCTGCTGGGTGAGGCTAAGAAAAAACGGTATCGCGCCAATCGGATTGATCAGCGCGAGCAAGGAGATAAACGACTTGAACAGATCCATCGTGTTTCAGACATCTCGAACGCGAGAACTGTTTAGAGGCTGCCTTTGGTCGACGGAATCTGTCCCGCCGCGCGTTCGTCGAGTTCGCACGCCATGCGCAGCGCGCGCCCGAACGCCTTGAACACCGTTTCGAGCTGATGATGCGCGTTGAGGCCGCGAAGATTGTCGATATGCAGCGTCACGCCCGCGTGATTCACGAAACCACGGAAAAATTCGATGCTCAGATCGACATCGAACGTACCGATGCGTGCGCGCGTGAACGGCACGTGGAACTCCAGCCCCGGACGCCCGGAAAAGTCGATCACCACGCGCGACAGCGCTTCGTCCAGCGGCACGTACGCGTGCCCGTAACGGCGAATGCCCTTGCGATCGCCGATGGCTTTCGCCACCGCCATGCCGAGCGTAATGCCGGTATCTTCGACCGTATGGTGATCGTCGATATGGAGGTCGCCATGCGCTTCGATGTCGAGGTCGAAAAGCCCGTGACGGGCGATCTGATCGAGCATGTGATCGAGGAACGGGACGCCGGTGGCGAGCTTCTGCTTGCCGGTGCCGTCCAGATCGAGCTTCACACGGATCTGCGTTTCGCTGGTGTTGCGAACGACTTCCGCAATGCGCATGGTGATTCCTTGAGACTTAATCGAAAGTGGAGAGTTTTTTGAGCGCGGCGACCATTTGGGCGTTCTCTTCGGCCGTTCCGACCGTCAAACGAACACAATTCGCCAGCAATGGGTGCATTTTACCCACGTTTTTTACCAAAACCCGCGAAGTCAGCAGGGTTTCGAAAGCAACTGACGCATCCGGAACACGCACGAGCAGGAAGTTGCCCGCGCTCGGATAAACCGTCATGCCGGGCAGGGAGGCGATTTCGCGCGCAAGCGTGGCGCGTTGCGTGCGCAGCTCGGCGGCTTGTGCGTCGAGCACGTCGAGATGATCGAGCAGAAAATCGGCGGTGGCCTGCGTCAGCACGTTGATGTTGTACGGCGCGCGAACCTTGTCAAATTGCACGATCCATTCGGGACGGCCGGCCATGTAGCCGAGTCGAATGCCGGCGAGACCGAGCTTGGAGACCGTGCGCATCACGACGACGTTGTCGAATTCCGCGACGCGCGGCATCCACGTGTTTTCCGCGAACGGCTGATACGCCTCGTCGATCACCACCAGACTTTTCGATGACGCCGCGATGATGCGTTCGATGTCGGCATCGTCGTAAAGCGTGCCGGTCGGGTTGTTCGGACACGCGAGGTAGACGAGCGCGGGCGCGTGTTCTTCGATCTCGGCGATCAACGCGTTGGCATCGAGCGTGAAGTCTTCCCGCAACGGCACGCCGATAAACTCGAGATGCGCGAACGCCGCCGACATTTGATACATCACGAAGCCCGGCACTGGCGCGACCACTTTTGCGCCGGGTTTTGCGCACGCCACCGCCATCATGCTGATGAGTTCGTCCGATCCGTTGCCGAGCAGCAGGTCACACGCGTCGGGCACGTGCATGGTGCGCTTGAGCTTCGCGATCAGTTGCGCCGGTCGCGGCGACGGATAGCGATTCAGCGCCACGCCCGCAAGATGCTCGCCCAGTTGCCTGGCGAGATCGGCGGGCAGCGTGTAGGGATTTTCCATCGCGTCGAGCTTGATAAGGCCCGTGGAATCGGGCACCGGATAGCTCGACATCGCGAGGACGTCGGGACGAATGATGTCTTGTGCTGTGGTCATGTCGCGCGAGCGGCTCTCAGGCCGCTTTATCGTCTGTTGCGTTAACCGATGTTCTTCATCCGATACTCAGCGCTCTTGGCGTGCGCCTGCAGACCTTCGCCATACGCCAGTTCCGCCGCGATTTCACCAAGCGTCTGCGCGCCGTCCGCGCTGACTTCGATCACGCTCGAACGCTTCATGAAGTCGTACACGCCGAGCGGCGACGAAAAGCGCGCGGTGCGCGAAGTCGGCAAAACGTGGTTCGGGCCGGCGCAGTAATCGCCGAGGCTTTCGCTGGTGTAGCGGCCGAGGAACATCGCGCCTGCGTTGTGAATAAGCGAGGCCCACTGGTGCGGATCGAGCGCGGAAATCTCCAAATGCTCCGGCGCGATATCGTTCGCAATCGCGCAGGCTTCGGCCATGTCCCTCACCTTGATCAGCGCGCCGCGATCTTCGAGCGAACGCTGAATCACATCACGGCGCGGCATCGACGGAAGCAGTTCGATGATCGCGTCTTCCACGCGTTTGATGAAGTTGTCGTCCGGGCACAGCAGAATGGATTGCGCGAGTTCGTCGTGTTCGGCTTGCGAGAACAGGTCCATCGCGACCCAGCGCGGGTCGGTGGTGGCATCGCAAATCACGAGGATTTCGGACGGCCCCGCGATCATGTCGATGCCAACGGTCCCAAAAACGCGACGCTTCGCCGATGCCACATACGCGTTGCCCGGCCCGCAAATCTTATCGACCGCCGGCACGGTTTCAGTGCCGTACGCGAGCGCCGCCACCGCCTGCGCGCCGCCGATCGTAAACACGCGATCCACACCGCCGAGCAGCGCCGCCGCCAGCACGAGAGGATTCTTCACGCCGTCCGGCGTCGGCACGACCATCACGATTTCCTTCACGCCCGCGACGCGCGCCGGAATCGCATTCATCAGCACGGAAGACGGATACGCCGCCTTGCCGCCCGGCACGTAAATCCCCGCGCGATCCAGCGGCGTGACTTTCTGGCCGAGCACGGTGCCATCGGCTTCGGTGTATTGCCAGCTATGACTGCCGCACTCGATACGCTGTTTCTCGTGATACCCGCGCACCCGCGCCGCCGCCGCTTCGAGGGCTGCGCGCTGCTTGGGCGCTAGCCCTTCGAGCGCCGCTTCCATTTCCGAGAACGGCAGTTCCAGCGACGTGACGCTGTCCGCCTTCAGGCGATCGAATTTGTTGGTGTAGTCGAGCACGGCTGCATCGCCGCGCACTTTGACGTCGCCGAGGATCTGCGCGACGGCGCGCTCGATTGCTTCGTCCTCGCTCGCTTCGAACGCGAGAACCGCACGCAGCGCCTTCTGGAAACCATCGGTGCTTGAATCGAGTTTGCGAATCTTGATAGACATGCTGGTTTTCCGTTTTGCTTGCAGCGCGCCGCCGAGTACAGTCGGTCGCGCTAGTTATTCGTTACTGCCGACGCGCGCTCGAAGGCATCGAGATAGGGCTTGAGCGCCGCGCGCTTCAACTTGAGCGCCGCCTGATTCACAACCAATCGCGACGAAATCTGCATGATCTCTTCGACTTCGACGAGGTTATTCGCGCGCAACGTATTCCCCGAACTGACCAAATCGACGATGGCATCGGCCAGGCCGACCAGCGGCGCGAGTTCCATCGAACCGTAGAGCTTGATCAGATCGACGTGTACGCCTTTCGCTGCGAAGTGCTGCCGCGCGGTTTCGGTGTATTTCGTCGCGACACGCAGACGCGCGCCCTGTCGCACCGCGTTCGCGTAATCGAAACCGCCCTTCACCGCCACCGACATCCGGCAACGCGCGATATCCAGATCGACCGGCTGATACAAGCCGCTGCCGCCATGCTCGATCAACACGTCCTTGCCCGCGACGCCGAAATCCGCAGCACCATATTCGACGTACGTCGGCACGTCCGTGGCACGCACGATAATCACACGCAGATTCGGATTGGTGGTCGGCAGGATCAGCTTGCGCGACGTTTCGGGATCTTCGGCCACTTCCACGCCCGCTGCGGCGAGCAGCGGCACGGTTTCCTCGAAGATACGCCCTTTCGACAACGCGAGCGTGAGCGGCGCGCTCGCTTCCACCGACGACGACGTCTGCGGCAAGGAACTCATTGTTCGACCCCGCTGCCCTTGATGCGTCGCACGTTCGCGCCGACGGCCGTGAGCTTCGACTCCATCCGGTCGTAACCGCGATCGAGGTGATAGATACGATCGATCAGCGTCTCGCCGTCCGCGCACATCGCAGCAATCACGAGACTCGCGGATGCGCGCAGATCGGTTGCCATCACCTTCGCGCCCGACAACTGTTCGACGCCGTTCACCAGCGCCGTATTCCCGTCGATGGTGATATGCGCGCCCAGACGGTTCAGTTCCTGCACGTGCATGAAACGGTTTTCGAAGATCGTCTCGACGACCTGCGACGTGCCGTTGGCAATCGTATTCAGCGCCATGAACTGCGCCTGCATATCGGTCGGGAACGCGGGATATTCCGACGTACGAATATTCACCGCGTCCGGACGCTTGCTCATCCGCACGCGCATGAACCGCTCGCCTTCTTCGATAGAAACGCCCGCTTCGCGCAGCTTCGCGGTCACGGCATCCAGCAACATCGGAGTGACGTTGCGCAAGGTGACATCGCCGCCGGCTGCGGCGACCGCGCACAGGAACGTGCCCGCTTCGATCCGATCCGGCACGACGTCGTGCGTCGCACCGTGCAGCTTCTCGACGCCATGAATCACCAGCCGATCCGTGCCGATGCCATCGATCTTCGCGCCCATCTTCACGAGCAGATGCGCAAGATCGGTCACTTCCGGCTCACGCGCCGCGTTTTCGATCACCGTCTCGCCGTCCGCCAAGACCGCAGCCATCAGCAGATTTTCGGTGCCGGTCACGGTAATCATGTCCGTCACGATTCGCGCGCCCTTCAGACGCTTCGCGCGCGCTTCGATAAAGCCATGCTCGATATTGATCTCCGCGCCCATCGCCTGGAGACCCTTGATGTGCTGATCGACCGGACGCGCGCCGATCGCGCAGCCGCCGGGCAACGACACCTTCGCCTCGCCGAATCGCGCGACGAGCGGACCGAGCACGAGAATCGACGCACGCATGGTCTTGACCATTTCGTACGGCGCGACGAGCTTATCCACCTTCGACGCGTTCAGCGTGATCTTTCCATCTGCCGATACGTCCGATTGCACGCCCATCTGCTTCAGCAATTTGAGCATGGTGCGCACGTCCTGAAGATTCGGAACGTTCGACAAATGCACATCGTCTGCCGTCAGCAGGCTCGCACAAAGAATGGGCAGCGCCGCGTTCTTCGCACCCGAGACGGTGATTTCGCCGGAGAGCTTCGCGCCCCCCGTGATGACCAGTTTATCCATGATGACCTGTCCTTCGACCGAGCTCCCTGCCGCGGAACCGTTCGCGGCGCCGCGTGTTTCTTGAATGATTCGCACTGTTTCCTGCCGGTGATGCCGGTGTTACTAGGTTGTTTCGATGACCTGATTTGGCTTCGCCGGGTGGACTCAGGCCGGTTTCCACTCGTCGGGGGTCAGGGTCTTCATGCTGAGCGCATGAATCTCCTGCTTCATGCGCTCGCCGAGCGCCGCATAAACCAGTTGATGACGCGCAATCAGCCGCTTGCCGACGAACGCATCACTGACGATGGTCGCGAAAAAGTGCTGACCATCGCCTTCTACTTCCAAATGCTGGCAAGCGAGCCCGCCAGCGATGTAGTCCTTCACTTGCTCCGGAGTCGGCAACATGAAAGTCTCCTTGAGATTTTAGTGACGCAGCTTGTAGCCGCTCGCGAGCATTCGCACGGCGATCAGCGCGAGCACGACCAGAAACGCGCCGACGATGCTCAGGCTGATCAGCGGGTTCACATCGGACAGGCCGAAGAAACCGTAGCGGAAGCCGTCGATCATGTAGAAAAACGGATTCAGATGCGAGACCGCGCGCCACAACGGCGGCAGCGTATGCGTCGAATAGAACACGCCGGACAGAAACGTCAGCGGCATGATCAGGAAGTTCTGAAACGCGGCGAGTTGATCGAACTTATCCGCCCAAATCCCGGCGATCAAGCCCAGCGTGCCGAGAATCCCGGAGCCAAGCACCGCGAACGCAATGATGTAGAACGGCGCGGAAAAAGACATCGGGATGAACCATATCGTCACGATGAACACGCCCAGCCCGACGCACAAGCCGCGCACCACGGACGCCAGCACATAGGCGAAGAACATCTCCCAATGCGCGATCGGTGGCAATAGGACGAAAACGAGATTGCCCGTGATCTTCGACTGAATCATCGACGACGAACTATTGGCGAACGCGTTCTGCAACACGCTCATCATCACGAGACCCGGCACCAGAAAGCTCGTGTAGCCGACGCCCGGATACACCTGCACGTGCCCCGACAATGCGTGACCGAAAATGGTCAGATACAGCAGCGCCGTAATGACGGGCGCGAGCACGGTCTGAAACGACACCTTCCAGAAGCGCAGCAGCTCCTTGTAGAACAACGTCTGGAAACCGCTCATGAAAGTCCCTCTACTACGTCCGGCTCGTTCATCACCTGCATGAATACGTCTTCGAGATCCGCCTTGCGCACATCGATTTCATCGAACGTGCAGCCTGCGGCGCGGCATTTCGCGAGAATCGGCTCGACTTCGTCATAGCTCGACAGGCGCAGCAAATGTTGCGCGCCGCCGACCGCGTTCGGATCGACTTCCAGCGCGCGCAATTCGGCGGGCAACACGCCGCTCGAAAATCGCAGATAAAGCTGCATGCCCGCGAAACGCTGCAACAGCGTGCTCGTGCGTTCGAGCGCCACGACTTCGCCGCGACGAAGCATCGCGAGGCGGTCGCACAGCGACTCGGCTTCTTCAAGATAGTGCGTCGTCAGCACGATGGTGTGGCCTTCGCGATTCAAACGCGAAATGAACTTCCACAAGGTCTGACGCAATTCGACATCGACGCCCGCCGTCGGCTCGTCCAGCACGATTACCGGTGGCCGATGCACCAGCGCCTGCGCCACCAGCACGCGGCGTTTCATGCCGCCGGACAGCGCGCGCGTGTTGACGTCGGCTTTTTCGGTGAGATCGAGGTTGAACATGATCTCGTCGATCCAGTCGTCGTTATTGCGCAAGCCGAAATAGCCCGACTGAATGCGCAGCGACTCACGGACGGTGAAGAACGGATCGAACACGAGTTCCTGCGGCACCACGCCGAGCGCCCGGCGCGCTGCGCGAAAGTCGCTGACGACATCGTGGCCGCGCACGGAAATCGTGCCGCTATCGGCGCGCGCGAGACCGGCGAGAATGCTGATCAAGGTGGTCTTGCCCGCGCCGTTCGGGCCGAGCAGGCCGAAGAACTCGCCCTCTTCCACCGAGAGGCTCACGCCTTTGAGCGCCTGAAGCTCCTTGTAGCGCTTTCTGACGTTTCGGATTTCTATGGCTGACATGACAGTGCGCGCCTGGAGCGGCGTCGCCTCGATTGTGCGGATGACGTTTGACGGACCCGAACTCGGCCAAAAAGGGCCGTGTGGTGCCGAAAAAACATTTGATTATAAGGGCAAAGCCATTTGCCGACTTTGAGCGATCCTGCTGGCGACGGCGAAATGTTCAGCCGCCGCGCCTGAACTGCGTCAGGACAGGATCAATGTCGGAAGGTGAGAAGCGTATCGACGCCGTAGGCTTGCGCGAGACTGGCCAGCCCGGAAGGAATATTGACGATGTCCAACGCCGCGCCGCGCGCGGTCGCTGCGCGCTGCCATGCGAGCAGTACAGCGAGCGCGGACGAATCGAATTGCTTGAGCGGCGCGCAATCGACTTCCGATGCGCCCGCCGCGATGCGCGACAGACCCGCGTCGAGCGCGGCCTTCGCGCTCTCGTGGGTCAGCGTGGCGGCGGTTTGAAACCGGCCGCCGCCTGCAACATTGGCCTGCGTGCTCACGATGCCTTGCCGTTCGCCAACTGCTGATTACGCTGCGTGAGGAACTGCACCAGACCGTTCACGCCGTGTTGCTGAATCTGCTCGTTGAACTGCTGTTGGTACGCCTGAATCAGCCATGCGCCGAGCACGTTAATGTCGTACACGCGCCAGCCTTGCGCCGTCTTGTATAGACGATAGTCGAGTTCGACCGGCGAACCGTTGTTCATCACGACCGAGCGGACCACAACGTCCGTATCGTCCGGCGATGCGCGGAACGGCTTGTACTGGATGGTCTGGTTACGCACTTGCGCAAGCGCGCCCGAATACGTGCGGATCAGCAGCATCTTGAACTGCTCGACGATCTGCTTTTGCTGCTCCGGCGTGGCCGTGTTCCAGTTGCGGCCCATCACCAGACGCGTGGTGCGCGTGAAATCCGTGTACGGCAGGATCTTTTCGTTGACGAGCTTGGTGATTTCGTTGACGTCACCCGCCTGAATGTTCTTGTCAGTCTTGATCTGATCCAGCACTTCCTGCGTGACCGTCTTGATCATGCCGTCCGGCGAATTAGTATCGACGGCTTGCGCGGACGCGGAGCCGCAGAACGCCAGAAACATGGCGAAGACCGGAAGCAAAAGAAATTTTTTCATCACATACCCTGCAGAAATAGTGGCTTGAGTTTGAGCGTGCCGGCTTTTGTGAGTTCAGGCGGCACGCTGTACAAAGCTGTCAAAAATGTTACCGCGTATTTGCGCAACCGCGCTCAACGCAGGCGGAATGAAGGGAAGCCCGGCGGTGCGTGCGGCGGCACGTACTGATTGCCCGGCACGGTCGAGTGGCTCGCCGCATTCGGCGCCTCAGCCGCTGACGCAGGTTCCGCGCCCGAAGCTGCAGCCGGGGCAACCGCCGTTGCCGATGCGCCGGCCGGAGTCGCTGCCTGCGCGCCTTCTTCGTCGTAATTCGGCAGCGCTGCTTCGCCGTAATCCGGCGCGGTTCCGCTGTCGCCGGAAATCAGATACTGACGGCGTTGCAAGTAGGCATTGCGCACGAACGAGTATTTGTCGAGCGCGGCATCGGCAAGTACGTCAGTGGCGCCGAGCAGATTGGCGCGCGTGTTGACGAGATTCACGCCGTACAGCGCCCAACTCACCGAATCAGGACTCACATACGTCAGCGGATTGCCGAAATAATCGACCACCAGTCCGCTGGTGTCGCGCACCGTGCTCGGTCCGAGCAGCGGCAGAACCAGATACGGACCTGATGGCACGCCGTAGTGACCGAGCGTCAGGCCGAAGTCGCCGGCGTGCTTCGGCAGTTTTGCAATCGTGGCCACGTCGAACAAGCCGCCGACGCCGAACACTGTGTTGATCGCAACACGCATGATGTCCGACACACCGTCCGCAATCTTCAATTGCAGCAGATTGTTCGCAGCGATGTACACGTCGCCGATATTCGAGAAGAAGTTGGTGACGCTATTGCGCACCGGCTCCGGAACCGCCCACACGTAACCCTTCGCCACCGGCTTCAACGCGTACGTATCGATCGTGTCATTGATCGTGAACATCGTGCGGTTGTAGCTTTCGAGCGGATCGCCCTTGGTCGGCGTGGTCACCGTCGCGCAGCCCGCGAGCATGCCCGCCGCCGCAACAGCGACGACCGCCCGCCTGATCCCCAACGCGTGCATAGTCGTTCTCCTTATTGCGCCGCGCCGGAAGCGGGGCTTGCGCTGGACGCGCCCATCGCGCTGGCCGCGCCGGGGAATGCCGGTGCAGGTGTGGCGGCCGGTGCCGCTGGCGCCTTCGATGCGCCGGAATCCGCCGCCTTGTTGTACAGGAACTGGCCGATCAGGTTCTCCAGCACGACCGCCGATTGCGTCATGGAAATGGTGTCGCCGCCCTTGAGCATCTGATCGTCGCCGCCCGGCTCCAGACCGATGTACTGCTCACCGAGCAGCCCGGCGGTCAGGATCTTCGCGGACGAGTCCTTCGGAAACTGATATTGCTTGTCGATATCGATGGTCACGACCGCCTGGTACGTGTTTTCATCGAAACCGATCGAACCGACGCGGCCGACCGTCACGCCCGCGCTCTTCACCGGCGCGCGCGCCTTCAGGCCGCCGATATTGTCGAACTTGAGCTTCACCGCGTAAGTCGGCTGGAACGACAGCGAACTCATGTTCCCGGCTTTCAGCGCGAGAAACAGCAGCGCCACGAAACCGAGCACCACGAAGAGGCCGACCCAAAAGTCGAGAGCAGTCTTTTTCATCGTCTTCCCAAAGAGAATCTTGTCGCAGCGCGCGCGTGACGGTCTGTGCCCTTCACAACGCCCGCGCTAGTCGCATAAGTGCGGCTGGCCGATCAGCTGAACATCAGCGCGGTCAGCAGGAAATCGAGGCCGAGCACGGCGAGCGACGCGTACACCACAGTCTTGGTCGTCGCGCGCGATACGCCTTCCGGCGTTGGCCGTGCTTCGTAGCCCTGGAACAACGCGATGAAAGTCACCGCGAAACCGAACACCACGCTTTTGATGACGCCGTTGCCGACGTCGCGCCAGACGTCCACGCCGCCTTGCATCTGCGACCAGAACACGCCCGGATCCACGCCGATCAGCATCACGCCGACGACGTAACCGCCGAGAACACCGACCGCGCTGAAAATGGCCGCCAGCAGCGGCATGGCGATGATCCCCGCCCACATGCGCGGCGCCATAACGAATTTCATGGGATCGACCGCCATCATTTCCATGGCGGTGAGTTGCTCGCCGGCCTTCATCAAGCCGATTTCAGCAGTCAGCGACGTGCCCGCGCGCCCGGCGAACAGCAGCGCCGTCACCACCGGCCCAAGCTCACGCACCAGCGAAAGCGCGACCAGCAGGCCAAGCGCCTCTTCCGAACCGTAACGGCTCAGCGTGTAATAGCCCTGCAATCCGAGCACGAAGCCGACGAACAGCCCCGACACCGCGATAATCACAAACGAATAATTGCCGACGAAGAAGACCTGCTTCGTGACAAGACGCGGACGACGCCACAAGGCGAGAAATTCGAGCACGAGGCGCAGGAACATGCGCGTCGCGTAGCCGACGGTATCGACACCGTCGATCACCCAGCGTCCGAGTGCGCTGATCATGCCTGCCCTCCGATGCCGAAATCCGACGCAAGCGCTTGGCTCGCGTGGTGAAACTTGAACGGTCCGTCCGGCGTGCCGTCGATAAACTGGCGCACGGTCGGATCTTCCGACGCACGCAGTTGCTCCGGCGTGCCTTCAGCGTGAATTCCGCCATTGGCGACGAAATACACGTAATCCGCGATGGAAAACGTCTCCGGCACGTCGTGCGACACGATGATCGACGTTGCGCCGAGCGCGTCATTCAGCGTGCGGATAAGTTTCGCGGTAATACCGAGGGAAATGGGATCGAGGCCGGCGAACGGCTCGTCATACATCATGAGTTCGGGATCGAGCGCGATGGCGCGCGCCAGCGCAACCCGGCGCGCCATGCCGCCCGAAATCTCCGACGGCGCGAGATCGCGCGCGCCGCGCAGACCGACCGCGTTCAGCTTCATCAGCACGAGATCGCGGATGAGTTCTTCCGGCAGATCGGTATGTTCGCGCAGCGGAAACGCGACGTTTTCGAACACGGTCTGATCCGTGAACAGCGCGCCGAACTGGAACAGCATGCCCATCTTGCGGCGCAGCGCGTACAAACCGTCGCGCGTTTGCGCGCCGATGTCCTGTTCGCCGAACATCACCTGACCGCGATTCGCTTTGACCAGACCGCCGATCAGCCGCAGCGTCGTGGTTTTGCCGCAGCCGGAACCACCCATGACCGCGACCACCTGCCCACGCGCAAAACGCATGTTCAGGTCCGACAGAACGAGCCGGCCGCCGTAACCGAAGTCAACGTCGCGCAGCTCCAGCAGGGTCTCTGAAGAGGCAGGCACAGGGTAAGAGATTCCGATGGACGCAAGAGGCCGAATTATAGGGCCTGCGCGCAATCGGTGCTTTGCCTAGGCAGCCTCCCGCTAATAATTCGGAATTTTCAGCATTGACCTGCAAAGTTCTGTTGCAACGCCGAGACCGCAGCCGATGTGTCCGGCGCTTCCGTCACCGCGCGCACCACGGCAGCACTCCCAACGCCCGTCGCCAGCACTTCCGGCATCACCTTTCCATCGATACCACCAATCGCGACGAGCGGCACGCGGCCCTCGAGCAACTGCACGTATCGCTGGAGGCGAGCGAGGCCTTGCGGCTTTGTCGGCATGACTTTCGTCGTAGTCGGGAAGACCGCGCCGAGCGCGAGATAGCTCGGTCGGAAATGTAACGCGCGCAGCATTTCGTAATAACCGTGCGTCGATAAACCCAGTCGTAGACCCGCGCGCGCGATGGCGTTCAGATCGGCGGTTTCGACGTCCTCCTGGCCGAGATGCACGCCGTACGCGCCTGCATCGATGGCGGCTTGCCAGTGATCGTTGATGAAAAGCTGCGCCTGATGCTTGCGCCCCGCCGCGACCGATCGTTCGATTTCCTGCTTCAGATCGGCGGAATCGGTGGATTTGCGGCGCAGTTGCGCGGTGCGCACGTCGAGATCCAGCACGCGCTCGACCCAGTCGGCGCTCGGAAGCACCGGATAAAGCCCGAGATCGTCTGGACACGGCGGAAACGCTGGCTCGGGCGCAGGCGGCAAGCCACCGACGCGCGGGAACGTCGCGAAATCGATCGGCCATGCATCGTCGCCGGTGCGCCAGGCGAGCGCGAGCACCAACGCGTCGTGTGGCTCGAAATTGCAGTCGAGGAATGCGGCCAGCGCGGCGAGCCAATCGTCCGATCGTTCGCCTTCTAATATATAGAGCGAATCGCCACGATGAAGCGTCGCGCGCTCGCCATGCGCTTCGAGCACGGCAGAACCGGCGCGCGTCAATCGCTCGATATCCGCATCGTGCGATTCAGCGAACACGATCAAATCCTGCGCACCCGGCGATTCCGGCGTCGTCAGGCAGACACGCCACCGCGTCGCCGATGCAGGCCATTCGCCGAGCCGCGCGCGGATTCGCTCGGCGACTTCCACGAGTTCGTCGGCAGGCGGCCAAAACACTTCGCGATCGAGCAAACTCATGCCGCACCTCCGTCCTGATGCCAGAACGGCATGCCTACCACCGGCGTGCTCGCCTGCGCGCTGTCGCGCTCGGCCATCGGACCGGCGAGGAAGGCGGTGCGTCCCGCTTCCGCGCCGAGAGCAAACGCCCGCGCCATTTGCGGCGGATAGGTCGCCTGCGACACTGCCGTGTTCAGCAGCACGCCGTCGAATCCCCACTCCATCACTTGGCACGCATGCGACGGCACGCCGAGACCCGCATCGACAATCAGCGGAACGTCGGGCAAACGCTCGCGCAAGGTGCGCAGTCCGTACGGATTCGTGACGCCCTTGCCCGTGCCGATCGGCGCGCCCCACGGCATCAGCGCTTCGCAACCGGCATCGAGCAGACGACGGCCGATCACCAGATCTTCCGTGCAATACGGCAGCACCTTGAAGCCGTCGCGGATCAGCTTCGCCGCCGCTTCTATCAGACCGATCGGATCAGGCTGAAGCGTGTAGTCGTCGCCGATCAATTCGAGCTTGATCCACGGTGTATCGAACACTTCGCGCGCCATGTAGGCGGTGGTCAGCACTTCATCCACGCTTTGGCAACCAGCGGTGTTCGGCAGCAGCGCGACGCCGTGGCGCTTCAGCACATCGAAGAAACCGGCTTCGCCTGTCTCCGATTGACGGCGCAGCGCGACGGTCACCATGCCGGGACGCGCGGCATCGATGGAATCGGACAATGATTGCAGCGACGGATAACGCGACGTGCCGAGCAGCACGCGGCTCGGAAACGCCTGGCCGTAGAGCGTGAGCGCATCGGCGGTTTGGATGGTCATGATTCGGTTCCTGTGTGTTTCAGCCGCCCGCAACGGGCGATACGACGTCGAGCTTGTCGCCCGCAGCGAGCGTCTTCGTGCCGTGTTCGCCGCGCGCGACGAACTGGCCGTTCAGCGCGACGGCAAATGGCGGTTTCGCGCCGAAAGCGCTGAGCGCGTCGGTGACGGTGGCCGTATCGGGCAACTCGAACGCGCGCTGATTGATGTGGATATTCATATTCGATTCCTGATGCTCAGAGCGCCGGGACGGCCGCAAATTCGGCGTGCAGAAGTTCGGGCCAGCGCGCGGACTGACGGAAAAGCGCGAAGGCATCGGCGTCCGCGACGGTGTGCGCGGCGAGCGCTTCGGCGAGTTCGCATGCGGCGTTCGCGACTTCCGGCGCGATCATAAAGCCATGCCGATACAACCCGTTGACGCGCAATCCACGCGCCCCGTCCCACACGATCGCAGGCCGATGATCCGGCAGCGTCGGCCGGCATTGCGAGTTCAGTTCGAGAATGCGCGCCTCGCCAAAGCCGGGATGCACGGCAAACGCCGCGCTCAGTAATTCGAGCGCGGAGCGCACGCTCATCGGCGACATGTCTTCGCCTTCGACTTCGGTGGCGCCGATCACGTAGAGATCGTTTTGCTTGGGCGCGATATAGAGCGGATAACGCGGATGCAACAACCGCACAGGCCGCGTCAGATCGATGCCAGGCGCGTGCACACGCGCCACTTCGCCGCGAATGCCGCGCAGCGCGGGCCACGCCGGTTTGCCGCCGAGACCACGGCAATCGATGATCCAATGCGCATCGGGCATGGCATCGACGGGTGTATTCCAGTGCGTGCGTACGCCGCGCGTCGCCAAACCTGCCGCGAGCGCTTTGAGCGCCTGACGGTTATCGAGCTGGCCTTCGTTCGGCAGCAGCCAGCCTTGCGCGAAACGCGTGCCGAGCGCCGGTTCCGCATCGCCGACTTGCGCGCCTGCGAGTTTGACGAAACCGCCATCGAGCAGCGCAGCGGGCGCGTTGGCGCGCAAACGGCGTTCGAAAAGCGGCGCTTCCGCGCGATCCGCGTGATGCCACACCACAAGCGTGCCGTTACGCTGATGAAAAACCGGCTCCGGCAACTGCGCCAGCAATTCCGGCCACTTTTCGAGCGATGCCGCGCCGAGCTCAACCACAAGCGGCTCCGCGCTCGTCGCTTCGGCAAGTGGCGCGAGCATGGCGGCAGCGACCCACGCGGCCGACTGCGTGCCGGCTTCATCGCCCCGCTCGTACAACGCCACGCGATGCCCCGCGCCCGCGAGTTGCCAGGCGACGAGCCGCCCGACGAGCCCGCCACCGATGATGGCGAAATCGGTCGAACGTGCGGCCTGATCGATGCTATTCACAATCCGATGTCTCCAGAAAGCATGCCGCGCAAATGCGGACACGACGGAGACGAAATCAGCGGAGAGACCGGCGCGGCATGAACACAAACATGCCGGGCGGAAAGAGGTAAGACTATGGAAGAGACTGGAGGAATGGCGCAGAAAAACGCGCGTTCTCCGGAAACTTCCCTCGCCGGTATTACCCGGATCGGGTGCAAAGGGTCTCTCTCAGCCTCGCCGCGCTCTAACCTCTTACGACAGCACGCGAAGCACCCCTGTTTCGTCGAAGATCATTAGAACATGAAAGCCGAAGCCGCTGCAAACCGGGATTCCCCGTGCAGACGCGCGTTGGCCCTGTTTTTCGCGCCGTCCGGCACTCTGGCACAATGCCCCGAACGGTCGAACGGATTAAGTGACAGTTAAGGGAATACCGGAACAATCGCCGCAATCGCCGGGCGTGGCAGTCCGCGCAGACCACCGCACAACGAATCAACGCATCAGCAGGAAGGTCATGGCCAATACTCAAACCGACAACTCGCAGCAAAGGGCCGATCAGGTTTCGGCCTGGAGCCTCATCAAGCCGTACTGGGTCTCCGAGGAACGCGGCATCGCGTGGGGGCTGCTGGTTGCGATCATCGCGATCAACATGACCGTGGTGTGGATCAACGTGCGGCTCAATACGTGGAACGCGGACTTCTACAACGCGCTGCAAAACAAGAATGTGAAGGACTTTCCGCATCTCTTGCTGATCTTCACCGGCCTCGCGTTCGCGTACATTTTGCTGGCCGTGTACGGGCGATATCTCCGTCAGATGCTCGGCTTTCGCTGGCGGCAATGGCTCACTAACAAGTACCTCGAACAATGGTTCGGCGATAAGGCGTTCTATCGAATCGAACGCGACCGACTTGCCGATAACCCCGACCAGCGTATCAGCGATGACCTGCAATCTTTCGCGACTACTACGCTGTCGTTATCGCTCGATCTGCTTTCTACGCTCGTTACGCTCGTTACCTTCATCACGATTCTCTGGACCATCGCGGGCGCGCTGACGTTGACGCTAGGCGGCACGCCGATCACGATTCCGGGCTACATGGTGTGGGCCGCCGCGCTATACGCGATTCTCGGGTCGCTGATCATTCAGAAAGTCGGGCATCCGCTGGTGTCGATCAATTATCAGCAGCAGAAGGTGGAAGCGGACTTCCGTTTCGGCTTGATTCGCGTGCGTGAGAACGCTGAGCAAATCGCGTTTTACGATGGCATCGCGACCGAAACGGCAAACGCGAAAGGCATTTTTCAGCGCATCAAAGATAACTGGTGGATGATCATGCGCTACACCAAGCGCATGACTTTCGTGCTGAGTTTCTATGGTCAGATTGCGATCATCTTCCCGATCATGGTTGCCGCGCCGCGTTATTTTGCTGGCGCATTCACCTTCGGCGTGCTGATGCAGATTTCGCAGGCATTCGGCACGGTGAGCGATTCGTTCTCGTGGTTCATCAACAGTTATTCGACCTTGGTCGAATGGCGCGCGACGGTGAATCGTCTTCGTGAATTCAAGCGTGTGATGCGTTCGACGCATATCCGCGAAGAGAACTCGCCGGCGACGGAACGCGGCGGTATCAATCTGCACTACACGGCGACGCAGACGCTGACCACGCACGGCCTGACGCTGGCGCTTCCGAATGGCACGCCGCTGTCGCGCGTGTCGGATGTATCGATCGAGCCGGGTTCGCGGTGGCTCGTAGTGGGGCCGTCGGGTTCGGGCAAGAGCACGTTGATGCGCGCGCTCGCAGGTCTTTGGCCCTTCGGCGACGGCACCATCGACGCACCCGTAGATGCGAAGCTGATGTTCATCCCGCAGGTCAGTTATATGCCGATCGGCACCTTGCGCGCGGCGCTGTCGTATCCATCGCCGGGCGGCACGTTCAGCGATGAGGAATCGCGCGCGGCCTTGAAGGCGTGCAATCTCGAAGCGTATGGAGATCGGCTGGAAGAAAGCACGCATTGGGCGCGCAGTTTGTCGCCGGGCGAACAGCAGCGTCTGGCCGCCGCGCGCGTGTTGCTGCACAAACCCGATTTCGTTTTCCTCGATGAAGCCACCAGCGCACTCGATGCGGATAACGAACTGCATATCTACAACACGCTCGTCGAACGCTTGCCGAAGGCTGCGATTCTGAGTGTGGCGCATCGCGAGTCGGTCGCGATGTTCCATGACTACAAGATCGAGATCGAGAGGATGTTGGTGGAAGCTTGATCGTCGTTGCTTGAGGCGGGCAAAGCAAAAGGCCACGCGGTTTTCCGCGTGGCCTTTCCACTTGGCGTTTTTAAAACCCGCTTATCGCGGCAACTCGCTCGACCCCATCAAATACGCATCGACACTACGCGCGCACTGACGTCCTTCACGAATCGCCCACACCACCAGCGATTGCCCGCGCCGCATATCGCCCGCCGTGAACACCTTGTCCACCGACGTGTAATACGCCTTATCGCCTTCGGTCGCCGCACGCACATTGCCGCGCGCATCCTTCTCGACGCCGAACGCCTCGAGCACCGGCGAAACCGGCTGCGTAAAGCCCATCGCGAGCAGCACCAAATCGGCTTTCAGTTCGAACTCGGAGTTCGGCACTTCCTGCATCTTGCCGCCCTTCCATTCGACACGAACTGCGATCAGCTTTTCGACCTTGCCGTTCTTGCCTTCGAAGCGCTTCGTGGCAACCGACCAATCACGATCGCAACCTTCTTCATGCGATGAAGACGTGCGCAGCTTGATCGGCCAATACGGCCACACGAGCGGCTTGTTCTCGACTTCAGGCGGCTGCGCCAACAGTTCGAACTGCGCCACATCCTTCGCGCCATGACGATTCGACGTGCCCACGCAATCCGAGCCCGTATCGCCACCGCCGATCACGACGACGTGCTTGCCCTTCGCCAGCAGTTGATCCGTGAGCTTGTCGCCCGCGTTGACCTTGTTCTGCTGCGGCAGAAATTCCATCGCGTAATAGATGCCTTCCAGCTCACGCCCCGGCACCGGCAAATCGCGCGGCGTTTCCGATCCGCCCGCGATCACCACGGCATCGAACTGTTCCTTCAGTTCGTCCGGCGTGATGGTTTCCTTCGCCGTATTCGCGATATACGCCGGCATCGCATCCTTGCCGATGAACACGTTGGTACGGAACGTCACGCCTTCCGCTTCCATCTGGCGCATGCGGCGATCGATCAGCCACTTCTCCAGCTTGAAGTCGGGAATGCCATAACGCAGCAGCCCGCCGATTCGATCGTTCTTCTCGAACACGACCACATCGTGGCCCGCACGCGCGAGTTGTTGCGCGGCTGCCAGACCAGCAGGACCGGAACCGACCACGGCCACTTTCTTGCCCGTCTTGTGCTTCGGCACTTGCGGCGCAACCCAGCCTTCCGCGAACGCCTTATCGATGATCGCGTGTTCGATCGACTTGATGCCGACCGGATCGTCGTTGATGCCGAGCGTGCACGCGGCCTCGCACGGCGCCGGGCAGATGCGGCCCGTGAACTCCGGGAAGTTGTTGGTCGAATGCAGCACATTGATCGCGTTCTTCCAGTCTTGCTGAAACACGAGATCGTTGAAGTCCGGAATTATGTTGTTGACCGGGCAGCCGTTATTGCAGAACGGAATGCCGCAATCCATGCAGCGCGCGCCCTGAATCTTCGCGTCTTCATCCGTCAGCGCGGCGACGAATTCCTTGTAGTGCTTGACGCGGGTCAGCGGTGCTTCGTACGACTCGTGGCGTCGTTCGAACTCGAGAAAACCGGTGGCTTTTCCCATTTCTTTCTCTGTATTGGGTGAGGATCGCACGCTCCGATGCACACGCACCGGAGCGCCTTTCTATATCTGTCTCTAAGGAAGCGAGGCGTCAGGCAGCGATGGCATCCTTCGACTTCTTCGCGCCGATTTCGCCCAGCGCGCGCTTGTACTCGGTCGGGAACACCTTCACGAACTGACGACGCGACGTATCCCAGTTTTCGAGCAGCGACTTCGCGCGCGGCGAGCCGGTGAACTGAAAGTGACGCTCGATCAGGCCCTTGAGCACGGCTTCGTCGGTCTTGCCGGTGTGCCACAACACGCGATCCACCGTGCGTTCCTGTTCGGCTTGTTGCAGAACCGGATCGAGCGCGACCATCGACTTGTTGCACTTGCCGCCGAAACTGCCGTCCGGGTCGTACACGAAGGCGATACCGCCCGACATGCCCGCCGCGAAGTTGCGGCCCGTTTCGCCGAGCACCACGACCGTGCCGCCCGTCATGTATTCGCAACCGTGATCGCCCGTGCCTTCGACAACCGCCGTCGCGCCCGAGTTACGCACGCAGAAGCGCTCGCCTGCCACGCCACGGAAATACGATTCGCCTTCGATCGCGCCGTACATCACCGTGTTGCCGCAGATGATGTTTTCTTCCGACTTGCCGCGGAAATCGTTAGTCGGGCGAATGATGATGCGCCCGCCCGACAGACCCTTGCCGACGTAGTCGTTGCCGTCGCCGACCAGATCCAGCGTCACGCCCTTGGCCAGGAACGCGCCGAAGCTCTGGCCCGCCGTGCCCTTCAATTGGATGTGGATCGAGTCGTCGGGCAAACCGTCGTGACCGTGCTTCTTCGCGATCAGACCGGACAGCATCGCGCCGACCGTGCGGTTCACGTTGCGCACCGGCTGAATGAACGAAACGTGCTCGCCGCGTTCGATCGCCGCCTTCGCCTTTTCGATCAGCACATGATCCAGCGCCTTGTCGAGACCGTGATCCTGCACATCGACATGCTTGCGTGCGACGTCTTCGCCCACCGGCACTTGATAGAACACGCGCGAGAAGTCCAGACCCTTCGCCTTCCAGTGCTCGACGCCCTTCTTCATATCGAGCATATCGACACGGCCAATCAGATCGTCGAACTTGCGGATGCCGAGTTGCGCCATGATTTCGCGCACTTCTTCCGCGATAAAGAAGAAGAAGTTGACGACGTGTTCCGGCTGGCCCGTGAACTTCGCACGCAGCACCGGATCTTGCGTCGCGACGCCGACCGGGCACGTGTTCAGATGGCACTTGCGCATCATGATGCAGCCTTCGACGACCAGCGGCGCGGTCGCGAAGCCGAACTCATCCGCGCCGAGCAGCGCACCGATCACCACATCGCGGCCGGTCTTCATCTGACCATCGGCCTGAACGCGGATACGGCCGCGCAGACGGTTCAGCACCAGCGTCTGCTGCGTTTCAGCGAGACCCAGTTCCCACGGCGTGCCCGCGTGCTTCAGCGACGACAAGGGCGATGCACCCGTGCCGCCATCGTGACCCGCGATCACGACATGATCCGCCTTCGCCTTCGCCACGCCAGCCGCCACCGTGCCGACGCCCACTTCCGACACCAGCTTCACCGAAATGCTCGACGACGAGTTCACGTTCTTCAGATCGTGAATGAGCTGCGCCAGATCTTCGATCGAATAAATGTCGTGGTGCGGCGGCGGCGAAATCAGGCCGACGCCCGGCACCGAGCAACGCAGCTTGCCGATGTAATCCGACACCTTGTGGCCCGGCAACTGACCGCCTTCGCCCGGCTTTGCGCCCTGCGCCATCTTGATCTGAATCTGATCCGCCGACGACAGATACTCCGCCGTCACGCCGAATCGGCCGGACGCGACTTGCTTGATCTTCGAACGCAGCGAGTCGCCGTCCTTCAGCGGAATATCGGTGATGACTTCCGGTCCGATGATCGATTGCAGCGTGTCGCCGTTCTTGATCGGAATGCCGCGCAGTTCGTTGCGATAACGCTTGTCGTCCTCGCCGCCTTCGCCCGTGTTCGACTTGCCGCCGATACGGTTCATCGCCACGGCCAGCGTCGCATGCGCTTCGGTCGAAATCGAGCCGAGCGACATCGCGCCGGTCGCGAAGCGCTTGACGATTTCCTTCGCCGGTTCCACTTCGTCGAGCGGAATCGCCTTGATCGGTTCGACCTTGAATTCGAACAGACCACGGAAGGTCATATGACGCTTCGTCTGGTCATTGATGATGTGCGCGTATTCCTTGTACGTCTGATACGAGTTGCTGCGCGCCGAGTGTTGCAGCTTGGCGATGGCATCCGGCGTCCACATATGCTCTTCACCGCGCACGCGGTACGCATACTCACCGCCCGCGTCGAGCATGTTGGCGAGGATCGGGTTATCGCCGAATGCATCGCGATGCAGACGCAGCGCTTCCTCGGCCACATCGAACAAGCCGATACCGCCGACCTTCGACGCCGTGCCCTTGAAGTACTTCTCGACCAGTTCCGACGACAGACCGACCGCTTCGAAAATCTGCGCGCCGGTGTAGGACATGTACGTCGAAATACCCATCTTCGACATCACCTTCAGCAGGCCCTTGCCCACGGCCTTGGTGAAGTTGTAGATCACCTTGTCCGCCGACAGATCGCCCTTCAGGCCATCGGCCATATTGGCGAGCGTTTCCAGCGCGAGGTACGGGTGAACGGCTTCCGCGCCGAAGCCCGCGAGCAGCGCGAAGTGATGCGTCTCACGCGCCGAACCCGTTTCCACGACCAGACCGGTGCTGGTGCGCAGACCGTGCTGCACGAGATGCGAGTGGATCGCGGATGTGGCCAGCAGCGCCGGAATCGCGACGTTATCGCGGTCGGCCTTGCGGTCTGACACGATCAGGATGTTGTAGCCCGAACGCACGGCATCGACCGCTTCCGCGCACAGCGACGCGATGCGCGCCTCAATCCCTTCCTTGCCCCACGACGCCGGATACACGATGTTCAGTTCGTACGAGCTGAACTTGCCGCCCGTGTACTGATCGATCGCGCGGATCTTGGCGATGTCCTTGAAGTCGAGCACGGGCTGCGACACTTCGAGGCGCATCGTCGGGTTGATGTTGGTCGTGTCGAGCAGATTCGGCTTCGGCCCGATAAACGAGACCAGCGACATCACCATGTTTTCGCGGATCGGATCGATCGGCGGGTTGGTGACCTGCGCGAACAACTGCTTGAAGTAGTTGTAGAGCGTCTTGTTCTTGTTGGACATGACGGCCAGCGGCGAGTCGTTGCCCATCGAACCGACGGCTTCTTCGCCCGATTGCGCCATCGGCGCCATCAGGAACTTGAGGTCTTCCTGCGTATAGCCGAACGCCTGCTGACGGTCGAGCAGCGCAGCGGCTTCGCGGCGCTGCGTTTCGACGTCTTCCGCCTTCGGCTCGATCTCGTCGAGCTTGATCCGCACGGCTTCGATCCAGCTCTTGTACGGCTTGGCGTTGGCGAGGTTGTCCTTGAGTTCCTTGTCCTGAATGATGCGGCCTTGCTCCATGTCGATCAGGAACATCTTGCCCGGCTGCAAACGCCACTTCTGAACGATCTTCGACTCCGGAATCGGCAGCACGCCGGATTCCGATGCGAGGATCACGAGGTCGTCGTCGGTGACGAGATAACGCGCCGGACGCAGGCCGTTACGGTCGAGCGTCGCGCCGATCTGGCGGCCGTCCGTGAACGCGATGGCGGCAGGACCGTCCCACGGTTCCATCATCGCGGCGTGGTATTCGTAGAACGCGCGGCGGTTGTCGTCCATCAGCGTGTGCTGTTCCCAGGCTTCCGGGATCATCATCATCATCGCGTGGACGAGCGGGTAGCCGGCCATCACCAGCAGTTCGAGACAGTTATCGAACGATGCGGTGTCCGACTGGCCCGGATAGATCAGCGGCCACAGCTTCGGCAGATCGTCGCCGAGCACGTAAGAGGCGATCGCGCCGGTACGCGCGTTCAGCCAGTTGACGTTGCCCTTCACGGTGTTGATTTCGCCGTTGTGCGCAATCATCCGATACGGGTGAGCCAGTTCCCACGCCGGGAACGTGTTGGTCGAGAAGCGCTGGTGCACGAGCGCAAGTGCGGAGACCACGCGGTCGTCCTGAAGATCGCGGTAATACACGCCGACCTGACCCGCCAGCAGCAGGCCCTTGTAGACGACCGTGCGCGACGACATCGACGGCACGAAGTATTCCTTGCCGTGCTTGAGCTTGAGCGCCTGGATGCGATGGCTCGCCGTCTTGCGGATGATGTACAGCTTGCGCTCCAGCGCGTCCGTCACGACGATATCCTTGCCGCGTCCGATGAAAATCATGCGGATCAGCGGTTCGCTGGCCTTCACAGTCGGCGAAATGGGCATGTTGCCGTCGACGGGAACATCACGCCAGCCGAGCACAACCTGGCCTTCCAGCTTGACCGTGCGTTCCAGTTCCTGTTCGCACGCCAGACGCGAGGCGTTTTCCTTCGGCAAAAAGATCATGCCGACGCCGTACTCGCCAGCCGGCGGCAACGTCACGCCCTGCTTGGCCATTTCCTCGCGGTAGAAACCGTCCGGCACCTGAATCAGAATGCCCGCGCCGTCGCCCATGAGCGGATCGGCGCCGACTGCGCCACGGTGGTCGAGGTTCTCCAGGATCTTGAGACCCTGCTGAATGATCTCGTGGCTCTTTTTCCCCTTGATATGGGCGACGAAGCCGACGCCGCAGGCGTCATGCTCGTTGGCAGGGTCGTACATGCCCTGCGCGGCGGGAAGCGAACCGACTGCCGGTTGCTGATCCGGTTGCTGATGATCGTTCATGGGGACACCGTCTCTACTGTGAGGGGCCGATTCGGCCGTTGAACCATTTTTCTTGTTGCCTGCGGCAGATTTATTTCAGCTTGTGGCCGCAAAGCCGGTCGCGGAGAGGCGCGCTGCGCCGCAATATCGCCGGAAATCGAAATATACGCGACGAATCAAAGCGATGGCAAATAAAACTTGATGATATGACACCAATTATCGATATGGTGCAGATATGCCCCATTTTATTAGGGCCGCATTAAAATTAGGCAAATGAAACGGCGGATGCCTTTCGCGATCCGCCGTCTCGGGCGCTTACTGGGGCTGCGGCGTCTCCCGCACCTTGCGCGGCCGTCCGCGCGGCAGCGGTGACACACGCCGGTTCGCCGCGCCCGATGCCCATTCGCGATAGGCATCGCTGCCGAGCACCCAGCCTTTGAGTGTCGCTTGAAGGAGACGGTTGGTTTCACGCTCATCGAGCGGCTGCTCGCACAGTTCCTTGTAAGCGTGCTGCCGTTCGAACGGCGTGTTGCCGAGCGACCAGAACAGCGGATGGTCGGTAATCAGCCCGTCAAGCGCCAGCCCGATGTGATGCCGAAAGCTCGACCACTTATAGTCCTGCGGCGCGGCGACAAGTTGCGCGCGCACCGGCGCCATCTCAACCACGCGCGTGGCGAGCAGGAAATAACGCTCACCTTCGATCACGGTCGCGCGATAGCGTCCTTCCCATAACGTGCCGCGCCGCATGTAACGCCGATTGAAATGCGCTACGTAACGACGCCCGACCGCCTGCATCGCTTTGGGCAGGCTCGCTTCGTCGCGCGGCGTGACGAGCAGATGCACGGCCTGCGGCATCAGCGCATACGCATGGATCGACAAATGATGGTCGCGCGAAGCCGTCCGCAGACAGTCGATGAAAAGCTCGTAGTCCTGGTCATCGACGAAAGCGGGCTGCTGGTCGAGACCACGCAGGATGACATGCTGCGGCTGTTCGGGAACATAGAGTCGTGCAAGCCGTGCCATTCTGGATTTTCCGTTGGTCGCGTTTGTGTTACCCCATTCGGGGACCTGTGGAGTCTCGCAATTGCGGGCGTTTTGCTGGCAAATTACGGGCAAGTTCCTGACGATAAAGGCCGCATGTTCGAAACACATGCAAGCGCCGTGCAATGCGCTCAAAAGCCGCGCAGCCTAGGGAAAATGCTCTACGGCACCGCTATGGTTTATGTGAAATGTTGTGTTCATAATGTCCGTGCTTTTTGGAGGAGCACAAATTGAAAATAAAACAAGTCATCACGGGGATCGCAGCGCTTGCGTGTATGTCCACTGTGGCACATGCGCAGTCCGCTGGATCCATCTATGCAACGGCAGGCTGGTTTCATTTTTCACCGTTGGACAGTAGCGGGCCGCTCAAAGAAACCAGTGTAGGCGGTTCTCCCGTCAATATCAGCGTACCGGGCACGGGCGCAGGTATTTCCAGTTCCGATACGGCCGGTTTCACGCTCGGCTACTTCGTCACTGACCATATCGCCACCGAACTCGAAATGGGCATTCCGCCCACGTTCGATCTTGAAGGCACCGGCACGCTTTCCCAGTACGGCAAGATCGGTGAAGCCAAGCAGTGGAGCCCAACGCTGCTCTTCAAATACTTCTTCATGGCGCCGGAAGCCAAGTTCCGCCCGTTCGTCGGCATTGGCGTGACGCGCGTCTGGTTCAGCGACGCGAAGATCACGAACGGCAGCTTCGAAAGCGGCGTGTTGCATGGTCCGACCAGCGTGGATACGGATCGTTCCTGGGCACCGGTCTTTAATCTTGGCGCGGTCTACAACTTCACTCAACACTGGTTTGCCGGATTTTCTGTTTCATTCATTCCGTTGAAAGCAACTGCTACGCTGAATACTGCGGCGCAAACGCCGGTGGGTACGCTTAACGTTCAATCCAAAGCGAAAATCACGCTCAATCCGATCGTGACTTACTTGCGGGTTGGCTATCGTTTTTGAGTATTCATTCCATAAAGCCGCTTTACATCGAAACTCTTTGTGTGATGCAAAGCTGTTGCAATGAAAACGCCGTCATTTGCTTCTTGCATGACGGCGTTTTCATTTTCTGCAGCTTGTAAATGTGACCGTCGAATCAATGAAATGGTTGCAGTTCTTACGCGTGTCTTTTGGTAAAAAGCCCTGATAGACGGACTCGGGACAAAAAGCGGACTGCGGCATCGAATTTGCTGCATGATGGCCTTTCCCCGCTGAATACACGCGGGCAATCCACGACTCATCCATCGACGGAGCGATCAATGAACGCATTGCCTAACACGCGAGACGCCATCGGAGATTCTTGGAGCAGCACGCAGCGTCGTGCGCGCCGCATGGCGCGTCATGGCCGCGATGCGGCTGAAGATATCGGCTCGGAACTGCGCTCGCTGCTGAGTGAACTGGAAGACACGCTTTCGAGCGGCACCGCGGCGGACGCCGCTGCTTTGCGCTCGCAGATCAGCGATCGGCTGGACAGCGCACGCGCCCGTTTGAACGATACACACGCCGCCCTCCGCCAGCGCGCGGGCGCGGTACTCGACGATGCCGACGCGTATATCCACGAAAAGCCGTGGCAGACGATTGCGCTGGTTGGCGGCTTAGCCTTGGTAGCAGGCGTGCTGTTGGCACGGGCCCGCTAAGCTGATCAACTAAGCGAAGAAATCCGCCCCAATGATGTCGATGCGGTCCGTACAGATCGCATCGACGCCCCATTGCGCGAGCAGCTGCGCGCGCTCGGGTTCGTTGACGGTGTAAGCAAGGATGCGCAGTCCGGCACCCTTGATTTCTTTGACGAGCCGCTCGTTCAGATCGCGGTGATCCGCGTGCAGCGAGACGCATGACAGCGCTGCGGTTTGCGCACGCCAGTCATCAGGAACGTGTTCGTACAGCATGCCGCGATTGATCGTTGGCGCTTCGTCACGCGCGGCTTCAAGCGCTTCATACGAGAACGACGACAACAGCGCGCCGCTCCACGCTTCGCGCGCGACCAGCGTGCCGGTTTCCTTTTCCCGCCCCGGACACGGCTTGATTTCAATATTCGCCATCATGCCGAGCGCATCGCAGCGTGCGTGCACTTGCGTGAGCGTCGGCATACGCGCATCGGCGAATTCCTGACCGAACCACGAGCCTGCATCGAGCGATGAGAGCTGTGCGTAACTCATTGATTTCGCCGCGCCATGTCCATTCGAAGTGCGATCGACGTTGTCGTCATGCAGCAGGAACACGACGTTGTCGGCCGAGAGCTTGGCATCGAACTCGATCATCTTGTGGCCGAACCGCGCGCCGACATCGATGGCTTCGAGCGTGTTTTCCGGCGCGAGCTTGCCGCCACCGCGATGCGCGACGACTGCGGGATAAGGCCACGTTTTCATCGTCGATGCTCCGTATTAACTTGCGCGCAGTCCGCTCGCCGGATCGAAGAAATGGAGATGCGTGGCGGGCAGCGATACATTCAGACGCTCGCCCCGCTCTGGCCGATGCGCATGCGGCAAACGCGCCGCCACATCGTGCTTGCCCCATTTGCCGTGCGCGAGATTGTCCGCGCCGAGCAGTTCCGCCGAATCGACTTCGAGCGTGGCGCTCGCAGCGTTGTCGATGCCCGGCGTCATATGCTCCGGCCGAATGCCCATGATCCACTCGCGCCCGTGCATCTCGCTTCGCACGCCTGATATCGGCAGCGAAGGACCGTCACCGGCAACGACGAACGTAGAACCATCTTCCGACACGCGCCCTTCGAGCAGATTCATCGCCGGCGAGCCGATAAAGCTCGCGACGAACACCGTCGCCGGTCGCTCGTAGACTTCGGTCGGCGCGCCGATCTGCTCCGCGTGCCCCTTGTTCATGACGATCACGCGTTGCGCGAGCGTCATGGCTTCGATCTGATCGTGCGTGACGTACAGGCTCGTGGTCGCAAGACGCGCGTGCAGCCGCTGAATTTCAAGGCGCATCTGCACGCGCAGTTTGGCATCGAGATTGGAAAGCGGTTCGTCGAAGAGAAAGACGGCTGGTTCGCGCACAATCGCGCGGCCCATCGCGACGCGCTGACGCTGGCCGCCCGACAACTCGCGCGGCTTGCGCGCCAGCAGATGTTCGAGTTCGAGGATGCGCGCCGCGTTCGCCACGCGCTCATCGATCGCGGACTTGCTGGTGCCCGCGATCTTCAGCGCGTACGCCATGTTCTGCGCCACGCTCATATGCGGATAGAGCGCGTAGTTTTGAAAGACCATCGCGATATCGCGATCCTTCGGCTCCAGCTTGTTCACCACCTTGCCGCCGATTTCGATCGCGCCATCGGACACGCTTTCGAGTCCCGCGACCATGCGCAGCAACGTGGATTTGCCGCAGCCCGACGGCCCGACCATCACGACGAACTCGCCATCCTTCACCGACACGTCGATGCCATGCAGCACGTAGTTCGTGCCGTCGTACGTCTTTCTGACGCCTTTGAGATTCAATGCGGCCATTGTCTTATTTCTCGGAGTCCACGAGTCCGCGTACGAACCAACGCTGCATGGTCAGCACGACGGCGAGCGGCGGCAGCATGGCGAGCAAAGTCGCGGCCATCACGTAATGCCACTCCGTCGCGGTATCGCCGGATGCGATCATGCTTTTGATGCCGACCACCGCCGTTTGCAGCGACTGCTCGTTGGTGATGAGAATCGGCCAGAGATACTGATTCCAGCCGTAGATGAACGTGATGACGAACAGCGCCGCGATATTCGTTTTCGACAGCGGCAGCACCACGTCCCAGAAAAACCGCAACGGCCCCGCGCCGTCGATGCGCGCCGCCTCCATCAACTCGTCCGGCAGCGTCATAAAGAACTGGCGGAACAGAAACGTCGCCGTTGCCGATGCGATCAGCGGCAGCGTGAGCCCCGCGTACGTGTTGGCGAGATGCATCGACGAGACGACTTGCACGGTCGGAAAGATGCGTACTTCGACCGGCAGCATCAGCGTGATGAAGATCAGCCAGAACGCGAGATTCTTCAACGGAAAGCGGAAGAACACGATCGCATACGCCGAGATGATCGACACCGCAATCTTGCCGATGGAAATGACCAGCGCCATCACCATGCTGTTGATGAGCATGAGGCCAAACGGCGCGGCCGCGTTGCCGCTGCCGTACTTCCAAATATGCGCGATGTTCTCGAACAGATGCGTGCTCGGGATCAGCGATATCGGCACGCTGAAGACTTCGTGCGAATTCATCGTGGCCGCGCAGAACGCGACGTAGACCGGAAACACGATCAGCGCGACGCCCAGCAGCAGCACCGCGTGACAGAAGATATCGAAGCCGCGCCGGTTCTCGATCATGAGTATTGGACCCTGCGTTCGACGAAGCGGAACTGGATCACCGTCAACACGACGACGATCACCATCAGCACGACGGATTGCGCGCCGGAACTGCCGATATCGAGTCCCTGAAAGCCTTCCGCGAAGATCTTGTAGATGAGCGTTTTGGTCGATTGCGCGGGACCGCCACCGGTCGCGGCATCGATCACGGGGAAGGTATCGAAGAACGCGTAGACAAGGTTCACGACGAGCAGGAAGAAACTCGTCGGTGAGAGCAAGGGCAAAGCGATGCCGAAGAAACGACGCACGGGACCCGCGCCGTCGATGGCTGCGGCTTCGATCAGCGATTGCGGAATGGCCTGCAAGCCTGCGTAGAAGAACAGAAAGTTGTAGCTGACCTGCTTCCAGACCGATGCCAGCACGACGAGAAACATCGCCTGCGTGCCGTTCAGCGCGTGATTCCACACGATGCCTTGCTTACCAAGCGCGTACGTCACCAGTCCGATGCTCGGGTTGAACAGGAACGACCACAGCACAGCAGCGATCGCGGGCGCGACGGCGTACGGCCAGATCAGCAGCGTTTGATACGCCTTCGCGCCGCGCGTCACGCGATCCGCGCATGCGGCGAGCAATAGCGAAATGACGAGTCCTGAGACGGTGACCAACGCGCAGAAAACCATCGTCGTGCTGAACGACGAGAGATAGAGCGGATCGGCGAAAAGCTGTTTGAAATTCGCCAGGCCGACGAACTCGCTCGATGTGCCGAACGCGTCCTGACTTTGCGTGGCCTGCCACAGCGCTTCGCCTGCGGGCCACAGAAAGAAGATCGCGGTGATCGCGAGTTGAGGCGCGACGAGCAGATACGGCAGCACGCCCGTATCGAAACGAGAGCGTTTTTCCATGCTTGGGTTTCCCGAAGCGCCCATGCTTTTCAGCGCGGGCGCATACGCTTAGTTGCCTTTAGTTACCGGCTTTTTCGAAGCGGCGCAGCAATTCATTGCCGCGTTGAACCGATGCATCGAGCGCCTGTTGCGGCGTCTTCTTCTCCGCCCAGACCTGCTCCAGTTCTTCATCGACGACGGTGCGAATCTGCGGCATGTTGCCCAGACGCAGGCCCTTGGTGTAGGGCAGCGGCGGCTTGTTCAACATCTGCTTGATGGCGATATCCGCGCCGGGGTTCTTATCGTAGAAGCCCTGTTTTTGCGTGAGTTCGTACGCGGCCTGCGTGACCGGCAGATAGCCCGTGTCCTGATGCCACTTCGCCGCGACTTCCGGCGTGGACAGATACGCGAGGAACTTGGCTACGCCCTTGTACACCGCCGGATCTTTGCCCGCCAACACCCAAAGACTCGCGCCGCCGATGATCGCGTTCTGCGGCGCGCCCTTCACGTTCGCGTCGTACGGCATCATGCCGACGCCGTAATCGAATTTCGCATATTTGCCGATGGTCGCGCGCGATCCCGACGAGTTCGTGATGATCCCGCAATCGCCGCTATAGAACTTGGACACCGGCTCGTCCTTGCGTCCCACGTACGTGAACGTGCCTTCCTTGGCCATGTTCTGCAGGAACTGGATATGCGCGACTTGCAGCGGCTTGTTGAATTCGAGCACGGCGTCCATGCCATCGAAACCATTGTTCTTCGATGCAAACGGCGCGGCGTGCCATGCGCTGTAGTTCTCCAACTGAATCCAGCTTTGCCAGCCCGACGAGTAGCCGCACGAATAGCCTGCGGCCTTGATCTTCTTCGCGTCGGCTTCGACATCGGCCCAGGTTTTCGGCGGCTGATTCGGATCGAGACCGGCCTTCTTGAACGCGTCCTTGTTGTAGTAGAGGACGGGCGTCGAACTGTTGAACGGCATCGAAATCAGATGGCCGGTTTTGGCGTCGCTGTAGTAGCCGGAAATGGTCGGCACGAAGCCTTTTTCGTCGAGCGGCACGCCGGCTTGCTTGAACACATCGTAGACAGGCACGACGGCTTTCTTCGCCTGCATCATGGTCGCGGTGCCGACTTCGTAGACTTGCAGAATGGCCGGCGCGTTGCCACTGCGATACGCCGCAATGCCCGCCGCCAGCGTCTGATCGTAGGTGCCCTTGAACACCGGCACGATCTTGTAGTCATTCTGCGACTTGTTGAAGTCGTCGGCGATCACGTTCACGCGTTCGCCGAGCGCGGCTTCCATCGCGTGCCAGAACTGGATTTCGGTCGCGGCATGCGCGGCGCTGCTGACGCCGAACGCAAGAACAGCCGCCGCTTGGATCAAGGGCTTGCAAACCATCGATGAGTCTCCGTTTTGATCATGCGTCGTTGATAAACGCGCAAGGTTAGTTGTTATCGATGACAAAAAGACGTTGGTATTCCTTCAGTGCGTACCGGTCCGTCATCCCTGCGATGTAATGCGATATCAGCCGCGCCTGCGAACTGCCGTGCACGGGCGCGGCGGCATCGTTCGCGGATTCGTCCGCGACGGGCAAGCGCACCTGATACGCGGGCGGCAGAAGACGCGGATCGTCGGTGAAGGCATCGAACAGACCGGTGACGACGCGCTTGGCCTTGTTCGCCATGCGCATCACGCGATAGTGACGGTAGAGGTTCTTGAACAGAAAGCGCTTGAGTTGCGCGGCTTGCGCGGCGACTTCATCGCTATGAGAGACGAGCGTGGGCGCGTTGCGCACATCATCGAGCGATGCCGGACGTACGCGCGCGAGATTGCGACTCGTGGCTTCGATCAGATCGACGATCAGCGTATTGATGATGCGACGGATGGTCTCGTGAATCAGCCTGCGTCCTTCGCCTTCGATATCCGGATACTCGCCGCGCGCCGCTTCGAAATGCGTCTGCCACAAGCTCACTTCAGAGAGCTGTTCGAGCGTGATGAAGCCGGAGCGCAGGCCATCATCGACATCGTGATTGTTGTAGGCGATTTCATCCGCGACGTTGGCAATCTGCGCTTCCAGCGACGGCTGTTTGCCGGTGAGAAAGCGCTCGCCAAGATCACCGAGCTTGCGCGCATTTTCCCGCGAGCAATGTTTGAGAATGCCTTCGCGCGTCTCGAAACACAGATTCAGGCCGTCAAACGCGCCGTAGTGTTCCTCAAGTTGATCGACCACTGCGAGGCTTTGCAGATTGTGTTCGAAGCCGCCGTGATCGCGCATACATTCGTGCAGCGCATCTTGTCCCGCGTGACCGAACGGCGTGTGGCCGAGATCGTGCGCGAGCGAAATGGCTTCGACGAGGTCTTCGTTCAGCCGCAGATTGCGCGCCACCGAACGCGCGATCTGCGCGACTTCGAGACTATGCGTGAGCCGCGTACGGAACAGATCGCCTTCGTGATTGACGAAAACCTGCGTCTTGTATTCGAGCCGCCGAAACGCGGTCGAATGCACGATACGATCGCGGTCGCGTTGAAACTCGGTGCGCGCGGTCGGCGGCGACTCGTGAAAGCGCCGCCCGCGCGATGTCGCCGAATGCGCTGCGTACGGCGCGAGATGCGCCTCCAACGCAAGCGACGAAGGCGCGCTCAGCGGAAATTCGACTTCGTTTTTGATCACCGGCTGCTCCGCATCGTTTAGGTCCAGGCCGCCGCTCGGTGATCAGACGCTGGCTGCGAGCGTCGCGCGCACGGCCTGATCGGGCGCGCTGGTAATTTGCACGTCACCAAATTCGTTCAGCAGAATGAATTTGATCGTGCCGCCCTCGGCCTTCTTATCGACCTGCATCAAATCGATATAGCGTTCGCTCCCGAGGTCCGGCGCAACGACGGGAAGCTTTGCCTTCTCAATCACGCGCACAAGCCGTTGACGTGCGGCTTCGCTCAGCGCAGCAACACGCACGGACAAGTCCGCCGCCATCACCATGCCGCAACCGACCGCTTCGCCGTGCAGCCATTCGCCGTAGCCGAGTCCGGCTTCGATCGCATGGCCGAACGTGTGGCCGAAATTGAGGATCGCGCGCTGCCCGCCTTCGCGTTCATCCGATGCCACCACCGACGCCTTGATCTCGCACGAACGCTTGACCGCGTGCGCGAGGGCTTCGTCGTCGCGGGCGTTAAGGGCGTCGATATTCGCTTCGATCCAGTCGAAGAATTCGGCGTCCGCGATTGCTGCGGTCTTGATGACTTCCGCGAGTCCCGCCGCCAGTTCGCGCTCCGGCAGCGTGTGCAACGCGCCGATATCCGCGATCACCGCCTGCGGCTGATAGAACGCGCCGATCATGTTCTTGCCGAGCGGATGATTGATGCCCGTCTTCCCGCCCACCGATGAATCCACTTGCGACAACAGCGTCGTCGGCACCTGAATGAACGGCACGCCGCGCATGTAGCAGGCCGCCGCAAACCCCGTCATATCACCGACGACACCGCCGCCCAGCGCAATCAACGTGGTCTTGCGATCCGCGCGCCCGGTGAGCAGCGAATCGAAAATCTGATTGAGCGTTTCCCAGTTCTTGTGCGCTTCGCCATCCGGCAGCACGACAGTCGATACCTTCTTGCCGAGCGGTGCGAGCGCCGCGCGCAGCGTATCGCCGTAAATCGGATCGACAGTCGAATTGGTGACGATTGCCACCGACGAACCCTTGATATGCGGCGCAAACAGTTCGGTCTGACCGATCAGTCCCGCACCGATATGAATGGGATAGGCGCGTTCGCCCAATTCGACGCTGACAGTAATCAACGGGGTAGTCATGGTGGACATTTTACGATTCGGCCGGTTTGATGACGCCGGCCACCTCCAGTTGCATCAGGACCATATTGACGAGCGCGTTGACGGTCGGCCGCCCCGTTTCCACGACGAAATGCGCGGTCTCGTGATAAAGCGGATCGCGCGTCTTGAACAGTTCTTCGAGCTTGCCGCGCGGATCTTCGGTCTGCAGCAGCGGCCGATTTTTGTCGCGCCGCGTGCGCTGCCAGAGATCGTGCGGATTCGCCCGCAAATAAATAACGATGCCGCGATTCTTCAGATGTTCGCGATTCTCTTCGCGCAACACCGCGCCGCCGCCCGTCGCCAGCACGATACCGCTGCGCTGCGACAGTTCGTCGATCACACTGGCTTCACGCTGCCGGAATCCGACCTCGCCTTCCATTTCGAAGATCACCGGAATCCGCGCGCCGGTGCGCGCTTCGATCTCGTGATCCGAATCGATGAACGAGCGCTGCAAACGGCGCGCAACCGCACGGCCCACGGTGGTTTTACCCGCCCCCATGAGTCCGACGAAAAAAATGTTCGCGTTCGCGTGCCCTTCCTGCAACTCGGTTTCCTTCCAGTTCGATCGAAATTTGTTCGTGCGGCAGCTTAAGGGCAAACCGCGTGCTTTGTCGAGTCGCGCCGCGCGTGGCTTTCAGCCCGATTCGCCTGATGCAATCACATGCGGCGTGATCAAAACGATCAGCTCGGTTTTCGAGCTGCGCCGCGCATCGTGACGGAACAGCCAGCCGATCAGCGGCAGTTTCGACAAACCGGGAACGCCGGTCACGTCGTCACGCTCGTCTTCGGCGTAGATTCCGCCGATCGCCACCGTGCCGCCGTTTTCCACTTCCACGCGCGTTTGCACATGTTTGGTGTGGATTGCCGGGCCGTTGGCGGTTTGCTCGCCCAGACTGTCTTTCGTGATGTCGAGATCCAGAATGACGTGCCCGTGCGGCGTGATTTGCGGCTCGACCTCCAGTTTGAGCGTTGCGCGGCGAAACTGCACGCCCGACATGCCGTTGCCGACTTTCGCCTGATACGGCACCTCCATGCCCTGCTCGACAACCGATTTCACGCGATCCGCCGTCACCACGCGCGGCCGCGAGACAATCGTGCCGCGCCCTTCGGCCTCCAGCGCGCTCAGTTGGATATTGAGCAGCCGCGTGGCCTGCGCGACAAACAGCGTCAATCCGGCGGTCGCCGCGTCGAAACCGTTGATCGGTCCAGCAGACAGATCGTATACCACGCCGTCCTTGCCGCCCGCCAAGCCGGTCGCCGGATCGCTTTGCGGCGCAACGCCCAGTTTGACGCCGAGATTGCGCGACAAGCCCGCTTCTCCTTCCACGATCTTCGCCTCGATCATCACCTGCGGCGTCGGTTTGTCGAGCAGCGCGATCAGAGCCGCGATCTGTTGCACGCGCGCGTCGAGATCGGTGATAAAGAGCAGATTGGTACGCGGATCGGCCATGGCGGAGCCGCGTTTGGACAGCACGCGCTGATTGCCCGCGCCGCTCAGCATCTTGCGCACGTCCTCGGCGCGCGGATAGCGCAGCACGAACGTACGGCTGGCCAGCGGTTCGAGATCGGCGGCACGCGCGTGAGCTTCGAAGCGCAGCTTTTCGCGCGCGGCGAGTTCGGCGAGCGGCGCGACCCAGATGACGTTGCCGTGCTGCTCCATCGCCAGGCCGTTGACTTCGAGAAGCGTATCGAACGCGCGACGCCACGGGACATCGACCAGATTCAGCGATATCTGTCCGCGCACCTTTTCACTCGCGATGATGTTGATGCCCGCAAAGCGCGCGAAAGATTGCAGCGCGACGCTCAGGTCGGCGTTTTTCAGGTCGAGCGTGATCGGCTTGCTGTCGTCGATTCCATTCGCCGTGGCGACGCTCAGGCGCGCGGGTGGCGCGAGCGGCACGGGCGGGCCTTCGAGGGCTTCGGCGGTGGCCGGCTCCGGCGCTGGCGCAACGGGCACGGGCGCTTCGGCTTTTGGCGGACTGCTCGTGTCGATGGCCGTTTGGTCGGCGGTCTGGGAATCGAAGGAAATGGGCAGCGGTGGCAGGACGACCTCGCTGCCTTCGTCCGCCAGCGCGCCGCGCATCGATACAAACAGCAGCGTGGATAAAACCAGCTTGGCAATGTTCACTTGTGCCTCGCTTTATCGAAGATCAAGTGATGCGCAATGCCTTCAACGCTCGATGCAGGTTTATCGCGCGTGACAGCGGGTTTGCGCTTCGGCGACGATGCGGTCTTCTTTTCGCGCGGCTTCTGCTTCGACTTCGGTTCCGCAGCGGTGTAAGGAATCTCCTGCGCCGCCACGCGCTCGAACGATCCGTCGCCGCGCTCGCCCGCGATGGTCAGCGTGCGCGACAGACCATCGTCACCGGCAAGCTGAATCGCGCGCGGCGCAACGTGGCCGATGCGCTCATCGCCAATCTTTTGCCCCGCCACGAATCCGTCGATCCCCTCGCCGCTCTGCACCAGCGCCATCGCGCGATGCCTTCCCACGAACGTGCCGACCAGCAGCAGATCGCCGCCGCGCGCGAATCCGCCTGCCGTGTCCTTGCCGAACGGATCGATGATGAACGCGTCGGTGCGCGCCGGTCCGGGCATCGGCACGGCGGGCAGCGCTTCGTACACGCGCAGCGCGGCCTCGATGCCGAGCACGCCCGCCTGCCGCCGAATCAGCGTGCGCTCCGGCACGATCAGACGCGGCAGCCCGCTCAACGCCTGCAGAAACCGCACGATGTCGGGAAACGCGCCGTCCGCGCGAAACTTAAGCGCCCGATCGGTGGCGTTCGGTTGAATCGGCTCGATTTCGGTGACGCGCAGGCCGCTTTGCGTGGCGAGTTCGGTAATGGCGCGCAGGGCATCGGCGGCGGTCCAGTGTTCCGGCTTGAGATCGTTCGCCTTGGCGCGTGCGCGTAGTTCAGGCAGTTCAACGAGCAGACGCCGCGTTTGTTCGATCTTCGTCCGCGCGCCATCGAGCGCGCTGCGGCTCGCTTCGAGATCAGTCAAACCGGACGCGCGCCACGTCTGCATGCCGACGAAAAACACCGCGAGCGCCAGCAACAACGCGCTCCACAAAGTCCGTCGCGCGGACCATTCGTCCAGCGGCGAGAGAATGGATCGCGCGGAAAGGTGCATTGTCATCGCGGTCATTTAGCGTCTCCTTTCTGACGCTGCGATGTGTATCGAACAAGCGCGGAGAATTCGTATCGATCGACATGGCGTTTCATCTCCACGATCTCCACCGACTTCACATCGCGCACACGCTCCAGACCTTTGATCCAGCGCGCCGCCGATTGCGAATCGGGCGCGAACGCCGCCAGTTCGACTTCGTCCGTCCGCTGCGATACACGTTGTAACGACACGCCACGCTGCGCAGGCGTCTGCGCGAGCGTTTCGAGCAGCGCAAGAAACCGGTCACGCGGCGCGGCAAGCGGTTGCGCCGTCTGCCGCACGCGCCGCCGCTCGGCTTCGGCACGCGTCAGCCGCGCGTGCTCCTCCGCCTGCGCGCCCGATGTTCGCAAGGACGCGTCCAGTGCCGCGCGGCGCGCATCCAGCCGCGAGCGCTCGAACGCGTCCCATCCGCCGACGGCACCCACGCCGGCGCATCCCGCGAGACCGGCCGCCGCCAGCACGATCAATCGGCGGCGACGCAACTCGCGCCTTTTCCGCGACCGATACGGCAGCAAATTGAACCCGTCGTGATTCACCGCGCCGATCATTGCAACACCTCGCGCAACGCCAGACCGAACGCGACCGCAAAGCGCGGCGAATGCTTCAAGACATCGTCGATATTTGCGGCGCCGTTGCAGAAAGGCGCGGCTTCGAACGGCAGCGTCGGGCAGTCGAAGAGCGCGGAAATGGCGAGCGTCGAAAATCCGCCGCGCTCCATCAGTTCCAGATTGCCGCCCACGTAGATGCAGTGCGGCGGTGCGGCGTCGCCCGCCAGATCGCGCAGCGCTTCGCCGATAGTTCTGAATTCCGGCGTCGGATAACGCCCTTCGTTTTCGATCTCGCCCGCGTTCACCACCCAGCCGTGCATGCCCGTGCTTTCCGCCCAGCAGACGAGATAGCGCGAATCCGCATCGAATTCGGTCGATCCGGCGTGACGCATGGCGCGCAGCGCGCTGCCCGGTTCGCCATCGATCGCGGATAGCGCGATGCCCGCCTGCGCCGCCACTTCCACCCGCGCTTCCACGAAGCGCCGCTGTGTCGCCGCGATCGACACCGTAGACAGTCCGTTACTGCGCCTTTGCACTGACCAATCGACCGCGAGCGACGCGCGCTCCATCCCGAGCGCGCGTTCGGCTTCCGCCAGCACCGCCGGTTCGAGCACGCCGGACGGATCGCCACTGGAGCCGGACATGCGCATTTTGCGTGGCTCGATCAGTTGCGTCAGCGGCACGCTCAGCGTATGCGTCGCCGAAGACGGCAGTCCCATCGCGCAACGCAGCGCGCGTCGCGTGCCGTTGACGGGCAGCCGTTCGAACGCCGTGCGCAACGCCGCAACAATCGCGGGACGATCGAGGAAATCGCCTCTGACGACCACGCCTTCGTCGAGCGGCACCGTTTCCAGACGCTCCACGCATATCGACGAATTCGCCTTCAGACGACGGCTGATGATCGCCAGCCGCACCGCGTCTTCGCTCACATCGATCCCCGCCGCGAATCGGCGCGACACCGTCAGCAGTGAACCGCGCATCGCGTTTTCTTTCTCCATCGAACACCTCATCTGTCTTCCGCGCGCCGAACCGTTCCGGCGCAAGCAGTCAGACAATTGTGGTGATTGTTCGCGTTGGCGAACATTCGTCCGAATGGCCTAGTCCGGCAGTGCGAAGATGCGGTTTTTTAAGGTGCTCAGGCGTTCGATCGCGCGTATCTTGAGGAGACGGCGAGACGCGGGAAAAACGCATTAAGGACACACAAAATCGACCCTGAGCGACGTGCGCGGCGTGAGCCGTCGCGCGGTGCGTCGAATGAAAGCGTTAAGAAATGTCCAAAACCTGGGCGGCTATAATCGCGTGACCGTTTTTTGGTGTCTCTATGCAATCCTCTTCCCCGACCAATCCACCGTCTCAACCGCCCAAGGGGCAAAAACCCAGACGCCCCTGGTGGCAACGGCTTTTGTTCGGCTTCTTCGTCAGCATTTTTGCGGTGATCGTCTGCGCGGGCCTCGTGCTCGGTTACGCGCTCGTCGTCGCCATGCCGAATCTGCCCTCGCTCGACGCCCTGACCGATTACAAGCCGAAGGTTCCGCTGCGCATCTATACCGCCGATCACGTGATGATCGGTGAGTTCGGCGAGGAGCGCCGCAGCGTCGTGCGTATCAAGGACGTGCCCGATCATCTGAAGAAGGCCGTGCTCGCCATCGAAGATGCGCGTTTCTATGACCACGGCGGCGTCGATCTGACCGGCATTCTGCGTGCCGGCACCGTGGCGCTGTCGAACGGGCACGCATCGCAGGGCGCGAGCACGATCACCATGCAGGTCGCGCGCAACTTCTTCCTGTCGAGCGAGAAGACGTACACGCGCAAGATTTACGAGATGCTGCTCGCATACAAGATCGAGCGCGCACTGACGAAAGATCAGATTCTCGAGGTCTATATGAATCAGATCTATCTCGGACAGCGTGCGTATGGTTTCGCGAGCGCGGCGCGCGTGTACTTTGGCAAGGATCTGAAAGACATCACGCTCGCGGAAGCGGCCATGCTCGCCGGTTTGCCGAAAGCGCCGTCGGCCTATAACCCGGTCGTGAATCCGAAGCGCGCGAAGGTGCGGCAGGAGTACATCCTTCAGCGCATGCGGGAACTGAACTTCATCACCGACGATGAATACGAGACGGCTATCGCGCAAAAAATTGTCGTGAAGGGACAAGGCCGTGAGTTCAGCGTGCACGCCGAATACGTCGCGGAAATGGTGCGTCAGATGATGTACGCGCAATACCGCGAGGAAGCGTACACGCGCGGTCTCAATGTCGTGACCACGATCGATTCCGCCGATCAGGACGTCGCCTACCGCGCCGTGCGAAAAGGTCTGATGGACTATGAACATCGGCATGGGTATCGCGGGCCGGAAGGTTATATCGATCTGCCGAAAGATGCCGACGATCGCGAACAGGCGATCGACGACGCGCTGGCCGAACATCCCGATAACGGCGATATCGTCGCGGCGGTGGTGACATCGGCGAGTCCTAAGGAAGTGAAGGCGAGTTTCATCGACGGAAACGTGGCGACGATCAGCGGCAACGATCTGCGTTTCGTGCAGTTCGCGCTCGGGCCCAAGGCGCAGCCGAATTCGCGGATTCGCCCCGGCGCGATCGTGCGCCTGATGAAGAACGACGACGGCGACTGGGTCATCACGCAATTGCCGCAAGTCGAAGGCGCGCTCGTTTCGATGGTGCCGCAGGATGGCGCAATCCGCGCGCTGGTCGGCGGCTTCGACTTCAACAAGAACAAGTTCAACCACGTGACGCAGGCGTGGCGTCAGCCGGGATCGAGCTTCAAGCCGTTTATTTACTCGGCGTCACTCGAGAAGGGTTTGTCGCCGGCGACCATCATCAACGACGGCCCGCTGTTCTTCTCGGCTGCCGAAACCGGCGGTCAGGCGTGGGAACCGAAGAACTACGGCGGCGGCTTCGATGGCCCGATGACCATGCGCTCCGCGCTTCAGCGCTCGAAGAACATGGTGTCGATCCGCATCCTGAGCCACATCGGCACGAAGTACGGGCAGCAATATGTGACGCGCTTCGGCTTCGACGCGGACAAGCAACCCGCCTATCTGCCGATGGCGCTCGGCGCGGGTCTGGTCACGCCGCTGCAAATGGCGGCGGGTTACTCGGTGTTCGCCAACGGCGGCTATCGCGTGAATCCGTACCTCATTGCCGATATCACCGATCCGTACGGCGCGGTGGTTTCCCATCCGCAACCGCTGATCGCGCAGCAGTCCGCGCCGCTCGCCATCACGCCGCGCAACGCGTACGTGATGAACAGCCTGCTGCAAAGCGTGGCGCAGCGCGGCACGGGCGCGAAGACCAACGAACTGAAGCGCACCGACCTCGCCGGCAAGACCGGCACCACCAACGATTCACGCGATGCCTGGTTCGCGGGCTATCAGCGCAATCTGGTCGCGGTTGCGTGGATCGGTTATGACAATCCGCGCAGTCTCGGCGATAAGGAAACCGGCGGCGGTTTGGCGTTGCCGGTGTGGATGGACTACATGCGCCGCGCGCTGCAAGGCGTGCCCGAATACAAGCCGATGCAACCGCCCGATGTGAAGACGCTCGGCGGCGAACTCTACTTCGACGATATGACGCCGGGTCACGGTTTCGTCGCGACGATCGGCGTGAGTCAGGCGCCGCCACAGGAAGGCGTGTCGGGCGTCGCCGCGCCTGCGCCGGAAGTCGGCGAACAGGAGAAGCAGGACATCATGAATCTGTTCAAAGGCCAGTAACGGCTTCTGCTTCATGAATAAAAAAGAGCGACCATTTTCATTTGGTCGCTCTTTTTTTACGCCTTGAACCTGATCGATTCGCCGGCTTGCTCGCTCGAATACTTCGACAACGTAGCGAAGAACTCGCTGTTGTCGCGTGTGTCGCGCCAGGCGCCATCGACATATTTGTAGTGGAAACCGCCTGCTTTCGCGGCCAACCAGATTTCATGTTTCGGCGGCTGCAAATTGACGATCACCTTCGTGCGATTCTCGAATTCCAGCGTCAAAACATTGCCGCTGCGCTCGAATTCGATATCGGCTTCGGCGTTGTCCACATCGCGCTCGATCGCGCTCAGAGCGGCCTCCGCCAAGCTCAGGTATTCCTGGTCTGTCATGCTAAACTCCATCGATTCAACGTTCAGGGACGGTCATGCGAGTCGTTTTCAAGTTGAGCGGAATTGTAGCGGCTTTGTGCCTTTCCGCTGCGACGCTAGTCTCGCTCGGCGGTTGTGGTCAACGTGGCCCGCTCTATCTGCCGACTGTGCCGCCCATGCCGCAGCGTCCCAGCGACCTCCAGAATACGCCGCCCGCAACCGTCGCTCCTTCGGACGAAAGCGCATCCGGCGACGTTCCCGACACCTCCGGCCAGCCGCTCTCGCTGTCGCCGGAATCGGATTTGAAATCCGCGCCGGACGCGCCCAAAGCGGCTTCTTCCGTCGAGTAATTCTCTCGCCCTTTTCTGGTTGCAAGCATGAGTGATTCCGCATTCCACTATGTCGATGGCGTGCTGTACGCCGAAGGCGTTTCCGCCGCGTCGCTTGCTGATCAATTCGGCACGCCGCTGTATGTCTATTCGCGCGATGCGCTGACGCAAGCGTATCGCGCGTACGCGGATGCGTGCGCGGGCCGCAAGGCAACCGTCCACGCCGCCGTCAAAGCGAACAGCAATCTCGCTGTGCTCAACGTGTTCGCGCGTCTGGGCGCGGGCTTCGATATCGTGTCGTCGGGCGAACTGGCGCGCGTGATCGCGGCGGGCGGAAAGCCGGAGAACACGGTGTTTTCTGGCGTTGGCAAAACGGCGGCGGAAATGCGCGAAGCGCTCGAACTCGGCGTGAAGTGCTTCAACGTCGAATCGATTCCCGAGTTGCACGCGCTGAATGAAGTCGCGCAATCGCTCGGCAAAAAGGCGCCGGTTTCGCTGCGCGTGAATCCCGATGTCGATGCGAAAACGCATCCGTATATTTCCACCGGCCTCAAGTCGAACAAGTTCGGCGTCGCTTTCAGCGATGCGCGCGCCACGTACCGTGCCGCGCACGGTATGGCGAATCTCGATGTGATCGGCATCGATTGCCATATCGGTTCGCAGATCACCGAAATCAGCCCGTATCTCGATGCCGTCGATAAGCTGCTCGAACTCGTCGAGCAGATCGAAGCGGACGGCATGCATATTCATCACGTCGATGTCGGCGGCGGTCTGGGCATCACCTACGACGACGAAACGCCGCCGGAAATCGGCAAGTTCGTGAAGACGCTGCTCGATCACATCGAAAAGCGCGGCCACGGTCATCGCGAAGTGTATTTCGAGCCGGGGCGTTCGCTGGTCGGCAATGCGGGCGTGCTTCTCACGCGTGTCGAGTATCTGAAGCCGGGCGAAGAGAAGAACTTCGCTATCGTCGATGCCGCGATGAACGACCTCGCGCGCCCCGCCATGTACGAGGCGTTTCATCGCATTGTGGCGGTCGAGAAGCGTAACGATGTCGAAGCGCATCAATACGACGTCGTCGGCCCGGTGTGCGAAAGCGGCGACTGGCTCGGACGTGATCGCGCGCTTGCCATCGAGCAAGGCGATCTGCTGGCGATTTGCTCCGCGGGCGCGTACGGCTTCGTGATGAGCTCGAACTACAACACGCGTCCGCGCGCCGCCGAAATCATGGTCGATGGCGAACGCGCGCGTGTTGTACGTCAGCGGGAAGAAGTGGCGCAGTTGTTTGCGGGTGAGTCGGTCTTGCCGGACTGAACTGCGCCTGACGCACCGAAAAAGCGATGCCCTAAAAAGCATCGCTTTTTTTACGCGCGTCGCTTTCGCAGCAGCCACGCAATCACGCGCCAGCCGAGCAGCGCGATCACGATTGCGCCGTAAATCTTCGGCAACGCGAAATCGTGCTTGCCTGCTTTCATCCACCAGAAATGCAGGATCGCGAGCACGGCAATCAGATAGATCAAACGATGCAGCGTCGCCCATTTGCGGCCGAGTTTGCGGACCATCGCTTTCGGTGAAGTGATCGCGAGCGGAATCAGCAACACGAACGCAGCGAAACCGACCGTGATAAATGGCCGCTTGCCGATGTCCTTGATCATCGCGGCGACATCGAACCATTTGTCGAACCAGATATACGTGGTGAAGTGCAGCACGGCGAAAAAGAACGCGTACAAGCCGATCATGCGTCGAAAGCGTGCGAGTGCGTTGATGCCGGTCATGCGGCGCACCGGCGTAATGGCGAGCGTGATGCACAGATAAACCAGCGTCCACAAACCCGTCGATCGCGTGATGAACTCGATCGGATTCGCGCCCAGCCGATCCGTCACGCCAAACAGCACGATACGCGCGAGCGGAAAAAGCATCGCGATAAACACGATCACTTTCACCGGTACGACCCGCGCGCTTTTGATTTCAGATGCAGACGACATCGCTCAGAAATTCTTCTTCAGGTCCATGCCCGCGTACATCGACGCGACCTGATCGCCATAACCGTTGAACATCAGCGTCTTGCGCTTCGGCGTAAAAAACCCGTCCTCGCCGATACGCCGCTCCGTCGCCTGACTCCAGCGCGGATGATCGACATTCGGGTTCACGTTCGAATAGAAGCCGTATTCGCTCGGCGCGTACGTGTTCCAACTCGTCGGCGGCTGCTTCTCGACGAAGCGGATTTTCACCAGCGACTTCGCGCTCTTGAAGCCGTATTTCCACGGCACGACCACGCGCACCGGCGCACCGTTCTGATTCGGCAGCACTTCGCCGTACAAGCCGACGGTCAGCAGCGTGAGCGGGTTCATCGCTTCGTCCATGCGCAGGCCTTCGGAATACGGCCAATCGAGAATCGGCGTGGACAAGCCGGGCATTTGCGATGGATCGGCGAGCGAGATGAATTGCACGTATTTCGCGCTGCCCGTGGGTTCCGCGCGCTTGATCAGTTCCGACAGCGAAACGCCGATCCACGGAATCACCATCGACCAGCCTTCCACGCAGCGCAGCCGATAGATGCGTTCTTCGAGCGGCGAGAGCTTGAGCAACTCGTCGAGATCGTAGACCTTCGGATTCTTGATCGCGCCCTCCACCGACACTTTCCACGGACGCGGACGCAGCGTCTTCGCGTGCTCGACGGGATCGCCCTTGTCGGTGCCGAACTCGTAGAAGTTGTTGTAGCTGGTGATGTCTTTGAGCGGCGTCGGTTTGTCGAGCGCGACGAATTTTGCGTTCGTGGTCGCAGCGAGCTTTTGCCCTTTCGCATCGGGCGATGTGAGCGTCGCGTGCGCGAGGCCGCTTGCGCTGGCGAATCCGCTTGCGGCCAGCGCGCCGATCGAACGCAGCGCGCGCCGCCGATTCTCGAACACATCGCGTGGCGTGATTTCATGACTCGCGATGTCGTCGCCGTATCGATTCCGTTTGATCCACATGTCGATTTCCCCGAAGCCTTTCTCTATTCAATACGTTGAAACAGCAGTTCGGATGCCAGTATTCCATCGCGAGGCGAAAAAAAAACCGCCAGCGCAGCGCGTGGCGGTTTTCTTCTCGAACGCGTTGCAACGTGCGCTCAAAGTTTGCCGTAACTATGCAGCCCCGACAGGAACATGTTCACGCCGAGGAAAGCGAACGTCGTCACGATCAGACCGGTCAACGCCCACCACGCCGCCGCCGCGCCACGCAGTCCCTTCATCAGACGCATGTGGAGCCACGCCGCGTAGTTCAGCCAGACGATCAGCGCCCACGTTTCCTTCGGGTCCCAGCTCCAGTAACCGCCCCACGCTTCGGCCGCCCACAGCGCGCCGAGAATCGTCGCGATGGTGAAGAACGCGAAACCGACCGCGATGGATTTGTACATCACGTCGTCGAGCACTTCGAGCGACGGCAGACGGTCGGCGAGGAAGCCTCGCTGCTTGGCGAGATACGCGACGGACACCATCGCCGATAACGCAAAGCTGCCGTAACCGATGAAGTTGGCCGGAACGTGAATCTTCATCCACCAGCTTTGCAGCGCCGGAACCAGCGGCTGAATCTGCTGCGCGTCACGCGCGATCGAATACCACATCAGGAAGCCGACGGCCGCGCTGATCACCAGCAGCACGAACGCGCCCATTTGCCGCGTCGCGTAATGCTGCTCGTAGTAGAGATAGAACAGCGACGTGATCAGGCAGAACAGCACGAACACTTCGTACAGGTTCGAGATCGGAATATGGCCGACGTCCGAGCCGATCATGTACGACTCGTACCAGCGCACCATCAGGCCGGTGAAGCCCATCAGCACCGCGACCCACGTCATGCGCGAACCGATTGCGCCGCCCGTGGCCGAGCGCGACAACAGGCCGATCCAGTAGAACAGCGTCGCGAGGATAAACAACGCGCTCATCCACAAGATTGCGGACTGGCTGGACAGGAAGTACTTGAGGAAGAAGTTCGTCTCGGCGCGCGCGAGATCGTGCTGATAAAGCTGGATGGAGAACAGCGACAACACCGCCATCGATGCAATCAGCAGCCGCGCCGGTTTCCATCGCCAGCCGAGCACGACGAAAGTCGGCACCGCGCCGATCAGCACGGCCATGTCGTACACGTCCATGTACGCGTGATAGCGATTCAGCGCGAAACCCGCGCCTGCGACCATCGCGAGGGCGAACAGCCAGTCGATCGCGCTCAGCTTGCGCCAGAACGGACGATCATCGAACGCGGCGAATTCGGGAACGCTGCCGGTCGCCGGGCGTTGCGGCTTGGCGGACGGCTGGGAGGATGTCTGTGTGAGGTCCATGATCTTACCGTGATGAAACTTCCGGGCTCGACGCCTCGGATTGCGTATGCGCGCCGGATGCACCGGGCGTGGACGATGTCTCGGCCGACTCGACCGGCGATGCTCCGAGCGCCGCCGCGATCTGCGCACGCGTGCGCACGAATTCCTTCTCGTAGTCCAGCGTTCTGCGTGCCGTGGACATCGCCATCAGGACGGTCGCGCCGCCCTGCTGCGACTCTTTGAGCCAGAACCAGAGCCGGCGTTCACGCACGTAAAACATCGAAAAGATGCCGGCGACGAGCAGAAGGCTGCCAAGATACACCAGATTTTTACCCGGTGCGCGTGTCAACTGGAATACCGAAGCTTGCACCTGCTTGAAGTTGTCCAGTTGCAGGAAGACCGGAGAACCGTACAGAAAGCTGTCAGAAAGCGCATTGATGGACGCTTGTACGAACGCCGTATTCTTTTCATCGACCTTCGCGGGCGGCTGGCCGTTCTGCTCGCGCGAAATCTGCCAGACGTCCCACATCGCGCCTTCGAGCATGCGCATCAGCAGACCGGCGGCTTTTTCCTGCTCGCCCTTCGGCACCGATTTGTCGATGAAACCCGCGACCGCCTGGAATCCGCCATTGATCTGCGGATTGGCGTCCGGCTTGCCGTCTTCGTCCGCGCCTGCGAACAGATTCAGCACGCGATTCGCGCTCTCTTCCAGATGCTTCTGCAGTTCGCCGCTTTCCTGCGGCACGGAGCGCAGCGCGAAACGATGAGCCGCTTCAGCGCGCATCGCGGGCGTTTCGAGCGCGGCGCGCAGGTCCATCCATTGTTTGACGGTACTTTGATCGTCGGCGGGAATGCGCAGATAGCGGAACGGATCGTTCGGGCTGAGGCGCATACCGGCGAGGAACATGCGCTGACCGCTGACATCGACGGGCAGCATGTAGTTGCTGTATTCGCGCGCCTGGCCGTCCGAGCCGCGCACTTTGTATTGGATCGACGGGCCGATATTGCGCAGATCGGTCGGCTTCGAGGTTTTCGCGCCGGAGCCTAAGCGTTCGTCGAACGCATCGCGCAGGGTTTCCTTCTTGCCGACGCCGCGCGCGTCCGGCGCACCGTTGCCGTCCGTCATATTTTCGACGTTGATCGCACGGAAATCGGCGAATTCGATGGTTTCGCCCTTCGAGCCGGGAATCTGCGCGGTAAGCGGCGCCGATCCGCCGATCGTGCCGCTGAACGGCACGGTTTTCGTGCTGCTGCCGGTCATGGGCCACGCGGTCATATCGAGCTTCGAGCCGCCGTCCTGAAAACTCGACTGGAAGATGGACACGCCGTCATACGTGAACGGCTTGTTCACTTCGACGCGCGCCGGAATGCGCTTGCCCGTCTTGTGATCGATCACGACGATATCGCTGGCGAACAGCTTGGGCATACCAGTCGAGTAGTAATCGACGATGAACTTGTTGAGCTGAATGGAGAACGGCAAGTCCTGAATGATCGAACCGGCCGGTTGATTCAGAATCGCGGTGCCGACGTACTGGCCTTCCGGCACCCATGCATAGCCACGGAAAGTCGGATTCGACGTCGATAGACGGTGATCCGCCGAAATGTCGTTGATGACCGCGTTACTGTTGATCGGCGTCTTGTTGAAGAGCCACATTTGCAGCTTGATCGGCAGATTGCTGTCGAGCAAACCGCCCAGACAAATCACGACGATCGCCAAATGCGCCGAGATATAGCCGATCTTCGTCAACGCGCCGCGCTTGCCCGCGATCAGCGTCGCGCCGGAATCCATCTGCCGCGTGACCGTGCGATACCCCATCTTCGCGGTCAGACGTTCGAGCGTCGCCGTAGTCTGCGCGCGATCCGCCGCGACCACGAATTCGCCCTTGTGATGGAACGCGCGCAGGCTGCCTTCGTGCACGCGATCCTTCCAGCTCTTCATGTCCGCGATCATCTTCGGGCCATTGCGAATCACGCACAACGATACCGAAATTACGAGGAAGATCAGGATCAGCATGAACCACCATGCGCTATACACGGTGTAGATGCTCAGACCACGGAAAATATCCGCCCAGAACGGGCCAAACTGATTGACGTAGTTGGGATACGGATCGTCCTGCGTAAGCACCGTACCGATGATGCTGGCAATTGCCAGCACGACCAGCAGCGCGATGGCGAAGCGCATCGAACTGACGAGTTCGACGAAATGCCGCATGGCGCGACGGCCTGACTTCGACTGCATTCCCGATGTGGTGACGCTCATTCAAACTCCGACTGACGACTGACAGCAAAAAAGGGTGGAGACGCAAGCGGTCTGATCGACCGACGTCCCACCCTTTTCTTGTTTTCTTGCCGGCCTCCCGAACTATCTGGGACCAGCTTCGTAGTATGGGCGATTCTCTTGTCTGCTGCCGAGAACCGCTGGACGCTGCTTGATGCTTTAGTGCAATCCGGCGATATAGTCTGCCACCGCCTTCATCTCCGCTTCGTTCAAACGCGAGGAGATGGCGTGCATCGGCTCACTGTTGTTACGTTGCCCCGATGCGAAGGCGTTCACCTGGGCGACGGTGTAATCGCCCCACTGCCACGACAGCCGCGGATACTGCACCGGAATGCCCATGCCCGTTGCACCGTGGCACGCGGCGCACGCCGGCACGCCCTTGTCCGCAATGCCACCGCGATAAATCTTCTGACCCAGCGCGACGTCGTTCTTGTCGCGCGCATAACCTTGCTTGGTCTTCTGCGACGCGAAGTAAGCCGCGACGTTCACCATGTCCTGATCGCTCAGCGCACCTGCGATGCCCGCCATGATCGGATTGTTACGCGCGGGTGCTTTTGCGCCCGGTTGCGTCTTGTAATCCTTCAACTGCTTGACGATGTATTCCGCGTGCTGGCCCGCCAGCTTGGGAAACGCGGCGCCGGCGCTGTTGCCGTCCGCTGCGTGACACGCGGCGCACACCTGCGTGGCGATGGCCTGGCCCCGCGTCACATCCGGCTTGGCCGGCTGCGCGGGCTCTGCCGCATTCACCGATACCGCTATTGCTAAACCGCTGAAACCTGCACCGAAAGCCGCCGCTGCCCGAAGAGTTACCAGAGACCTGTACAGTCGGTTCATTCGCGTACCCTGTTTTTCGTCTTGTGAGAATGTGAGGTTCTGCAGAAAACGACGGCGCTGGATTTTCGCCGCAAGATACCCGAACGAAAGGGCTCAAAAATCACCCTGAATACCGTCTCGCTCCTTTATGGGCCTGGCCTGCGGCTGGGTCCTTCATGCCCTTACGGGTCTTGAAAAATCCGTCGTATTGTACAATAACCCGCTACACGCAAAGACGCCAGTCGGGGCATGCCCAGTATTTGCCGGGTTCTCAAGGCTTCAGTTTTCGCAGCTACTCTGATCGGGCCGCCCAATGTCATTTCTGCTCCACCAATCCCGCTTCTTCACCACCGTCAATCATCTGCGCGATCTGCCGCCTACGCCGCAGCCGGAAATCGCTTTTGGCGGACGCTCGAACGCGGGGAAATCGACGGCGATCAACGTGCTCTGCAATCAGAAGCGCCTCGCGTTCGCCAGTAAGACGCCGGGCCGCACGCAGCACATCAATTACTTCTCGGTCGGCCCGCAGGACGAGCCGGCGGGCTATCTCGTCGATCTTCCCGGCTACGGGTACGCCGAAGTGCCGGGCGCGGCGAAGGAACACTGGCAGCGTCTGCTGTCCACGTATCTGCAAAGCCGCGCGCAATTGCGCGGCATGATCCTGATGATGGATTCGCGCCGTCCGCTCACGGATCTGGATCGCATCATGATCGACTGGTTCGCGCCGACGGGAAAACCCATCCACGCGCTTCTCACAAAATGCGACAAATTGACGCGACAGGAAATGACAAATTCCCTGCGCGCGACGCAGAAGTCGCTCAAGGAATACACGGACGCGGGCTATCGCGGCGAACTGACCGTGCAGCTCTTCTCGGCGATGAAGCGTGTCGGTCTGGATGAGGCGCACGAGCTGATCGAAAGCTGGATCGCGCCGAAGGAAGACGCGTCGGACGAGGCTGCGCAGTCATAAAAAAACCCGCCGCGGTACGGCGGGTTAACAGCCTTGTCCAATAGCGACAGGCACCCGCTCAGGGAGGAGAAGCGGGGAGCCGGACGGCAAACGCCTGACTCGATCGGTATGATATACCATTGTCTCAAAACGGTTTCAGATGCGGCCGAAGGCATATCCAGCAAGGCTCGGCGCCCTTTGGGACGCATTCAGAAGCGCGTTTTCCCCACCTCCTGTTGACCACGGAATTCGACTCGAAAATGAGCTTCTATCCCCACCATCGTCCGCGCCGCATGCGCCACGATGACTTCACGCGCCGTCTGATGCGCGAGAACGTCCTCACCACCAACGACCTCATTTATCCGGTCTTCATCGTCGAAGGCACGAATGTGCGTCAAAGCGTTCCGTCGATGCCCGGCGTCGAGCGCACGTCCGTCGATCTGCTGATGAAAGTCGCGGAGCAATGCGTGGAACTCGGCGTGCCGGTGTTGTCGCTGTTTCCGGCGATCGAGCCGTCGCTGAAAACGCCGGACGGTATCGAAGCCATCAATCGCGCAGGGCTGATTCCGCGCGCCGTGCGCGAGCTGAAAAAGAACTTCCCGACGCTCGGCGTGCTCACCGATGTCGCGCTCGATCCGTACACGAGCCACGGTCAGGACGGCGTGCTCGATGAAACGGGCTATGTCAAGAACGACGAAACCAGCGAGATCCTCGTCGAGCAGGCGCGTGTGCAGGCGGAAGCGGGCGTGGATATCGTCGCGCCTTCGGACATGATGGACGGGCGCATCGGCGCGATCCGCGAGATGCTGGAGAGCGATGACCACATTCATACGCGCATCATGGCTTACGCGGCGAAGTACGCGTCGGCGTTCTATGGCCCGTTCCGCGATGCCGTCGGCTCGGCTGCGAATCTCGGCAAGAGCAACAAGATGACGTATCAGATGGACCCGGCCAATTCGGATGAAGCCATGCGCGAAGTGCGTATGGATATCGAAGAAGGCGCAGACATGGTGATGGTCAAGCCGGGCATGCCGTATCTGGATATCGTGCGTCGCGTGAAGGACGAGTTCCGCTTTCCGACGTATGCGTATCAGGTGAGCGGCGAGTACGCGATGATCAAGGCCGCCGCGCAAAACGGCTGGATCGATCACGACAAGGTGATGATGGAAGCGCTGCTGGCGTTCAAGCGCGCGGGCGCGGACGGCGTGTTGACGTACTTTGCGCTGGATGCGGCGCGGATTATTCGCGCTTCTGTTTGATTCGTTGTGGTGCTACTGCGAAAGGCGATGCGTGTGCATCGCCTTTTTTTATCCGTTCGATGGGCCGACTTTGTCCAGGCTCTTCAAAAACGTATCCGCCGATTCGTAGCCGACTACGCGCGCTACTTCGTTGCCCTGCGCATCGAAAAAGATGATGCCGGGTGGACCGAACAGCTTGAAACGCTTGAGTAGCGTTTGGTCGTCTGCGTTGTTGGCGGTGACGTCGGCGCGTAGCAAGTTGAGTTGCGCGAGGCGCGCTTGCACGCGGGCATCGGAGAACGTCAGGTTCTCCATTTCTTTGCACGATACGCACCAGTCGGCGTAGAAATCGAGCATTGCGGGCCGCGCTGCGGCTTTGACCGCCGAATCCAGTTCCGCCGATGAACGCACGGGCGCGAACGTCGGCCCTTGCGTCTGCTGCGTCGCCGTCGCTGCAGCGCCTTTCGATGCGAATACGGCGAGCGGCCGCAACGGTTCCGTCGAGCCCGCCGCGAGACCGACGAGCACGGCAGCAGCCCAGATTGCGAGCGCAGCACCGAGCCCCCGTCCGAGCCGCTTCCAGACATTCGCCGACTGAAGCGCGCCGAACAGTCCGAGCGATGCCGCAGCGATCAGCAGCCAAAGCGCCGCGAGCAACATCTGCGCGACGCCACCCAACACCGGCCACACGATCCACAACGCCGCCGCCAGCAAGATCACGCCGAAGAACACTTTGACGCCGTCCATCCAGACGCCTGCGCGCGGCAGAATAGAACCCGCGCCGAGTCCGATGATGAGCAAGGGCACACCAAGTCCGATGCCCATCGCAAACAACGCTGCGCCGCCCAGCACCGCGTTTCCCGTATGCGCGATGAACGCAAGCACCGCAAACAACGGCGCAGTCATGCACGCACCAACGACAAGCGCCGACAGCGCGCCCATCACAGCGACAGCCGCAAACTTCCCGCCCGAGCGCTTCTGCGATGCCTGATTCACGCCGCTCTGCCAATGCTCCGGAATCACGATATCGACGCCCGAAATCAGCGTCACCGCAAACGCGGTCAGCAAGACGCCGAACGCGCCAAGCACCCACGGGTTCTGCAACCATGCGCCCAGACTCTGCCCGACGAGCGCCGCCGCCACACCGAGCGCCGTATAAACCAGCGCCACCCCGACCACATACGACACCGACAACGCAAAGCCGCGCGCCCGCGTCACGCGCGCGCCCTCGCCAATGATGATCGCCGAAAGAATCGGGATCATCGGATAGGAGCATGGCAGAAGGCTCAGCACCATGCCCGCGAGGAAGTACAAACCAATCACGGTGAAGAAACCGCCGCCTTCAAGCATCGACTGAGCGTAGTCGGCGCTCGTCGCGCGCTCGAACCAGGATTGATCGCTATTCGTCGTTACCGATGCTTTCGCGCCCGCCGCTTGCAACGCATCGCCCTTAACGCGATAAGTGCGCTCCATCGGCGGATAGCAGATGCCCTGATCCGCGCAGCCTTGCGACGTCACCGACAACTCGAACGGCCCCTTCGCCTGCTTGACCGGAATCCGGATCAGCAACTCGCCGCGATACGTCTCGACATCCTTATTGAACGTCTGATCGAAATGAACCTTGCCCGCCGGCAACTGCGCCTCGCCGATAGTCGCGTCGCCGCTTTTCACCGCGAAGGCGAAACGCTCGCGGTACATGTAGTAACCGTCGGCGATTTTGTATCGAACATCGACTTCGCCTGGCTGCTCCGACGCGCTGAATTTAAAGGCGACAGCGGGATCGAGGAAATCGTCGGCTGCGGCCGCGGTGCCGCTCAGTGCCGCGAAAAAAAGCAGGATTGCCGCGAGGAATCGGGGAAATTCAAACATGAAGAGGACGCTGCGTTTCTGCATTGACCCATTGTCCGTACGCTGACGATGCATCGACCTGCCAGAACAGGATTTCGGGCGTTTCATAGGGATGCCGGGTTTCGACGAAGCGCTGCAAATCGTCACTCCGTGCGACGCTCGTTTTGAACATCAATTGCACTTCGCTCGACGACTCCAGCACGCCTTTCCAATGATATTGCGATGCCACCGCGCCAAGGTTCGTCACACACGCGGCGAGTCGCGCGTCGAGCACAGCTTGCGCGAGCGCATTCGCCGCGTCGGCATCAGGCAGCGTGGTCAGCATCAGAACAACAGGGACGTTCAATCGATACTCCGAGGAAAGCGGCAAATCGGCTCTATCGTAGCATCGGCGGCTGTCGCGCACCTTGATGGACCGACGTGCGCAAAAAAGCAAAAAGGCCAAGCTAAGCTTGGCCTTTCTGTGTGAAGCTGGAGGGAAGTTATTCCGCTTCCGTGACTTCTTCAGTCTCTTCGACTTCCGGACGATCCATCAGTTGGACCAGTGCCATCGGCGCGTTGTCGCCAACACGGAAACCGAACTTCAGGATGCTGAGGTAGCCGCCCGGACGGTTCGCGTAGCGCGGGCCGAGGACTTCGAACAGCTTCGTGACGGAATCACGATCGCGCAGGCGATTGAACGCCAGACGACGGTTCGCCAGCGACGGCTTCTTGCCCAGCGTGATGAGGGGCTCGACAACCTTACGCAGTTCCTTGGCCTTCGGCAGCGTCGTCTTGATGACTTCGTGCTCGATGAGCGAATTCGACATATTGCGGAGCATTGCCAGACGATGGCTGCTCGTGCGGTTCAGTTTCCGCAGACCATGCTTATGACGCATTTTCAGTTCCTTTTACGAGTTTAGAGCCAGCTCTTCTATTGCGTTCCAAATGGACGCACGGGCCGGTCGGAGAAAAAGCAAGACGCGGATTCTAAAGGAAAATCCGCGTCTTTGCCAGTAACGCTTGCGACTCTGCTATTACTTGTCGAGACCAGCCGGCGGCCAGTTTTCGAGCTTCATACCGAGCGTCAGACCGCGCGAAGCCAAGACTTCCTTGATTTCGTTCAGCGACTTGCGGCCCAGATTCGGCGTCTTCAGCAGTTCGTTTTCCGTACGCTGGATCAGATCGCCGATGTAGTAGATGTTCTCGGCCTTCAGGCAGTTCGCGGAACGAACCGTAAGTTCGAGGTCATCGACCGGGCGCAGCAGGATCGGATCGATCTGCGGAGCACGCGACGGCGCTTCAGCAGCGGCTTCCGTGCCTTCCAGCGCGGCGAACACCGACAGTTGATCGACCAGAATACGCGCCGATTGACGGATCGCTTCTTCCGGCGAAATCACACCGTTGGTTTCGATATTCATCACGAGCTTGTCGAGGTCGGTACGCTGTTCGACACGCGCGCTTTCCACGGCATAGCTCACGCGGCGAACCGGCGAGAACGACGCATCCAGCACGATACGGCCGATGATCTTGGCCGACTCTTCGCCGTAACGACGCACGTTGCCCGGCACATAGCCGCGGCCCTTTTCGACCTTGATTTGCACGTCGAGCTTGCCGCCCTTCGACAGATGCGCGATCACGTGATCCGGGTTGATGATCTCGCAGTCATGCGCGAGTTCGATATCGCCGGCCGTGACAACGCCTTCGCCTTCCTTGCGCAGCGTCACCGTGACTTCGTCGCGGTTATGCAGCTTGAAGACGACGCCCTTCAGGTTCAACAGCAGGTTGACCACATCCTCTTGCACACCATCGAGCGTCGAGTATTCGTGCACGACGCCTGCGATCGTCACTTCGGTCGGCGCGTAGCCGATCATCGACGACAGCAGCACGCGCCGAAGCGCGTTACCCAAGGTGTGGCCATAGCCGCGTTCAAACGGCTCCATAACCACCTTCGCGTGGCTTTCGCCAAGCGATTCAACTGCAATGATCTTGGGCTTCAACAAACTGGTTTGCATAGGTTTTCCTTTTCAATACCCTCGGCACGTTACGCCGATAAGGCTGACCGGTAACAACCTGAAAATAAACAGCCGAGGTTGCCCCTTGCGTGAGCAACGAGGGTCCCCGGCTGTCAATCCGGTTACCGCGCGGTTAGCCGCGCGATTAACGCGAATACAATTCGACGATAAGGCTTTCGTTGATGTCGCCAGCGATATCGCTACGTTCCGGCATCGACTTGAACGTACCTTCGAACTTCTTCGCATCGACCGACACCCAGCTCGGCATGCCACCTTGCTCAGCCAGCGACAGCGCTTCGACGATACGAACCTGCTTGCGCGACTGCTCACGCACGGAGACGACGTCGCCCGACTTCACTTGCAGCGACGGGATGTTCGCGACTTGGCCGTTCACCATGATCGACTTGTGGCTCACGAGCTGACGTGCTTCAGCGCGCGTCGAGCCAAAGCCCATGCGATACACGACGTTGTCGAGACGCGACTCGAGCAATTGCAGCAGGTTTTCGCCCGTCGGACCCTTGCGGCGGTCAGCTTCAGCGAAGTAGCGGCGGAACTGACGTTCCAGCACGCCGTAAATACGCTTCACTTTTTGCTTTTCGCGCAATTGGGTGCCGTAGTCGGACGTACGCGCGCCCGAGATGCGGCCGTGCTGGCCGGGCTTGCTGTCGAGCTTGCACTTGTCGGCGAGCGAGCGGCGCGCGCTCTTCAGGAACAGGTCAGTGCCTTCACGGCGGGACAGTTTTGCTTTGGGACCGGTATAGCGTGCCACTTTGCATCCTTAAATATTGATCACGCAAACTTTGGATTAACCTGAGTCTGCGCTAGTCCGAACCTCTTGGGTCGAACGGTGGGCTTAGTCAAAACTACATAACGCACGAAACCCGCCGATGCTTTCGCATCGACAGGAAACATGCGGCAGCGTCGACGTATGTTTAGATACGACGGCGCTTCGGCGGACGGCAGCCGTTGTGCGGGACCGGCGTCACGTCGGAGATCGCGGTGATCTTGATGCCAAGACCATGCAGCGCGCGCACCGCCGATTCACGGCCAGGACCGGGGCCCTTGATCCGCACTTCGAGGTTCTTCACGCCGTATTCCAATGCCACGCGGCCAGCCGATTCCGCTGCGACCTGAGCTGCAAACGGCGTCGATTTACGCGAGCCCTTGAAACCCTGGCCACCCGAGGTCGCCCATGCCAGCGCGTTACCTTGACGGTCGGTGATCGTGATAATGGTGTTGTTGAACGACGCGTGAACGTGAACCACGCCCTCGGCGACGTTCTTCTTGACCTTCTTGCGAACGCGTTGCGCCGCGGAGTTGTTCGAAGCCTTAGCCATTACGTTTTCCTGTAACTGTCAGTTCCGCTTACTTCTTCAGCGATTGCGCTGCACGACGCGGACCCTTACGGGTGCGTGCGTTCGTACGCGTACGCTGGCCACGCAGGGGCAGACCCTTGCGATGGCGCATGCCGCGGTAGCAACCCAAGTCCATCAGGCGCTTGATATTCATCGTCACTTCACGACGCAGGTCGCCTTCGACGATGAACTTGCCCACTTCGTCACGCAGCTTTTCGAGGTCTGCGTCGGTGAGGTCCTTGACCTTCTTCGAAAATTCCACACCAGCAGCGGTGCAAATGCCGCGCGAACGCGTGCGTCCGATGCCGAAGATTGCCGTCAGGCCGATCTCGGTATGCTGGTGATTCGGGATGTTAACCCCTGCGATACGAGCCATTGTTTTTCCTCAAACAAAAAGCGCAAGCAAAAGCGCGGCGTTCAGCCTTGACGCTGTTTGTGGCGCGGATCAGAGCTGCAAATCACGCGCACAACGCCCTTGCGCTTGATGATCTTGCAATTGCGGCAAATGCGCTTAACCGATGCCATCACTTTCATGATATTACCCTTTTTTCTAAATCACTTCGCCCGGAACACGATCCGCGCACGAGACAGATCGTAAGGCGTCAATTCAACCGTAACCTTGTCGCCCGGCAGGATGCGGATGTAGTGCATCCGCATCTTTCCGGATATGTGTCCCAGTACGACATGGCCATTTTCCAACTTCACCCGGAAAGTAGCGTTGGGGAGGTTTTCGATGACCTCACCCTGCATCTGGATTACATCGTCTTTGGCCATAACTTATTAGCGCATCGGGACGTTGTTGCCGCCCTTGAAGTTAGCCTTCTTGAGCAGCGACTCATATTGTTGCGACATCACGTACGACTGCACCTGCGCCATAAAGTCCATCGTGACGACGACAATGATCAGCAGCGACGTTCCACCAAAATAAAACGGCACGTTCCAGCGCAACACCAGAAACTCAGGCAACAAGCACACAAACACGATGTAGATCGCACCGGCCAGCGTCAAACGCGTGAGGATGCGGTCGATATACCGTGCAGTCTGATCGCCCGGACGGATACCCGGAACGAATGCACCGCTCTTCTTCAAGTTGTCGGCGGTCTCACGGCTGTTGAACACCAACGCGGTGTAGAAGAAGCAGAAGAAGACGATCGCCAACGCATACAGCAGCACGTACACAGGTTGACCGGGTTTCAACGCCTCAGCCACGTTGTGCAGCGTGTTTGCAAACCAATTGGTCCGCGTACCCGAACTGAACCAGTTTAGGATGGTTGCCGGGAAAAGGATGATCGACGACGCGAAGATCGGCGGAATCACACCCGACATGTTCAACTTCAGCGGCAGATGGGACGACTGTCCGCCGTAAATCTTGTTACCGACCTGGCGCTTCGCGTAGTTCACGAGGATCTTGCGCTGACCGCGTTCAATGAACACGACCAGATACGTGACCGCCGCAATCAGCGCGACGATGATGATCGCCGAGATGATGCTCATCGAACCGGTGCGAACCAGCTCGAACAGACCACCGATTGCATTCGGGAAGCCTGCCGCGATACCACCGAAGATGATGATCGAGATACCGTTGCCGAGACCGCGCTCCGTGATCTGCTCGCCGAGCCACATCAGGAACATCGTGCCCGTCACCAGCGTGACGACCGCCGTCAGCCGGAACACCATGCCGGGGTCCAGAACCAGAGCCGGCTGGTTTTCCAGCGCGACTGCTATACCGAACGCCTGAAAGGTCGCCAGAACCACCGTGAAGATACGCGTGTACTGCGTGATCTTCCGTTGTCCTGCCTGCCCTTCCTTCTTCAAGGCCTCCATTTGCGGCGATACGATCGACAGCAACTGCATGATGATCGACGCCGAAATGTAGGGCATGATGCCCAGCGCAAAGATCGTGAACCGGGACAGTGCGCCACCCGAGAACATGTTGAACATGCCCAGGATGCCGCCTGACTGGCTTTGGAACAGCTTAGCCAGTTGGTCCGGATCGATGCCGGGAACCGGAATGTGCGCACCAATGCGGTAGACAATCAACGCAAGCAGCAGAAACACTGCACGCTTGCGCAGATCGCCGAACTTCGCCGCGCTTCGACCGGGTTTTGCGAGACTCGGGCTGTTAGCCAAGAACCTTCTCCGATGCTAGTGCTAGTAACGGCGGAGCCAGTTACTCTGCGAACGAGCCGCCAGCGGCTTCGATTGCAGCACGGGCGCCCTTCGTTGCCGTCAGGCCCTTCACCGTGATCTTGCGGCTGATTTCGCCGGTCTTGATGATCTTTGCGCTCTTGATGAGCTCACCGACCAGACCCGCTTGCTTCAGCGCCAACAGATCGATTTCGTCGACCGGCAGCTTTTCCAGATCAGCAAGGCGCACTTCACCAACGAATTCCTTCGTCAGCGAGGTGAAGCCGCGCTTCGGCAGACGACGCTGCAGAGGCATCTGACCGCCTTCGAAGCCGACTTTGTGAAAGCCGCCCGAACGCGATTTCTGACCCTTGTGACCGCGACCTGCGGTCTTGCCGAGGCCCGAACCGATGCCGCGACCGACGCGACGCTTAGCGTGCTTCGCGCCTTCTGCCGGCTTCAGGTTATTCAATTCCATGTTCAACTCCTTGGATCCGTAGGTCGCGCTTAGGCGATGACCTTAACGAGGTACGAGACCTTGTTGATCATCCCGCGCACTGCCGGCGTGTCCTGCAGCTCGGAGACCGAGTTCAGGCGACGCAGGCCGAGGCCACGCACCGTAGCGCGGTGCGATTCGCGGGTCCCGATCAGGCTCTTGACGAGCTGAACCTTGACAGTTTTATCAGACATGGTGACCACCTTAGCCCAGAATGTCTTCGACGGACTTACCACGCTTCGCCGCGATGTCAGCCGGGGTCGACTGCTTGCGCAGACCGTCCAGCGTGGCGCGAACGAGGTTGTACGGGTTCGTCGAACCGTGGCTCTTGGCCACAACGTTTTGCACGCCCATCACGTCGAACACTGCGCGCATCGGGCCGCCAGCGATCACGCCCGTACCATCCTTCGCCGGAGCGAGGAGGACTGCGGATGCGCCGTGCTTACCGTGCACTTCGTGTTGCAGCGTGCCGTTCTTCAGGGGCACCTTGAACATGTTGCGGCGGGCCTGTTCCATTGCCTTTTGAACGGCGACCGGAACTTCCTTCGCTTTGCCCTTGCCCATGCCCACGCGGCCATCACCGTCGCCAACCACGGTCAGTGCGGCGAAGCCGAGAATACGGCCACCCTTCACAACCTTGGTCACGCGGTTGACCGCGATCATCTTTTCGCGCAGGCCGTCGTCGCGTTCGTCAGCCTGAACTTTCGCTTGCATCTTTGCCATGACGAATTCTTCCCTTAGAACTTGAGCCCGGCTTCGCGCGCCGCATCAGCCAGCGCCTTCACGCGGCCGTGGTAGCGGAAACCCGAGCGGTCAAAGGCGACGGATTCGATGCCGGCAGCCTTGGCCTTTTCAGCGATACGCTTGCCGATCAGGGTAGCAGCGTTGACGTTGCCACCCTTGCCCGACTTGTCGGCCAGTTCTGCACGCACTTCAGCTTCGAGCGTCGAGGCGCTAGCCACGACCTTCGTGCCACATGCCGAGAACACTTGCGCGTAGATATGCGTATTCGTGCGATGCACGGCCAGACGCGGAACCTGCAGCTCAGCGATCTTGATACGCGTCTGACGAGCGCGGCGCAGGCGAGATTGAGTCTTATCCATGATTGCGCACCCTTACTTCTTCTTCGTTTCTTTGAGGATCACGACCTCGTCGGAATAACGCACGCCCTTGCCCTTGTACGGCTCAGGCGGACGATAGCCGCGCACTTCTGCTGCGGTCTGTCCGACTTTCTGCTTGTCGATCCCCTTGATCACGATTTCGGTCTGCGACGGGGTTTCAGCCTTGACGCCTTCCGGCATCTGGTGCACCACGGGGTGCGAGAAACCCAGCGACAGGTTCAGCTTGTCGCCTTGCGCTTGCGCACGATAACCGACGCCAACCAGCGTCAGCTTGCGCTCGAAACCCTTGGTAACGCCGTGCACCATGTTCGCCACCAGGGCGCGCATCGTGCCAGACATCGCGTTTGCTTCGCGGCTTTCATCCGTCGGAGCCAGGTTCAACGTGCCGTTGTCGTTGGTCACGGTCACCAGCTTGTTAGCCGGTTGCGAGATCGTGCCCAGCGGACCCTTCACGGTGATAACGTCGCCCTTGATGGCCACTTCGGCGCCTTGCGGCAGCGCGATCGGGCTTTTACCTACTCGAGACATGTTTCTTCTCCTTAGGCGTTAAGCGACGTAGCAGATGACTTCGCCGCCGACGCCGTTCTGGCGCGCCTTACGGTCGGTCATCACACCCTTCGGCGTCGAGACGATTGCAACGCCGAGGCCATTCATGACCTGCGGAATGTCGTTGCGACCGCGGTACACACGCAGACCAGGCTTCGAAACACGCTCGAGGCGCTCGATAACCGGACGGCCAGCGTAGTACTTCAACGCGATATTCAATTCGATCTTCGCGCCTTCAGCCTTAACCGCGAAATCGTCGATATAACCTTCGTCCTTCAAAACCTGCGCAATCGCAACCTTGACTTTCGACGAGGGCATAGTCACCGAAACTTTCTCGACCATCTGCGCATTGCGGATGCGAGTCAGCATATCGGCGATAGGATCACTCATGCTCATTTATGTTTCTCCTATTACCAGCTCGCCTTGGTGAGGCCAGGGATTTCGCCGCGGAATGCGATTTCGCGGATCTTGCCACGCGCGAGTCCGAACTTGCGGAACGTGCCACGCGGACGACCCGTGATCGCGCAGCGGTTACGCTTGCGAGTGGGGTTCGAGTTACGCGGCAGTTGTTGCAGCGCCAGACGTGCGAAATAACGCTCTTCGTCCGACTTGCTTGCATCGTCGATCACAGCCTTCAGCTCAGCACGCTTGGGAGCGTACTTGGCTGCCAGACGCGCGCGCTTCTTTTCACGTTCGATCAGTGCCAGTTTAGCCACGGTAACCTCAGTTTCTGAACGGGAACTTGAAGCCGGCGAGCAGCGCCTTTGCTTCATCGTCAGTCTTCGCGGTAGTCGTGATGCTGATGTTCAGCCCACGCAGCGCGTCGATCTTGTCGTAGTCGATTTCGGGGAAAATGATCTGCTCTTTCACACCGATGTTGTAGTTGCCACGACCGTCGAATGCACGGCCCGACACGCCACGGAAGTCACGCACACGGGGGAGCGAGACCGTCACGAAACGATCGAGGAATTCGTACATCGCTTGGCCGCGCAGCGTAACCATCGCGCCGATCGGGTAGCCCTGACGAATCTTGAAGCCTGCGATTGCCTTGCGCGCCTTCGTGATAACCGGCTTCTGGCCAGCAATCTTCGTCAGGTCGCCCACGGCGTTTTCGATGATCTTCTTGTCAGCGACGGCTTCGCCAAGGCCCATGTTCAGGGTGATCTTGGTGATGCGCGGCACTTCCATGACAGACTTGTAGCCGAACTTTTCGATAAGTTGCGGCACAACCTTTTCTTTATAAAACTCTTGCAGACGAGCCATTATTTAACTCCGCTCAGGCGTTAAGCGTGGCGCCGGTCGACTTCAAGAAGCGAACCTTCTTGCCGTCTTCGACCTTGATGCCGACACGCGATGCCTTGCCATTCGCGTCGACGAGCGCGACGTTCGAAATATGCAGCGGCATCGTCTTGGCTTCCACACCGCCCGTCGTACCCTTCATCGGGTTCGGCTTCACATGCTTCTTGACGAGGTTGATACCCTCGACAGTCACATGCTCTTCCGCAACGGCCAGCACGGTGCCACGCTTGCCTTTGTCTTTGCCGGTGATGACGATAACTTCGTCACCCTTGCGAATCTTATTCATCGCGACTCCTTACAGCACTTCGGGCGCAAGCGAAACGATCTTCATGAATCGTTCGCTACGCAGTTCACGCGTCACCGGCCCGAAAATACGCGTGCCGATGGGCTCGAGCTTGGTGTTCAGCAGAACGGCGGCGTTGCCGTCGAACTTGATCAGCGAGCCGTCCTGGCGACGCACGCCCTTGGCCGTACGAACGACCACGGCGTTGTAAATTTCGCCCTTTTTCACGCGTCCGCGCGGCGTCGCTTCCTTGACGGTCACCTTGATGATGTCGCCAATGCTTGCGTAACGACGCTTCGAGCCGCCGAGCACCTTGATGCACATGACTTCACGCGCACCCGTGTTGTCGGCCACTTCAAGCCGAGTTTCGGTCTGGATCATGGTTTATCTTTCCCAACTTAATCCGATTGCACCACCATGGCACAGCCGGTCAGTCTTGGTCCCGTCAGCCAAATGGCTGCTTGGGTTAGAACAGGCAGCAACGGCAGACGAAACCCGCCATCGCAATCCGGTGAATCTGTCGATACAGGCTGGCGCCCGCACCGGCTTCCCCCACCAACTTCGCCCGCGACGGGGCTCCCACAAAGAGGGAAGACCGAGATTATAACAAATAATCCCGGTCTTACAAGCAAAATCTTACTGCGATGCTACTGCTTGCCACATCGCCGTATTACAGCTACTTCAGATCACGCGAGCCGCTTCAACCAGCTTCGACACAACCCAGGCCTTCGTCTTCGAAATCGGACGAGTTTCCTGGATTTCGACGAGATCGCCTTCGTTGTACGTGTTCGCGTCATCGTGCGCGTGGTACTTCTTGGAACGCACGACGTACTTGCCGTAGATCGGGTGCTTCACGCGGTGCTCGACGAGAACGGTGACCGTCTTGTCCATCTTGTTGCTGACGACCTTGCCGACCAGCGTCCGCTTGAGCGAGGTTTTTACGCTATCGTTCATTTCTGGTTCGCCTTCTCAGTCAGGACGGTCCGCACACGTGCGATGTCGCGACGAACCTTCTTCAGCTGGCTCGTGTTCGTGAGCTGCTGGGTCGCGAGTTGCATGCGCAGGCCGAATTGCGCCTTCAGCAGGTCCGTCAGCTCTTTGTTGAGCGCGGCCTGGTCTTTCTGGTGAAGTTCGGATGCCTTCATCATTTACTCCTTAGGCGCCGAGCTGACGAACGACGAAGTACGTCTTCAGCGGCAGCTTGGCTGCAGCCAGACGGAACGCTTCGCGCGCCAGTTCTTCGGTGACACCGTCCATTTCGTACAGCATCTTGCCCGGTTGAATTTCAGCGACGTAGTACTCCGGGTTACCCTTACCGTTACCCATACGTACTTCGGCCGGCTTTTGCGAAATCGGCTTGTCCGGGAAAATGCGGATCCAGATCCGGCCGCCACGCTTGATGTGACGCGTCATTGCACGACGTGCCGCTTCGATCTGGCGCGCGGTCAAACGGCCGCGACCGATAGCCTTCAGACCGTATTCACCGAACGACACTGCGTTGCCGCGCGTCGCCTTGCCGGTGTTACGACCCTTCTGCTCTTTGCGATACTTTCTGCGTTTCGGTTGCAGCATCGTTATTCTCCAGTCTTAGCGTCACCGCCACGACGGGGGCCGCCACGGCGTGCACCTGCCGGACCGCCGCCTTCGCCATCACGACGCGGACGGCGATCGCCACCCGGACGTGCGTTACGGCGCGGACGCTTTTCTTCCGCGACTTCTTCCACGACCGGCGCGTCGTTACGACCGAGGGTGTCGCCCTTGTAGACCCACACCTTCACGCCGATGATGCCGTACGTCGTCTTCGCTTCCGAGGTCGCGTAGTCGATATCTGCACGCAGCGTATGGAGGGGCACGCGACCTTCGCGATACCACTCAGTACGAGCGATTTCAATACCGTTCAGACGGCCCGCGCTCATGATCTTGATGCCTTGAGCACCAAGACGCATCGCGTTCTGCATCGCACGCTTCATCGCACGACGGAACATGATCCGGCGTTCGAGCTGTTGCGTGATCGAGTCAGCGATGAGCTGAGCATCGGTTTCCGGCTTGCGGATTTCTTCGATGTTGACGTGAACCGGAACGCCCATGCGCTTCTGCAGCTCGGCCTTCAGCGATTCGATGTCTTCACCCTTCTTGCCGATGACAACGCCCGGACGCGAGCTGTAAATCGTGATGCGCGCGTTCTTCGCCGGACGCTCGATAACGACGCGGCCAACCGAAGCGTTCTTCAGCTTCTTCTTCAGGTATTCACGAACACCGATGTCTTCCTGCAACATCGCCGCGAAATTGTTGTTGTTCGCGTACCAACGCGACGCCCAATTGCGGCTGACGGCCAAACGGAAGCCAGTCGGATGAATTTTCTGTCCCATCGTATGGCTCCTTAATTCCCGACCGTCACAGTGATGTGACAGGATTGCTTCTCGATGCGGTTACCGCGACCCTTAGCGCGCGCGGTGAAACGCTTCAGCGAAGCTGCCTTGTCGACGTAGATGCTCGTGATCTTGAGCTCGTCGATATCAGCACCTTCGTTGTGCTCCGCATTCGCGATCGCAGACAGCACGACCTTCTTAACGATACCCGCCGCCTTCTTCGGCGAGAACGTCAGAACGTTCAGCGCCTTGTCGACCGGCAGACCACGGATCTGGTCAGCCACAAGGCGCGTCTTCTGCGCCGAGATGCGGGCACCGCGATGAATTGCTTTCACTTCCATCTTGATAGCCCCTTATTTCTTGGCCTTCTTGTCGGCTGCGTGACCCTTGAACGTACGGGTCAATGCGAACTCGCCAAGCTTATGGCCGACCATGTTTTCCGTGACATACACCGGAACGTGTTGACGGCCGTTGTGAACAGCGATCGTCAGACCGATGAAGTCCGGCAGGATCGTCGAACGACGCGACCAAGTCTTGATAGGCTTCTTGTCGCGCGTCGATGCAGCCGCCTCAACCTTCTTCAGCAAATGAGCGTCGCAGAACGGACCTTTTTTAGCAGAACGTGTCATTGCCTACTCCTTAACGCTTGTGACGGCGCTGGACGATCATTGTCGTCGTGCGCTTGTTGCTACGGGTGCGATAACCCTTCGTCGGCGTGCCCCACGGGCTCACCGGATCGCGACCTGCAGCCGTCTTACCTTCACCACCGCCGTGCGGGTGATCGACCGGGTTCATTGCAACGCCACGCACCGTCGGACGGATACCGCGCCAGCGGTTCGCGCCTGCCTTACCGATTTGACGGAGGCTGTGCTCTTCGTTGCCAACTTCACCGATCGTCGCGCGGCACTCGACGTGCACGCGGCGGATTTCACCGGAGCGCAGACGCACTTGAGCGTAGACGCCTTCGCGAGCCAGCAGCATGGCGGACGTACCAGCCGAACGCGCCATTTGCGCGCCCTTGCCCGGCAGCATTTCGACACAGTGGATCGTCGTACCGACCGGGATGTTGCGGATCGGCAGGGTGTTGCCTGCACGGATCGGCGCTTCCGAACCGGACATCAGCTGCGCACCAACCGCCACGCCCTTCGGCGCGATGATGTAGCGACGCTCGCCGTCTGCGTACAGAACCAGCGCAATGTTCGCGCTACGGTTCGGGTCGTACTCAAGACGCTCGACCTTTGCCGGAATGCCGTCCTTGTTGCGACGGAAATCGACGATACGATAGTGCTGCTTATGACCACCACCCTGGTGACGCGTGGTGATACGGCCGTTGTTGTTACGGCCCGCCGACTTGGATTGCGAGTCGAGCAGCGCTGCGTGCGGCTTGCCCTTATGCAGATCCTTGTTGACGATCTTGACCATCGCGCGGCGACCCGGCGAGGTCGGCTTAACTTTCACGATTGCCATGATTACTTGGCCTCCGCTTCAAAGTTGATTTCCTGGCCGGGCTTCAGGCAGACATACGCCTTCTTCACGTCCTTGCGCTTGCCCATGTGACGGCCGAAGCGCTTTTGCTTGCCCTTGGTGACAAGCACGTTGACGGAATTGACTTCGACCTTGAACAGCAGCTCGACAGCAGCCTTAACTTCCTGCTTCGTGGCGTCCGGTGCGACTTCGAACACAACTTGTTCGTTCTTGTCGGCAACCAGCGTCGCCTTTTCGGAGATCACCGGCGCGAGCAGAACTTGCATCAAACGATGATCGTTTTTGCGAACTTCGCTCATGACAGCAACTCCTCGATCTGAGCGACCGCAGCCTTCGTGATCAGCACTTTCTTGAAGTAGATCAGCGAGAGCGGGTCGGCGTAACGCGGCTCGACAACCGCCACATTGGCCAGGTTGCGCGACGCGAGGTACAGGTTTTCGTCGACCGTATCGGTGATGACCAACACGGACTCGAGACCCATCGCCTTGAATTTTTCAGCTAGCAGCTTGGTCTTCGGCGCTTCGAGCGTCAGCTCTTCCACCACCGAGATACGGCCTTCGCGAGCCAACTGCGAGAAGATCGAGCGGAGACCCGCGCGATGCATCTTCTTGTTGACCTTGTGCGAGAAGTTTTCTTCCGGCGAGTTCGGGAAAATACGACCACCGCCACGCCACAACGGGCTCGACGACATACCGGCACGAGCACGGCCCGTACCCTTCTGGCGCCACGGCTTCTTGGTGGTGTGCTTGACCTGCTCGCGATCCTTCTGCGCGCGGTTGCCGCTGCGTGCGTTCGCTTGATAAGCGACCACGACCTGGTGAATCAGGGCTTCGTTGTAATCGCGACCGAACACGACGTCCGATGCGTTCACGCCAGCACCTTCCTGACCATTGGCATTCAGGAGCTTAAGTTCCATTATTTCGCTCCTTTCACAGCACGCGTCTTGACGGCCGGGGTCACGAAGACCTTGCCGCCCTTCGCACCCGGAACAGCACCGCGGACGAGCAGCAGGCTGCGCTCAGCGTCAATGCGGGCGATTTCGAGATTCTGGACCGTGACGGTCTCGTCACCGAGGTGACCCGTCATGCGCTTACCCGGGAACACACGACCCGGATCCTGCGCCATACCGATCGAACCCGGGACGTTGTGCGAACGCGAGTTACCGTGCGTTGCGCGACCCGAGGCGAAGTTGTAGCGCTTGATCGTGCCGGCATAACCCTTACCGATCGACGTGCCTTGCACGTCAACTTTCTGGCCGACTTCGAAAATGTCCGTACCGATGACGGCGCCGTTCGACAGCTCACCTGCCTTGGCGGTATCGACATGGAATTCTTTGAGGACTTCACCGGCTTGAACGCCGGCTTTGGCGAGGTGACCCGCCAACGGCTTCGTCACGCGCGATGCGCGGCGAGCACCGAATGCAACCTGAACGGCGGTATAACCATCCGTTTCAACGGTCTTGATCTGCGTCACGCGGTTGTCCGACACGTCCAGCACGGTGACGGGGATCGAATCCCCCTCAGGCGTGAAGATACGGGTCATGCCAACCTTGCGACCTACGAGTCCAAGGCTCATCGTTTTCTCCATTCCCAACTGCGATTGGTCGGGGCTGATTTACAAATGCCGGCTGCGTCACGGGAGACTGGGCAGGCCATTTCATTCATTTCCGCATGCATGGACGCGGAAAAGCCTTGGAGTATAACAAGGCTTTTCGTTTTCCGCAACCAATCAATGACTTAGCTTCGTCAGACGCTCCGACGAAGTTTTTGAGACTTACTGCAGCTTGATTTCGACGTCCACGCCAGCCGGCAGATCGAGCTTCATCAGCGCATCGACGGTCTTGTCCGTCGGATCGACGATGTCCATCAGGCGTTGGTGGGTACGGATTTCGAGCTGATCGCGCGACGTCTTGTTGACGTGCGGCGAACGCAGGATGTCAAAACGCTGAATACGCGTCGGCAGCGGCACCGGGCCACGGACGATTGCGCCAGTCCGCTTCGCCGTATCGACGATTTCGGCTGCCGATTGATCGATCAGGCGATAGTCGAAAGCCTTCAGACGAATGCGGATTTTTTGGTTTTGCATGACAATTCCTTGGAAAGAGCGAGGCGGTGTTGCACCGCACATTGGGCAAAAGAGCGTGGGACTGGGCATTCGCGGAGAGCGAACGCCCAGTCCCGGTCGGGTACTACAACTACCTAATACCTATCAGGCAAGCCCGATATATTACTCGATAATCTTAGCCACGACACCGGCGCCGACGGTACGACCGCCTTCACGGATAGCGAAGCGCAGACCTTCTTCCATGGCGATCGGGTTGATCAGCTTGACCGTGATCGACACGTTGTCGCCCGGCATCACCATTTCCTTGTCCTTCGGCAGCTCGATCGAGCCCGTCACGTCCGTCGTACGGAAGTAGAACTGCGGACGGTAGTTGTTGAAGAACGGCGTGTGACGGCCGCCTTCGTCCTTGCTCAGCAC
>NZ_JAQFVG010000296.1 GCF_029439455.1 Caballeronia sp. BR00000012568055 | reverse complement strand
GACGCCTCGAATACTCAGGCGTCCGTTCCGCTTTTAAAGCACCGCGACGACCCGCGCCTCGCCGTCCACCGACGGCACCACTTGCCCGCCGACGCGCCGGAACGTAATCGTCACGTTCTTCTCGCCCAGTCGCAAATCACCGATTTCCAGCCAGTCGATACCTTCCGGTAACTGCGGACGATCGATGCGGATTTCATTGTTGAGCGCATCGACACTGACGCCGAGACAGGCTTCCAGAATCATGAACGGCGCGCCCGCTGCCCACGCCTGCGGCAGACACGCGACCGGATAGGCGATCGGCCGTTCGCCGCGCTGTCGCGTGAAGCCGCAGAACAGTTCGGGCAGACGCATATCGAACGTGACGGCGGCTTCGAACAACGCCTGCAAGATGCCGACTGCCGCGCCGCGTTCGCCGTATCGCGCGAGGCCGCGTGCGCACAGCGCCGTGTCGTGCGGCCACACCGAGCCATTGTGATACGACATCGGATTGAAGCGCGGCTGGCCCGCTGCAAGCGTGCGCACGCCCCAGCCGGTGTGAAACAGCGCCGATTCCAGTTGACGCGCTACCGCTTCGCCGCGCTGACGATCGACCAGATCGAAGGCGAGCAAATGCCCCGCGTTGGACGACAGCACTTCGCACAGCGCGCCCTTTCCATCGAGCGCGATGCCGTAGAACTCCGCTTCCGGCATCCAATACATCGCTTCGACCTTCTCGCGGATATGGCGCGCACGACGCTCGTATTCATCGACGCCGTCATGCTCGCCGCGCTCGCGGGCGAGACGCGCCATGGTCGAAAACGCGGTCGATGCGTAGGCCTGCACTTCGACCAGCGCAATCGGCCCGATGGGGAATTTGCCGTCGGCATGGAACACGGAATCGTGACTGTCCTTCCAGCCTTGATTGGCAAGTCCGTGCTCGGTGGCGCGTTGATAATCGAGCAAGCCGTTCGGGTTCTGATCGCAGTGACGCGCGACCCATTGCGCCGCGAGTTGCAGCGACGGCCAGATTTCGTCGATCAATTCGGTGTCGCCGGTGCGCTCGGCGTACGCGCCCGCCAGCACGATAAACAACGGTGTGCTATCGACGCCGCCGTAATACAGCGCGAACGGCACTTCGCCCGTCGCGGCCATTTCGCTTTTGCGCGTCTCGTGCATGATCTTGCCGACTTCGGCATCGCGGAACGGCGAGTCTTCCTTCGCCTGATGCTCGGCCAGAAAGCGCAGCACGCCGCGCGCGAGCGTCGGATGCAGCCAGAGCATTTGCAAGGACGTGATGATCGCGTCACGCCCGAATGCGGTCGAGAACCACGGAATGCCGGCGTATGGATATGGGCCGGTGTCCAGGTCGGTCGTCAGCAAGCCAAGATCGGCAAACGAACGGTCGATCCATTCGCTGAACAAAGGATTGCTCGATCGCACGCGCGCGCTGGCACGACGGCGGTCGCGCATGCGACGGTGCGCATCGACCAGCGCTTCGCGAATGGCAGGCCGCCCCGACTCCGGCGCGCACTCCGCAGCTTCGGCGGCGTTGCGCTTGCTTTCCTCGCTCGCGTCGCTCAGCGCGTGTGTGACGGCTGTGACCGACAGATAAACGGAGATAGCCGTTTCCGATTGAATATGCAGCGCGTAATCGGCGCGCGTGGGCGACAGCACATCGGGTGCGGGCGTGAACTGGATGCGCGCGGTGCGCTCCACTTCGTCCAGACCGATATATCGCAGCACGACTTCACCATTCTCGATCACCGGCGGGCGCAACGTGCCGCGCTTTCCTCGCTTCGCGCCGCGCACCTCGAACATGTCGAGAAAGTCCGCCTTGAAGGAGATGGACAGCGGCACGGTCGAAGGCTCCGTACCGTAGTTCGTTAACACGATGCTCTCATGCAGCACATGCCCCGACAGCACGCGTTTTCGCTCGACGTGAATCACGCCTTCAGGCGTGCGCGCCCCGCCGATGGGCGGCAGCGGTTTATTCGTCAAGTGCGCCGTGAAAACCGCGTTATCGCTCGAAACGCTACCTGAAAGCAGCGACGGCGCGCGCCCGCCGAACGTCAGCGTCAGTTCCGACAGCACGCGTGTATCGTTGACGAACAGGCCGTCGTCGCCGCCGTGCATGTCGCCGTTGGCGTCGTAGACCGCAAACGTATTGCCCGATTTCAGCACGTACTGACGCAAGCCGGGCGCGTTGGCCTGTTCGGTCGGGATGAACGGATCGTCCACGCCGGATTGATTTTGTTGCTGTTGTTGCTGCTGCTTCTGTTCTTGTGTATCCATTGCACCTTCCTGAAATTGACGTGAAAGGATTGATCCCCGGCGCGCCTGGCGCCGTGGCTTTCATGCAGCAAGTGAGTCGCTTACCGGCTATCATCGACGGTTTTTCGACTCCGACACGCCTGACGGGTTCTCCGCGCGCATGCATATCGACTTACTTTATTCCGCTTCAGGGCTCGCGGTCGGCTTTCTGGTCGGACTGACGGGCGTGGGCGGCGGTTCGCTGATGACGCCGCTGCTCGTGCTGCTGTTCGGCATCCATCCGGCCACCGCGGTCGGCACCGATCTGCTCTACGCCGCCGCCACCAAGACCGCAGGCACGCTGGTGCACGGTATCAAAGGCTCGGTGGACTGGCGCATTACCGGCCGGCTCGCGGCGGGCAGCGTGCCGGCTGCCGCCATCACGCTCTATTTCCTGCATCAGCACGGCATTGCTTCGCCCGATACCGCCCGGCTGATTCAGCGCATTCTCGGCTCGGCGCTGCTTATCACGGCCGTTTCGCTGATTTTCCGGCCGCAACTTGCTCGCTTCGCCTATCGAAAAGGACAGGGACGGCCCGAGCATCCCGGCCGCACGACATTCTGGACCATCTTTACCGGCGCTGTTCTCGGCGTGCTCGTGTCGATTACTTCGGTCGGCGCGGGCGCGATCGGCGTAACGGTGCTGCTCCTGCTGTATCCGCGCCTGGCGACGGTTCGCATCGTCGGTTCCGATGTGGCGCACGCGGTGCCGCTGACGCTGATTGCGGGCGCGGGCCACTGGATGCTCGGTTCCGTCGATTGGTCGCTGCTCGGCTCGCTGCTGGTCGGCTCGATTCCGGGCATTGCGATCGGCAGCGCGCTGTCCTCGAAAGCGCCCGAAGCGCTGCTGCGGCACCTGCTCGCCGCGACGCTGGTTCTCGTCGGAGCCAAACTGATCTTCAGTTGATGTTAGTCACCGCGCGCGGCGGTTTCCAGTCGGTCAAAAGACATAAGCCATTTGCACATATTTTTGTCCATCTGGCCTATGCCGTTTGGCCGAGTATCGCCCGGCCTGACGATACGGCATCATGCGCTTTCTATCGGCTGACGTAGCGGCGCAAGAGCCGTACGGCACCGAAGCGGGGCGCGAGATAATCCGCGCGTCATCTTTTGCCGTCGATAATGCGCACACGCGCGCCTGCGCGTGCCGCCTGTCAACAGGAGTCGAGCGATGAACGAGAACGAGCATTCGCAGCACGGTCACCCTTCCGACGACGACGCTCCCGCCGATCCCGCGCGGCGCAGGCTGCTGGCGGCGGGCGTCGGTCTCGCGGGTTTGTCCGCAGGTCTGTCACTCGGTGGCTGTAACGTGTTCGACCAGAAGCAGGCCACGCCAAAGACCGCCGCAGATATCTCGCTCGACCGCACGCTTTCCGCCAAGGTCAAGCAGATCGTCGTGATTTACGCGGAAAACCGCAGTTTCACGAACCTCTACGGCAACTATCCGGGCGTGCAATATCCGTTGTCGGCGGTGCCTGCATCGCGCTACACGCAACTGGACCGCGACGGCGTGACACCCATGCCCGGGCTGCCGAAAATCTGGGGCGGTCTGGTGCCGCAGGCGCAGGAAGTGGACGGCAAGCGCTACGCGATCACCGAGCAGCAAATCGCCGATTTGCGTAACGCCCCCTTCCAGATTGCCGATGCGCACGGTGCGCCGCTGCCCAATTCGGTTATCACGCGCGATCTGGTGCACCGCTTCTATCAGAACCAGATGCAGATCAACGCCGGCCGCAACAATCAGTTCGCCGCGTGGGGCGATTCCGGCGGTCTCGTGATGGGCCACTACGCGAATTCGCCCGATACGCTTCGTTTATGGGGTCTCGCGCAGCAATACACGCTGTGCGACAACTTCTTTATGTCCGCGTTCGGTGGCTCGTGGCTGAACCACATTTTCCTGATCTCGGCGCAGGCACCTTTCTATCCCGATGCGAAGAACGGCCCCGCCGCGAAACTGCTCGCCGTAGTGGATAGCGACGATCTCACCAGTTCGCGCCTCAAACTCGCGCCCGATTCACCGAAGTCCGCGCTCGAAGGTCCGCCCAAATTCGTACGCGATGGCGCGCTCACGGCGGATGGCTACGCGGTCAATACCATGTTCCCGCCGTACCAGCCGAGCAACGTGCGCCCCGCGCCGGGCGGCGATCCGCGCTTTGCGGATGCATCGAACGTGAGCGTGCTGACGCCGCAGACGTACGCGACGATTGGCGACCGCTTGTCGGCGAAAGGAATCGACTGGGCGTGGTACAGCGGCGCGTGGCAATACGCGCTGGACAATCGCGACACGGGATCCATGCCGGATTTTCAGTATCACCATCAACCGTTCAATTACTTCAGGAATTTCGCGCCCGGCACGCAGGCGCGCGCGCAACATTTGCGCGACGGCGGTCTGGGCGATGATGCCTCCACCAACAAACTGATCGCCGATATCGACGCGGGCCGACTGCCTGCCGTGACCTTCTACAAGCCGCAGGGCAATCTGAATATGCACGCGGGCTATGCAGATGTCGCGTCGGGAGACCGGCATATCGCGTCGGTGGTGGAGCATATTCAGCGCGGGCCGCAGTGGGACAACACGGTCATCATCGTCACGGTCGATGAAAACGGCGGCTGGTGGGATCACGTCTCGCCGCCGAAGGGCGATCGCTGGGGACCGGGTTCGCGCATTCCGGCGCTGGTCATTTCGCCGTACGCCAAAAAAGGCTACGTCGATCACACCGTGTACGACACCAATTCGATCCTGCGTTTCATCTCGCGCGTGCACGATCTCGAACCGCTCGACGGCGTGGCGGCGCGTGATCGCGCGTTCGCGGCGAACGGCGAAGCGCCGCTCGGCGATCTGACGCGCGCGCTCGATCTGGCTTAGCGCTCGACCCAGGCCCGCGCCGCGATCTCGACGAGATAGCCGTAGTGCAACGCACTCACCGGCACCACGGCGCGCGCGGGCTTCCAGTCACCGAAATGGCGCGCGTAGATTGTGTTGAACGCTTTCCAGTGCTCGACATCGACCAGATAAACCGTCACTTCGATGCAGTCGCGCAAGCTCGCGCCCGCCGCTTCGAGCACCGCGCGCAGATTGGCAAAGACTTGCTCGACCTGTTCTTCGAAAGGGCGATCGCCGGTATGCGTGCCGTCCGCGCGAACCGGCAGTTGTCCCGAGACGCAGACGAGATTGCCTGCTCGCGTCGCGTGGCTGTAATGGCCGGCCGGGATGGGCAAACCCGGCGCGTTGATGAGTTTGATAGCGGACATGGTCGGAGCCAACAGAGTAAAAAAGAATCGAACAGCGAGTATCCACTGTTCGACGTCTTTTCGTGCTCCGTATGCGTCAGGACTTCTTCTTGCCGCTTGCGCCGGACTTGGATGGTCCCTTTCTCTTCGTTTGCACCGCAGCCTGTACCGGAGCCGCATCGGCGCGCTCGGTCAGCGCCTTCTGCACGCGCCCGATCACTTCGTCCCAGTCGCCGGGCCGGACCTGCCGGAACAGGCGCATGGTCGGATACCACGGCGAATCGTCGCGATCGTTGAGCCAGCGCCAGCAGCCGTCGTAGCGCGAGAGCATCCAGACCGGCTTGCCCATTGCCGCTGCGAGATGGGCGACGGAGGTGTCCACGGTAATGATCAGATCGAGTTGCGTGATGATCGCGGCGGTATCGGCGAAGCTTTCGACTTCGTGCATCAGATCGAGCGGACGGACGGCTGGCGGCAGTTCGTCGATCTGCGGCTGAGTTGACGCACCCTTCTGCAGGCTGACAAAGCGCACGCCCGGCGTGTTAAGCAAGGGCAAAAAGGCGCGCGCGTGCAACGATCGGCGTTGATCTGTTTCATGCGCGCTGTTGAGTTGCGGACGCGGATCGCCGGCCCACACCAGCCCGACATTCAGCGGCGCTTCGGGCACACGCGCTTCCCAATGAGCAATACGCTCGGCGGATGCGGTGAGATACGGCACGGATGCCGGCACGTTGGCGAGCGTGGTGCCCATCTGCAGCGGCACGCTCATCGTGAAGCACCAGAAATCGTGTTTTGGCAGGTCTCGGGCGTCTTCGAGCGGCAGACACGTATCCACGCCTTCGATACGCTCGAACAGGCTGACGAGCGCGCGCGGACAAACCACAGTCAACTGCTTGAGACCCTTGGCCTTGAGCAATGGAAAATAGCGCGCGAATTGCAGGCTGTCGCCGTAACCCTGCTCGGGCCACACCAACAGCGAGCGATCCTTCAGTGATTCGCCCTGCCATTCCTGCGCTGGAAGTTGCGGCTTGACGCGCAAGGCGGCTTCGTCGCCCCAGAAGCTCGATTCGGCATAGCGCGATTCGTAGAGCGGCCACGCTTCCTCAAAGCGGCCATCGCGCAGCATCGACATGCTCAGATTCAGTTGCGTCGGAACGCGGCTCGGGTCGATCTCCAGCACGCGGCGATAGTTTTCTTCGGCTTCCTTGGAGCGGTGTGTCGATTCGAGCACGCGCGCAAGGTTATTCAGCGCTTCCACGGACGATGCATCGATTGCCAGCGCGCGGCGGAAACTCGCTTCGGCCTCGGCATAGCGGGCGGCGGCGAGATACAGATTGCCGAGACTTCCGTGCGCGCGCAGGTGCCCCGGAGCGAGCGACGCAGCCTGGTGCAGGCAGGCCTCGGCATCGGCGTGACGGCCTGTGTTCTGAAAAAGCGCCGCGAGATCGCATAACGTCTCCGGCTGATTCGGCTCGATACGTAGCGATTCGCGCAAATGCGCCTCGGCTTCGTCGAGACGCTGCATCGATTGCAGCAGCGCGCCAAGCCGTGCGTGCGCGACCGGCGATGCCGGACGGCGCGCAAGCGCTTCCAGCAAGCGTTGCGCGGCCTCGGCCGGTCGCTGCTGTCGGGCCAATACGCTGCTTAGATCGAGCAGAGTCGGGTACGGATCGCCGCCGAGCGTCAGCGCGTGCCGTAGCGACGCCTCGGCCGTGTCGAGCAGGCCGATCGAGGCGAGCAGATTGCCGCATTGCCGGTACGTGGTCGAATCGGCGAAATGATTGTCGATGGCATGCGCGTAGACGGCTTCCGCGTCTGCCGCCCGGCCCGACGCGGCGAGGAGCAGACCGAGGTTATTGAGTGCATCGGCGTAAGTCGGATTCGACGATAAAGCCGCGCGATAAAGCGCTTCGGCTTGGTTGGACTCCCCGCGCCCTTCGAGCAGAACGCCGAGATTATTGAGCGCCGCCGCGTGCGCGGGATCGAGTTCGATTGCCTTGCGGTATGCAGCTTCGGCTTGCGAGATCAGGCCCTGCTGATGCTCCGCCACGCCCTGTTCGAAGCATTGTTCTGCGGTTTGAATCTGGGTGTTCGCTGTCAACTTCAATTCTCCTGTGCCCGATGCATCAAACGATCCGGACACAATCTTCGATTACGTGCGGTCGCTGCCGCGCGACGACCGACAACATCAAGCGACCAACGCAGCCGCGACTTATGATCAGCCGGGAATGGTAGTTTTGCGACGGCCGGGACTGAATCGAAGTATTTCTAAACGTTGCGCAATCAAACGCTCAGCCGCTCGGCCAGAAAATCCAGAAACGCGCGCGCCCGGGCCGCCATCGACTCGCTTTGATAGAAAACCGCGTTGATGGATTGGCGTACGTCGATCAAGGCATCGTCGAGAATTGGACGCAGACGGCCCGCGCGGACGTCTGCGGCGGTCATGAAATCGGCGAGACAGGCGATGCCGCTGCCATCGATTGCCAACTGGCGAATCGTTTCCCCGCTCGATGCGCTGAGCGTCGGGCGAATCGTGACGAAACTGGCGTTACCGTGCCGCAGCGGCCAATCGTTGAGGCTTTCAGGCGCGGTGAACCCGATCAGACGCGCGCGCAGCAGATCATCGATATCGCGTGGTTCGCCGTGTTCGGCCAGATACGCGGGACTCGCGAGCACGCGCAGACGGCTGCTGCCGAGCGAGCGCGCATGCAGCGTGGAATCCTGCAATGCGCCGATGCGAATCGCCACATCCACGCGCTGTTCCAATAAGTCGATGATCCGCTCGTTGCTCGTCAGTTCGAGCGTGATCTCCGGATAACGTTCGGCGAACGCCCGCACGTGCGGCACGATGCAATGAAGCATAAATGGCGATGCCGCGTCCACGCGCAGACGCCCCGCCGGACGCTCGCGACGACGCGAGATGGTTTCTTCCGCGTCGTCCATCGCGGCGAGGATCGCGCGGGCGCGGGTGAGAAACAGTTCGCCTTCTTCCGTGAGTTGCAGGCGGCGCGTGGTGCGGCGTACGAGCGTGACGTCGAGTTTCTTTTCCAGACGCGTGAGCGTTCGGCTGACGCCCGACACCGTCTGCTGAAGCGTTTCGGCCGCCGCCGTCATCGAACCGCTATCGATCACGGTCACGAAGACCTGCAATTCATCCGTATTGGTTTTCAAGGATTGTTGATTCTGAGTCAAGTTTCATTTGAGACTAACACTGTTTCTGCAAAAGTCGATAACGCTCATACTGCTTCCATCAAACACAGGAGCGATAGCATGAACATTTTCATCACGGGTGCGGGCGGGTTTATCGGCGGATCGATTGCGGCGGGACTGGCGCGCGATGGCCACACAGTGCGCGGTCTGATTCGTCGTGCGGAACAGAGCGCTGAGTTGAAGCGCCTCGGCATCGAACCGGTCGTCGGCAGTCTGGACGATACCGCCCTGCTCGCCACCGAAGCGCGCGCGGCCGACGCCGTCATCAACGCGGCCAGCAGCGATCATCGCGGCGCGGTCGAAGCGCTGATCGGCGCGCTGGCAGGCACGGACAAGCCGTTGCTGCATACGAGCGGATCGAGCATTGTCGGCGATGCGTGCGGCGGCGATTCCACCACCGACGCCATCTACACCGAAGACACATTGCCCGAGCCGACCGAAGACAAGGCGGCGCGCGTGGCGATCGACAATCTCGTTTTGGACGCGGCCCGTCGCGGCGTGCGTTCCGCCGTGCTCTGCAACACGCTGATCTACGGCCACGGCGCAGTCGCCGATACCGCCAGCGTGCAGTTGCCGCGTCTGGAGAAGCAGGCGCGCAAGAGCGGCATCGTGCGTCATGTCGGGCGCGGGCTGAATATCTGGTCGAACGTGCATATCGACGATGTGGTCGAGGTGTATCGACGCGCGCTCGACAAGACGCCTGCGGGCACGTTCTATTTCGTCGAAAGCGGCGAAGCGCAGTTCCGCGACATGACGGCGGCGATGGCGAAGGCGCTCAAGCTCGGCGGTCCGGAAGACTGGCCGCTGGAAAAGGCCGTGGAAGAATGGGGCTACGAAATGGCCAACTACGGCCTCGGATCGAACAGCCGCGTGCGCGGTGAGCGCGCTCGAAAGCTGCTGGGTTGGGAGCCGAAGCGGACGTCGGTGATCGACTGGATCGAAAAGGAAATGGTGCGCTAAGAGCTAAAAACAGCTAGAAGCGGCGAAATTGGTCAAGCCAATTTCGCCGCTTTTTCGTGATTACGCTTACTTCAAAGCCGACGCGTACTTCTCAATCTCCGCTTCCGTCATCCCCGACTTCACCGCCGACTCGCGGATTTGCTTCCAAGTCGTCGGATCGATCGCAATGCCGTTCGCGCCGCGTTCCGCGCGACGCGCTTCTTCCGGTTCGCCCGGCGCGTAGATCGCGTCGATCCCTTCTGCGTGCGGCGATGCCTTCATCCATTCGAGGAACGCTTCGGCTTCGGCTTGCGCGGTGGGTGCATCGAAGGCATTGGGGTCGAGAATCACCGACGTCATGCAGTTGATGATCGCACTGCTTTTTTCCAGCGTGTCTTCGTGCGTCGTGTAGCCGCCCGACAGCGCGCCCCCGAAAATCTCGCACAACGCGGCGAGCCCCGAACCCTTGTGCAATCCGAACGCGGTCAGCGTGCCGAAGGGTTCCTCGTGCATGACTTTCGGTTCGATGGTCGGCTTGCCTTCATGATCGAGCAGCATACCCGGCGCGACCGTCACGCCCTTGTTGTAGGCCACGCGCGTCTTTCCATACGCGATGCCCGCCGTCGCGAAATCCAGCACCAGCGGGCTTTTTCCCTCGCGTGGGTACGCCGCACAAAACGGATTCGTCCCGAACCGGCGATCGATGCCACCGTACGGCGCGACCAGCGGATCGCCCGCCACGTTGACGAAGTGGAACGATACGAACCCCGCCTTCGCGCACTGCTCCGCCCAATGTCCGATACGCCCGATATGGTGCGCATTGCGCAAACCGACCGCGCACACGCCGAGCTTTTTCGCGCGTTCGATGCCGTGCTCCATCGCCTCGTACGCCACGACCTGACCGAAACCCTTACGGCCATCGACGGTCAACACCGCACCCGCATCGCGGACGATTTCGGCATGCGTGTTGAGCTTGAGCTGATCTTCCGCCAGCGATGCCGTGTAGCGCGGAATCATGCCGACGCCGTGGGAATCGTGGCCCGACAGATTCGCCATCACCAGATGATCGGCGACCAGTTCGGCCTCGCGCGGCGCGCTGCCCGCGTGTTCCCAGATGGCGCGGACATAGGCGTGCAGCGTTTCCGGCGCGATGCGCAGTTCGGTGGATTCGGTGGGCTTGTTCATGCGGCTGTCGTCTCCTTTCGTGTGAATGCTCGCGAGCGTCTTTTTCAAGATACGCGGGGTTTATCACTTTACAGGCGATCAACTGGCCTTACCAGTTTCACGGGCAAAAAAACGCCCGCATGTCGATGCGGGCGATTTGAACTTGCGAGCGCTTACGGCGCGGAAGCAATGACCTCGGCCACCGCCGACGTCAACTTGCGCGCATAGCCCACTTCGAGAAACTCGTTCGGCCCGTGTGCGTTCGACTTCGGCCCGAGCACGCCGCACACCATGAATTGCGACTTCGGAAAGCCTTCTTTCAGCGTGTTCATCAGCGGAATGGTGCCGCCTTGGCCCATAAACGCGAGGTCCGCACCAAAGTGCGTACGCGATGCGTCATTCATCGATGAAGCCAGCCACGGCGCGAGTTCCGGCGCGCTCCAGCCTGTCGCCGCGCCGGTTTCCGGCTTGAACGTGACCTTCGCGTTATACGGCGGATCGAGTTCGAGCAGTGCTTTGAGCTTGCCAACGGCTTCCGTCGCTTCGACCAGCGGCGGCAGGCGCAGCGACAGCTTGAACGCTGTGCGCGGCGCGAGCACATTGCCGGCATCGGCGAGTGCGGGGAGACCGGACGCGCCCGTCACCGTCAGCGATGGCCGCCATGTCGAATTGATCAGCGCTTCCTTCGGATCGGTCGTGGTCGGCAAGACGCTGCCGCCGTCTTGCCCGCAGGCCCACGGCAGCTTTTTCCACACGTCGTCGCCGAGGATTTGCGCGGTGGCTTCGGCTTCGAGCAGACGCTGCGAAGGTATCGCGCAATGAAAATCTTTCGGCAGCAAGTTGCCGGTGGACGCATCTTCGAGACGCTCGAACAGTTGCCGCATGATGCGGAAAGTCGATGGCGCGATGCCGCCGTAACCGCCCGAATGCAGCCCTTCTTCGAGCACCTGAATTTCCAGATCGCCTGCTACCAGGCCGCGCAATGACGTCGTCAGCCAAAGTTGATCGTAATTGCCCGCGCCGGAGTCAAGGCAGATCACGAGGCCGACATCGCCGAGGCGATCGCGCAGTGCATCGATATACGGCAGCAGATCGTAACTACCCGATTCCTCGCACGTCTCAATGATGCCCACGCAACGCGGACGTTCCACGCCCTGCGCATCGAGCGCGGCCAAGGCGGTGATGCTGGCGTAAGTGGCGTAACCATCGTCAGCGCCGCCACGGCCGTAGAGCTTGCCGTTTTCGAGCTTCGGCGTCCACGGACCGAGATCGCTGCGCCAGCCTTCGAATTCCGGCTGTTTGTCGAGATGGCCGTAAAGCACGATGGTTTCCGTGCTGCCGGAACGCGTAGCCGGCGCTTCGAAAAAGATCACCGGCGTGCGGCCAGTCATGCGCACGATCTCGACTTTCAGACCCTTGACGGGCTGCGTCTTCACCCAATCGACCGCATCCGTGACGACGCGTTCGATAAAACCGTGCCGTGCCCAATCGGCATCGAACATCGGGCTTTTGGCGGGGATCGCGATGTAATCGGTCAGGGCGGGAACGATTTCGTCGTTCCATTTGCGATCGACGAATTCGCGCAGCGCGGCGGAATCCAGTTGAGTCGCGGCTTCTTGATGAATGCTGTCGCCGGGTGTCATGAGCGTGTTTCCATGCGGGCAAACCTCCATGATAGACGGGATTCGCGCGCGTCTCACCCCGCCGGAGCAAAGCGCTCAGGCTTTTTCGGTGGATGAAACGCGCGTGCGCATGGGTTATTGCGGCGTGCCGGAAATCACCACGCGGGACACGCCCGGATCAGTGTCGATGGCCTGATCGCTGAAGGGGAAGCGTTGCCAGTGTTTCGCTGAAAACGCGCGCGTTGCATCGCCGGAATGGGGCGATGCGGGGTCGTCGGATTCGGAGTGAGAAAGCATGGTGTCCGCCTCCACGCTGCCTGCCGCCGCGCCGAAGCTCACGACCTGCACGTAGCTGTCGCCCTGCCCGTTCGGGTCCATCGGATAGCCCTTGTTGTCAAGCGGACGGCGCGCGCAGACGACCGTGAAATAGCCTTGCTCGTCGCAGCCGCCGAATAGCGGCACGCGCGCGCCGTTGCGTTCGGTGTAAAGCAAGTCGCCGCGCCGCGAGTCGAGCGGGAAACCGTTCAGGCTGAGCGCGAGCGCTGCGCCGCCGAGCGCCTGCCGCAAGTCCTGCACCACACCCGGATTGTCGATATTGAAGCCGCTGGGCGTGGCGAGCGGCTTGTTTGGATCGAAGCTCGATGCGTACAGACGCTCCGGCGCGATCTTCGTCACACGCATCCAGAACTCGTCCCATAGATTCGCGCCGCGTGCGTCGATATCGGCGCTGCCGTTCCAGTTGCGCAGCACGTCGCAGGCGTCTTTCAGCGCGCTCTGGGCGTCGGTTATGTTGCAGACGGCATCGAGCAAGGGTTTGCGATACAGCCGCTCGGACATCGAATTGGCTTCGAGCACGGCGGATTCGAGCGCCTCGCGCGTGATGCCGCCCGGCTCGCGCTGCAAACGCGCGGCGAGCAGATGGCCGTATCGCGTGCGCAGCGATTGCTCGACGCCCGTCGCGCCCGCGATACGCGGATAGCCCGTCAGCGGCGCGTTGGCATTGGTCAGCCAGTAACTATCGTTGAAGTTGCCGACGTAGTCGCCGCGCACGACGGTCGGAAGCTGATCGATCGGCAATGCGCCGGGTTGCACGCTGCCTGCATCGACGCGCCAGGCGCAGGCGCTTTTCGATCCATCGAGGAACGGCACGCCGGGGACTCGCCCCGCGAAGGCGCGTCCGGCGGGTGTTGTGCAGGATTCGGCGAGCGCGTCGGGCACGTCGGGAATCGGGCCGATATCCGCGAAATAGACGCGCGCATCGCCCCGGCCGATCGCGAAGGTGTTCGCCCACGGGATGGCGGCATAGCGCTTCTGGATCGCGATGAAATCGTTGAGCGTGCGCGCCTGATTCCATGCGAATAAGTTCTGGAACGCGCGCGTGTTGTCGGCGTTCACATCGCGTATGGCATAGGCGCGTTGGGCGTTCCAGCCGAGGCCGGGCGCCATCGCCGAGAGGTCGATCACCGGGCCGTATCGCGTTCGATACAGCGTGCGCGTGATCGTTTCCAGCGTGCCATCGGCGCGGCGGGCGCGTACGGTCAGCGGCACCGGCGTCATCGGCTCGCTTTGGCCATCGACCATATAGCGCGTGGGATCGGCGGGATCGAGCGTCAATTGGAAGATGCCGAAACGCCGCGCGCTCGACACCGTATGCGTCCACGCGATGTTCTCGTTAAAGCCGAGCACGATCAGCGGCACGCCGAGAAACGACACGCCCGCGACGTTGACCGTGCCGGGAATCGTCAGTTGCGCCTGATAAAACCGGTCCGGGCCGCGCCAAAACCAGTGCGGATTGCCGAACAGAATGCTGCGGCTGTCGCGCATGACCGGCGCGCCGAACGCGAGCGCATTGCTGCCAATGCCGGGTGACTCGCCGATGGGAAATTGCAGCGTAGTGCTCGTCGAATTCGCGCCCGGCGCGGTGTCGCCACGCGGTGGCGTGCCCGCTTTCGGCGGATGCGCGGACACGATCGGCTGCACGAACCGCGCCGATCCACCGGCGAGATTTGCGGCGATCAGGCGTCGATAGATATCGTCGGCGGTGATCGGCTTGATCCACGGCTTGCCGCGACACGCCGCGTGCGCGCCGGGTGAGCCGCTTGCGTTCAGATCGGTGAGATAGTGGTCGTAACCGGCGGCGAAGCCATCGATCAGCGTACGAAGCTCGGGCGATTGCGCCGTGCGGTATCGCTCGATGGCGGGTTGATCGGCGACAGAGCGGAAGAAGAAATCGGCATCGAGATTGCGCGGCTGGCCGAATGTCGATGGCGATATCGGACGCGCATCCGCACCAAAATATTCCGCACGCTCACCGCGATACGTGACGAAGCCATCGGCCAATGTGCAGAGATTGTCTTGCGCCTGCGCGTAGCCGTAGCCGAAGCCCAGACTGCCCCAGTCTGCCGCGCGGATATGCGGAATGCCGTCCTGCGTGCGGCGGATCTCGGCGCTGAAGGCCGTTTGCGAAGACTGCGATGCCTGTGCCGCCGCTGCCGACGCGCCCGGTTGATCGGGCGCAGTGGCGCAGCCGGCCATCCATGCGCATGCAAGCGCGCCCAGCATCGCAAGCCTGACGGTCTGGTTCATCGAGAGAATCCTTCGGTTCGGTCGACGCAATCGTGATGTCCGGCGAATCACGGCCTCGCGCCAAGTATGGCATTCATCGCGAACGGTGCGCCGCCAAAATATAGACACTCGTGCGGAAGGCTTCTGCGCGTTTCGAATGCACAATGCCTTTCTCACGCGAATCGCCCTATTCCAAATGACCGACGATCCACGACCGACGCCACCCGAACGCCCGCATCCCGACGATTGCTGCCAATGCGGTTGCGATCCATGCGTCTACGATCTTTACTACGAAGCGCTCGAACGTTACGAAGCGGCGCTTGCCGCGTGGGAAGCGCGCCATTCGGGTTAAGTCCGGCTCGTTCAAGCAAGCCGATGCGCCCGGCGCTATGCTTGTGAACCCTGCGCGTTGAATACAAAACGCAAAACCCAAGGAGCACATTCCCATGTCATTGACGATGTATCGCGCATCGATTCCCGTGTTCATTCGCGGACTCGAAGTCTGTTCCGACTTGCTGAAGAAAGGCGCGGCGCATGCGGCCGAGAAAGGCATCGCACCGGCCGATATGCTGAGCGCGCGGCTCGCGCCCGATATGCTGCCGCTGGTCGCGCAAATCCAGCGCGCCAGCGACACCGCGAAAATGTCCGCCGCGCGTTTGTCCGATGTGGGAGCGCCGCGCTTCGAAGACAGCGAGGACAGTTTCGATGCCTTGCAGGAGCGCATTGCGAAGACGGTGGCGTATTTGAAAGGCATCGATAAATCGACGCTCGCCGACAGCGATGCGCGCACCATCACGCTCAAATTCGGCGACTTCGCGCCGTCGTTTTCGGGCGTCGATTATTTGCTCGGATTCGGGCTGCCGAACTTCTATTTTCACGTGGTGACGACGCACGACATCTTGCGTCATCTGGGCGTGGCGATCGGTAAACGGGACTATCTCGGCCCGTTCAAATGAACTCGGATATTTCGATCAGGTTGTAGTCGGGATCGCGCATATAGACCGATCGCAGTTTGCGCGTCGCGCCCGTGCGTTCAACCGGTCCTTCGATGATCTCGACATTCATTTTGCCGAGCCGCGCGATGACTTCATCGAGCGGCACGGCGGCAATGAAACACAGATCGAGCGCGCCGGGCACGGGCAAATGCGCCTTCGGCTCGAACTCTTTGCCGCGCAGATGGAGATTGATTTTCTGATTGCCGAACCGGAACGCCATGCGGCCATCGCCGAAGGTTTCCAGTTGCATTTGCAGCACGTCGATGTAGAAGCGTTTGGTTGCTTCTACATCGACGCAAGTGAGAACGATGTGGTCGAGGTGATCGATCAGGGACATGCGGGACTCCTTGGGGGAAGTCCCTGAATGGTAGCGCGATGTGGGCCTTGATTCAGCGATGCCGCCCCGCCACCGGCACCGGCGTCTTCACCGCTTCCGCCTCAGCCTTCTCCGCGATCTGCTTGCGCCATCCGGCCAGAATCCGCTTGGCGAGCACGTCATAATCACCGCCGAAGTGATGATCGCCCGGCAGCTTCACCACGTCGATACCCGTCTTCGTCAGCGACGGGCACAGCGTGTCTTCTTCCTTTTCGCCGTAAATACACTGCACCATCGCGGGCGGCAGCTTCGCAAGTTCGGGACGCACTTTCAGCGCCTTCTCGCTCGCCTTCATGCCGAGCCAGCCCGTCACGCGAATCTGAAAATCCGCGTCGGGCGCGAAGCCCATCAGCGAGATATACGACACCTGATTGCGCACCGCGTCCGGCAGACGGTTGTACGCGAACGGCATCACATCCGCGCCGAACGAGTAGCCGAGCAGCGCCACATGGCTCGTATGCCAGCGCGCGTTGTACGTGCGAATGACGCGCGCGAGATCGTTCGCGGTCTGCTGCGGCGACTTCTCGCTCCAGAAATAACGCAACGAGTCGATGCCGATCACCGATACGCCATCGTTATGCAAAGCCACCGCCATCGTTTTGTCGAGATCGCGCCAGCCTCCGTCGCCGGAAATAACGATGGCGAGCAGATCGGTCGGTTGCGCGGCGCGCAGTTCGATCAGCGGCAGGTCCGAGACATCGTCTTCGGCGAGCGCTTCGGCTTTTTTCAGATGCGGCGCGGCCATGGCCACGAGCGTATCGGCTTTCGACTTGCCTGACGGCATGGCAGCCGCGCGCTCCAAAAAGCCCGGCAATCCCTTCTGATGGATGATGTCCGCATCCGGCGCGCACGGATTGAAACGCGCGTCCAGTTCCGCGTCCGGCGCCAGCGATACCGCGCCCAGAATCGTATTGTCCGGCGCGCGCTTGAGCGTTCGCTCGGCCAGAATCGCGCCCTGACCCGTGCCGATCAGAATCGGCGCGTAGTAGTGATTCGTCTGCACGGTGCGTTCGAGCTGATGGCTCATGTTCTCCGCATCGCCGACGAGGTTGTGGCAGGTCTTCTCTTCCTTGTCCGTCTTCAGGCGCGCGGCGTAGCGCTCCGTATCGACGCCGATCACCATCGCGCCTTTGGCGGCGAGCGCGTCGGCGGCTTGTTGATCGGCAGCATTCCAGCCGCTTTTTTCGGAGAACAGGACGATGAAACCGGTCATGTCGCCGACGGGTTTCGTCAGCGTGACCTGGCCGTATTTGCCGCCGGAGATGGTTTCTGCTGCTTGTGTTGCGTGTACTGCGCCAACTGCCACTGTTGCGAGACCGGCGAACACGGTCATCGCAAATTTCTTACTCAGGTATTTCATGAACGCCAGCCGCCGGCCAGAAGTGAGAGGTCCGCCAAAGTGAAAAACACTCCAACCGATCCGGATGCCGCCAGATAACGCGGCTCCCAGCGCGGCTGGAACTTGCTCTTGAATCCGCGCAATCCGCGGAAGTTGTAGAAGCGTCCGCCGAAGCGCCACACCAATCCCGCCAGCCGATGCCAGTGCGAGGCAAGCGGTGTCGGTTCCATGCCCGACAACGGCGCGATACCCAGCGACAGCGACTTGAACCCCGCTTCCTTCAAATGAAGCGCGAGCTTGGTGAAGAGATATTCCATCGCATACGGCGATGCGCTCGCGACATGGCGCATCACGCCGACGGTCGCTTCCGTGTTCATATCCGTCGTCATGAACGTGACGAAGGCGACCGGCTCGCCTTGCTGGCGCACCAGCAGCACCGATTGCGCGGCGAGGTAATCATCATTGAAAGCGGCGACTGAGAAGCTCTTTTCGCGCGCGGAACGGCTGTCGAGCCAGTCGTCCGAAATCGCGCGCAGCATCGGCATGCTCGCGGCGATGCCGTCCGGGCCGATCACTTCGGTGTCGAAGCCATCGCGTTCGCCGCGTTTGAGCGCGTATCGCAGATGCGAGCGATGCGAGCCTTTCAGATCGAAATCGGACAGCGCGACGTGGGCTTCCTCGCCGAGCTTCATCAGCGTGAGGCCGGCGTCGAGATAGAGCGGTAAGGCGTCGGCGCGCACCTGATAGAACGCGGCGCGGCCATTGTGCTTATGCGCGAGTTCGACAAACTGGCGAATCAGCCCCGCCCATTCGCGGCGCGGACCGACCGGATCGTGCAGCGCGGCCCACGTACGGCCGTGTTTCGCGTACATCAAAAAGGCTTCGCGCGACTCGGAGAACAGGAAGCTCTTGTCGCCCATCATCGCCAGGCCCGCGTCGCTGCGTTCCTGCGCGCGGAAGATGCGCGCGGCATCGGCGAGATCTTGCGGCGCGGGCTTCACGAAGCGGCCCGCAGCAGGACGCAGCAGTTGCCAGAGGGCGAAGATCAGCGCGAATACGCCGGCTGCGAGCGTGGCGCGCAAGGCACGCGGGGCGCGCTCATCGAAGGCGAATTGCCACCAGAGATCGCTTTGATACGGCACGTCGCGGAAGGCGAAGAACATGATCCACGTCGCCACCGCCATCACCATGCCGATGGAAAACAGCCATGTCATCGTGAAGCGCTCGGCGAACAGCGACGAACGGCGATTGAAGCGGTCGCGCGTCAGAATCAGCAAGCCGATCAGGAAGGCCAGCACGCCGACTTCGACGAACGCCAGACCCTTCATCAGCGACAGCAGCAAGTTGGCGACCGCGAGGCCGAGCGCCAGCCACCACGCGGCATCGAGACGGCGCATCAGACCGCGTGCGACGAACAGCAGCAGCACGCCGAGCACCGAACCGAGCAATTGCGAGCTTTCCAGCACCCACAGCGGCAGCACGGTCTGGAGCAGCGCGATCCGCATTTTGAACGCGGGCGTCGCGCCGGAAATCACGAGCATGGAGCCGACCACGAAGGTGACGATCGACAGGAACATCGGCGCGAGTTGCGAAACGTGATGCGGCTTGAGGAACGCGAACCGCCCTTTCATCGCGCGGCCTTCGAACGCGGCCATCACGCCTGCGGAGAGAATCAGCGGCAAGCCGAAATAGATTGCGCGGTACGCCAGCAGCGCGGCCAGCACGTCAGGCGTCTGCACGCTGCCGCCGAGCGCGAATACCATCGCCGCTTCGAACACGCCGACGCCGCCCGGCGTATGGCCGATCATGCCGAGCAGCATCGCGGCTGAAAACACCGTCATGAATTCGCCGAAGCCGACATGCGCGGCGGGCAGCAGCGCCCACAGCGCGAGACCTGCGCCGAAGACATCGACTACGGCCAATGCCGTTTGCGCGACGAAATCGCGGCGCGTCGGGATATTGAACGCAAGCCACTTCCAGCGATATTGCAGCGTGCGGCGTTCCTTGCCGCAGACGACGACCATCGCCGCGAACACCGCCAGCGACACCGCGCCGATGGTCTGAAGCAGCGCCGTTGGCAGGCGCATCATGCCGGACAGCGTATCGGCGGCGAACAGCATGCCGACCGCCGTCATGAATGCGAGCGAGAGCGCGAGCGTCGCGCCGGTGAAAATCGACAGACGGCCGACTTGCGCGGGCGTGACTTCCGCTGCGCCATACACGCGGCAGCGCACCGCTCCGCCCGTCAGCGCGCCGAAACCGGTCACGTTGCCGAGCGCCGAACCGACCGTCGCGCCGACCCACAGCAGCGAACGCGGCACCGATACACCGATATGACGCAATCCGACCGCATCGCGTCCGACCAGCGCGGCGAATGAAAGCGCGGTCGCGCCGAGTGCGCCCGCCCAGGCGATCGGCGTCATCACGCGCAAGGCGTGGATCACCGATTTGTAATCGACGGAGCGCGACAGATGCTGGAACACGACCAGCAGCAGCGCACAAACGAGCAGCGTGAGCGCGGGCGCGGCGAGCCGTTTGAAGTCGAACCCGCCCGGCGAACGGCCGTTGCCGAACGGGACTGAGGCGCGGATGCGGGCGAACAACTGTGAGCGAGACATGCGTTCCATCGAACTTGCTGGCGTTGCGCCGGTAGAGGAGAAAACCGGCGACGACGCGAATCGTTAGAGTCAGGGGAAAGCCGCGCCCCCTTCCAGTGGAGCGCGATTTTCGGCTCCCGCCGCTTGCGCCCAAGCCATACAACTGGCTTTAGCGCATGAAACGCCTGTATAACGGCGGCGGTTGACGCGACTTGACTAATATTGGGATAACCACGAATCGAAAGGTTCCGATTTGACCGATTCGGGCCGGAAACCGCGTCCATAAAGGCGTCGCATAGTCTGTGCCAGTCTTTACGACTTGTCAGACTAGCGGGTTCGATCGCGGTTTCGAATGTCCGGTAAGATCGCGAACGATTCGAACGGCAAGATTAAGCGGATTCTGCACAGAAAGGCATCGGAAACATGAGAAATATCATTGAAATTGGGCTGGTGGCTGCGGGCGCGCTGGCGTTGACGGGATGTGCATCGACGGATGACGCGCTGCTCAAGACCGTGCCGGTGGGTTCGGGCACATCGCATTTCCTGCCCTACGACTTCACGAAATGCGTGAAATCGAAGTGGGCAGCGCTCGATCCGCGCGTACGTGACTATTCGCTCAGCGCGGATACGCAGGCGGTGTCGATTCCATCGAAGGGAATTGCCAGCCAATCCGTGGTGCTGGCGGTGGCGCAGCAATCGGCTAACGGCACCGGCTATACGGTGTACGGCGATGTCGCGGTGGCGAGCCGCTACGTAGCGGCCGCGCACACCTGCGACTGACCTTCAGCGCACTCAGGACGACGGCTTGCCGTCGCGCAAATCCACGCCCGCGAGGTGCGTCCCGACGACGCGCCCGATCAGATAACCATCCGACGCGCACGCGTTCGTGCGCTCCTTCCCTTCCCACTGGATTTTGTATTCATCGTCCTGTGAGTGGAGCGAGGCGGGATCGAAGCGGCGTTTGGCGTTTTTGCCAGCCGCCGTTTCCGCGATAAGACGATTCCACGTCAGCGCATAGCCGTAGCGCACGCCATCGGCGAAGGCGTCCTGATCGCAGACCTGCGACGGCGCGGTGACCTTCAGGCTCTTGTGATACCCGCTCGCCGTGCCGACCACGATCCGCTGCTCACCCTGCACGAGCGGCGATTTAACGGTCTTCGCCGGAACCGCCGATGCCGGCTGAGCCGCCACAGCAGCGGATGCGGCCGGGGCCGCGGCTGCATCGCCTTGTTGGGGAAGCGGCGCGCACGCGCCGAGCGTCAGCGTGGCGGCGGCGAAAACCGACCCCGCGCCCATCCATTGTTTGAAAATCGAACTGCGATTCACCAGACGTTTCCCGTCTCAAAAATAACCGGGCTCTACCATACCATCCGCAGATTAAATCCTCGGAATTTTGAGAAATTTCTCAAAAGGGACGCAGCGGTGAAACGACAACGCGGGCGTTCCTTTCGGAAACGCCCGCGTCTTGAATCGCTAAAAACCGTCAGGAAGCCGACGACGTATGGCTCGACGGCATCTCGATCCCCCGCCGCGCCATTTCGACGATCAGAAACGTCCGCCGTGTCACGTGAAAGCGCGCCAGCAGATCGCTCGAATATTCCTTCGCCGTGTTTTCGCTGATGTTCATCTTCCGCGCGATCGCCTTGTTCGACAGACCTTGCAGCAGATACCGCAGCGTTTCCGTCAGCCGGGGCGGCAATTCGAGCGATTCGATCGTCGGTCCGGCATGCGTGGACACGGGCTTCGGACTATGTCCGCCCTTGCCCAGCACGGTGTTTGGCAAATAGACGCGCCCCGAGAGGATCGTCTTGAGCGCCTCGCGGAACACGCCCGCGCCTTGCTCACTGCCCTTGGAGATGAACCCGCAAGCGCCATTCTTGATGCATTCCAGCACCGTGTCCCGGTCGTCCTGCGCCGAAAGCATGATGGTTTGCACCTCGCGCTCTTCCTCGCGTATCCAGTTCAGCAGGTCCATGCCAGTGGTCTGGCCCCGCAGATGGTAGTCGAGGAACATCAAATCGTAGTTGTGGGCAGAGAGCTTTTCCTTCGCCTGCTCGAAGCCGTCGGCTTCTTCGATTTCGAGCAAGGGCTCGTTCGCCAGAATGAGGCTTTTCATGGCGCTGCGAGTCAGCCCTTCGTCCTCTACGAGCAATACTGTTTTGAAATAACCATTTTCCATTGCACATCCCCGAGAACGGTTCCGATCTTACGCTGCCTCTGATTGACTTCTACCCTCATTTCGGAGGGATACATTCGGCAGTCCCCCAAAATCCTCGAAAGCCCCTCCCCGCGCCGGGTTTAGCGGAAAGCACGGGCGGTCAAAAATGCTTGCATCAAATCAACCAATAAACCATTCAAAAAACCGGAGGATGAGATGTCAAGCCGTCAAGCCGACAACGAGAGTGATTTCGCGTTGTGGCGTATCAAGCGGGCACACGTCGGAGATTCATCGCGGCGCGTGTTGATCGCACACAAGGACAAGTCGGTCGGCGAGACGCTCGCCGTCCAGCTTAGGCTGAAAGGCTTGCAAGTCATCCATACGCAGGATCTCAAATCCCTGCGGGCGCTGCTGACCAACTGGCACCCGCAGGCGCTGTTGCTCGACACCAGTTTCGACGATGAATCCGGCTACGTGTTCATGCGCACGCTGCGTATGGACGCCGATCTCACCGGACGCCTGCTCGTCGCGATGAGCAACGTCTGGCCCGCCGATCCCGTCCAGACGCTCAAGGAAGCCGGTTTCGATGCGCATTGCCGCCGTCCTTGTTCGACATGGCGCATCGTCGAACTGGTCGAGGCGTTTTTCAAAACGCCGGCCACACGTTAGTTGAGGAGAAGTCGCCATGAAGCCCGATGCCTGTCTGCTTGCCGGTGGCTTCTCACCGTCGAAAACATCGCGCGCGCAAACCGCGATGCAGGCGCGCGTCAGGCGGCGTCGGCGGCGCGTGGGTCCGGGTGCGCGTCGGCTGCCATCGAGAGCGACGCCGCTATTTCACTACCTGGCGGCATAAACGCGACGCCGGTGCCGGGAATGCCTTTGGCGTCGAGATTGAAGCCGTCGCTGACATGCGATACCGGTTCGACGCACAGATAACCCGCGCCCGATGGACAATGCACGACGACATGGTTCAGCACGCCATCGGCTTTAAGCTCAAGCGTGCGGTCTTGATCGAATGTCAGCGTCGCGTGTCCGTCCCATCCGCTCAGATAACGCGTGTAACCCTGCGATTCGCGTTCGTGCTGGTGCGCCGGTTGCTCGTCGCCCGGCGCGATCGCGATTTCGCCTTCGTGCCGCCACGTCGTCGTCGCATTTAGTTCGGCATCCTGCGCATTGAAATACGGATGGAACCCGAGACCGACCGGCATCGTACGATTCGAACGGTTTTTTACGCGCATCGACAGCAACGCGCCTTGTTCGGTCGCGCGGATGATTTGCTCGACTTCGAAGGCCCACGGCCAGCCGTGCTCGCCTGCATCGTGTGCGTATTGAAGAACGATGCAATCCGCTTCGTGCTTCTCGACGCGCCATGCCGCGAATTGCCCGAAGCCGTGCAACGCATGCGCCATGCTCGAATAAGCCGATACGCGCACCGTTTCCCCGTCCGGTCCCGGAAAATGCGAGTCCCGCACGCGATTGGAAAACGGAACCAGCGGATAGCAACCGCCTTTGGGCCACGCATCGGCGGGCCAGCTTGCGGCGGTGATCGGCGTGAGCCATTCCTGTGTGCCGCGCGTATCGACGGTGGCGAAACGCATGATGCGCCCGCCTGCCTGCGGCGCGACTTCGATCAGATGCGAACCGCATCGCACGGTCAGACGCGGCTCGCCTTTCAGTTCTGCTACATCACGATTTCTAGTCACTGCATCACTTCATTTGTATGTTGAATCGCACGCTTATTGCCGCTGTTCTTTCACGCGCGACACAAGCTGCGTAGGACTGACGAACTGCAACGCGATCAGCACCCATACGAGCGTAATGGCCATATAGATCATCGCCATGGCATCGATGGATTGCGGCGCGCGTACGCCCGTCGAAAAGACCGCATAGTACAACGCAACGACCAGGGTCTGCGTGGTCGGCCCGGCCGTAAAAAACGTCAGCTCGAACATGCCGATGGTCCGCACCAGCACCAGCAAGCCCGCCGCAAGCATGCCCGGCACCAGCAGCGGCAGCAGCACGTATCGGAAATAGCGTGTGGTGTTCGCCCCGAAAATGCGCGCAGCCGATTCCAGATTCGGGTCGATCTGTTCGATGAACGGCGTCATCACCAGAATCACAAATGGCAGCGCGGGCACCAGATTCGCGAGGATCACGCCGGTCAGCGTACCCGCGAGATGGAATTTGTACATCACGGTGGCCATCGGAATGCCGTAGGTGACGGGCGGGACCATCAGCGGGAGCAAAAAGATCAGCATGGCGAAGCGTTTGCCGGGGAACTGCACGCGCGCGAGCGCATAGGCAGCGGGCACGCCAAGCGCAATCGACAGCAGCACCACCGCGCCCACCACTTCCAGCGTGACGAGCAGCACGCTCGACAACTGAAAATCGCTCCACGCCTGCGCGTACCAATGCAAGGTGAAGCCTTGCGGCAGCAATGTGCCAAACCATCGTGTTGCAATGGAATTGACTGCGACAGTGGCGATCAGCAGCAGGACGTTGACGAGGAAAAAACCCATCGTTGTCCAGACGAATATCTTCCAGAGCCGGTCGCGCAGACTCGTATGCTGTTTCATGATCTTGCCCGCGTTGTTTCCGGGCGATGCCCAGGCCGGAGCGGTTTGATTATCGGTCGTCATCAGCCTTTTCCTCCCGTCACCGGACCGGTATAGAAAAAGCGTCGCGCGCTCAGCATGCCAGCTACCACCAGCAATTGCACGAAGCCCATCACAATGGCGATGGTCGAAGCCAGCGAATAGTCATAACTCTCGAACGCCGCCTCCGATGCCGCGATGGAAATGACGCGCGTGGGTCCCGCAGGTGCGCCAAGCAGCACCGCCGATGGAAACACCGAAAACGCCTGCACGAAGGAGAGACACGCGGTCATCGTCAGGCCGGGCAACAGCAGCGGAAAATAGATTTGCCGAAACTGCTGCCACGGACTCGCGCCGAGCGTTGCGGCCGCACGCGCAAGCGTCGGATCGATGCCCGTCACATACGAAAGCGTCAGCAGAAACGCGAACGGAAAACCCGACACGATCAGCGAGATCAACACGCCCCAATAGTTATGCGTGAGCCGCACTTCATCGTCATAGAGATGCAGCGCCTGAATGGCCTGCGGAAACCAGCCGTGCGGGCTGAAATACGTCAGCATGCCATCGGCGATCAGCACAGTTCCAAGCGTCACCGGAATGACAAGCAGCGTAGTCGCGAACTTCTGATACGGCGACGACTTGCGCAACGCAAATGCTACGGGCACCGAAATACCTACATTGATGAGCGTCGCGGGCACGGCGAGTTTGAGCGTGACGAGGATGGTCGGCCACATCGACGTATCGGTGAAGAACGTGATGTAGTTGGCCCATGCGCCGCCGCCGTTCATCGGATTGAAACTGAGCATCAGGCCGTACGCAAACGGATAGATGAACAGCGCGATGATAAAGATCAGCGCAGGCGCGACCAGCCAGCCTTTCGGATCGCGCTGTGCAGGAAGCGCGATCATTTGTCTTCTCCATACACGAGCGCTTTCGAAGGCGCGACGCGCAGTGAAATGCGCTCGCCTTCGCTGCATTCGCCAGCAATGCGCGCCCACAGTTTTCCGAACGCGGTGTTGACGATGATGAGCGAATCGCGTCCGCCGTATTCGACCACTTCCACGTGCGCATCGAAAGCATTTGCATCGTTCGATGCAGCGCGTTCCATATCCTCGGGACGCAGCGCAAGCGATACCTGCTTGCTGTCGAAACCTTCCATGGCCGTGCCGAGCAAGCGCACGCCGTTCGCGCTCACGGCTACATGGTCGCCCTGCGTGCCTTCGAGCGTGAACGGCAATACATTCCGAAAGCCCATGAAGCGCGCGACATGCAGATTCTTCGGCCGCGAATACACTTCCTTAGGAGACGCAACTTGTTGCACCACGCCCTCTTTCATCACGACGATGCGGTCCGCCATCGAAAGCGCTTCGTCCTGATCGTGCGTCACGTAGATGGTCGCGCGTTCGAGCTTGCCGTGAATACGCCGGATTTCCGCACGCATTTCGATACGCAGTTTGGTATCGAGATTCGACAGCGGTTCGTCCATCAACACCAGCGGCGGTTCGATCACGATCGCGCGCGCAATCGCTACACGCTGCTGCTGTCCGCCCGAGAGTTGACCGGGCAATTTGGCATCGTGTCCGATCAGTTGCACGAGATTCAGCGCAGCCTTCGCGCGCTTCATCGCTTCGGCTTTCGGCACGCCGCGCATCTTCAGACCGAAGCCGACGTTGTCGAGTACGGACATATGCGGAAACAGCGCATAGTTCTGAAACACCATGCCGAAGCCGCGTTTTTCGGGCGGCAATACGTCGATACGTTTGTCATCGAGCCAGATGCCGCCGCCCGTCAACGGCTGCAATCCGGCGATGCAATTCAAAGCGGTCGATTTCCCGCACCCCGACGGCCCGAGCAGCGCGATAAATTCGCCTCGCTGAATATTCAGATCGAGACCCTTCAACGCGGCGAGTTGCTGCCCTTCCGCGTTGGTGAAGCTGCGCGACACCGAATCGAGGCGCAACTGCTCAAATGTGTGCTTCATGGCGATTTCCCTGTGCCTACTTGCGCGCGCGGCGGCGTTCCTTTAACAGAACGCCGCCGCTTTTTCTTTCATGCCGATGCGCTTACTTGGTCTTCTGCGCGCCGATCTCACGATCCCACTTCTGGAACGCCGCGACCATCGCCTGCGCGTTGAGCGGCACGACATGCGGCCGATCCGCCAGCAACTTCGCGTACTCCGGACGACCGTACTTCTGGATCGTTTCCTGACTCTTCGCGGGCGCCATGCTCAGCGGCACGTCCTTCACGGCCGGTCCCGGATAGAAGTAGCCATCGTCATATGTCAACGCTTGCTGAGCCGGCTCGAGCATGAAGTTCATCAGTTTGTAGAGCACGTCGAGCTTTTCTTTTGGCACGCCCTTCGGAATCACCATGTAATGGGCGTCGTTCACCCACGTCATATTGTCGAACGCGCCAACCTTGAATTCAGCCGGTACGATGCCGAGCGCGCGCGGATTGATATCCCATCCCGTCACGGTGACGGTCATATCGCGCGTGCCTTCGCCGAGTTCCTTCATCACCGCCGATGTACCGCCCGGATAATAAGGAATGCAATCATTCAGCTGCTTGAGGAACGCCCAGGTCTTGTCCCAGCCGTTGATCGGATCGTTCGGGTCTTTATCGCCGAGTACGTAGGGCAGACCCATCAAAAACGTGCGGCCCGGACCGGAGTTGGCCGGACGCGCATAGATCAGCTTGTTCGGATGCGCCTTGCACCACGCGAGCAGTTGATCGGGCGTCTTCGGCACGTCCGTCACTTTCGCCGGGTTGTATTCGATCAGCGGTCCCGCAGGCATATACGTGACTTCCAGCCCGTAACCCTGCGCGATGTCCTGCATCTTGCGCGGACCGGGCGCGTATTTGTCGAGCACGCCGGGGAACGCCTTCGCCTGATCGGGCAGCAATTTTTCCCACAGACCTTGCTGAATGCCGGCCGCGAGCGCATCCGTGCCGGTCACGACCAGATCGATATCCGAGCGGCCGGCCGCCTGCATCGCCTTGATCTTGCCCGGCAACTGCGGCGCGGGCGCGTTGGTGAACGTGATACTCGACACCAGATCGGGATACTTCGCCTTGAAGGCTTCGAAGCCCTTCTGCGTCAATTGCAGATTGCCCGCCACATCGACGATATTGATCGATACGGGATCAGCCGCCTGCGCGCCGAACGACGCGACCGCCGCGCTTACGGCGACGCACATCGCCGCCAGTTTCACTGCCGTGAAAGCCATTTTGTCTCCTCACTTCTCGCTGTGTTTGTGCTTTTGCGCTGCTTTTTACGCTGCTTTTTACGATATTGCCGCGTAACTATTCTTCCGTGCTTCAAGCGTCGTGTTTAGCTCGTCGCGTCGTCCTTTTAGCTTTATCGGTTCCGGAAGCTGAAAAATAGCTAACGGAATCATCGTATGTCAAGCAAGTACGAGGGGTGCGCGCGTGTTACCGAAACACGTGCGGAGGCGCTTTATCGTTACGGATCAAGGCGCGCGGATGCAAATGCGGCGCGCTCGGGAGATACCCCGAGCGCGTGTTACCCGATGCGGGTTTCGCGGTTTTCTTGTTTTGTTGTCAGGCGAAGGAGCGTTCGAAGTCAAGCAAGGCATGGACCGCCGTTTCGATGGCAGGCAATGCGTGCTCGGGTGTGTTGCTGAGCAGCGGCAGCATCGGTCCCATATTCGCGATGCCGGACAGCGTGACCGCGTCGTGCAATACCCGGATCAGAGAGATTTCGTCGCGCAGGGTTTCGAGCGGGAGAAAGTGTTCGCGGATGCGTTGGGCTTCGTCATGCTCGCCCGCCTTGGCCGCGCGTAGCAGCGCCATCACCGCGCGCGGCGCGATGCAACCGGAGCCGGTCGTCCACGCAGCCAGACGGAAGTCGCGCGTGTGCGTCAACGCGGGCCGCTCGCCCATGCCCGACACCACTTTCGACGCCGGCACGCTTTCGAGCAGGCGGCGCAGATAGGTGTCGGCGGCGGGATCGGCGCGAACGATCGCATATTTGATCGCCAGCAGCGTGCCGTCTTCGATAAGCGCGGCGAGCGTATCGACGTCCACATAATCTTCGCTCTTGATATAGAGCGTGAACGGCATCCCGGAGATATCCGTCAGCCGCCTCAGGCCGGTAGCGACGCCTTCGGGCGTGGTAAATCCGGCGAGCGGCAGGACCATCGCGGTGCGGTATTGGGTGGTTTTGAGGATGCGCGCCTGATCGAGCATCTTCCCGTAATCCGGACCGATGGCCGGAATCACGCGCGTTTGCGGGGCGGCGATTTCGCCCAACATGTCAAGCAACTCTTGGTAGTCGCTGACTGCGACGTGATAGAGATTTGCGTTGCCGCCATACAGCAGCGTACGCACGCCACCCGATTCGATGTGCCTGATCAGCTTGCTGTTTTCTGTTGTGTCGAGCGTGTAGTCTGCGCGCCGGGCCAATGGCGGCACGGCCATGACGGATTCAGACAACTCGCTCGCAGTGATCGGTTCGATATTCATTCGTGCCTCGTTGGAAGTGAACGGCTTGACACGAAAAGTAGCAACGACGCCCAAAGTTGTCAAACAACTTTGGGCCAGCGATTGTTTCCTAAGGGTTTCCCATCTGTTTCCTGCGCAGTCGTACGACCTCTAACTGCCGAACATGCGATCCAACGCGTTTTCCAGATGCGCACGCATCGCCTGACTTGCGCGCGCCGAATCGCGATCGCGGATGGCATCGAGCACATCCTTGTGTTCACGCTGAACGAGACGCTGCCGCTCGATCGTCTTTGCGAGCGATAGATTGCGCGACAGATTCATGCTGATTACCACCTGCTCTTCCATAAAGGACAGCACGGTAATAAAGAATTGATTTTTCGATGCCCGCGCCACCGCGAGATGAAAGGCGAAATCGTCCTTCGCGCCGATACCTTCCTGCGTTTCGACCACGCGCTCCAGTTGATTCCACGCTTCTTCGATCGCGTGAATATCGTCCTGATCGGCCTTGGTCGCAGCAAGCTCGGCTGCGCCCGCCTCCGTCACGACACGGAATTCATAGCAACGCCGGATATCGGACAAGGTTTCGAGCGGTGCAAAACGACGGACATCAGGATCCGGCCGTCTGCCGATGGTCGTACCCGAACCGCGCCGCGTCACGATAATGCCGTCCGCCCGCAGCCGCGCCAGCGCCTCGCGCACAGTGGGACGCGACGTGGCGAAACGTTCAGCCAGCGCATGCTCAGTCAGAAGACGATCGCCCTCCTTGAACTCGCCTTCGATGATGCTGTTGAGAATATCGCCGTAAATCCGATCGGCCAGACCGGAAGGCTTTCGCTCGTTCATGTTCACGATTCACGTGCCTGTCAGGAGCGAAAATTGTAAAGCAGATTATTTGCGGGTTTGACTTTTAAGTTCGAACAAAAAGGGCGTCCGTCGTTTCCCCCGAGCGGACACCCTTCGGTACTGCGCTGATCGACGCAACGTATTTTCAAAGCGCCAACAAAGCCCGCGCCTCCTTCGCACTGGCCACCGGTCGCCCATACTCCGCGCACAGCGAAGCCACGCGGCTCACCAACTGCGCATTGCTCTTCGCCAGCGTGTCCTTGTCCCACCGAACGTTATCTTCCAGCCCCGTGCGGCAATGTCCGCCCAACTCAAGCGTCCAGTGATTCACTTCCAACTGATGCCTCCCGATACCCGCCGCCGTCCACGTCGCGTCCGGCAGCAGCTTGTTCAGCTGCTCGACCTCGAAATCCAGAATCTCGCGGCGCGCCGGCAGCGCATTCTTCACACCGAGCACGAACTGAACATGAACAGGACTCTTGAGCAATCCCTGATTCACGAGATCAACGGTGCTATAGAGCATGGCCAGATCGAAGATTTCGATTTCGGGTTTGACATTGTGATCTAGCATGGTCTGCGCGAGCGAGCGCACGAAGTCCGGCGGGTTCTCATACACGATAGTCGGAAAATTCACCGAGCCGGTCGCAAGCGATGCCATGTCGGGTTTCAGATCGTGCATCGCGCCGCGTTGTTCGAATGATCGTCCGCGCCCGCCCGTCGAAAACTGGATGATGATGTCCGGGCAATGTTTGCGGATGCCTTCCTGCAATTCCGCGAACCGATGCCGGTCCGAACTCGAACGCTCGTCCTCGTCGCGCACATGCAGATGAACCAGCGTCGCGCCGGCGTCGTAGGCTTCATGCGTGCTTTCGATCTGCTCGGCAATGGTGATCGGCACGGCCGGATTGTCTTTCTTCTTCGGCACCGAACCGGTAATGGCCACCGAAATGATGCAGGGCTGAGTGGTGTTGGCTTGTGTCACGCTGTCGCTCCTTCGGTGCCGGTGTCGTGGGGAATGTTGTGCTGCGACCGGGCGTCCGTGAATATTTTAACTAACTAGTACGTTTGTTATGTTGATCGATTGAACCGTTCGGAGCAATCCACCGAAACCCTAACGCAGCCCTTCTTACGAACCATCGGTCTTTTATTGCCGCTGCGCGAATTCCATCAGCATTTTCCCGGCCTGCTCATCGGTGACGGCGGGCAGGACGTCCATCGAAAAGATATCGGCCCATTCGTGCGCCCAGCGCGCCATCGCTTCGATGTCGTCGGTCTCGCAGACCGCGAAGCCGCGTATCGAACCGATACCGTGCCATCGCCCGATCATTTTGATGCCCTCGGGCGGTGCGCCGCCGGTCTGCAGAAAGCGTTCGGCCGCCGAGCGATTGACGCTCGGCAATGCGGTCCAGTTGACGATGAATAGCATGGCACGATCCTCCTGATGGAACGTGAATGAACGCGATGAAGCGTAACCGCGCGCCACATTGCGCGGCGCTTTCAGTATAGGAGCGGCGCAGGCGAAGCGTACGGCGCGACGCATTCGCCCGCGCGGAAATGCACTATTCTCAGTGCACGATCACCACCGGAACGCCGTATCGGACGCGCACCGGCGGCGCATACACCGGCACGGGCGCAACCACCACGGTGCGCGCCGGCACCGCGTAGTAAGGCGGAGGCGGCGGCGCGTAGTAGTACACGGTGCGCGGCGGCGGCGCATAGACCACGGCGGGCGCGACATATGACACGGTCACGGAGGTCCCCGCGACCGCGCCTTCCGCGCAGGTCAGACCGATGGTGGCGACAGCAAAAAGGCTAAGCATACGAACATTCATGGCGATATCCTCGGGCTTCGAAAGTCAGCAGCGCATGGGTTGCGCCGGCCAGCAGAACGATAGCGATCCATCGCGCGGAACGTGAGCGCAAAGATATTTCATCCGATGTCGGCACGCTCGCCGCCGACAAGCGCTGACATACGCCGACATGATTTGCAGCATTCCTGAAATTGCATTCGCGACGCGGCTCAATAGAATGGCGTCATCGTTGAAATCGAGGAGAAAAATCATGCGAAGCATTGCGGCCACGTTCGTTTCGCTCGCGGTTTGCGCTGCGTGCGCCCTGCCTGCTTTTGCGCAGGCGCAAACGGCGACGCAGCCGATGGGCGCAAGCCCGCGCATCGAACAAGCCATGCAGCGTTTGCCGACGCGTTTCGCCAGCGCCAACACCACGCACGACGGCAAGCTCACACGCGATCAGGCATCGACGGGTATGCCGATGGTCGCCAAGCACTTCGACGAAATCGACACGCAAAAGAACGGCTACGTGACGCTGCCGCAGATTCAGACTTTCCTGCGCGAACACGCTGCGCAACATTGAACGGAGCGCGCATGGACGCCCTGCCGAAGATCATCGTGCTCGACGATGAAGCCGAACTGCGCAACATGCTTCAGCGTTTTCTGACGTCGCAGGGATTCGAAGTGCGCGTCGTGGAAAACGGCAAGCGGCTCGATCGCTATTTGCAGCGCGAGCCGTACGATCTGCTCGTGCTCGACTGGATGATGGAGCCGGAAGACGGCCTCTCCGTCTGCAAGCGTCTGCGCGCCGAAGGGCAGACGCTGCCCATTCTGATGCTCACCGCGAAAGGCGATCCCGTCGATAAAGTCATCGGACTGGAAACCGGCGCGGACGATTACCTTGCCAAGCCATTTCTTCCGCAAGAGTTGGTCGCACGCGTGCGCGCCTTGTTGCGCCGCCAGAAAATCGCAGCAGGCGATCCCACGCTCAACTCGCAGATCATTCGCTTCGGCGAGTTCCGCTTCGATCTCGGCAAGCAGACGCTCACGCGCGCGGGCGCGCCGTTCGAGATGCACTCCGCGCAGTTGCAATTGCTGGGCGCGCTGGGTGCATCGCCGAACCGGGCGGTGAGCCGCGACAATCTGATCGCGCGCACGCGCGGCCGCGATCACGATGCGCTCGATCGCAGTATCGATGTGCAGGTGTTGAGGCTGCGTCAGTTGATCGAGGAAGATCCGGCCAAACCGCGTTACATCAAGACCGTGTGGGGCGTGGGCTACATGCTGATCGCTGAAGTGGAGTCCTGATTGATTGCGCCGCGTTCGCTCTTTGCACGCAACATTCTGCTGCTTGTCGCGCTGGTCGCAATCAGCCAGATTGGCGCGCTGTCCGTGCTTCTGCATTTCGTGCAGACGCCGCGTATCGAGCGGGCGGCGGCGACGTTTGCGAGCTACGTTGTCACGCTGGATCGCGTGATGCGCGCGACGCCGCCGGACAACGCGCGGCTCATCACCGAACATCTCGAAGTACGTAACGACTTGCCCGCCGATGCGCGCATCGCCGCGCCCGAATCGGCGCTGCGTTTTTATCGTACGTATCAGCGCGAAACGTTTATGGAGAACCTGCGGCGCGATCTGCCTGCTGACATGCTGGTGCGCTGGCAAATTGGCGATGGCATGCAGCGCCTGTGGATTCGCGCGCATCTTGCGGGCGAGCCGCGCTGGATTGCCTTGCCCTTGCCCGAAGCCGCACATGACGATGGCATCGTGACCACCTTGCTGCTTTCCGTCGCGCTCGCGGCGCTCGCCGTTGCAGCGGCTTATGTGATTCAACGACATCTGAATCGTCCGCTCGAACATCTGGCGACGGCCGCACGACAACTCTCCGCAGGCGGCGATCCCGGCGTCTTACCGGTCGATGGTCCCACTGAAATCTCACAAGTCAGCGTCGCGTTCAATCGCATGACCGCCGCGTTGCGCGAAGCGGACGCCACGCGCGCGCTGATGCTCGCCGGCATCTCGCACGACATCCGCACGCCGATGACCAAGCTGCGCCTGGCGATGGCCATGTCCTCCGTGCCGAAGACGGACGCTTCGTTCGCGGCATCGGCGGAAGGCTATCTGGACACCATCGACACAATCCTTCAGCAGTTCATGGACTACGCGGGCAGCGGCGCGAAGGAAACGCCCGTGACCGGTGATCTCAACGCGTTGATCGCGAATCTCGCGGCGGATTTCGCCGGTCTCGGACACGAGTTCGAACTGAAGCTCGGCGATATCGCACCCTTCCCTTTTCGTCCGATCAGCATGATGCGCATGCTGATGAATCTGATGCAGAACGCGGCGCTGTATGGCGTGGTCGGACTGGAAGTGCAGACATGGACCGATGAACGCGCGCAGACCGCATGCGTGGTCATTGCGGATCGCGGCAAGGGTCTGCGCGGGCAAGATCCGGAAGCGCTCAAGCAACCGTTCAAACGCGGCGGCGGCGAAGGTCAGCCCAAGGGCACCGGACTCGGGCTCGCGATTGTCGAGCGCATCGCGCGGCTGCATGGCGGCACGTTAAGCTTGCGATCGCGTGACGGCGGCGGCGCGGAAGCGTGCATCGTGTTGCCCTTGGATCAAAAAAACGCCGGATGAAGAGCACGTTCGTTCGTGTAGAAACTCGGCGCATCAAGTGAGATTTTGTTTTTCCGGCATCCGTGAACCATACTGACCGTAGGAGGAAACGGCCATGGATACCGCAACGAATCCTGATGTGCCGAACGTTCGCTTGCGTCAGGCGCACGCACTGCACGTCCATTTTTCCGATACCGACGCGATCCCCTTCCCCACGCGCACCGTCGGCCGCGGCGATGCGCTATTCAGCACCGGCGAGCCGATGCGCAGCCTCTATACCGTGCAATCAGGCTGCTTCAAATCGATCACGACCTATCCCGGTTCCGACGACGACAGCCCGCCGCATCTGCAAGTCACGAGCTTCCATCTTCCCGATGAAACGCTCGGTCTCGATAGCGTGTGCACCGGTCATCACGAAAGCGATGCCGTCGCGCTCGAAGCGAGCGTGGTCCGCATCATGCCGGTCGGCATACTCGAACCGCTGTGCCGCGAATACGCCGCAATGCAGCATGAATTGCTGGCCATCATGAGTGCGGAAATCGTGCGTGCATCGCGGTTGGCGCTGATGCTTGGAACCATGCCCGCACGCGAACGCGTCGCCGCGTTTTTGCTCGACTTGTCCGAGCGAGTCGATACCCACGAAACGCCCAGTGAAGAACTGGTCCTGCCGATGACGCGCGCCGATATCGGCAGCTATCTCGGACTCGAACTCGAAACCGTGGGCCGCATGCTGTCGAAGCTGCATCGTGAAGGGACGATCGAGCTGAACGGCAGGCAGGTGCGTATCGTCGATCGGGCGAAGCTGGCGTTGCATTGATCGTTGTGCGATGCAACGAACGCTTTCACGTTCATGCGCCGATGAAATCCGTATGGTGCACGCGTGCACGAACACAGCGCGAACGTGCCACGTAACGTTGCGACGATGTGCCACCGCGAATTGTCGCAGAATCGTCAGACAGCGGCGCTAGACTCGAATTGAACAGCGCACGTCGTGACTAGCACGAAAAGCACTTGGAACTGCTGACGATCGGCATTGCATTTGCTTACTGTTCAAATCGTGCGTAACGTTGCAGCGCAGCACAAGACGATCGAACTCATCGTGTCATCGACGTTCGAATGTGATGCTGGCAGCAAACGAAATAGCGCACGAATACCGAAAACCGAAATCGATGTCATTGGAGGAAGTCATGCGTATCACAGTCAAGCTGGATGGCTTCGAAGGCGCACGAGACGCGGCCTACGCCATCCTGTGGCTCGACAAGGAAACCCGACGCTGGTCGCGCGAGGGTCATCAATCGGTCGATGTGCCGGACTGGGGCGGATTGCGCACTAATGCGAACGGCACCACGATCTGCTGCCAGAAGGGACAGCAGACCTTCTGCGTGCTCGAACGCCTCGACGTGGACGCGCCCGGCGGACCGGACGAAGGTCTCGAAGGCCGCGTGGTCTGGTACACGCACGACGGCGTCGGCGCAGAAGCTGCGGGACGCTGGCATGTGCAATGCATCGACCGGGACAAAATCCAGGCCGAGCACAGCGTCTTCGCGGGCGAGCAAGACGCGTGGACTTTATAAGTTCCGTCAGTCGTCACCCGGAAACGGAGTCAGCAACACGACAAAAGTCGCCGCGCCGATAAACACGGCCAGCACGCCGTAATTCGTCACGGCGACTTTGTCGAACAGCAACCCGTGCAACGCGGCCGAGATACCGCCCAGCGTTGTGAATACCGCCGCCGTCGCCATGACAATGCGGCCTTCACCGTGAATCATGATGCCCTCCCGACTGCCTGCGCGCAGTCACGGCGTCATTGCGCCGCCACGTTTCTATCGTCGTTTGCGCAACGCATCACGGCTTGATGTGCATCAAGCACGCTGGTGTTTTCCCTTGCCCCATTTGAGGCTTTTAAATTGGTAGTATCGGGTGCCGGGCCGCGCATCAGACGCGGCGGCAGCGCGCCATCACGACACACATCCGATAGATGCCCGCGCTCAACGAAACGGACCTGGGAGGCAAGATGAATCAAAACTTCAGCGATCCATTCAGCCAGTTTGCCGCCATGTTTCAGCAGTATCAGCTTCCGGGGTTCGATGTCGCGGCGATCATGGAATCGCGCCGCAAAGATGTCGAAGCGCTTGCTGCCACCAATCGTGTCGCGTTCGGCGGCATGGAGGCACTGCGCGACAAGCAACTCGAAATCCTGCGACGCACGCTGGGCGATCTCGAATCCATCGCGAAGCAATTCGCGACCTCATCCACTCAACCGCCGTTCAATGCGAACGAAGTCGTGCAACGCGCGCTGCACAACGCACTCGCCGATATGCAGGACATTGCACGGACAACGCAGCAAACGCAGGCCGAAGCCTATGCGCTCGTCAGCAAGCGTATGGAAGATGCGCTTAACGAATTGAAGGGCGCAGCGAATAAGCCGCAGGGTTAAGGCTACTTTTTGGCCTGCGTCGTGATCTGATAGATATCGACGGCCACGCGCTCACGTCCGTATTTGGATGCGAGCGCGGCCAGGCGTTTGTCCAGCGCGCGCAGATACTCCGCCTTCGATTCACTGTCGGGGCGCGGGGTATCGAAAAGCGGTGCGGGCGTAACCGTCAGCACGATCATCTCCGAACCGAAAGGCTTCCCTACGATCCAGTCGCCGCCCGAACCGAGCGTCGCGGTGTAGTTCGGCGGCGCCTGGTTATCGCGCGAGTGGGCGTTCGGCAGCAGATGCACGGCGCTGCCATCGAGCGTGAAGTAATCCACGTTGACGTAGGAATCGAACGCGGGCGTCATCAGGTTGATGATAAGCGGATCGCCTTCGGTGAGATGCGTCTGGTTATTGCGCGTATGCAGCGACGCCGGATGCCCCGCCGCGCGATTCGCGGTCCAATACGGCGCGAACACTTTCAGCAGATCGCACTTGTCTTGCGCGACGGGCGTGACGCCGAAGTTCGTCGTTTTTACGCCGGGCACGCGCGAGAGCGCATCTTTCAAACGCGCCATGCCATATTGTTCGGAGACGAAGCCTTGCACATCGACGGTTTGATCGTGCACGGATGCGACCAGCGCGGAACACGGCACGCTCGCCAGCACTGGCGTCACCGCTGCCATATTCAGCGTGGGCGTGGGAGTCGGCACAGCGGGAATCACGGGCGCGACCGCGACTGCGACAGACGAGGCTTGTTCGACACGCGCAGGCGCTTCTTCGTTTTTCTGCTGATCGTGCTGATCGTAAAAGTAATAGCCCGCGCCCGCGATCAACGCAGCGAGCAACGCGCCCGCGCCAATCGCATATTTCTTCCCACCGCCCTGCTTGTTCTTCGCACGCGCTGTCGTCGGCTCATCGCTGATTTCTTCGACGAATTGCGTAACGCTCGGCGTCCTCGTTTCACGTTCGAACGAAAGCGCGGCCTTCAGCGCCTTCCATTGCTTGTTGCCGAGATGCTCGGGGCGCTGCGGCTTCATGTTCGCGCTGCGCGCCTGCAATGCGGGCACGCGATCGAACGGATGCTTGCCGGTCAACAGTTCATACGTGATGCAGCCGAGCGCATAGATATCGTCACGCGGATCGGGCTCGCGATGTTCGAGCATTTCCGGGCTGGCATACGCGGGCGTCAGCGCGCCGAGACTGCCGGGATCGAACACGGTGGCTTCGCTTTCTTCTTCGGGCCGCTGAATCACGCGCGCAATGCCGAAGTCGATCACCTTCACTTCCGCCGTGTCCGTGACGAACACGTTCGCCGGCTTGAAGTCGCAATGCACGAAGCCTCGTTCGTGTGCATACGCCAGCGCGTTCGCCATGCCCTTGAAAATAGGCCACGCTTCGCTGAACGGCAGACCCTTGAAGTTCGGGTTCCGAAGCATTCTTGAAAGCGGCTGACCGGAGAGATATTCCATCGTCAGATAAACGATGGAACCGTCGCGGTCGAAGTCATAGACCGTGACGATATTCCGATGCGCGAGTTGTTGCGCCTTGCGCGCCTCGCGCTGCAACGCAATGAGCGATTTCGGATTGCCGCGAAACTGCAGATTCAGCACCTTGATCGCGACATACGGCCGCCTGTCCGACGCTTCGAGCTTGCGCAGATCGAGCGCCTTATAAACCGTGCCCATTCCGCCGATGCCGAGACACTCTTCCAGCACGAAGCGATTATTCAGCGTGTCGCCGACGCCTTTCACCTGATCTCGTTCAGTCGCTGGCGCCGATGCGCCCATCGCCTGAGATGCAGCGGAGCGCGGCGTCTGCACCGGCGCAAAACCAGGCGATGTCTGCAGACGTGTTTCATCGCGCACGATGGCAAAGCCCGTGCTGGGATCGGCTTCAGGTTCGGCGCGCACCACATGTTCGATGCGGCGGCGGATGGCTGCGTAGATATCGGGCGGAAGAGGCTTCGACGCATGCTCCGCGTCGAGGATCTCCATGAGCTGTTTGGCCGGCGTGAGCTCGGTCGCCAATGCGCCGTCCACGCTCGCAAAGAACTGATCACGCGACCCGCCGTCGCCCCGATATGTACGAATCGCCTGTGCAAAGCTAGTCATCTGTGCGACTCGGCGCGCTCCAAATCGACCGACAATTCACTTGTCGTAACAAATACCCGTTTATCGTTCGATACTAGCCGCAGTGCAGCGCTTAGGCAAATGACGTTTTCCATGTCGTGCGGGATCGCGCACATGTCGTTCGGATACCGACACATCGTTTTGTTGTGTTGGGGCGAGAACGGCGAAACTCCGCTTGAGCGCGTTTCGCGCGCATCGGCGAAAACGCGTAAAACCCCGTAAATAAAGGCTCTGAACGACATTGCATCACTCCTGGCACAGGCCATGCATAGATTGGCCCGAGCAGACAAGTTGCTCACCACTCTCACCCAACCGCGCCACGGGGCGCAACCAGGAGAACTGAAATGACGACCCTTTCCATCAAAGACATCTCGATCGCCGCCGACCTCGACAGCCGCGCCATGTCCGCCGTTCGCGGTGGCCTGTTCACCGGCTTCCGCTCGCCGCTGATCGATGCATCGAGCTTCAAGGTGTCGAACGATGTCGCGCAATACACGCAGCAAATGCAGAACACGGAAGTGAACACCGGCGACAACGCAGCATGGATGAAGCACGTCAGCGCCACCGTCACGCCGACGCAGGATTCGTCGAACCTGAACACCGTGAATATCGGTGGCTCGCGTCAGGTTGCCTGAGCCATCATCCACATTAATACGCGAGGAGCCTCCGCCATGTCATCCCTCATCATTCGGGACTTGTCCCACAGCAAGGAACTCGATCGTCACGCGATGTCCGCAGTGCATGGCGGTACGGGCGATGTCGTTCGTATCGGCAGCCCTGACATCAACGTCAATGTGCAGCAGAACCTGACGCAGTTTCAGGTGACCGATGTGAATGTGCTGAATAACAGCACTGTCGGCCCGAACTTTCCGGGCATCGGTATGTTGAATGTGAGCCCGAAGCAAATGGGCCATCTGAACGCGACGACGTCGTTCTTCTGACGCACGCGCTTCAGACTCGCGGCGAAAGGCTTCGGCCTTTCGCCGCCTTTGGCATTTCAGAGCAGTGTTTTGTCGTCAGGGTGAGAGACGCTGCGGCGCGATGAAGGAGCCGGACGCGCCGCAGCGATAAACGAAATGCTTATACTTGATGCGTATTCGCTTTCGATCCACATCGGGCTCCCCATTTCGGAGAAAGCAGTCATGGCCGTCATCAAAATCAAAGATCTCGCCGACAGTGTCGAACTCGACCAACAGGCGATGAGAACCATCGTCGGCGGCGCGCGCGACAGTCTGCGGCCGTCGTTCCGCATTCGTCAGGGCGCGACATGGAATCGCGTGGTGGATTATCCCGGCGTGCCGGTGAAGGACGTGCCGGTCACGCAGCCAGGACCGTTCACCGCGAAGATCGTAACGAAGAAGGCATAGCCAATGCCGCAGCGGGCGGCGCGCTCAGCGAGCGCGCCGTGCGTTTCACGAGCGCCAGCCGCACGCGCTCACGCGCTTCGCCCTCCACCTCGCCGAAATAGCGCGTTTTCCCCGCGATGACCGCGCCGACCGGCACACCGTCCCGATACAACACACGATTACCCGCCAGCGCCGGCACTTTGTCGCCCGGCAGCAGCGTGCCGATGAGATTGAGCGGATCGACAGCGCTCAGCGCGACGAAACTGCCATCTTTCTCGCGTCGGCGCATATCGCGCAGCAGCGGCACGGCATCGGGCAAGGCGAATTGTTCGCCCGCGAGACCAGCGACGAAACGCCCGCCGCGAATCTCGCCACGCGCCTCCAGCCGATGATAAACGCGCAGCAACTCGCGCCACGGCGGCAGCCATTGCGCCTCGCGTTCGAGCAGCCGCCAGAACACCACGCCGTAGCGACGCAGCAGCGCAAGCGCAATATGTTCGATATCGCCCGTGTTATCGTTCGACTCGTTGTTCGTGCGACGCAGCAGCGCCCAGCGCCCTGCATCGTCCATTCCGCCGATAAACAAGCCGCCACGCCGTGGCCGACGCGAAAACGCATTGCGCTTTGCGGCCGGTGTCAGCAGTGCGCGCAAGCCCGCGAAACTATCCGCGCTCACCAGCCCGAGCGCGACGAGTTCGCCGAGCGCATCTTCCATTTCGGTGCGAAGAAGACGCACGTCGGTGAGCAGTTCGTCGAAGAACATCGCGCCGTGCGCCGAGAGCGCCTCGAAAACGCGTTGCGCGCGCGAGGAAGGCGTGGGGGCATCGTCGGCTTTCATCAGCGCGTTCCATGCACCGAGATGACGGCGCGGCAGCAGCACGATCGGCGTGCCGCGCACCGGACCGCCGCTTGCACGCGCGCGCCCCGCCGGACGCGTCCACATGATCTTTCCCGCGCGACAAATCTCGTCGAGCCACATGCCCGAATAATCGCCGATGCGCGCGGGCAGAATCTCCTCTTCCCACGCGATAGCCGGCGCTTCGAATCCTTCGAGTTGTTCCAGCACGGCGATCAGCGCATCGCGTCCCGCGCCGTGTGAACCGGGCGCGACGCGCTGCCATTCGAACAGGAAGCGCATGAAGTCCTGCCGCTCGACCGGTTCGATTTCGCGCCGCAAACGCCGCACCGTGTAGCGATGAATCCGCGCAAGAAGATGCCGTTCGCACCATTGTTCATCGTGCGTGCCGGGTGTGAAACGGCCGCGCATCACGTAGCCTTCCGCTTCGAGCTTCGTCAGCGCCAACGCAATCGACGATGCCGACAACGCCAGCGGTCGCGCGATTTCCGGCACCGTCAGCGGGCCGAATCCCGAGAGTCGCGCGCGCACGATTTCGACCAGCGCATCGTCGGTGCTCCATGCTTCGTCGAAGCCTTCGGGCGCTTGCAACTCGGGCTGCATCGGCGCGCCTTTGTAGATGGCGCGCATACATGTGAGGCGTTCGATCGGTGTCCATAACAATTCGTGCTGGGCGACTTGCAAGCGCGTCGCGCGGCCCGCTTTTGCGAGTGCATCGAGCCATGCTTGCCATTGCTCGCTCGTCGATGCCTCCGCCTCATTGATGCAGCCGAGCCCCGTCAACGCTTCGTGCATTTCATCGGCACTGGTGACGTCGGGCCACGCTTCGCGACGAACACTTTCGATGGCCTCGATATCGAGCGCACCGAGATCGTCGGACGATTGCGGATCGCTCCAGCGACGCGCGAGCACGGCTTGCGTGCGGCGTTCTTCGAGCGGGGCATCGTCGAGAAAGGCATAGGGACGTGCCGACAAAATTTCCGCAGCCAATGGCGATGGCGCGGGCAACTCACGCGTGACGAGCCGCACATCGCCCGATTCGATCCGCCTCAGCAGCGCGAGCCAGCCATCGCTGTCCATTGCATCGTGCAGGCAGTCGGCAAGCGTCTGTTCCACCAGCGGATGCGCCGGCACATCGCGTTCACCAACGATGTTCTCCGCGCACGCGACCTGATCCGGAAACACCGCCGCGAGCAAATCCTCACTTTTCATGCGCTGCAATTGCGGCGCGACTCGCCTGCCGCCCGCGTAACGCGGCAAGGCCAGCGCGTTGGTCGCATTCCAGCGCCAGCGCACGCCGAACAATGGCGCATCGAGCAGGGCCTGAATCAGCACATGTTCGGCGGTCGCGGACTTGAGATAACGCCAGACATCATCGAGCGCGAAGCTATGACTGCCCGTCAGCGACAACACGATGGCATCTTCCGTCGCCGCCGCCTGCAACTCGAAGTTGAACGTGCGGCAAAAGCGCTTGCGCAACGCCAGTCCCCACGCGCGATTCAGACGGCTGCCGAACGGCGCGTGAATCACAAGCTGCATGCCGCCGGATTCATCGAAAAAACGCTCCATGACGAGCGTGTCTTGCGTGGGCAGCACAGTGAGCGCAGCACGCGCCCGCGCCAGATAGTCCACGATCTGCCGCGCCGCTTCCATGCCGATGCCGCTTCGATCCGCAAGCCATGCCGTCGCCGCATCCGCGCCGGACGCGAGTTGCGTATCGATTCCGGCGCGCAGATTGGATATGGCAAGCGAAAGTTCATCGGTTCGTCCCGGCGCTTCACCGAGCCAGAACGGGATATTCGGCGGCTGACCGTTCGCATTCTCCACACGCACGCGCCCGCCCTCCACCCGCATGATCCGATACGACGTATTCCCGAGCTGGAAAATATCGCCCGCAATACTTTCGATCGCAAAGTCCTCGTTGACGGTGCCGATCTGCAAGCCTTGCGGTTCGAGCAGGACCGCGAAATCGGCGTTATCGGGAATTGCGCCACCGGAGGTCACGGCGGTGAGCTTGCCGCCGCGACGGCCGCGCAAGGTCCTGGTCACGGCATCGCGACGCACATAGGCCGCGCGCACGCCCTGACGCCCCGTATAGCCTTGCGCGAGCGTGTTCAACACGGCATCGAAATGTTCGCGCGTGAGCGCCGCGTACGGATACGCCCGCGTGATGCGCTCGAACAGCGCGTCTTCGCTCCATTCGCGGCACGCCACTTCGGCAGTGATCTGCTGCGCGAGCACATCGAGCGGCGCGGGCGGAATGCTCAGCGCGTCGAGTTCGCCGTGGCGCACGCAATCGAGCAAGGCGGCGCATTCGATCAGATCGTCACGCGAAGTCGGAAACAAGCGCCCTTTTGGCGTGCCGCCGACGTGATGCCCCGAACGCCCCACGCGCTGCAAAAATGCGCCGATCGATCCGGGCGAACCGATCTGGCAGACAAGATTCACATCGCCGATATCGATACCCAGTTCCAGCGACGCCGTCGCGATCAGCACCCGCAATTCGCCGCGCTTGAGCCGCTGCTCCGCGTCCAGCCGATGCTCGCGCGCTAGACTGCCGTGATGCGCCGCGACCGCTTCCTTGCCGAGCCGATCCGTCAGATGCCGCGCCGCGCGTTCGGCCATGCGGCGCGTGTTGACGAACACGAGCGTCGTGCGATGCATGCCGCATAACTCGGCCAGGCGGTCGTAGACGCGCTCCCACATATCGTTCGACATGACCGCTTCGAGCGGCATCGGCGGAAGTTCGAGCGCGAGATCGCGCGTGCGCGTATGACCGACATCGACGATCTCGCACGCCTGCTGTTCGCCGGCGAGAAACTTCGCGACGAGTGCGATCGGCTTCTGCGTTGCCGACAACCCGACGCGCACCGGACGCGGCGCGCCTTTCGCTTCGCACAGCGCATCGAGCCGTTCGAGGCTCAGGCTCAGATGCGAGCCGCGCTTGCTGCCCGCCACCGCATGAATTTCATCGACGATCACGGTGCGCGTGGTCGAGAGCATCGCGCGGCCTGAATCGGAGGACAGCAGCACGTAGAGCGACTCCGGCGTCGTCACGAGAATATGCGGCGGGCGCTTCCTCATCGCGTTGCGCTCCTGCGGCGTGGTGTCGCCGGTGCGCACGGCCGCGCGGATTTCCGGCGCGGCGACGCCCAGCGTCTGCAATTCCCGCGCGATGCCAGCCAGCGGTTCTTCCAGATTCACGCGGATATCGTTCGACAGTGCCTTCAGCGGCGACACATAGACCACGCGCGTTTCGTCCGGCAAAACGCCGCCACCCGCGATGCCATCGCGCACGAGTTCGTCGAGCGCCGCCAAAAACGCGGTCAGCGTTTTGCCCGATCCGGTGGGCGCGGCCACCAGCGTCGAACGCCGCGCGTGAATCAGCGGCCACGCACCCGCCTGCGCCGCCGTGGGCGCGGCGAAATGCGCACGAAACCAGTTGACGACCGCCGGATGGAAGCCTTTCAGCGGATCGTTCGATGAGGAAGATTTTCGGGTCATCCGGCTATTTTATGAGCGCTTGCGCAATGGCGTATCTGGGCGTTGAAAGCGACGTTTCTCATTCGCATTTTCAGCACCGCCGCACGATCGCACGTATGATGAGCGCGACGCTTTTCAAGGGCTTCCCTTGCGGTATTGCGTTTGCTTACAGAGCCGACACGCAAGAATTGCCGCGACATATCGCCCTTTCTTGACGCTTGCCAACAAAGCGCCACGAACACCGTCCATCATATAAAGCTTGTCTCGCGCTTCGGGCGATAAGACGAGCCAGCCGCACGCACGACGCTTCACCATCACCTCAACTGCCAGGGAGATGTAATTGAACGACGACGTCCAAGGCAACAATCCGACCGCCACGCCACTCTCCAGCAATCTTCTCGCCAAGATGAACGCTTACTGGCGCGCCTGCAATTACCTCTCGGTCGGCATGATTTACTTGCGCGCAAATCCGCTTTTGCGCGAACCGCTGAGCGCCGAACATATCAAGCGCCGCTTGCTCGGACACTGGGGCTCGGATCCCGGCCAATCGCTCGTTTGGGTGCATTTGAACCGGCTGATCAAGCGCGATGATCTGAATGTGCTGTTCGTGTCGGGGCCGGGACACGGCGCGCCCGCCACGCTGTCAAATTCGTATCTCGAAGGACATTACTCAGAAATCTATCCCGACCGCAGCGCGGACGAACGCGGCATGCTGAAGCTGTTCCGTGCATTCTCTTCGCCGGGTGGCATCGGCTCGCATTGCACGCCGGAAACACCGGGTTCGATTCACGAAGGCGGCGAGTTGGGTTATAGCCTGTCGCATTCGTTCGGCGCGGCGTTCGACAATCCTGATCTGATTGTCGCGACCATTGTGGGTGACGGCGAAGCGGAAACGGGACCGCTCGCCACGTCATGGCATTCGAACAAGTTCCTCAATCCGGCCACCGACGGCGCGGTTTTGCCCATCCTGCATCTGAACGGCTACAAGATCGCCAATCCGACGATACTCGCGCGCATCCCGCACGAGGAACTCGAAGCCTTATTCAAGGGCTATGGCTACGTGCCGCACTTCGTCGAAGGCGACGAACCGGAAGCGATGCATCAGCGCATGGCGGCGACGCTGGAACGCTGTATCGCCGATATCCGCGCGATTCAGGCCCACGCGCGCGCCAATCCCGAACACGTGACACGTCCCCGCTGGCCGATGATCGTGTTGCGCACGCCCAAAGGCTGGACCGGTCCGAAGCAAGTGGATGGCCACAAGGTGGAAGACTTCTGGCGCTCGCATCAGGTGCCGATTGCCGATCCCGCGACCAATCGCAAGAATCTCGCGGTGCTCGAACAATGGATGCGCAGCTACAAGCCCGAAGAATTGTTCGATGAAAACGGCAGCCTGTTTCCCGCGCTGAAGGAACTCGCGCCCGAGGGCACGCGCCGCATCAGCGCGAATCCACATGCGAACGGCGGCGACTCCCGTCAGTCGCTCGACTTGCCGGAGATTCGTGAGTACGCCTTCGAATTCAGGCATCCGGCCACCACGTATCAATCGCCAACTGTCGTACTCGCAACATGGCTGCGCGATGTGATTCGCCGCAACATGAAGACCTTCCGTCTCTTCGGTCCCGATGAAACCGCGAGCAATAAACTCGATGGCGTGTACGAAGTCAGCGGCAAGCGCTGGCTCGCGGAGACGAAGCCTGAAGACGCAGACGGCGGCGCGCTTTCCGTCGATGGCCGCGTGATGGAAATGCTTTCCGAACACACGCTCGAAGGCTGGTTCGAAGGCTATGTTTTGACTGGACGTCATGGCCTTTTCGCCACGTATGAAGCCTTCGTGCACGTGATCGATTCGATGTTCAATCAGCACGCAAAGTGGCTCGAAAAAGCGAAGACCGAACTCGACTGGCGACGCCCGGTTCCATCGATCAATCTGCTGATCACGTCGCTGGTCTGGCGTCAGGATCACAATGGTTTTACGCATCAAGACCCCGGCTTTCTGGATGTCGTGACGAATAAAAGTCCCGGCGTCGTGCGCATCTACTTGCCGCCCGATGCGAACTGTTTGCTGAGCGTCGCGGATCATTGTTTGCGCACGCACGACTACGTGAATGTGATCGTCGCGGACAAGCAGCCGCACTTGCAGTATCTGAGCATGAAGGACGCCGTTACGCACTGCGCGAAGGGAATCGGCATATGGGATTGGGCATCGACCGATCAGGGACATGAGCCGGATGTCGTGATTGCAAGCGCCGGTGATATCGCCACGATGGAAGCGCTCGCCGCCGTGGAGATTCTGAAAGCGCGCTGTGCCGATCTGAAAATTCGCTTCGTGAATGTGGTCGATTTGTTCCGACTCATGCCCGATACCGACCATCCGCACGGCCTTTCCGATCGCGACTTCGACTCCATTTTTACGCGCGATAAACCGGTCATCTTCAACTTTCACTCGTATGCATCGCTGGTGCATAAGCTTACGTATAACCGCACAAATCACGGCAATATGCACGTGCATGGCTATCGCGAGCGAGGCAATATCAACACGCCTTTCGAGCTGGCGATCATCAACGGCGTGGACCGCTATTCACTCGCCATCGACGTGATCGACCGTGTTCCGCGTATCGCGGGAAGCGCCGCGCATACGAAGGACTGGCTGAAAGATCAGCAGATCGAAGCAGTGGCATACGCGCATGCAGAAGGCATCGATCGTGATGAAATCCGCGAGTGGACCTGGAAGGCGTGATCTTATGAGCGACTCGAAACAGGGCATTCTGGTGTTGAACAGCGGCTCGTCGTCGCTCAAGTTCGGCGTCTTTCTCAAACATGATGGCGATGAGCGCGCGTGGCTTTCGGGCAGCGCGAAAGGTATCGGGCGCGAAGACGGAAGCTTGTCGATACGCTCGTCGGATGGTTCGATCGATGTGTCGCAGGATCATGTGCTGGAATCGCAGCACGACGCCTTGCAGCGCGTGGCCGATGTGCTTCGCGAACATCTGCGCGATCCGCTTGCGGCAGTCGGGCATCGTGTCGTGCATGGCGGACCGGAAGTTCGTGAGCACTGCGAGATAACGCCCGACGTAGAACAGACGTTGCGCGAGGCGATTCCGTTTGCGCCCTTGCATCTGCCGGCGTCGCTCGATTTGATCGACGAAGCACGCGGCATTTTCACCGATGCGCCGCATTACGCGTGCTTCGACACCGTGTTTCATCGCAGCTTGCCGGAAGCGGCGTCGCGCTTCGCGTTACCGCGCGAATATGCGGAGCGCGGCGTTATTCGCTATGGCTTTCACGGGCTCTCGTATGAGTCGATTGTTCATGCGCTCGGGGCCGATCTGCCGTCGCGCACGGTCATCGCTCATCTCGGCAGCGGTGCGAGTCTGTGCGCGCTGAAGGACGGCCGTTCCGTCGATACATCGATGGGCATGACGCCCGCAGGCGGTATCCCGATGGCCACGCGCAGCGGCGATCTCGACCCCGGCGTGCTGCTGTATCTGCTGCGTCACGAGTCATTGGATGCGGGCGCGCTCGAAGCGTTGGTCAATCGTCACAGCGGTCTGAAAGCGCTGTCTGCATCGGACGATGACATGCCCGCGCTGCTCACGCGCCGGGATCATAAGGATGCCGATGCAATGCTTGCTATCGACGTGTTCTGCTACGCGATTCGCAAGACGATCGGCGCATATGCGGCGGCGCTGGGTGGGCTGGATCTGATCGTGTTCACGGGCGGGATTGGCGAACATAGCGAGGCGATTCGTGCGCAAGTGCTAGATGGACTCGGGTTTATCGGCGCGCGGCATCGCGTGATGGCGACGGAGGAAGAACGGCAGATTGCGCGGCATTGCAGGCGCTTGCTCAGCGCATGAAGCGGGAAAACCGGCGGCACGATGTGAATCATGCCGCCGGTCGGTTACTGCATTAAGCAGCATTAAGCCCGATGATCCGAATGATCGCGTTGATGCAGCGACTTCGGCAGCGCATACAGCAGCAAGCCAGCGCACAATACGGCCATCGCGCCGATTGCATACAACGCGGGCGTCGTGCTGCCGGTGACATCGCGAATACGGCCCACCATCACCGGGCTGACGATGCCGCCCAACTGCCCCAGCGTATTGATCAGTGCGATACCGCCCGCCGCGCCCGCGCCCGTCAGCAGCTTCGGCGGCAGCGCCCAGAACGCGGGAATCGAAGCGATCACGCCCGCGCCCATCACACCCAGCGCTGCGATCAGCAAGGTCGTTTGTTTATCGAAGATGCCGGCGGCGAAGAAGCCCGCTGCGGCCATCAGCAGCAACACGCACACGAACTTGCGACGCTCGCCCGAACGGTCCGACATGCGGCCGACCACGACCATGCAGATCGCGCCGCAGATATACGGCACCGCCGTCAGAAAGCCGATGATGGTCGGATTCTGCGTGCCCGCCGCGCGAATCAAATGCGGCGCCCAAAAGTTCAGCCCATACGATGCCACCTGAATCAGGAAGTAGATCAAGCCGAGCATCAGAAAGCCTGGCGTCTTGATCGCGCCGAACAGCGAATGGCCGGTGTCCGTGTGCTGGCTCTGCGTCGAAATCTGGCTCTTGAGCCATGACTTCTCGGAACTGGACAGCCACGCGGCGTCATCGACACGATCCTTCATTACCTTCAATACGAGCACCCCGAGAATCACGCACGGAAGGCCGCCGAGCAGGAACAGCCAGTGCCATCCCGCGATACCGCCAACGCCATTCATATGCCCGAGCACGAGACCCGACAACGGCGCGCCAAACAGCCCGGAGAATGCCGAAGCCAGAAACAGCATCGACGTGATGCGCCCGCGATAGCTCGCCGGAAACCACAGCGTGAGGTAGTACAACACGCCCGGCGCAAAGCCCGCTTCCATCGCGCCGATGATGAAGCGCAGCCCGTAGAACTGCCACTCCGTCTGCACGAAAACCATCAGCGCCGTCGCGATACCCCACGAAATCATGATGCGCGCGATCCATCGGCGCGCACCGACTTTATAGAGCAGCATATTGCTTGGCACTTCGAACAAAACATAGCCGATGACGAAAAGACTCGCGCCGAGGCCGTATGCCGTGTCGGACAGACCCAGCGTACTCTGCATCTGAAACTTCGCAAAACTAATATTGATGCGATCGAAGAACGCGAAGAGATAGCACAGCATGATAAGCGGCATCAGCCGCCACGCTACTTTGCGGATGATGTCCGCGGTGTTTTGCAAGCTGGTCGGCTCGTCGGCCGCGCTTACGCTCAGATCGCTCATGATTGTCTCCTGATATTTGTATGCGTTTCTTGTCAGATGGCTTTTAGGTCAGGCTTTTATGTCACGTGGGACGGGATGCAGATCACAATTGCGCCCTGCTTTCGCGACTTGCCCCGGCACGTCGTGATCGACGAGCGCAGGCAAGGTGCGCGACAACATAATCAGCTTCGCCAAGTCGATGCCGGTAGGAATGCCCATCTCATCGCACATGTTCACGAGGTCTTCCGTGCAGATGTTTCCGGAAGCACCCGGCGCAAACGGACAGCCTCCCAGACCGCCGAGCGCGGCATCGAAGCGGCGCGCGCCTGCGTGGTAAGCCGCGAGCACGTTGGCGAGACCCAGGCCGCGCGTGTTGTGAAAGTGAAGTGTGAGATCGGCAGCAGGCACGTGTTCGAGCACGCGTGTCACGAGGCGCGCAACCTGACGCGGGTTCGCCATGCCGGTGGTATCGGCGAGCGAGATGCCGGTGATGCCGAGTTCGCGATAAGCCCGCGCAATCGATATAACGCGCTCTTCGTCGATGCGTCCTTCGAACGGACAGCCGAACGCGGTCGCTACCGTTGCATTCAAGCTCGCATGCGGGGAAGCGAGCCGCACGATATCGCCGAATCCCGCCAGTGACGACTCGCAACTCATGCGCATGTTCGCGCGATTATGCGTCTGGCTCGCGGACATGACGAGATTCAATTCGTTAGCCTGAGCATTGATCGCACGCTCCGCGCCTTTGACGTTCGGCACCAGCGCGACGTAAATCGTATCCGCTGCTCGAGCGATGCCCTTGAACACCGCTTCGCCGTCGCGCAACGCGGGAATCGCCTTCGGGGAGACGAAGGAACCCGCTTCGATCCGCGTGAATCCGCACGTCGAAAGGCCGTCGATCAGCGCAATCTTGTCAGCCGTTTCGACCCACTTTTTCTCGATCTGCAAGCCATCGCGTGGCGCAACTTCCTGAACGATCAATGGTTCATTGCATGCAAAATTCATTGCACCGCTCCTTCCGCACGCAGCCGTGCGACTTCGTCCGTATCGAAACCGAGCGATTCGAGCACGGTCTGCGTGTGTTCGCCCAAGGCCGGACCCGACCAGCGAACTTCGCCCGGCGTATCCGAAAGTTTCGGCACGATGCCCGGCATCTTCACCGACTGACCGCCCGGCAGGTCCGCCTGCAACAACATCTCGCGCGCCTGATAATGAGCATCGCTAACGATATCCGCGACGGAATAGATGCGGCCTGACGGCACTTCGGCGCTATCGAGCGCAGCGAGCACGTCGTCCATGGCGTGATGCGTGGTCCACGCTTCGATGGCGGCATCGAGCATGGCGCTTTGTCTGACGCGACCGTCGTTATGAGCGAGCGCGGGGTCATCGGCGAGATCGGAGCGGCCGATGACATGCATCAAACGCTTGTAGATCGGATCGCTATTGCCCGCGATCACCACGAAGCCACCGTCCTCCGTGCGATACGTATTCGACGGCGCAATGCCCGGCAATGCGCCGCCGCTGCGTTCGCGCACATGCCCGAGCAGGTCGTATTCGGGAACTAGGCTTTCCATCAGGTTGAACACGCTCTCGACCAGCGATACATCGACTACCTGACCATCGCCCTGTCCGGTTTTCACGCGCAACACCGACATCAACGCGCCGATCACACCGTGCAGCGACGCCAGCGAATCGCCGAGACTCACGCCGACGCGCGCAGGCAAGCCCTCGGCATCGCCGGTCGTATAACGGATACCGCCCATTGCCTCGCCGATCGCACCGAACCCTGGACGATCACGATACGGTCCCGTCTGGCCGTAGCCGGAAATGCGGACCATCGTCAGTTTCGGGTTGATCGCATGCAAAACATCCCAACCCAGACCGAGCTTTTCAAGCGCGCCCGGCCGCATATTTTCGATGACGATATCGGCGTCTTCGGCCAGACGTTTGATAACGCCCGCGCCTTCTTCCGATTTGAGATTCACGCAAACGGACTTCTTGTTGCGCGACTGGAGATACCACCACAGCGACGTGCCTTCATGCAGCTTGCGCCACTTGCGAAGAGGATCGCCGCCATTGGGCGTTTCGATCTTGATGACTTCCGCGCCGAACTCGGCCATCATGCGCGCCGCGAAAGGCGCAGCGATAAGGGTGCCGATTTCGATCACCCGGATGCCCTTGAGGGGTCCGCTCATGCTGCCTGTCTCCGTCTATGTTTGACTGTGAGACCAAGCTTATTGGCGAACGCTACGCCTCGTCCAACCGCATTTCGGCAAGCATCGTTCGTGAAACGCGAACGCTCAGTGGCCCAAACGCGCGTCGCGGGCTTCGATCGAAGCCAGATGATCGAACAACAAACGGCTGACCGGTGACAAGGCGTTCGAATCGCGCACGACGATCACGAGGCTGCGCGCGGCCCATTCTTCATCGAGCGCGACGGCGGCGAGTCCGAGTTGCCGGCCCATTGCCTCGAACACCTGAAGCGGCAACACGCCCACGCCCATGCCCGCCTGCACCATACGGCACACGGCATCGAAACCGGGAACGTGGATGCGCAATCGCAACGCGCGGCCCGCCTGTCGCGCGGCCAGATGCGTACGCATGTTGATCGAACTCGCGGAATGCAGGCCGATATGATCGAAGTCGAGCGTGTCGGCAAACGTGACGCTTTCGCGCTGCGCGAGCGGATGTTCGCCGGGCGTCACGATCACGAGCCTGTCGTGTCGATAATGCGTGGTTTCGAGGCCGCGCGTGTCGGCATCACCCGAACAGATGCCGAGATCGACCAGACTATCCGCCACGCCTTCGATAATGCCGCCGCTCGGGCGCTCTTCGAGATCGATCTTGATCAGATCGTGCGTCGTCTGAAACGCGCGCAGGTCTTCGGGCAGGAATTCGACGATCGCCGAAAGGTTCGCCATCATGCGCACATAACCGCGCACGCCGCTCGCATGCTCGGCCAGTTCGATGCCGATATTTTCCACATCGCGCAACACGCGCCGCGCATGATGCAGCAGCGTTTCGCCTGCGGGCGTCAGTTCCATGCCGCGCGCTTTGCGCTCGAATAGCACTGCGCCGACCGCCTGTTCGAGTTCGAGCAGCCGCTTGCTCGCCGCCGATACCGCGATCGCCTCGCGCTCGGCCGCGCGTGTCAGCGTGCCTTCCTCGTACACCGCGAGGAACAGTTGCAAGGTGGTGAGATCAAGCCGGCGAAGCAGGTTTTTGAGGGCCACTGCTGCACATCTCCCTTGCTATCGTTTATTCGATGCAGGGAATTGTGCCATCGTGGTCAAAGACATGCCGCCGCGGATTATTTCAGCGGCGCTTTGCCGGAGGCCTTGAACTTGAGATAGACCGCAAGCAGCACCATCACCGTGAGCTTGGCGATCAATTCGACAGTGGATAACAGCGCCAGCCACGGCGCGCGATCGAACTCGCCCGGCAGTTCGGGCGCAATGGCGAGCACGCTCGTCAGACACACGAACAACAGCAGATAGCTTGCCCAGCGCTTGCCGCGCATCGACAATCCGGCGATCACCAGCAACATGGTTTTCGCCGCGACGACTGCGGCAGCCTGCTCCCGGCTGCTGTTGAGGTCCATTTCCCAAGGGACTTCGAACAATGACCATACGACCATCACGGAAGTCGAGACTGCAACGGCCTGCCGCAGACGTTCGAGATCGGCGCGCAGGCGCTGAAGCGGTCGCGTGCGGGCGAACGCATCCAAACCGGCGGCGTGCGGGACGGCTGCTTCGCCCCGTTCGCTAACGAGGGTATCCACAGCGACTGCATTCAAAATCGCGGATTTGCTAGCGCGCGTCATGTTCCACCTCGTATGACGCGCACGATAAGGCCGTTCATGCGATATCTCCATTCACATGGCCAGCGTAGGCGAACAAAAATGCGCCTGCCGCTGCGCTTGATTTCGGATCAGCGTCGCCGGTATTTTGTTCTTGCGATGGAAATATCGTTTGATTCCCAATGCGAAAAAACCTGGCAGGCATTCGCGCGGCGCGCAGTCCGAACAGTATTCAAGATACCTAATCTCGCGTCGGCCCGCGAATTGCCTTTTACTATCGTCTGATCAGTCGCTCAACGCCGAAATAACCGTGTATGGCGCGCAACGAATCGGCAATCAAAATGTTTAGTTATATCCACGAATCACGCAGGATTTTTGTTCTTCTTCGGTTTTCTCGGCGGCGAAACGATCGCAAATATCGGCAATGTATTCCGGCTCGCCCGCGACCTGTGCAGACTTGTGCGATACCCTGACGCCCGGATCGGCGGGCATTTCGCCATCCTCGATCCATGCATAGAAATGCGTGCTCGTATTGCCATCCATTTTGTTCTCTCCAAACGGTTAAGCGCGATAGTTTCAGAATGCGCTTCTTCCATGCGGCTGGCCCTAGTGGATTTCATTGATGGACGACTACATACGGATTGCCGATCATGGTAAGAATGCGTGCGCTTAATATGTTTTTTCATTCATATAGCGTTTATAGCTAAAAAAATACCCGGACAATTCAGCCGGGTAATGAATGGATTTATGCACCGCCTTCATTCGTAGTTTTCATTTATCTTTATCTCAAACCACATTCTTTTCGACGATTGGCCGCCCTTCCAACACGCGCGCCCAATTCAGCGACGACAAGTCCAATGTCGAATACTTTCCGTCAAGAATAAGTTCGCTGACGCCACGGCCCGTTGCCGGACCTTGCTGCAAACCGTGGCCGCTGAAGCCATTCGCAAAAACGCAATTATCGATATCAGGGTGATATCCGATGATCGCGTTATGGTCCAACACGTTGTATTCGTAATACCCAGACCAGCTTCGCTCCACGCGCAGCGCTTCGAACTGCGGCACACGATGCGCGAGTGTCGGCCAGATCACGTCGTCGAACAGCGCATGATCGACTTCGTCGAGCGGCAGGTCGTCGGGATCGTTATCGGCGGCGGGCGATGTGCCGCAAATCCACGTGCGGCCTTCCGGACGAAAATACACGCCGCTCGGATCGATCAGCAAAGGGCACGCATCGAGCCGCGCGGGTGACGAAACGTTGAAAATGCTGCGGCGGCGCGCGTACACCGGCAGATCGATACCGAGCATCGCGGCAATCGAGCGTGACCACGCGCCCGCTGCGTTCACCACCACATCGCATGCGTACGTTTCGCCGTTCGATGCGCGCACGCCCGTCACGTGCCGTCCGCTGCACTCCAAACCAATGACATCCGATGCCACGTAACGCGCGCCCAGCGCTCGTGCTTTGCGGCGCAGCGCGGTGACGAGTCCGTAGCCATCGAACCAGCCCTCGCCGCTTTCGCCGAACGCGCCCGCCGCGAGATCCTCCGTGTTCAGCCAGGGAAAACGCGATCGCAATTGCGGGGTATCGAGAAGACTGATATCTGCGCTGAGTTCGCGTTGCAGCGCGTGATTTTCGCGCAGCGTCGCCTCGCCGCGCGCGGTCGCGAGAAAAAGATAGCCGCCTTCATGCAGATCGATGCTCGGGCGTTCGCCATCAACCTCAAGCCGCCCGCCGATACTGCGCAAAAACTCGATGCCGTAGAGCGACATGCGCACCGACAGCGGCGTGGAAAACTGCTGCCGGATCGACGCCGCCGACAACGCCGACGACGATCGCGCGTAAGTCGGATCGCGTTCGATCACCGTCACTTCGACGCTCGGATCCGTTGCGCGCAAAAAATACGCGACCGAACTGCCGATCACCCCACCGCCGACGATCACTACTTTTGAAGCCACGCCGCCTCCGTTGCTCGGTTCTTACACGGGAATGTCGCAGACGCGCAGGCGTTCAGCCGATGTTGAAGTCGATGCCTTGGGCCAGCGGCAACGCGGACGAGTAGTTGATGGTGTTGGTCGCGCGTCGCATGTACGCTTTCCACGCGTCCGAGCCCGACTCGCGTCCACCGCCGGTTTCTTTTTCGCCGCCGAATGCGCCGCCGATTTCCGCGCCGCTCGGCCCGATATTCACATTGGCGATGCCGCAATCGCTGCCCGACGCCGACAGAAAGCGCTCCGCTTCGCGCAGGTCGGTCGTGAAGGCGCACGACGATAGACCGTGCGCGGCGGCATTGTTCGCGGCGATGGCTTCATCGAAATCGCTGTAGCGCATCACGTAGAGGATCGGCGCGAACGTTTCTTTCAGCACGACGTCGGTTTGCGACGGCATTTCGACCAGCGCGGGCCGCACGTAATAGCCGTTTTCGCAGCCCGCCACCGGAACGCGTTCGCCGCCGGTCACCTTGCCGCCTTCGCCCTTCGCTTGCTCGATTGCATCCTGCATGCAAGCGAAGGCTTGCACGTCGATAAGCGGTCCCATCAGCACGCCATCTTGCAGCGGATTGCCGATCGGCACTTTGGCGTACAGCGCCTTGAGTTGCGCGATGGTGTCATCGTAAATACTTTCGTGCACGAACAATCGGCGCAGCGATGTGCAGCGCTGTCCCGCCGTGCCGACCGCCGAAAACAAGATGCCCCGCAGCGCAAGATCTCGATTCGCCGTCTGCGATACGATGCCCGCGTTATTGCCGCCGAGTTCGAGAATCGAACGGCCGAAACGGCGCGCCACTTCGACGCCCACCGCGCGGCCCATTTCCGTGCTGCCGGTCGCGCTGACGATGTCCGAGCGCTTGTCCGCCACGAGTTGCGCGCCGATATCACGCCCGCCGATCACGACCGACGCGAGGCCTTCCGGCGCATCGCCGAATTCTTCGATGGCGTCGCGCAGAATGCGGTCCACAGCAAGCGCCGTGAGCGGCGTTTTCTCCGATGGCTTCCACACGACCGCATTGCCACAGACCAGCGCGAGCGCCGCGTTCCACGACCACACGGCGACCGGAAAATTGAACGCTGAAATAATGGTGCAGACGCCGAACGGATGCCACGTTTCCGCCATCCGATGCCCCGGCCGTTCGGATGCGATCGTCAGGCCATAAAGCTGCCGCGACAGACCTACGGCAAAGTCGCAGATATCGATCATTTCCTGCACTTCGCCCAGCCCTTCCTGAAGAATCTTGCCCGCCTCCAGCGACACCAGCCGGCCGAGCGCGGCCTTCTTTTCACGCAGACGATTGCCGAGCAGACGCACCAGCTCGCCCCGGCGTGGCGCGGGAACATTGCGCCACTGCGCGAAGGCATCGCGGGCGCGGGCGAGTTTGGCATCGACATCGGCGGCAGTGTGCTGAGCCACGCGCCCGATGACGTCGCCTGTGACGGGAGACGTGACCGTCATATCGCCGGCATCCGCGAGACTGGCGATGCCGAGATCGGAAAGAATCGATTTTGCGTCCACGATGTAATCCTTTTGATGTTTCGGATAGGAAACCTCCGCTGACTATACGCGTTGTCGCGTGTGCTCACAACGACGTCAATATTCGGGTTGACCCTTAATTCATGGTGCATTTTGCGTGCGTTAAAGCATCCGACGGCGCTTATTTCCGATGTTATGATCGGAAACAAAATCAAGTATCAGCCATGTCCAGCCCACGCATGAATACATCGACTGAAGCCTCTGCTGTTGATCTCGGACGGCGCGTGAAAGCAGCGCGTCTGGCGCTCGATCTCACGCTCGATACGGCGAGCCGGCTGTGCGGCGTATCGCGTTCGTCGTTGTCGAAGATCGAAAACGGGCTGATGTCACCCACTTTCGACGTGCTGCAGAAAATCGTACGCGGTTTGCGGATCGATCTGGCGGAATTGTTCGGCAGCGCGCCCGCGCCGAGCGCCAGCGGACGGCGTGCGCTCACGCGCCGCGATGAGGGGCAGCGCCATGCGTATCGCGGTTATCAGATGGAACTGCTTGCGACCGAACTCGCGCATAAAGCCATGTTGCCGTTTCGCATCCGCATTTCCGCCCACACGCTCGATGCCTTCGACGATTGGGGCCGCCACGAAGGCGAAGAGTTTCTGTATGTGATCAGCGGCAGCGTGTGTCTGTACTCCGAACTCTACGCGCCAACGCATCTGAATGCAGGCGACAGCATCTACTTCGACAGCCGCACGGGCCACGCCGCGATTTCGACCAGTGACGACGATGCCGAAGTGTTATGGATGGCGACAGGCAGCGATTTGCCGTAGCGCAGGGGCTCAGGCATTCGCCGCCAGATACAGTTCAATGTTCCACTTGAAGTACGCGGAGAAGTGCAGCGAGAACGCGTCTTCCGTTGGCAACGGACTTTGCAATGTCGTCCACGGCAATGATTTCAGCAAGCCGGTTTCGGCGTATTTCGGCAGAATCGACTCGACAAATGCGCCCTGCTCGAACGCCGGCCCGGCCCATTGTTCGTGCAGACATTTCCACTCGCCGCGCTCGTTTTTGAGCCATTGCTCTTTCGGGTAGCGATCGCACCATTCGCGCAGTATCGGCAGCGCGGGTTTATTGCATGCGAAAACGCCCGCATTGAATGTCGATTGCCAAAGCGGGTTATCGGGCGAGAAAACCATCGCGGCGGCGTCCGTGAAGAGGCTCTCTACGGTGCGCGTCAGGTTGTGAACGACGGCGTCGGTATCGAGCCATAGCACGGTGTCGTATCGCGTGGCCAGTAAATCGGCCACGAGGAAAGGCTTGACCCAGAACATCGGTATATCAAGGTCTATTTCGTCGATAAACAGATGATCGTAGCCGTGCGCGGCGGCGTAGCGCTGGTTGCGTCGCACGAGTTCGACGAACGGCGCCAGCGACTCGGCCGGGCGGTCGTCGAATTGGATGATTGCAGTTGCCAATTCCCACCTTTGTATTTTGAATGCACAGGCACACGCGAGCGCTTGCGGCGCAGATCTTAAACGATCGCGACATCGCGCAGGGCAAGACGCATGGGCATGGCGCTCGGGCGGGTGGCGAACGCGCACACTTCGGTGATATCCGCCGCGTTCATGGCGATGCGCGCAGAGAAATTCGCCATCAGCATCGAGATCACGAGCCGCATTTCCACGGACGCCAGATGACGCCCCGGGCACACGCGCGGACCCGCGCCAAACTGCATGTACGCGCGGCTTGCGTGGACCGCATCGGGTGCGTCGTTGTGCAGCCAGCGGTCGGGATCGTAGCGCGATGGATCGGAGAAATTCGCCGCATCCATCATCGGCGGGCGATTCAGAAAAAATAGCTTGGCGCCCTTCGGCAAACGAACGCCTTGCAGACACACGTCTTCCAACGGCTCGAACGATACATACGGCGCGATCGGATGCAGGCGCGTCGCTTCGGTGCAGACCGCTTCGCAGAGATCGAGATCGCGTGCCGCCTGATAGCTCGCGCACACGGATGCGCCGCCGAGTACGGCGCGCGCGTGCGCGGCAACGCGTGCTTGCAGTGCATCATCGGTGCCGAGAAAGCGCAGCGCCCAGGCAATCGACGTCGCCGTCGTGTCCTCGCCTGCGACCAGCAAGGTCAGGACGTTGGCGGCGACGGTGTCATCGGTGATGGCCGAGCCGGGCGCGTCCTGTAACGCGAGCATGGCTTCGAGCAGATTACGCGGCGCGCTGTCCTGCTCCATCGATACAGCATCGGCGCGCATGCGTTCACGCGTGCGCATCATCAGCGCGCGCACATAGCGATGCACTTCGATCATCGCGCGGTCGAATCGCCGGTCTCGCGCGAAACGTATGTAGTGCCAATAGGCAAATGGCGCGTTCAGGCGAAACATGAGCATCGGCAGCAACTGAGTCAGATGTTCCCGAATCAGACCGCGCTCTTTTTCCAGCGTATTCGGGTCTTCGCCGAACGCGAGCGCGCTGGTGACATCGACGGTAAAACGCTTCAGATCGTCGATCATGTCGATCGTGCGATCCGCGCGCGCCGACGCTTCCCAGCGGCGTCACAGGCGCTCGGTGATCGCGGCGAGCGTCGGATAGAACGCCTTGATGTGATTGATCGACAGCGCCTGCATCACGAGGCGGCGTTGCGGCTCCCATGCCTGTCCCTCGGCCGAGAATAAACCGTTGCAGCCGCACTCTTCCAGAATGCTTTCGATCCGATCGAAACGCCGGTATTTATGCGGCCGTTCGCGCATGACTGCTTGCGCCAGTTCGCTGTCCGACCAGACCGTAACAGGTATGCGTCCGAGGTGGAACATGTAAGGCGTGCCGAGTTCGGCGGCCCAGCGTTCCAGCGTCCGATGACGCGTCGCGGGATCAAGCTGGTGCAGATTGCCGATCAGCGGCAAACCGCGCGGCGACGGCAGATCGTCGATATCGCGTACGGATGCTGCGTGCATGATGGGAGCGGGTTCTCGCGGCGCGGGGTATGCGAGAAGGATAGTTCAAGAGGTGGCGATTAGGTGGCGACTGCACGGTCCTTTATGCGCGGCCGCCCTGGTTCAATCAAATGGATAGCGCTGTCGCGCGTGAAGCACGTTGACGATTTCTATCCATTCGTCCATTACGCGATACACCACAATGTAATTCGGGTGTGCAACGATCTCGCGTGTGCCCGGCTCACGGCCCGATCGAAACAAAAAAGGCGTGATCGAAACAGGCATTACGGCGTTTTCAATGGTTTCGAACATCGACATGGCTGCCCGAGGATTATGTTCGGCGATGTAATCAGTGAGCTGGTCGAGGTCGTCAAGTGCGTCTAGAGTCCAACGAATTGCCAAAATCAAGATTGGGACCGCTCCTTCTCTTTTATTTTGGCTTCTAGCTTGGCGCGAATTTCCGCCATCACCTCCTCATGCGGAATCCGAGGCCGCGTATCCGCCATCGACCGGCGTACTTTCTCGCGAAACCACTTGTCATAAGCCTCGGCCTCTTCAACGGTGGCAAACTCGGACACGATCGGATCGAGCGGAGTGGGCATTTGAATATCTCGTTTCATAGTGAAAACATCATAGCGCGGGGTCCGAGCGTGCGTAAGTTCCCCCGTTCGGCATAAGCCAAAACGACAAAATCACACCGTCGCCACCGCGGGCCGCTTGAAATACGGCGAACTCAACGTAGCCGCGCTCATATCCGATGCCGCTTCCAGCAACGCCGGCGCGAGCGCTGCAAGGCGCGCATCGGGCAAACGGCTGGTCGGTCCGGCGAGGCTCACCACGCCGACCACTACGCCCGTCACCGGATGATGGATCGGCGCGGCCATCGACGTCATGCCGGCTTCATAGGTTTCGCTCGCGATGCCGTAGCCGCGCTCGCGGGCCGCGTGCAGATCGGCGAGAAAGTCTTTGATGGTTCGCGGCGCTTTCGGCCCGTTCTGTCCCGGCTTGCCAAGCCCGCCCTGCTTCGAAACCAGCGCGAGCGCTTCTTCATCGGAGAGTGACGAAAGCCACGCCTGACCGCTTGCCGTGCAGTGCAGCGGCGGCTGGCTGCCCATGTCGGGGTCGTATCGCAAACCGGATTTCGCGCCCTGCGCCTTGCCGACAAAAGTAATGTGGTCGTCTTCCACCACGCCCAGCCGCGCCAGTTCGCCCGATGCCGCCGCCAGCCGGTCGAGCACCGGCTGCGACACATCGAGCACGCCGCCCGTCGACAGATAAATCAGCGCGAGCGAGACGAGTTTCAGCGCGAGCATATATTCGCCGTGATCCTCGTCCTGACGGACATAGCCTTCATCGATCAACATCGCGAGCAGGCGATGCGTGCCGCTGCGCGGAATATTCAGCGTATCGGCGATGGTGGCGAGCGGCATGCGCCCGCCATTTTTAGCCAATAACTCGATGATCGACAGCGCGCGCTCCAGATTTCCAGCCATCTTGCCTATCTATAAGAAGTCCCGATGCGGAAGTAGAACATGATTCAAGGTCGGAATTCAACTCGGCGCATAGGTCTGTTCGAGCACCGACAGGCTGGCCTCACGCAGGCGCGTCGCACGTTCGAGCGCGTTCGCGGTCTTCGCCCACTGCTGCATCGGCACTTCGACGGAAAGCGGCAGATCGTCCGGCAACGCCCGCAGAATGCCCGCCAGATCGATCCCGCCCTCGCCCGGAATCATCCGTTCGCAGCGCGCCTGATACAGCAGCGTGTCGAGATCGGCGGGACGCTCGGCGGGCGCGTCGCAGAACTGCACGTAACCAAAATACTCGCGCGGAAGCTGACGCAAGGTTTCGGTCGATGAACCCGCGCGGTCGAAGTGAATCGGATCGACGATCAGACCGGTATTCGCGCGCCCCGAAGCCTTCACGATGCGCGCGCCCTGCACGATATCTTTTGCCTCCGTCCACGGCATCGGCTCGAGTGATGGCGACAGGCCGTACGGCTTCGCCAGATCGCACAGTGCGGCGAGACGCTCGGCGGTGCGCGCCTCATCCGCATCGTTGCCGGCGACGAGCACATAGCGCGCGCCAAGCTCGGCGGCAGTTTCGAGCATCGGTTCGTAAGCGGCGACATCGGTATCCGGCTTCAGGCGCAGAATTTCCGTATCGAGCACGCCGATGCCGGTGTCCTTCAGCGCCGCGAGCGTTTCACGCTTCAACGCCGTCGCACCGATGATCTCGTGACGCACTTCGGTATCGGTCGCCGGCAGCAATCGCAAGCCGATATAGTCGTAACCGGCGAGCGCCGCGCACTCGACCATCTGCGGCGGCGTGAGTTCGAGAATGGTCAGCGCGGAAAGCGAGAGTTTGCGTCGTGGCATATTCAATAGTCCGTAATATCAGCGCAGCGGCGAGAACGGCGCGGGCATGTAGATGGTCGATTCCATCGTCGTCAGATGCGCGGGTCCGCCCTTCGGCGGCCAGATGCCGTCTTTCACCGCTTCGGCGCGAATCCGCGAGCGTTCGTCCACACCCTTGTACGGCCAGATATTGAGGAAGCGCGGCACGGTGCCATCGAGCGCGTACATCGCGCCGATCAGCGGCGAGCGCTTGGTGCGTTCCGGCACCGCGTTCTCCCAAGCATCGATCGTATGTTGCAGGCTCGCAAGCTTGGTGCCGTAGACGCGCATTTCATAGATGCCGCCGTGCACGGCCGGTTCGATCGGCGGAAGAAACGGAAACAGCGACCAGCTATTTATTTCGATATCCATAATGAATTCACCGCAGCCGAATGGATTGCCTTCGAGCAGCAAACGCTGACGTTCCTTGACCAGTGCCGTTTCGGATTCGAAACCGCGCAGCACCATCACCCGGCCAAGCGCGCCGATATCCGAATACCAGCAGCCGAGCAGCTTCGAACCGGGCTGATCGCCGCTTGCCTTGATGTTCTCGAAAACTTGCGCGTTCGTACCGAGTTTGACGGTCAGCGTGACGGTGTCGTAAAGAGTCATTGCATGGTCCTTGCGTGTTGAATGGAAGAAATTTGATCGATGGAATCGCGCTCGGCGAGCGTGAGTCCGGCGAGATAGCCAAACGTCATCGCAGGGCCGAGCGTGATGCCGCCTGCGGGATAGTGGCCGCCCATCATGTTCGCGGCATCGTTGCCGACGGCGAACAGGCCGGGAATCGGCGCTTGCGATGCATCGAGCACACGGGCGCGCGCATCGGTCGATAAACCGGCGAAGGTGCCGAGGCTGCCGGGCACCAGTTTGGCCGCGTGAAACGGGCCATCGACGATCGGCGCGAGACACGGATTCGGCTTGTGTGATGCATCGCCCTGAATGCGGTTATAGGGCGTCGAACCTTTGTGGAATTGCGGATCGAAGCCGTCTTTTGCATAAGCGTTATAGGAAGCAATGGTCTCGCGCAATCCGTTCGAATCGATGCCGCATTGCTGCGCGAGCGCTTCGAGCGTCGGCGCGGATTTCAGATAGCCCGAGCGTTCGTAAGCGTTCAACGAAAAGGGAAACGGCTTCGCACAACCCAGCCCGTAACGCCGCTGAAACCGATGATCGCAGATGAGCCACGCGCACGCTTCTTCTCCCTGCTTAGTCGTGCCGATCAACGATGCGATGAAGTCGTAATAAGACGATGCCTCGTTGGTAAAGCGCTCGCCCGCACGCGTCACCGCAATCACGCCGGGCTTCGCGCGCTCGATCAAATGCGGAAACGCGGTCGCATCGCCATTCGCTTTCGGCACCAGCGATACAGGCGCCCACGCAGCCGCCGCTTCAAGCGATGCATCGAAATGCGCACCGACCGCTTCGCCCATATCGATGCCATCACCCGTATTGCTTTTAGGCGCTGCGGACCAATGCGGCGTGTAAGCGAAGGTCTGCGCCTGCCGCTTCGGGTCATGCGGATAACCGCCGCACGCGAGCACCACGCCGCATCGCGCATTTATTTCGCATAACGAATCATCGATCTCGACATGCGCGCCCGTCACGCGTCCCTGCTCGCGAATCAGTTCCACGGCCTTTGCATGCGTCTTCAACTGCACGCCCAGATCCGACGCCGATTTCAGCAAGCGCGCCACCAATGCATTGCCGTTGACGAGGTGCATCGACCGGCCATGACGCAACGCATGCCACGCGAATGCGGCGAAGCGTTTCGTCACATGCCATGTCGAACGCGCGCTGCGTGTCGCGTTCAGAAAGTGCGCGAGATCCTGACCCGATGCGATCGCCATGCCGTTGACCGTCATTTCTTCGAGCGGTGGCCGCAGCTTGTCGATCAGCGGACCGAGTTCGCGTCCATCGAAGGGCATCGCGCAAACGGAACGGCCGCCATTGGCCGCGCCCGGCGTCGTATGAAAATCCGGAATGCGATTGCCGTCGATAAAGCGCATCGACGTATTGCGTTCGAAGAACTCGATCATGCGCGGGCCGTGTTCGATCAGCGCATCGGCTTTGCTGGCGTCGTAATGCGCGCCGAGTTCGCTCTGCAAATACGTACGCGGCGCATCCGCCTCTTCGACGATGCCCGCACGCGTGGCCAGCGGATTGCGCGGAATCCACATCCAGCCGCCGGACCACGCCGTCGTGCCGCCAAACACGTCTTCTTTCTCGCAGACGATCGCCGACAAACCGCGCGTCGCCGCGGTCACCGCGGTGGACAAACCGCCTGCGCCGGAGCCGAGCACGAGCACATCACAATCGAACGTGTTCATTTGGCGTGGGCGTGCGTGGCGAGATCGATCGGCAGCGTGAGCGCGTCATCGCGTTGATCGGTCAGTGCAACAGGTTGCGATGCGCGCGCCGCTGCGTGCCGCGCCGCGAGATAGCCGAACGCGAGTCCCGGCCCGAGCGTGATGCCCGGTCCCGGATAGACACCGCCCATGACCGATTGCATATCGTTGCCGCAGGCGTAGAGGCCGTCGATCGGCCGATCGTCGTGGTTCAGCACGCGCGCGTCGGTATCGGTGACGAGGCCGGTTGCCGCGCCGATATCGCCCGGATACAGCCGCACCGCATAGAACGGCGCGCGTCCGATCGGTCCGAGGCATTTGTTCGGGCCGCTCCAGTTGGCGTCGCCATTGGCGTTCTGATAGTCCGTCGAGCCGCGATGAAAGTCTTCATCGACGCCCGTCTGCGCATAACGATTCATCCGCGCGACGCTATCCGCCAATCCCGCGCTGTCGATGCCGAGTTTGCCCGCGAGTTCATCGAGCGTGTTTGCTTCGGTGAGATAGCCATCGGCGAGATACGACGCGAGGCCTTTGCCGCCCGGACGCACCATTCCCAAACCATATTTCATCAATCCTTCGGCATCCGTAATAAGAAACGCTGGAACAGAAAGCGCCTTCTGCATCGCGATACCAAACAAGTGATACGAGGTGTTTTCGTTGAGAAAGCGGCGGCCGTTTTTATCGACGGTCATCATGCCGGGCTTGCCGCGATCCATCAGAAAGTGCGGGAACACGGCGGTCGTGCCGTCGGCACGTTTGCGCGTGGAAACGGGTGCCCAGAAAGCGTTCGACATCGCGCTTTCGCCAAAACGCGCGCCCGCTGCGAGTGCCAGATCCTGCGCGCTGCCGGTATGTCCAGGCGCGCCGGGACACCAGGCGGCGTCCGCGCCGGGAAGCATTTCCGCACGATACTTAGGATGACGATTGAAGCCGCCGCTCGCGAGAATCACACCGCCCTTCACGCCGATCCGCCGACGCTCGTTGACCTGACTCAGCGTGACGGCTTCGATCCCGTTCGGACCGGAATGCAAGGCATCGAGCTTGGTTTGGGTAAGGACCGTGACGCCGCGCTGAAGCAGCGAATACAGCAGACGCCCGATCAGCGCATTGCCCATCACCAGCCGCGTGCCGCGCGAATGGCCCATGCGGTCGCGCGCATGGCGCGTGAGCAACTTCACCGCATGCCCGAACGATGCCGCCGACTTCGTCATATTGAGCAGATGCCCGACATCGTCGCGATCGACCATCATGCCGCCGAGTACGGTGAACTCGGGAATCGGCGGACGGATCAGCGCGAAGGCGCTGCCGAGTTTGCGGCCATCGAAAGGCAAGGGTTCGAGCGCGCGGCCACGCAAGGTCGAGCCTTCGATTTCGGACAGATAATCCGGATGAAACGGGCGCGCGCGGTACTTCACGTCCGAGTTCGCTTCGATATGCGCGACGGCGGTCGGCCCGGCATCGAGAAATGCACGGCGCATGGCGGCGCTGCTGTGCTCGCCGACCGCGCGACTCAAAAAGCCCTCGGCATTTGCGGACGAATCGTCGCGATTGACGCTCGCCGCGTGCTTCGAGGCGGGAATCCACGTCGTTCCCGCCGAATACGCGGTCGATCCGCCCACGTACTCCGTGTGCTCGACCAGCAGCACGCGCGCGCCGTCGATGGCCGCGAACAGCGCAGCCGACATGCCCGCCCCGCCCGCGCCGATCACCACGACATCGAACACTTCTTGCTCGCTTAAATTGCCCAGCGTCTCCACCATTGTCTGCTCCGTCTCCGCTAACATCGCTCAGATATAGAACTCTCTTTGATGTTGGAATACTATTCCACAATCGCGCTCATGAAAAGCGCTTTTTGAGACGGAGGATGACGAGATGCGAGCTTTGGTGACGGGCGGGAGCGGATTTCTGGCGGCCTGGGTGATGCGTCGCTTGCTGGCGCGCGGCCTTGGGGTACGGGCGTTCGACGTGCGCGAAGACGCGCGTTTGCTGCGCGCATTGGCGCCTGCGCACGCGGCTGAAGTCGAGTGGCAACTCGGCGATATCGCCAACGCGAACGATATGACGCGCGCCCTGAAAGACTGCGAAGCGGTGATTCATCTCGCGGGCGTGCTCACTCCCGCGTGTGCCGCGAACCCGGTACTCGGCGCGCAAATCAACCTGATCGGCACGCTTAATATTTTCGATGCGGCTCACGCCTGCGGCATCCGCACCGTGCTTTATGCGAGCAGCGCGGGCGTGTTCGGCCCCGACGACGGCGCAACGCCCTTTCCGATGACGCAATACGGCGCATTCAAGCTCGCCTGCGAAGGCTCGGCACGCGCGTATTGGCACGATCGGGGCATCGCGAGCATTGGATTTCGGCCGCTGGTGGTGTACGGCGCAGGTCGCGAAACGGGCTCGAGCGCGGGTCCGAGTCTGGCGTGCCGCGCCGCCGCGCGTGGCGAGCCGTACACGATTCCGTTTTCCGGCGCGACCGGCCTCGTATTCGCCGATGACGTCGCCGCCGCCTACGAGATCGCCCTGACGCGCGAAGTCGAAGGCGCGCACGTCTTCACGCTCGCCGGCGATATCACGCCGATGGAAACCGTCGTCACGAGGCTCGGCGCAATCGTGCTTGGCGCGCGCATCGGCATAACGGGCGAGCCGTTGCCGATCGCGACCACGTTCCCCGACGATCCCGCGCTGCACGCCATGCTGCCCGGCTTGCCGCGAACGCCGCTCGACGACGGACTGCGGCAAACCGTGGACTTTTATCGAACGAACTAATCGATCAAAACGCTGGCGTAACCGCCACACGCTCTCTGGCCGAGCGATGCACCGCCAGCGTCGCGGCGAGCGTGCGGGCGGCGTCATCGCCGGAACAGAGCGGCGTTTCCGTTCCGTCGATCACCGCAGCAAAATGACGCAATTGCTCGCGATACGGATCGCCCGAATGCGGCGCGCTGCGCTCGACCGTCAGCGGCTCGTGCCAGCCCTTCTTCTCGCGATACGACCACACATCGAGTTGCGGCAGCGTCACCGATGCTTCGGTACCCGAAATAAAATGCGTGTTCACATTCTGACGCGGATAATGCGCGGCCTCGCCCGCCGCCAAATCCCAATTCCACGGCGATACCGTGCAATCCGACACCACGACCGTGCCGAGCGCGCCATTCGCGAAACGCAGCAGCACGGCAGCGGTATCCTCGACTTCGAAGCCACGCACCGCGTTTGATTCGAGCGCCTGCACCTCGACGATTTCACCCAGCAGAAACCGCATGATGTCGATATCGTGGATCAGGTTGATCAGCACCGGACCGCCGCCCTGACGCTTGCGCCAGTCGATATCGAAATAGGCGTCGGGCTTATAGAAGGTTGCGAGCGCGTTGGCGGAAACGGGTTGACCCAGACGGCCTGATTCCACGATCCGCTTCGCCTGCCGCAGAATCGGATTGTGTCGGCGATGATGACCGACCAGCAGCGGCACATCGGCCGCGCGCGCGGTATCAACGAGTTGGCGCGCTTCGTCGAGCGTATCGGTGATGGGCTTTTCCATCAGCACCGGAATCTTTCGTTCGATACACGCGAGCCCCGCCGCGAGATGCGTCGCGTTCGGCGTGGCGACGATCACGCCGTCGGGCGATTCGGCATCGAGCATCGATTCGATCGAGTCGAAATATTTCACGCCGAGTTGCCGCGCCGCCGGCGATGGGTCCGCGATTGCCACGATTTCGCAGTCCGGGTGAACGCGTGCCCGCTCCAGATGCATGCGGCCGATTGCGCCCGCGCCTGCGATTGCCAAGCGTTTTTTCGTCATTGCGTGTGCTCCTCCAGTTTTCGAGTTTGGATGAAAATCAGACAGTTAGTTGCCTTGTGCGTCAAATTCAAATTTGTTGAATGCTATTCCATTTTCAACTAGGATTCACTAAACATTTTTGAGACTGGAGCAGACAAGGCATGTCGCAGAGCACATCGATTTCCGCATCGCTCGACGAAGGCCTGAGCGGCGCAACGCGCGTTTATTTCATCGTCGGCGATCCGATCGCCCAAGTGCGCTCCCCGTCCGGCGTGACAGCCGCGATACGCGCCGCCGGGCGCGACGCCATCGTGATTCCCGCGCACGTCGCGCCAGCGGATCTGGCCGCGTTCTTCGCCGGCGTCGCGCCGATGCAGAACGTCGATGGCGTCATCATCACCGTGCCGCACAAGTTCAGCGCCACCGGGTTTTGCAAGACGCTGACGAAAGAAGGCGAATTCCTCGGCGCGGTCAACATGCTTCGTCGCAATGCGGACGGCACCTGGCACGGCGGCGCGTCCGACGGCGTCGGCATGGTGGCGGCTCTGCGCGACGCGGGCTGCGAGCCGAAATCGAAGCGCGCGCTGCTGATCGGTGCGGGCGGCGCGGGGTCAGCCATCGGCCACGCGCTGGTGGATGCGGGCGTGTCAACGCTTGCCATCCGCGATTTCGATGCCGCGCGCACCGGCGCCCTCGTCTCGCGGCTCGCCGCGCTGGGCCACGGCGCGGTCACCATCGCCGATGATGCGGGTGCGGAAACCTACGACATCGTCGTGAACGCGTCACCGGCTGGCATGCGCCCCGGCGATCCTTTGCCGATCGACATCTCGCGCCTGAATCCGGCGACCTTCGTCGGCGACGTGGTGACGAAACCGCCGCTCACGCCGTTTATCGAAGCAGCGCGAGCGCGCGGTTGCCCGACCGTCACCGGAACGCAGATGTTCGGCCGCGTGTGCGACGCGATCGTCGAGTATTTGCTGAAAGACTGACGCTGCGTGAATGTCAAACTGCAACGCCGAGTTGAAGCGTTTCAATTCGGATTGCTGATAGATTGTCAGCGCGCTCGCGAAACACACTGCTTCGCTTTGGCGATTGAGCGCGCTTTATGCGTCTGCGATACTGACCCGGTTTTATGTCTCCTCACGCGTCCGCCTCCCGCAAGGGAAGAAGTCTCGCAACCGGACGCGCTCTCGCCGCCTACCCCGGGCGGCTTTTTTTCGCGCGGACCTTACCTGCCACGTAATTGTTCACCTCCGCTCCCGCTGCGACGATACAACCACACCCGCAACGGAGGCCGACATGACCCGCTCTAACTTCATCCGCACGCGCGATGGCGCTGAACTGTTTTATCGCGACTGGACATACGCATCGAACGCGACGAAAACCATCGTTTTCGTTCCGAGTTATTCGTTACCGAGCGATATGTGGGCCTATCAAATGTTGCCGCTCGCCAGGCTAGGCTTTCGCTGCGTCGCATACGACCGGCGCGGCCACGGCCGTTCGAGCGATCCCGACGGCGGCTACGACTACGACACGCTTGCTGACGATCTCGCCACGCTTATCGAGACACTCGATCTGCACGATATCCGCCTCGTCGGTTATTCGATGGGCGGCGCGGAAGCCGTGCGTTATCTCACGCGTCATGGCAGCACGCGCGTGGCGCGTCTGGCGTTGATCGCATCGACGTTGCCGACGCTTGTCGATGTCATTCCGCGCGAATATGTCGATACATTCCAGCGCGATTTGCTCAGCGATTATCCTCGCTGGCTCGCCGAGAATGCGCGTCCGTTCGCCGGCCCGAAGGTATCGGAGGCGATGATCGATTGGATTCGCGAGATGGCGTTGCGTACATCGCATCGGGCGCTGCTGGACTGCAACGAGGCCGTCGCCACCGGCGACTTCCGCGAGGAACTGAAGCATATCGAAGTACCGACGCTGATCGTGCAAGGCGACTGCGATGTATCGAATCCGCTGGAACTAACTTCGCAACGCACGGCGCAAATGATTCCGGGCGCGCAACTCATCGTCTACGAAGGCGCGCCGCACGGCATTTTTCTGAGCGACGCCGAACGGCTCACCGTTGACCTCGCGCGCTTCCTCGAATGAATCATACGAAAACCCTTGGAAACAAGGGTCCAAACGCGTAGAGGTCGATCGTAGTACTGCCAATTGACATGCAAAGAATGAACATGAAAGCATCGCGATCGAAAATTTGAAAACGTCCGACAAGGAACCCCGCGATGCTCTTTCATGCCTCCATTCCCGCTCGCGATCCGCAGCACACGGCGAACGTGCTTGCCGAATTATGGGGCGGTTTCGCCGCGCCCTTTCCGTCGTTTCCCGATTCATGGATGGCCGTAGCAGGCGACGATCGCGGCACGATCATCGAGGTGTATCCGCATGATCGTGTGATTACGCCGGGCGGCGGTCTCGAGCAGAGCGTAAGCTTCGGCGCGGCGTCTGCGGAACCGTCACGCTACAGCGCGTTCCATATGGCGATTGCCACGCCCAAGAGTCCAGAAGAAGTCATCGCGATTGGCGAGCGCGAAGGCTGGCGCGCGGTGCGCTGCACACGCGGCCAGAACTTCTTCGACGTGATCGAATTCTGGATCGACAATTCGACGATGCTCGAATTCCTCACACCAGAGATGCAGTCCCAATATCTGGCATTCGCTTCGCCCGAAAACTTCAAGGCGATGGCCAAAGCTGCGGCTACCGCAGCGTAGGCGATTCGCTGCCCATGACGCGAATGGCCGGAAAGCGATCGGTCGGACGCGCGATTTCGTCCTGCGAAGCAACAATCTCAAGCTCGTAGCGACCGGCATCGTAAGTGGCCTTGACGACCGCGTTCACGGCCGCGAGCGTATGTTCGAGCGCGTTGCGCAGCGAGTCGCCCAGCAGCATCCGCGCGACAAACACCGCGCTCGACAGATCGCCCACGCCCACCGGCTGACGCGCGAACGGATACAGCGGACGCTGCGCGAACCACGCCTCCGTCGCGCTGACGGCGAGCATGTTGAAGGTGTCCGCACGGCTGTTCCGGTCGAGCAGATGCTTGACGAGAATCATGCGCGGACCGCGCGCGATGATATCGCGGCAGGCATCGACGGCTTCTTCGACGGTTTCGATCGGACGGCCCGCGAGTTTCTCCAGTTCGATGTGATTGGGCATCATCGCATCGGCGATTTCGGGCATGGTGTTGACCAAAAAGTCTTCGATTCCCGATGCCACCGTGCAGCCGCCTGTCGTGCCCATCACCGGATCGCAGAAGAACAGCGCGCGCGGATTCACGGCCTTGATGGTCCGCACGATTTCAACGACCGCGCGCCCCTGCTCCGGCGCGCCGAGATAGCCCGACAACACCGCATTGCAGCGCGCCAGCACGCCGATCGCGCCAATCCCTTCGATGATCGTCTCCAGCTTCTCGGCATCGAATACTTCGCCGGTCCAGCGCCCGTATTGCGTGTGATTGGAGAATTGCACCGTATTGAGCGGCCAGACATTTACGCCCAAACGGCGCATGGGAAACACAGCGGCGCTATTGCCCGCGTGGCCGAACACCACATGCGACTGGATACTCAGGACGTTGTTCATTTTTTGGTTCCCGGGTGCTTTGTGTTCGGTCATATCAATGAAAGGCGGCCAGCCTTTCGTGTATTCGATCGCTCGTGCAGTGCAGCGGACATGGTGATTACCGCATGACGGCGAGCGAATTTCTCATTGTGCCGCGTCTCGACGCACTGCGGCATGGCCGAATCGTTATAAATGGGCGGCGCGTATTTTGTCGAGCAATCAGCGTGATAGCGATAGAAAAGGTCGCGCGCATGCAACAGCGCGTGCGCAGACCGGCACATCGCTTGCTCGATCGCAAATCGGCCAGCATCGGCGTGGTAAGAAAATCGATTCCCGAAATCGAACGCGCGCCCGATAATGCTTTATCGCACGATCCCATCTCCATAAGCCGATACGCCGCTACGCCGCTTACATCAGGCATCACGAGGACGAACACCGAAAAACAGAAGGACATCTACCGTCGCAGGTCAAATCAGGAGGCAGACATGGATATGCTGGCTAAGAATCGCACCGATTTGCAGAAGTCGACCCTCGCAATCGTCCTGGCCGGAGGGCGTGGCACCCGGCTCGGTCCGCTGACCGACAAGCGCGTAAAACCTGCGGTGCACTTTGGCGGCAAATACCGCATTGTCGATTTCGCGTTGTCCAACTGTCTCAACTCCGGCATTCGCCGGATCGCCGTCGTTACGCAATACAAGGCGCATTCGCTGATTCGCCATCTCCAGCGCGGCTGGGGTTTTCTGCGCGGCGAATTCAATGAGTTCATCGATATCTGGCCGGCGCAGCAGCGCGTGGATTCGAGCTGGTATCGCGGCACGGCGGACGCGGTGTATCAGAACCTGGACATCGTGCGGTCCATCGGCGCGGAGTTCGTCGTGGTGCTGGCGGGCGATCACATCTACAAGATGGATTACACGCGCATGGTGCTGGACCACGTGGAAAGCGGCGCGGATTGCACGGTCGGTTGTATCGAAGTGCCGCGTATGGATGCGGTCGCGTTCGGCGTGATGCACGTCGATGAAAACCGCCGCGTCACCGACTTTCTGGAAAAACCCGCCGATCCGCCCGCCATGCCCGGCAAGCCCGACGTGGCGCTGGCGAGTATGGGCATTTATGTGTTCAGCGCGAAGTATCTCTATGAAATGCTGGAGGAGAACATCGCGTCGTCGAATACGGATCACGATTTCGGCAAGGACATCATTCCGCGCGTGGTCACGACCGGCAAGGCGATTGCGCATCCGTTCGGCATGTCGTGCGTGACATCGAGCAGCGATCCGGAAGCGCCCGCCTACTGGCGCGATGTCGGCACGGTCGATGCCTATTGGGCCGCAAACCTCGACCTCGCTTCCACCATCCCCGAACTCGATTTGTACGACCGTAAGTGGCCGATCTGGACCAATCAGGAGCAATTGCCGCCCGGCAAGTTCGTGCGTGATCTGAACGGTCAGCAAGGCGCGATCACCAATCTGCTGGTGTGCGGCGGCTGCGTGATTTCCGGCTCGCAGGTGTCGAAGTCGGTTTTCTCGTCGGCGGTGCGGGTCCACTCGTTCTGTAACATCAATGAGGCAGTCTTGTTGCCGCAGGTGACCATCGGGCCGAGTTGCCGATTGCAACGCGTGGTGATCGATCGCGGTTGCACGGTGCCCGAAGGTCTCGTGGTCGGCGAGGACCCGGAAGAGGACGCCGCGCGCTTTTTCCGCACGGAGTCGGGCATCACGCTCATTACGCGGGATGCGCTGGCGCGCTTGCCCAAGTAAGCGAAGGCTTCGCCATAACAAATCCAATCGACGGGAGCGCCGATGACCGTTTGCGTGCTGCATGCCGCAGCAGAAATGTTTCCGCTGTTGAAAACCGGCGGTCTCGCCGATGTCGTGGGCGCGCTGCCGCCCGCGCAATCACAACTGGGCACGCACGCGCGCGTCGTGCTGCCCGGTTTTCCCGCCGTGATCGCGGGTCTCACCGATCTCGAACCGGTCGCGGATCTCGGCGCGGCGTTCGGCGCCTACAACGTGCGGCTCGAACGTGGCGTGCTTCAGCCGCATGGCGTCGTGGTGTATGTGGTGCGCGCCGATCAGTTCTACGATCGTCCGGGCAATCCTTATCTCGATGCCGCGCATCGTCCGTATGCCGATAACGACCGGCGCTTCGCCCTGCTCGGCTGGGCGGCGGCGCGTATCGCGACGGGCGCGGACCCGAAGTGGAAGCCGCATATCGTCCATGCGCACGACTGGCACGCGGGCCTCGCGCCCGCGTATTTGCGCGCGTTCGAGCGTGGCGGCGCGTCGCGGGTTGCGTCGGTGATAACGGTGCATAACCTCGCGTATCAGGGCACGTTTCCGGCATCCGAATTCGGCGCGCTGCAATTGCCACCCGATTTCTATGCGGTCGATGGCGTCGAGTTCTACGGACTCGTATCGTTCCTCAAGGCCGGTTTGTACTATGCCGAGCGCATCACCACCGTCAGCCCGACCTACGCACGCGAAATTCAAACGCAGGCACAAGGCGCGGGCTTGCACGGCCTGTTGCAAACGCGCACGCACGACATCACTGGCATTCTGAACGGCGTCGATTATTCGATCTGGAGTCCGTCGGTCGATGAAAGCATTGCATCGAAATATACGATGGCGAAGCCTTCGGGCAAGTCGAAATGCAAGGCGGCACTTCAGGAACGCATGGGCCTGACGCGTGACGACGATGCCCTGCTGTTCGGCGTCGTCTCTCGCCTGACCGAACAGAAAGGGCTGGACCTGCTGCTCTCGGCGGTGCCGGATATCGTGCAGCGCGGCGGCCAACTCGTCGTGCTCGGCACCGGCGATCCGGCGCTCGAAACCGGCATGAAGAACGCGGCGGCGGCACATCCGGGCGCGGTGGCCGTTGAACTCGGTTTCGATGAGACGCTGTCGCATTCGATTATCGCGGGTAGCGACGTGGTGATGGTGCCATCGCGTTTCGAGCCTTGCGGACTGACGCAGTTGTACGCGTTAGCCTATGGCCCGCTGCCGCTGGTGCATCGCGTGGGCGGGCTGGCGGATACGGTCGTCGATTGTTCGCTGGAGAATCTGGCGGAAGAACTCGCAACCGGTTTTGTCTTCGATAGCTTCGACCGTGCGGGCATCGTCGGCGCCATTCGGCGGTCGTTCGCGCTCAAAGGCAGGCGCACCGAATGGAAAGCCGTCGTGAAGCGCGCGATGGCGCAGAACTTCGGCTGGGAGACCGCCGCGCTGAGCTATGCGGAGGTGTATCAACCGTTGCTGGGCGGCTGAGTCGCGCATCCCCGATGTCTGGCACGGGCGCAGAACTTGCGTCCACGCTTTCACGCCAGACCAATCAGGAATCGACTCATGCACACACCACTCGATGGCCAGATCGCGCTCGTCACAGGCGGGAGTTCCGGCATCGGCGCGGGCGTCGCGAAGGCGCTCGCGGATGCGGGCGCACATGTCGCCATCAACTATCACTCGCACGCGGAGCCTGCTGAAAAACTCGCGGCGGAAATCGAAGCGCTCGGCGGTCAGGCGTTCGCGGTCGCGGGCGATGTCTCCGACGAAGCGCAAACCAACGCCATGTTCGATGCGGTCATTCAGCGCTTCGGCACAGTCGATATCGTCGTTGCCAATTCTGGCTTGCAGAAGGACGCGAAGCTCGCCGCCATGACGCTCGACGACTGGCGCACGGTGATCGATACCAATCTCACCGGCCAGTTCCTCACCGCGCGCCGTGCCGTGCGCGAGTTCGAGCGGCGCGGCCCGCGTCCGGTCTCGAAAGCGCTCGGCAAAATCATCTGCATGAGTTCGGTCCATGAAGTGATTCCGTGGGCGGGACACGTGAACTACGCGGCATCCAAAGGCGGCATCCAGATGATGATGAAGACGCTCGCGCAGGAACTCGCGCCGCAGCGCATCCGCGTCAATTCGATTGCGCCCGGCGCGATCCGCACGCCGATCAACAAGGACGCGTGGGATACACAGGAAGCGCTCGATCGGCTGCTGACGTTGATTCCGTACGGACGCGTGGGCGAAGTCGATGACATTGGCCGTGCGGCCGTCTGGCTCGCTTCCGATGACAGCGACTACGTGGTCGGCACCACGCTTTTCGTCGATGGCGGCATGACGCTGTATCCGGGGTTTGCGGATAACGGATAACGAATAACTCAACGGGGCTTTGGATGAAAACAATCAACGTGGATGTCGCCGTGATCGGCGCGGGCACGTCGGGCATGGCGGCATATCGCGCGGCGTGCGAAGGCGGCGCGAAAACCGTGCTGATCGAAAGCGGGGAATTCGGCACGACTTGCGCGCGCGTCGGCTGCATGCCGTCCAAGCTTTTGCTCGCCGCCGCGAACGGTTTGCACGATGCACGCTCGCTCGCAGCGCGCGGTATCGAAGGCACGCATGCGCTGGAAGCGGACAGCGAGCGCGTTTTGAGTTACGTGCGGCGCGAACGGGATCATTTCGTCAACGCCGTGCTCAAGGAAGTCGAATCGTTCGATGACGACGCGATCGTTCGTGGGCAGGCGCGTTTCGTATCGCCGAATGAATTGATGGTGGACGACGAAACACGCGTGGTAGCAAAGCGAATCGTGATCGCCGTGGGCGCAGCGCCGATGATTCCGGACGAGCTAAAGGTCTTTGGAGAAAAGCTCATCACAAGCGACGAATTGTTCGAACTCCGTACCTTTCCCAAGCGCATCGCGGTCTTCGGTGCGGGACCGATTGCATTGGAACTGGGTCAGGCGCTGGCACGCCTGGATATCGATATCGCGATGTTCGGCAAAGGCGGCAGCGTCGCCGCACTCTCTGACACGCCCGTACGCGACCTGCTCGCCAGCACGCTCTCGGACGAGTTCTATTTTGACCCCGATGCGAACATCGACGAGATGAGTTTGCGCAACGACAAGCCTTTTCTGCGCTTCAAAACACCGGATGGTAAAGCACGCGCGGAATCGTTCGATCTGGTGCTTGCTGCGACAGGCCGCGTGCCGAATCTCAAGTCTTTAGCGCTCGAAAAAACGGGAATCGAACTAAACGACAAAGGCGTGCCGCTCTACGATGAAACCACTATGCAGTGCGGCACGAGTCACATTTTCATTGCAGGCGATTGCGACGGCACGCGCCCCTGGCTTCACGATGCCGCCGACGAAGGCAAGCTCGCTGGCGACAACGCCGCGCGCTATCCCGACGTGCAAGCGGTCAAACGCAAAGTGCCCTTCTCGATCGTCTTTTGCGAACCGCAGGTCGTGATGGTCGGCGCATCATACGACGATCTCGACAAGCAAATGACGGTGACCGGAGAAGCATCGTTCGAATCGCAGGGACGCAGCCGCGTGATGCGTCAGAATCGCGGTCTGCTGCACGTTTATGCCGATGCCAAAACCGGCAAGCTGCGAGGCGCGCAAGGCTGCGGTCCGGCAATGGAGCATCTCGGACATTTGCTTGCCTGGGCTTTGCAAATCGAAATGACATTGGATGAAGTGCTCAGGCTGCCGTTCTATCATCCGGTGGTTGAAGAAGGCTTGCGCAGTGCGCTTAAAGATGCGGATAGAAAGTGCTATGAGGAGCGGTCAGAGAAACCGCCTGCATTGCCGAATGCTGCGGGCTATTAAAAACAAAAGGCCGGTTGCATCTAAGCAACCGGCCTTTAGCTTAAGCATTAAAAGCTAAGATCAGCTTCCGCTCAATCCATATTGCAGCGCAAGGTCAAAGCCAAGCACCACTAAAGAGCAGAACAATCCAAGTGAGAGATTGGCCAGCCTATGGCCCACATCTTTATGCTTGGTCAGCACCGCCCCGGCGAGAAACGCGATTTCCACGATGACCTGCATGCAGAACACGGCGATCATCAAAGCGAACTCGTAACCCATCGAATTGAAGTTCATGAAGTTGAAGCCGTTGACGGCAACCCATGAACCCACGCGCCATGCTTCGTATGCCAAAAGCAGCAACGGGAAGAAATAGCTGGCGACATAAGTCGGCACCGTGGCATGCCGCAGTTCCATATTTAAGTGACGTGTTACTTGCATCGCGTACTCCTCATCTGATTGCCCAGCGACACCGGGCGTCTACCTGCACGATGACGTTTTAGTGCCTTTGGTTTTAGCGGCACACGAACGTCGTGCTTTCAGAATAGGCCAATTTTTTGGAAAGCGCATCATCGTTATCCCGATGATCCCGCCAGGCAAGGAAGTACAAGCGACGTTGTGCAGTGCAGCTTAATAAAGCAATTATTTCTCTGGCCCTAAACGGCACGTTTGCAACGCACGCATACGGCCGTTTAGAACTCAGTCCTTAGTCAATTCCCTTAGTTAATTCTCATCGCCGTATAGCTTGATGATGCCTGAAAAATCGATTCCGCCCAGTCCCTGCTGGCTCATCGACTGATACAACTGTTGTGCCAGCGCGCCTAGAAAAACGGGTTGCCTGACGCTGCGCGCGGCATCCACGGCAAGGCCGAGATCCTTGAGCATTAAATCTGCTCCAAAGCCTCCGCTATAACCGCGCGACGCAGGCGCTGTTTCGACAATACCCGGATAGGGGTTACACGTATCCGAACTCCAGCATCGTCCCGTCGATGTGTTAATGATGCTCGCCAGTTTGGTCGGATCGATGCCCAGGTTCTCTCCGAGCTTCATCGCTTCCGCGACGCCGATCATGGAAATCCCCAACAGCAGGTTATTGCAAAGCTTGGCGATCTGACCCGTTCCGGTTTCGCCGCATCGCACCATGTTTTTGCCCATGCTCGAAAACACCGGACGCAATGTCTCGAACAGCGATTCATCTGCGCCGACCATGAACGTGAGCGTGCCCGCCTGCGCACCGACGACGCCGCCCGACACCGGCGCATCAGCGAAGGGATTGCCCTGCTTGTGCGCGGCATCGCTAATCAGGCGCGCGGTGGCCGGATCGATCGTGCTGCTGTCGATCAGCGGCACGCCCTTCGAAACGCCTGCAAGCACGCCATCGTCGTTGAGATAAACCGCTTTGACGTGCGCGGCGGCAGGCAACATCGTAATAACGACTTCCGCGTTTTCCGCAGCCGCACGCAGCGATGTCGCGAGCGTCGCGCCTGCGGCTTTCGCTGCTTCCAGCGACGGCGCAGAAAGATCGAACGCCGTCACCGCGTGACCCGCTTTGAGCAGATTCGCCGCCATCGGGCCGCCCATATGACCCAATCCGATAAAACCGATTCGCATCGCGTTCTCCTTAGCGCAGAGCAATGGTCGTGTTGACGCCGTCGTTCACTGTGGCGTCGTCGAACCAGCGCGCGGTGACGGTCTTGGTCTGCGTATAGAACTGCACGACCTGCTTGCCATACGGCCCTAGATCGCCGAGCTTGGAGCCGCGCGAACCTGTGAAGCTGAACGCAGGCACGGGCACCGGAATCGGAATATTGATGCCCACTTGTCCGATATCGATTTCGCTCTGGAATTTGCGCGCCGCCGCACCGCTTTGCGTGAACAAGCCGACGCCGTTCCCCATTGGATTGCGATTGACCAGCGCGATGGCGTCATCGAGCGTATCGGTTTCGAGCACGCACAGCACCGGGCCGAAGATTTCGGTTTTATAGATCGACATATCGGTATTCACGCCCGTAAAAACCGTCGGGCCGATAAAGTTGCCGCTCTCATAACCCTTCACGCCAATCTCGCGCCCATCCAGCGCAAGCGTCGCGCCCTCTTCCACACCCTTGCCGATCAGCCCGAGAATGCGCTCCTTCGCGGCCTTCGACACCACCGGTCCCACATCCGTGTTCGGTTCGATACCCGCATTCACCTTCAGCGACTTCGCGCGCTCGACCAGTTCCGGAATCCAGTCCTTCGATGCCCCCACGAACACCGCCACCGATGTCGCCATGCAGCGCTGTCCCGCCGCGCCGAAGCCTGCGCCCGCGAGCGCGTTAAGCGTCTGTTCCTTGTTGGCATCCGGCAACACGACGGCGTGATTCTTGGCGCCCATCATCGATTGAACGCGTTTGCCGTGCTGGCTGGCAAGGTTGTAGACGTGCGTGCCGACCGCCGTCGAACCGACGAAGGAAATCGCCTTGATATCGGGATGCGTGCAAATGGCATCGACAACGTCCTTGCCGCCGTGCACGACGTTGAGCACGCCCGCCGGCACGCCGGCTTCGAGCGCGAGTTCGACCAGTTCCATCGTCGAAAGCGGGTCTTGTTCGGATGGCTTGAGCACGAAGGTGTTGCCGCAGACGATCGCCATCGGGAACATCCACAGCGGGATCATCGCGGGAAAGTTGAACGGCGTGATGCCCGCGCACACGCCGATCGGCTGACGCAGCGTGTACGTATCCACGCCGCCCGCAACGTTCTCGGAGAATTCGCCTTGCTGCAAGGTGCTGATCGAACACGCGTGCTCGACCACTTCGAGACCGCGGAAGATATCGCCTTCGGCATCGGCCAGCGTTTTGCCTTGTTCGGCCGTCAACGTCTGCGCAATGCGCTTCTGGTTCTGCCGTACGAGATCCTGAAACTTGAGCATCAGCCGCATACGCACGCCGAGCGGCGTCGTCCGCCACGTTTGAAACGCCTTGTGCGCCGCAGCGACCGCCGCATTCACTTCATCCGATGTCGCGAACGGCACGCGCCCCACGACTTCCTGCGTCGCCGGATTGACGATATCGCGCCACTCCGTGGTCTTCGAATCGACGAATTCACCATCGATCAAGAGTTTGGCGGTACGCACGGACGCACTCTGCGCGGGATGTTCAGCAGCAATATTCACTGTCGTCTCCTGGTTGGACTACATAGGGATTGGCCCGATCTTTTGCAGGCTCTTGTCGTGAGTATAGTTATGCAAAGATCCATCAAGGCACTAGAAAAACACCCGATCGATATGCAAAAAGACTCGAAGCTCGATCTCTCGCGGCTGAACTGGGACGACCTTCGCTATTTCCTCGAAGTCGCCCGCACGCAGCGCGCGAGCGGCGCGGCCAAGCGGCTCGGCGTGGACTACACGACCGTCGCGCGGCGCGTGCGCGCGTTGGAAGACGCGCTCGGCACGCTCTTGTTCGACAAGTCGCGCAGCGGCGGATTCCTGCTCACGGCGGAAGGCCAGCGCCTGCTCGGTTTTGTCGATTCGATGGAAACCACCGTGCAATCCGCGGCCGAGCAGATTGCCAATACGGGACACGCGCTGTCGGGGCATGTGCGGGTTGGATCGACGGAAGGGTTTGGCTGCTTTTTTCTCGCGCCGCAGCTTGCGCGCTTTCAGGACGCGCATCCGAACATTTCGATCGATCTGCTGCCTGTGCCGCATTTCGTCTCGCTGTCCAAGCGTGAAGCGGATATCGCGGTGACGCTGGAGCGGCCCGAGCAAGGCCAATATGTCTATACGAAGCTGTGCGAATACCGCCTGCAACTCTATGCAACCGCCGAATATCTCGAAGCGCATCCGCCGATCCGCATGACGGACGATTTACGCCAGCACCGCTTCGCCAGCTATATCGACGATCTCGCTTTCAGCTACGAACTGCTCTATCTGGAACGCGCGGTGCCGGGCGCGGTGTCGCGCTGGCGCAGCACGAGCGTGATCGCGCAATACTTCGCCGCGCTGCAAGGTCGCGCCCTCGCGATTCTGCCGTGCTTTATGGCATCGCTGGAGGCGCGGCTGGTGCCGGTGTTGCCGGGAGAGATCGTGGTGACGCGGGCGTTCTATTTGTCGTGTCGCGAGGATTTGCGCAAGCTCAGGCGGATCACGACCGTGTGGGACTACCTGCGCGCCGCCGCCGAAATCAATCGCGGCTTTCTGATGGGCGACACGCCGGACATGCAGTGGCCAGATATTACGGCATCCTAATTTTTCGCCGAAATCCATCGACGTCTGAGTTAGCGAAACAATCGCTGCCATCGTTCAGACGCTGTCTGATTTCTTATTCGCAGAAACCGCGTTAGGCTGCCTACCATAAGGCAATGATTTACCTTTCGCCTGTAATCGTATTTTTTTGTTTCGATATGCCGATGAAACGTCTCCCGGCGTGACGCTGTACGGCATAATCGCCGGTCGTTTTATTCTGTCAAAGCGCCGTATAGCGCGCCTATCCCCGTGATTTCTCTAAGCCTTTTCCTAATTCAATCGCGATCGGCTTTATCGGTCGAACTTTCACGCGCCGCACGCTAATGGCTTTCGTCATCTGGTCACGAAACTCCATGTCGAGCCAGCGGATTCGCTTCGTCGAAGCCCGCACGGCGCGCGTGATCGCGGTCATCGCGCTGATCGCGCTGCTGATCGCGGCGCTGGCGCTGGGCATTGCCATCGGCACGACGTTCGGGCGCAGTCATCTGGGCGAAGAGCAGGCGCTGGCGTCGCGCCGGTCGTTCGAGATCGAGCAACTCGGGCGCATCAATGCATCGCTGATCGAACTGGCGCCGCGCGTGGAAAATCTCGCGGCGCGCGTCGGCAAACTGCGCGATTTCGATGCGCATCTGAAAAACGCCAACGGCACTGGCAGCACGCCCGGCGTTCACGATGTGCCGCCGCTGCCTGACGGTCAGGATCCGACCGTATCGCTCGATGGCGCGGGCGGCCCCGAACTGCCCGCGCGTCCCTGCGACCGCGATCGCACGCGTGAAGGATCGCCGAAGCAGCGCTTGAAGAGCACGGAAGGCGTCATCGAATGTCTTAGCGGCAAGGTCTCGCTGCTGGAGACTTCGACGCTCGCTCACTACACCGCTTATATGGCGTTCCCTGGACGCGATCCCGCGCCCGGATCGCGCTTCGGTTCGCCTTACGGCAATCGGCTGGACCCGTTCACGGGGCATCTCAATTTTCATCCGGGGCTGGATCTGGTCGCGCCGACCGGCACACCGATCATCGCCAGTGCGGGCGGACGCGTCATTCAGGCGGGCGAGCGCAACGGCTACGGCAATTCGGTCGATATCCGCCACGCCAACGGCGTCGTGACGCGCTACGGCCACGCTTCGCGATTGCTGGTGCAAACCGGCGACTATGTGATGCCGGGTCAGGAAATCGCCGAAGTCGGTTCGACGGGCCGTTCTACCGGACCGCATCTGCATTTCGAGGTCATCATCGACGGCGCGCAATTGAATCCGAAGCCCTATCTCACGCTTTTCTCGCAGACTCCGCATGCGCAAGGGTGACAACAAACGGGTCTCGCTGCGGCTGACCCAACACACGTACTCGCTCACGCCCAAGCGCAGCAATGCCTACATTCCGGGCGTGATCGCTGCCATTTGTGCGATGGGCGCGCTCGTCGCCGCAGGCATGGCGCTGAAAAACTCGCGCGAGCAGGCCAAAAAACTCGATGTGATGTGCGCCCCGCCCGTCGCCGAGCAAAAGTTGCGCGAAGAGCTCGTCCATTCGCAGTACGCGTTGCAGCAGGAAGCGGCCACGCGCGCCACGCTCGAATCCCGCGTCGCCGACGATGCCGCGCAGATCGAGCGCCTGCGCACCGATCTCGCCTTCCTCCAGAAAGCGCGCAAAGCCAATTAACCGATTCGCAAGGAAACGACATGTTCAAATCGAAGAAAGAGCCGCAAGGCGTCAAGCAGGCCAAGCTCGCGACGCTGATCGCACATAACGTGCATATCTCCGGCGACCTCGAATTCAGCGAAGGGCTGCGCATGGATGGTCAGGTGACCGGCAATGTCACCGGCCGCCCCGGCGATGAATCGCTGCTGGTCGTGAGCGATCAGGGCGCAATCCACGGCAATGTGAATGCGCACGATGTCATCATCAATGGCCGCATCGTCGGTGATGTGCACGTCTCGCACTTTGTCGAGCTTCAGTCCAACGCACACGTGAACGGCAACATCTATTATCAGAAGCTGCGTATGGATGTCGGCGCAACCGTGGAAGGCAAGCTGACCAAGATAGACTCGATGCAAACCGGTCAATCGCAACTTACGGGCCCCGAAGTCATTCCCGCACTCGATTATTCGACACGCTGACGTGCCCTCGCTGAGCGTGCCGAAACGCGCGCTCAGCGTCATCACCAACATGCGGCGCGAAACAATTCCGTTAAGATCGGCTTACACGGAAATGCCACGCGCTCGCGCCTTTCGCGCCGCTTTCACCCTCGCGCGACGCCAGACGCCCCTCGAAGCGTGGCTGATTAAATCGACAATAAAGGGCGCCCCATGTTGGTCAATTGCGCGGCATATCAAAACGGCCGCAAACTCGCGGACGTCAATATCGACGATATCAACACGTATCGCGATCTCCCCGATTCGTTTATCTGGGTGGCGCTGAAAGAGCCTGGTCCCGGCGAAATGGCGCATATGACGCATCAATTCGGACTGCACGAACTGGCCGTGGAAGACGCGACGCATGGGCATCAACGGCCGAAGATCGAAGAGTATGGCGACTCGCTGTTCGCCGTGTTCCATACCGTCGAGTTCGATGAAGAAGGCGAAGTGCTGGTCGGTGAGATGAACGTGTTCGTCGGCAAGAACTATGTGCTGACGGTGCGTAACCGGACCACCGAAGGTTTTCAGGAAGTGCGCAAGCGCTGCGAGCGCGAGCCGCATTTGCTCAAACACGGCCCGGCCTTCGTGATGTACGCCGTGCTCGATGCCGTCGTCGATCGATATTTCCCGGTGCTCGAAGCGCTCGGCGCGCAGCTCGACGAAGTGGAAGAGCGCATTTTCGAGCAGAACGGCTCGGCGGCCTCGCGCGAGATCATCGAGGATTTGTACTCGTTGAAGCGGCAACTGACGATTCTCCAGCATCACACCGCGCCGTTGCTCGAAGCGGTCAGCAAGCTTTATGGCGGGCGTTCTCCGGGCGTCTGCGCGGGCATGCAGGAATATTTCCGCGATGTCTACGATCACCTGCTGCGCATCGTCAAAACCATCGAGGGACGGCGCGAAATGATCGTCACGGCGATTCAGGTGAATCTCGGTCTGATCGCGCTGGCGGAAAGCGAAGTGACCAAGCGGCTCGGCTCGTTCGCCGCCCTGTTCGCTGTCCCGACGATGATCGCCGGTATCTACGGCATGAACTTCAAAAATATCCCGGAACTGGACTTTGCTTACGGCTATCCGTTGTGTCTTGCCGTCATGTTAGTCGTCGATGTGCTGCTTTATTGGCGCTTTCGCAAGGCAGGTTGGCTATAATAACGAGGTATGCCATGACATGAAGCTATCGCAAAGGGAACTTTTTCCTGATAACGCGTGTCTAACTGCTTGTATTTGCCGCTATCCGCGCCTTGTTTGGCAAGAACTTGACCTCATATGGGTCAGTATCGCGTGACCGGCAAACGCATCAACCCGCACATCGGCTCAGCATTTTTAGTCGGTGTCGCTGTCCCGGCTGAGCCGGACTCGAACGTCCGGCGGGGCCATCAAGCTCAATTCGAGCCTGAAAAGTATCTGGCGCACTTCACCACGAAGCGCGTCCGGCTGCGCTTTGCATCGTTTTTCATGCCTAGGCGCACATCCAATCACTATTCAACAAAGGAGCCCCTATGGCGAAAGAAGAACTTATCGAACTCGACGGTATCGTTGACGAAGTGCTTCCCGACAGCCGTTACCGCGTGACGCTGGACAATGGCGTTGTTGTGGGCGCGTACGCCTCGGGCCGTATGCGCAAGAACCATATCCGCATTCTGGCCGGCGACCGCGTGACGCTGGAATTGTCGGTCTATGACCTGACCAAAGGCCGTATCAACTTCCGTCACAAGGACGAGAAGGCCGGCGGCGGTGGCGCAGCGCGCGCACCGATGCGCCGTCGTTAAGCACTGACTGTTCGACGCGATCAGGCGTAGATCGCGTCGATGTTTCTCTCACTTCCCACGCAGCTTCAGTAGTACTTCAAGCGCCTTCGCGAAGCCGTCGTCGTCGTTGCTCGATGACACCAGGCTCGCGCCGCGCTGCACCTTCTCCGCCGCCTGTCCCATCGCGATCGACACTCCTGCGATCTCGAACATTGCCATATCGTTGCCCATGTCGCCTAGAACGGCTACGCGTTCCAGCGGCACGTTCGCGCGCTGCGCCAGCTCGCGCACGGCGGTGCCTTTGTTCGCTTGCAGGTTGGTGATATCGACGTAATAGGCTTGCGAGCGCGCCGCGTGGCCACGCCCGTGCAAGCGCGTTTCGAGTTGCCCTTCCACGCGTTCGATCAGCGCCGTATCCGCATGCGAGCCGACGATCTTATCGACCGCATCGAGATCGAGCTCATCGAAGCTTTTGACGCGTGTGCCTTCGTAGCCGACGGTGCGCGTTTCCAGCGGCACATACGTGGCGTCCGGATTCGTCAGATACCAGGCATCGTCGATAAACACCCACGCATCGACGCCGGATTGGTCGAGGGTATCGAGCGCGTCTTTCACGACATCGCGCGGCAGCTTGTGCGATGACAGCACTTCCCACGTTCCCGGCATCACCAGACTGCCGCCGTTATACGACGCATACGGCATGTCGATGCCAAGCGGCTCGACGATATGCCGCATGCCGCGCCCCGGCCTGCTACTCGCCGCGGTGAATTCGACGCCCGCCGCGCGCAGACGCTTGACCGCATCGATCGCCGGTTGCCCGAGCGTCTTGTCGGTATAAAGCAGCGTGCCGTCGCAATCCGTCACCACGAGTTCCACGCGAGCCAGGCGTGCGAGCGCTTCTTCGGTATTGCCGCTGACACTATGAAGCGCGCTCATCAATGCGCTCCTTCACGCGTATTGAAATGCGGCATCTGCCGTGTTTCGCGCAACGAACGCGGATGCCAGAGCTTCGCGCCGCCTTCGATCCCCGCATCGTTCGAGACGATTTTGACGTTATCCGGCAAGTCGAACTTCAGATGCGACGCATTGCCTCCGCCGATCCACAGCTTGTCGAAATTCACCACCACCGAGAGAATGCCGAGCACCTTTTCCACGCGCTTGTTCCAGCGCTTCTTGCCGATCTTCTCCTTCGCCGCATTGCCGATCCACTCGTCATAAGTCTTGTCCTTGGCGACCGGATGATGAGAAAGCTCCAGATGCGGCATCAGTTCGCCATCGCGGAACAGCGCCGTGCCCGCGCCGGTCCCGAGCGTCAGACACATTTCGATACCCCGCCCTTCGATCGCCGCGAAGCCCTGCATTTCGGCATCGTTGATCATGCGCACGGGGATATTGCCGAGTTGCTCGGCAATAAGATGCGCGAGCGGCACGCCATGCAAAAACTCGGTGCCAAGATTCGGCGCGGTCAGGATCACGTTGTCGCGCACCACGCCGGGAAAGCCGATGGAAATATGCGAAGGCTTCTCCTTGACGAGCGGCTTCACCAGTTCCATCAGCGTATCGACGAGCACGCCGGGTTTGGCGGGATGCGGCGTCGCCACACGCAGGCGCTCGCTTTTCATCTCGCCGTCGCCGCTGATGATGGCGGCCTTCAGGCCCGTGCCGCCGATATCGATAGCCAGAATCCGGTCGGCCTTGATCGACTGATCCGGAACGGTGACGTGGGTTTTCTGCTTGGTTCGGGATTCCGTGCTCACGCTCTTGTCCTTTTACGTTGTTGGTCAGGCTTTCTTTGGTGTGTCGGTGAGGGAACGCCAGGCGCGGCCATCGGCGGCGAGGAGTTCGTCGGCTTCTTTCGGGCCTGCGCTGCCGGCCGGATAGCCGTGTACATCGAGCGGTGTATCGGGATGCAGCACTTTGTCCACCGCCGCCCACGCCGTTTCGATGCTGTCCGCGCGCTGGAACAAGGTTTCGTCGCCGAGCATGCAGTCGTACAGCAGCGTTTCATAACCGACGTTGGCGCGCTCCGCGAAGAAGTCGCTGTAATCGAACTTCGAGCGCACGTGGCCGATCTGCATGATCGGTCCGGGCACCTTTACGTTGAAGTCGAAGCTCGTGCCATGCGCGGGATCGATGCGCAGCGTGAATACATTGGGCGTCAGCGCATCGACGGGCGTATCGCGAAACAGGCGGAACGGCACGGCCTTCAGTTGTACCGATATCTCCGTGCGACGCTCGGCCAGACGCTTGCCGGTACGCAGATAGAACGGCACGCCCGCCCATCGCCAATTTTCGATAAACACGCGCGCCGCCGCATACGTCTCCGTGCGGCTGTCCTTCGCGACATCTTTTTCATCGCGATACGCCGGTCCCGCCGGACCCGCTTCGTACTGACCGAGCACGACATCTTTGGCCGACAACGGCTTCATCGCATCGAAGACTTCGGCTTTCTTGTCGCGCACGGCTTCGGCGTCGAAGGAATTGGGCGGTTCCATCGCGATCATTCCGAGCAACTGGAACAAGTGATTCGGCAACATGTCGCGGAACGCGCCGGTCTGCTCGTAGAACCCGCCGCGCCCTTCCACGCCAATGGTTTCCGATGCCGTAATCTGCACGCTATCGATATATTCGCGCCGCCACACGGGTTCGAACATCGCGTTGGCGAAGCGGACGGCGAGAATGCTCTGCACCGTGTCTTTGCCGAGAAAGTGATCGATCCGATACACCTGATTCTCCTGCGCGAACTGGAGAATGCAGCGGTTCAATTCCTGCGCGGATTTGAGATCGGTGCCGAACGGCTTTTCGATCACGAGACGCCGGAAGTTGCCGTCCTTCTCTTCGAGCAACCCCGCCTTGCCGAGATGCTCGACGATCGGCGAAAAGAAGCGCGCGCTCACGGCCAGATAGAACACGATGTTGCTGCTCTTTGCCTTGGTCAGTCGCTGCTCCAAACGCTCGAAGGTCTCGTCTTCCTCGAACTCGCCCGGAAAATATTCGAGCCGTTGCTCGACCCAACTCCACGCCTGCTCATTCAATTTCGATGTATGGAACGTGCTCGCCTTGTCGGCCGCGAACGTGCGCAGCGATTGCGTCAGCTCGTCGCGCCAGTCGCTGGTCTCGCGCTCGCCGTGATTGACGCCGATGATCTGCATGGCATCGTCGAGCAGGCCATCGGCGGAAAGGTTGTAGAGCGCGGGCATCAGCAAACGCTTGGTCAGATCGCCGCCCGCGCCGAAGATCACCAGCGTGCACGGCGGCGCGGGATGCTTGCCTGCGGGCGGTTTGTTCGACTGATTGTGTTGATCCGCTTCCTGAGATTCATTCGACATGACGTTGTTGTCCTTTGACCGTTGCTGAGCGTGAGACATAAGCGTGAGGCTTCTGGAAAGACATCCGGCGATGCGGCACAGTTCAATTCGGTGCAATTCGGTGCATTACGCAGCGTGACCGCGCCGCATATCGTATGGATTCTGTAATTTATTGCCTTTCGTGACGTAAAATAGGCGCGCCTGCGGGCGTGCATAGTGCAATGCGAGCCGCTCTGAAGACCGAGACATCCAATGAACGCAGACCCAAATTTCATCAACCTTCCCGCTTATTTCGAGCGCATTGGTTTCCGCGATGCAGCACGTCCCGCGCCCACGCTCGAAACCTTGCGCGCGCTGCATCTGCTGCATCCTCAGGTCATCCCTTTCGAAAACCTCGATGTGTTGATGGGCCGTCCGGTGCGTATCGATCTCGCTTCGGTGCAGCGCAAGCTCGTGCACGACCGGCGCGGCGGCTACTGCTACGAACACAATCTGCTCTTCCGCAGCGTACTCGAAGCGCTCGGTTTTCGCGTCCGAAGCTGCGCGGGCCGCGTCCTGTGGGGCCGCGACGCCGACGCTGACCTGCCGCCGCGCACGCATATGTGCCTCGTAATCGAGATCGACGACACGCGTTATCTCGCCGATGTCGGCTTCGGCGGCATGACGCTGTCCGCGCCCATCGTGCTTACGCCGCAACTCGAACAGATCACGCCGCACGGCGCTTTCCGCCTCGAAGCCGCCGGCGCCGATACTTACGTGCTGCAAACGATGATCGAAAGCCATTGGGCATCGATCTATCGTTTCGATCTCGATCCGCAATTTCCCGCTGATTACGTCATGTCGAACCATTACGTTTCGACGTTTCCGCAATCGGTATTTGTGAACAATCTGCTCGCCGCGCGTCTTGCGCCGGGCCGCCGCTACGGTCTGTTCAATCGCACGCTGAGTATTCACGATGAACGCGAAGGCACGCGCAAGCATGAACTTGAAAGCATCGAAGAATTGCGTCATGCGTTGACGCACGAGATCGGCATTCAGTTGCCTGACGACACGTCAACGCTCGATGCCGCGTTAAGACTCATCGGCACTCACCAAGCTTAATCACAAGGCAACGATGTTCAAGAAGAAGACGACCAGCCGCAGCGATTTTCAGACGCATCACCGCAGCGCGATGCTGATCAGCACGCTGCCCGCGTGGCGTTCGCGGCTGGTCGTGCTGGGCATGACGGCGGCGTTCGTCGCGCTCGGCGGACGCGCGCTGTGGATTCAGGTGATCGACCACGAGTTCTATCTCGGCGAAGGCCAGAAGCGCTATCAGCGCACGCAGGCACTTGCCGCCACGCGCGGACGCATTGTCGATAGAAACGGCGCGATGCTGGCCGTCAGTCTTTCGACGTACGAAATCTGGGCCACGCCGCGCCTTTTCGATGGCGATCACGGCAATGAAATCGCGCGTCTGCTCGACGTGCCGCCAGCCGATCTGCAAAAGCGTATGGATGCGGGCAAGCGTTTCGTGCTGCTGAAACGTCAGGTGGAAGCGGAGACGGCGGAGCGCATCGCGCAGATCGGGCGCGCGGGGATCACGCTCGTGCCGGATACGAAGCGCTTTTATCCCGAAGGCGAATCGGCGGCGCACGTGGTTGGGTTCACCAATAACGAAGATCGCGGACAGGAAGGCGTCGAACTGGCGGCGGATTCGCGCCTGATCGGCGAAGCGGGACAGCGCGAAGTGATTCGTGACCGGCTCGGGCGCGTGGTGTCGCAGATTGGCGAGACGGATTTGCCGCAGAACGGCGAGACCATTCAACTGACCATCGACCGGCGCATTCAACAGCTTGCGCATACGCAACTGAAGGCGGCGATTGTCAAACACAAGGCGCGCGCGGGCAGCGTCGTCGTGCTCGATGCGAAGAACGGCGAAGTGCTCGCGCTCGCCAATTACCCGAGTTTCGATCCGAACAATCGCGCGCGGCTTTCGGGCGAACAGTTGCGCAATCGCGCCATCACGGACACCTTCGAACCCGGCTCGACCATCAAACCGCTGGTGGCGGCGCTATCCATCGATCTAGGCAAAGTGCGTCCGGAGACGCGTATCGATACCGCGCCCGGCAGTTTCAAACTCGGCCCCAACATCATTCACGATACGTCGAATCACGGCGTCATCACCTTGTCGGAAGCGGTGCAGATGTCGAGCAATATCGCGCTGACGAAGCTCGCCTTGCAGATTCCCGCGCAGACAATCTGGGACAAGTACCGCGAATACGGCATCGGCCGCGCGCCCGAACTGACGTTTCCGGGCGCGGCCGTCGGACGGCTGCGCGGCTACGAACGCTGGAAGCCGATCGAACAGGCGACGATGGCGTACGGCTACGGTTTATCGTTGTCCTTGCTGCAGATCGCGCAAATCTATACCGCCTACGCAGGCGACGGCCGCTTTCACCCCGCCTCGCTGATTCACGACGACACGCGCCACACGCCCGTGCAAGTGACGAAGCCCGCCACCGCGAAAGCCGTGCGCAACATGCTCGAATTGGCAATGGGACCAAACGGCACCGGACGCGCGGCGGCAGTCGAAGGTTATCGCGTGGGCGGCAAGACGGGCACGGCGCGCAAGCAGATCGGGCGCTCGTACGCGGCCAACAAGTATCGCGCGTCGTTTGTCGGCATCGCGCCGATGAGCGATCCGCGTGTGATCGTCGCCGTGATGATCGACGAACCCACCGGCGGCACGTACTACGGCGGCACGGTGGCGGGACCGGTTTTCTCGGGCATCGTTGGCGGGACGCTGCCCTTGCTCGGCGTGCCGCCCGATGCGTAGGCGCGGCACTTGCTGCCTTCCATCGCGAGACTTCTGTCAGAACTGTAAAGCCGCTGTGCTCTAATGCCGATTCGGCTTAATTTGGCATCAACCCACGACACGACGACCGGGAGATCCATGAAGAAACTCGTCGCGGCGCTCGCGCTGCCTTTAGTCATCACCGCATGCGGCCGTTTCCACAACGCCGACGCCGGCCAACCCGAAACCGATACCGCCGCGACCAGCAACAAGGTCGGCGCGATCGTGCAGTGCATCACGGACGAAGCGAAGAAGCACGACGCCACCTACAAATCCACGCCGATTCCGCAGGGCACCATGCTCGAATTCGGTGATTCGAACGTGGTCAAGGTTCGCTACGACAATGGCGAGACGGTGTATCGCTACTATCCGGGCGAGCGGCATCCGTCTAATTTGTGGATAGAAGGCGCAGGCAAGAAATGCGCGCCTTGAAGAAATCGAACTGAATAGCATGCGGTCAACCAAAGCAATCAGCGCCGTCGAGCGACTCAAGACGCGCACCGGCAACGCGCAATATGCCGCCGTCTCCATGCCCGGCGGCTATTTCTATCTGATCGAACGCACGCCCGAAGGCGCCACCAAACTGTCCGATCCCTTGCCGATGGACGACTTTGTCGCTTTCGTCAACGCGCGCGATCCTGCGAAACCGCGCAAGGTCAGCAAACTCGATCTGGCAATGGAAGAGCAGATCAACCGTAGTGGCCGCGCCAAGTCCGAGTAAGTCTACTAGGGTCTGTTCACATATAAACGGCCATGCGTTGCCCCTTACAGGGGCAACCCTTCGGGAACACCCGAACTCGGCCACATGGCGGCGTCGCGCGTCGCTTGTTTGGCCTAACCAAACGGCGCTCCTTGCTCCTTGCCCTGTGCCCCGGAGGAAACCCCCTTGGGGGGGCGGCCGATTTCGGGCGTTCGCATGGCCGTTTATATGTGAACAGACCCTAGTGGTTCCAGTGGTTTAAGCGGCGCACCATACAAAGCGCCCCTTTCCTCCCCACCCAATGTGCGATGGCAGACGGAGCCGCGTGGCTCCGCTTGCGTACATTTTTGCTGACGGTCGTCATTCCTATTTTTCGGACAACGACTGGTTCAAGGTCAGATACGAGCAAGGGCCGTCCGCGACGATTCCAAAATAAACGCACGGACGAACGGGGTGCCTGTGCGGTGCAAGGACGGCAAAGTCCGCGCCGCGTGGCCGAGAGGAAGACCACAGATGAAAAAGAAGAAAAGCGAGACCAAGGGCAGCTTGTTGCCCTCCGCGTTGGCGGACGTCGAGTTGCAGCATATCGAACGTGCGCTTGCGCAACTTCGCACCATGAAGCATCAGCCGTCAGGCACGCTGAACGTCGATTACTGGCGTGAGCGATTGACTGCCGTCGTCAGCGGTTATGCGCTTGTGCCTGCTCAAAAGCAGCGGGTAGAAGCGCTGCGTATCGCGCTTGATTCAGTCGGCAGCGGGCCGCGCGAACCGGGCAAACGCGGACGAACGACCAATAGGCTTTGGGCGAAAGCGGCTTAAACACCCGCTTTCGCCATTCGCGCCGTGCGCGCGATTCCAGCCTCGTTGCGCACGAAGCGCTTAAGTGCCGCAGCAATTTTGTGGTGGTTGTGCTTGAAGCGCGTCGTAAGCATTTTGCAGGCATCGTTTCTGCTCTGAAGCGAGGTATTGAACCTTGCCTGGAGCCGGACATGCCTTCTCTGCTTTCATTGACCGTCGCTGCGTTGATCACGGTGTTCAGCACGTACGCCGTCGCGCAGGTCACCAACGGATCCGGCAGCGATAATGCCGAATCGCGTGCGTCGGATTCGACTCAGCGTGCCAATCCGTCCGGTAATACGGTGCACGAATCGAATGCGCCGCAATCGAAGGATGCCGCGCAGCCACCGCATCGCGGGAAGGCGAGCAAGGATCACAAGACCGAAGGCGCGGGCGGGTTCGACAACGGCCTGTACGGGACCGGCGCGGGCAACAATAAAAAGTAAATCTTTATTGGGCGATGTTGCCGTCGAGTGCGTCGTAGCCGCGCCATTTATAGATGATCGCGGACAGCAGCCAACATCCGGCGAACAGTCCGACGATCGCGTAGCCGAGTGTGCCGAAGTGTTCGGACAGCATACCGACAGCGTCCCAGACACCGCCCTTCAGTTGCAGCCGGTCGGCAATCAGTCCGAGCGCTTCGATACCGCCAACCAGCACCGCGATCAGCACCGACACCAGCGTGACGGTCAGGTTGTAGTAGAGCTTGCGGATCGGCTTCATAAAGGCCCAGCCGTATGCGCCGACCATCAGCAGGCTATCGGCGGTATCGATCAGGGACATGCCGGCGGTGAACAGCACGGGGAACACGAGGATCGACCAGACCGGCAGACCGTGCGTCGCTTCGGCAGCGGCGATACCCATGAGGCCGATTTCAGTGGCCGTATCGAAACCGAGGCCGAACAGAAAGCCGAGCGGATACATATGCCAGCTCTTGCCGATCAACCGAAATAGCGGACGCGCCAGCCGCGCGATGGGCCCGCCGCCGGCCATCAGCAGATCGGCGTCTTCCTCGCGCCACGCCTCGCCACGCTTCACGCGATGGAACGCGCGCCACACGCCGCGAAGCACGAACAGGTTCATCGCGGCAATCGCAAATAGAAACAGCGCCGACACCGATGTGCCGATCAGCCCGCCAATCTCGCGGAACTGCGCGAATCGCCCTTGCACGGCGAGCGCGGTCGCCGCGATCAACGCGGTCGCGACCATCACGACCGTCGAATGCCCGAGCGAAAAGAAGAAGCCGACGCCCACGGGCCGCGCGCCCTGCTGCATCAGCTTGCGCGTGACGTTATCAATAGCGGCGATGTGATCGGCATCGACGGCATGACGCAGACCGAGCGAATACGCCAGCAAGGACGTGCCGAGCAGTAGCGGATGTTGCCGGAATGCAATCAACGCCCAGAGCCACGTCAGTAGATTGAACGCGACAAGCGCTCCGACCAATCGTGCCGATTTTTTCGGCAAGCGCCCGCCACCTTCGTTTTTGTTGTGATTCGAGCGGGATTCCAGAAGTCGGGACATGGGCGATATTTTCGAGATAAAACGAACGCCAAAGAATATCGTGCTTCGACCGCCCGCCAATAATTGCGCGCCTCCAATCGCAACACAGAGCCGGATGTCATAAGCATTTTCCTGTCGAATGAATACCTTAGGCCGATTGCTTGGTTTGGATGAAGCGCGCGCCGCTACGATGGCCCTTCACTCTTCATCCGATTCACCATGCCCCGCTATCTCGACGACGCCCAATTCCGCGACATCCAACGCCGCCGGGCGTCGTGGTGCTGGCGCAGCGAACGGCCGACGTGGCTGGTGATCGTGGCCATTTACGGCGGCTGGTTCGGCATCGCGATCAACGCGCGGGCGATCGGCCTGCCGATGGCGCTCGGGTTGCTGGCGCTGTTGTCGTGCTGGTACATGTCGCTGCAACACGAACTGCTGCACGGCCATCCGACGCGTTTTCCCTTGCTGAATATGCTGTTCGGCCTCGCGCCGCTGGCCGTGTGGTTTCCGTACGCGGTGTATCGCGAGTCGCATCTGCGCCATCACGACGATGCACATCTGACCGAGCCGGGCCGCGATCCGGAAAGCTATTTCGTCACCGCCGAGCAATGGGCGAACGCGGGCGTGGTGCTGCGCGCGGCGCTGGCGGCGCGCAATTCCTTCGTCGGGCGGCTGCTGATCGGGCCGTGGTTTTCCATCGCCGCGTCGTGGCGGGAAGCGGTGCAGGCGGTGGCGAATCGCGACTGGCAGATCGTATTGAGCTGGATCGTGCATGTGGCCATGCTGGTGGCGCTCGTGCTCTGGCTCGATGCGCGTTGCGGCATTTCCTGGCGCGCGTTCCTGTTCGGCGTCGGTTATCCGGCGCTGGCGCTGGCTTCCGTGCGATCGTTCCAGGAACATCGCGTCGCCGACGATGCACGCGAACGAACGGTCATCAACGAAGCGGGTTGGCTATGGCGCGTGCTGTTCCTCAACAATAATTACCACGCGGTCCACCACGATCTGCCGGGCGTGCCGTGGTTCGCGCTCGGCGAGGTGTATGCGGCGCGGCGCGCGGCGTATCGCGTGAGCAATGGCGGTTTTATCGTCGATGGATACGGCGAGTGGATGCGCCGCCATGCGTTCGCGCGCGCGGTGTCGCCGGTGCATTCGGCCGAGCGCGAAATCGACGTTGCGCCGGTCGGCACGCAATACGCCCCGATCCGCCGCACGTAAAATGCCTCATGCACTGGACCGCCGCCCTGCCGATGTACAACGTCGCGCCCGCGCTCGCCCGAGACTGGCGCGCGCTGCTCGATGACTTCCACACGCAATTGTTGCCGTGGCTCGCCGCGCGCGGCGACACGCTTTCCATCGTCGATACCGAGCCGGATCTGACTGCGTTCTGGCTGCGCGATGATCTGCTGCTCTCGCAGACGTGCGGCTATCCGCTGGTGCATGCGCTGGCGGGCCGGGTGAATCTCGTCGCCACGCCCCATTTCGATGCTCCCGGCTGCGAGACCGGCGCATATCGCAGCGTTTTGGTCGTCGGCTCGCACGTCGATGCCGAACCGCTTGCCGATTGCCGCGGCCTGCGCGCCGTCTACAACAGCGACGATTCCAACAGTGGCATGAATCTGCTGCGCCACGCCGTCGCTCCGCTCGCGCGCGACGGCCAATTCTTCGCATCGGTGCAGCGAAGCGGCGGGCATCTGGCCTCGCTGCGCGCGCTCGCCATCGACCGATCGGCGGATATCGCCGCCCTCGACTGCGTGACGTTTGCCTTCGTGCGCGACTATCTGCCGGAACTGGCGGCGGGCGTGCGCGAAATCGGCGTGACGGAGAGCACGGCGGCCTTGCCCTTCATCACCTCCAAAAACCTTCCCGCCGATGTGCTTTTTAAAGCACTCTCAGACGCGCTCGCCAGGGACGAACAGCGTGCGCGAAGGCTGCGGCTAAAGGGTCTGGTCGCGCGAACGCCCGCCGACTACGCTTCGATCCTCGACCTCGAAAACGAAGCGATCGAACGCGGCTATCCGCGCCTGGGCTGATCGAAGCAGACTTTCCGTGCTTTCGGCACAATCGGATCTTTACTTGCGTGACAGCACCACCGCAGCACGACCGGAACGCCGCAATGATCCCCTTCTCGCTACTCGACCTTTCCCCCATTCCGCTCGGCGCCACCGCCGCCGATGCCTTCGCCCATTCACTCGATCTCGCGCAACACGCCGAGCGCTGGGGATATCAGCGCTACTGGCTGGCGGAGCACCACAATATGACAGGCATCGCCAGTGCGGCGACGTCGGTGGTGATCGGCCATATCGCGGCCGGCACGAAGACGATTCGCGTCGGCTCGGGCGGCATCATGTTGCCGAACCACGCGCCGCTGGTGATCGCCGAACAGTTCGGCACGCTGGCCTCGCTGTTTCCGGGCCGCATCGATCTCGGATTAGGCCGCGCACCCGGCACCGATCAGACCACCGCCCGCGCGCTGCGACGCGATCTGCAAGGCAGCGCCGAATCCTTCCCGGACGATGTCGTCGAATTGCAGCGCTTTTTCGCCGATCCGGTCGCGGGCCAGCGCGTGCGCGCGGTGCCCGGCGCGGGTCTGCATGTGCCGATCTGGCTGCTCGGCTCGTCGCTGTTTTCGGCGCAACTGGCGGCGGCGCTCGGACTGCCGTTCGCTTTTGCATCCCACTTCGCGCCCGATTATCTGCTGACGGCGCTGGAGGTCTATCGCAAACAATTCCGCCCGTCCGCGAGCCTGCAAAAGCCTCACGCGATGGTCGGCGTCAATGTCTTCGCCGCCGATACCACCGACGAAGCGCTGTTCCTGTTCACCTCGTTGCAGCAGCAGTTCATCAATTTGCGACGCGGCACGCCCGGTCAACTGCCGCCGCCGGTCGAATCGATCGCGTGGACGGAGGCAGAACGCGCGGGCGTCGAGCATTCGCTGGCGTGCTCGGTCGTGGGCAATCGCGAGGAAGTCGAAGCCGGCCTGCGCTCGGTCATCGAACAGACTCAGGCGGACGAATTGATTGTGACCGCGCAGATTTTCGATCATCGCGCGCGCCTGCGATCGTTCGAAATCACCGCTCAGGCGCGCGACGCGATCGCTTGAATCGCTCAAGGCCCGCTCCTTGCTAAAACACTCCGCGCGCTGGACGCGCGGAGTTTTGGCAGGCAATAATGAAGTGCCGGAGCACGGCACGACACCACGCTTCGCGTCCGCCTTATCTCACCGACAGCCCTGCTGCCGCAAGCGACGAGCCTTCAGGCAAGCCCCTTCAGGCAAGCCATTTGCGCGGCGCTGCATCCAAACAACAATGACGTCGCAAGACGGGAGGACTCATGTCCACGCCGAGAAGCACCGCCACGGGAGCCATGACGCTCCTCACCGAATATGACGATGCAAGCGGTCAGGAAGTCCGCTCCCTGCGCCTGGAACCGGCTGCCGCCGGCAAGGCTGTACTGCTGATCGAAATCGATGAGCGCAAACCCGGCATTCACCGCGAAGTGCGTTATGAAATTACCCCGGCGGAACTGATTGCCGCGATTCGCGCGCATGGTGCGGAATTACCGGGAGAACAACATAACCGTTAAAATGATTTAATAGTTGGCGAAGGCAGCATACAATAGCAATCAGCGAGGTAATCGGCCGGTCGGCATGCGCATGAGAGACGCGCGGGCTCGGGCGGCGAGTGCATCGTTATCGGCGGTTCGTGGCTTCCTGGCGTGACTTCCCGCGCGCACTCCTGTCGTGCGTCCGTCGCGCCGATTCCCCGGTTGGATGAATGCCTGCAATCAGCGCATCGCGTGAACGTGCTTGAGTAATTAGGCGCGTGTCGTGAAGCAACGATTAGCAACGATTAATCGGCCATTGAGAGACACTGCGGTAAATACACTAATTGACGCGCAGCAAGTGCTGCGCCACGCTTCATAAAACACATCTATTCAAGTCTTCGAACCGCCCCGGTCCGCGCGGGGTATAGGTTCGTCTTCTGATAATCAAAAAGCTGAATCAGGAAAGCCGTGGACGAAAGAAAGCGAGACAGAATCATTGCGTATTTGCGCGCACGCATGGCCGAATTCGGCATTACGGAAAGCGCGCTGGCCGAGTCATTGGCGGAAGCGCCGGTGGTCAATCCGCCTCCCACATTCACTAAAACCAATGGCGCGCAAAAGCCCAGCAGGCCGATGCCGCAATTGCCCAAACTGACGCGATCCGCGGGTGAAATAGAACCCGTGTTCCGCAATGCCAGCGGCGATACGTGGGACGGCATGGGCGATATGCCCGAATGGCTCAAGCGCGCCGTACACGCCGGACAGGACATCGAGTTTTATCGCGTTTGACGCGATTTAAAGCCGCCTCATGCCGCCTCAAGCCGCTATCGACTTCGATACGGCGTGGTGTGCACGCGCGTGCCGGAACGGATCCGAGGCGCTCAAATCTGTTTAAGGGCATCGTGCTGACGCAAACGGCCGGGCATCCCTTTCCCTCCGGTTTCATGAAACGGACGTGCATGTTATTGCGGCGCACGCGGCAATAACAGGGATGCGCCTGCACGCCATGCGTGTGCATAGGAAATTCGCGGCCGTTTATCAAGCTCAAAAAAAATTCCGCGAGAGTTCCCCATCGCGGCTGAAAACGTTTATTGGTTGTTGGCGTTAGTTGATTGACGATAAGCAGTGCACGCGCGCCGGCTCGAAACGACCCACGATGACACGCTCACACGTTTAGCACGCCGGATCAAGTCTGCAGTCTCCATTCGACAGGGGGCACGCATGCTCTCACGTCCCGAGACATTGCCGAGCGTCATGCGGCGCATGACGGCGGGACGCATGCTGCTCGATGGCGAATCGGTCGAGCGCGTGGCCGAGCAATTGCATCTGTCGGTGCAGACGGTGCGGCGCTACAAGGCAATCGTGAACGAAGGCGGACTCGAAGCGCTCGCGAAAATGGGCGTGGGCGGGCGCACGTCGGCGCTCGATCGTGAGGCGCTCGAATGGATCGCGAAGGCCTTGCAGGAATCAGCGCGAAAACACGGCTTCGAGAGCGACGCGTGGACCAATGCGCGATTGCGCGAAGTGATCGAACGGCAGTTCGGCGTGCGTTATTCGCGGGTTTATGTCTGGCAGATTGCGACGAATCTGGGACTGGGGCATTTGCTGTCGAAGTCTCGACGTTAATATTTCGTATGTCGAATCAATTTTTGATGGACTCGAGTGCGGTGTTCCCAAGCAACAAAAAAGCGGAGCGCCCTCACGGACGTTCCGCTTTCCTCTCAGGCCCTGCTTGCCTCAAAAATTGAAGTTATCGATATTCGACGAGTCGAACGTAGTCGGCGGTCCGAGAATCACTTCTCCGCTCTTGCCGACCGTACGCTTGCCGAGTTTCCCTGCATCGAAGGTATCGCCTTCTTTGCCGGTGATGGTGCCCGACGCTAGATTCGCTGCCGCATAGGCCGCGAGATAGCCCAACTGACCCGGATCCCAAAGCTGGAACGCCTTGACCGTGCCGTTCTTCACGAACGCGCGCATCTGATTCGGCGTGCCCAGCCCCGTCACCACGACCTTACCCTTGGCCGGCGAGCTCTGGATATATCGCGCAGCGGCGGCAATACCGACCGTCGTCGGCGCGATGATGCCCTTGAGGTTCGGATACGCCTGCAACAAACCTTGCGTCTCGACGAACGACTTCTGATCGTCGTCGTTGCCGTACGCGATCTTTACGAGCTTGAGCTTCGAATACTCCGGCTTCTTAAGCTCATCCTGCATGAACTTGATCCACGTATTCTGATTCGTCGCATTAGGCGTGGCCGACAGAATCGCAAACTCGCCTTCGCCGCCAACGAGTTTCGACAACAATTGAATCTGCCCGCGTCCGATTGCTTCGGACTCCGCTTGATTGACGAAAATCTGCCGGCCATCGGGCGCGGTGTCGGAATCGAAGGTCACCACTTTGATGCCTTGCGACATCGCTTTCTTCAGATACGGCACGACCGCGTTCGCATCGTTCGCGGCGATTACGATGGCGTTCTGCCGCTGCGTGATGAGCGTGTTGATATAACTCACTTGCGAGGACGCGCCCGCATCCGATGGCCCAACGACCTTGCCCTCGCCCTTCATCTCCTTGATCGCGGCCAGACCGCCATCGTCGGCAATCACCTCGTACGGATTGTTGATCTGTTTCGGCAGGAAGGCGATTTTCAGGCCGCTCTTTACATCCGCCGCGCTCGCGGTCAGCGCGATTGTCGCGGCGAGAAATGCCGATGCCAGTAGCGGCGCGCGCATTAAACGATAGGTTCTCTTCATGTCGGAAAGTCTCCTGTTTTGCGCAGGTTTGCGCTGATTTTCAACTACGCCATACGCTTCAAATGGTTTGCGTCATCAGCCGCTTTTCGCGCGCCGCCCGCCAGCGCGCGACGAGATTCGGGATCAGCACCGACGACAACAACAGCGCGCCGGTCACGATCGTCAGCGTTTCGCTCGATACATCGGCCAGCGTCAACGCATTGCGCAACACGCCGATGATGAGCAGCGACAGCAGCACGCCGATCATCGAACCGCGTCCGCCAAAAATACTCACGCCGCCGAACAGCACCGCCGCAATCACCGATAGTTCGAACCCCTCACCATTGTCGCCACGCGCGCTCGTGAAGCGCAGCGTATAGACGATGCCCGCGAGCGCGGCCATCGCGCCGGACATCATGAATAGTTTGATCTTCGTACGCGATACCTCGATGCCCGAAAATTGCGCCGCAGTCGGATTCGCGCCGATAGCAAACAGGCTGCGGCCGAACGGTGTCGCTTGCAGCAAGACAGTGAAAATAATCGCGCCGGCAATGACTAAGACGAAGGGCATCGGCAAGAAGGAATCGCCGACCGTGTTGATACCGAACGCCGTATACGAAGCGGGAAAATCCGCGATAGCCTGATCGCCGAGCAACACGTAAGCGAGACCGCGAAACAGCGCCAAGGTGCCGATCGTCACCGCAAGCGAAGGCAAGCCGAATCGCACGATCACAAGTCCGTTGAGTAAGCCCGCAAGCGTGCCGAACATCAATACGAGCACGAGAACAAGCGGCATCGGCAGGCCCATATGCCAAAGCACGCCCATCAACGCACTCGATGCACCCAGCACAGACGCCACCGACAAATCGATTTCCGCCGCCACGATAATCAGCGTCATCGGCAACGCGATCAATGCGATCTCGGTGAAATCCGCAAGCATGTTGGACACATTCGCCGCCGATAAAAACAACGGCGACAACACGCGCCCGCCGAGCAATGACACCACGAGCACGATCACGAGCATCGCTTCCCATTGCAGATGGCGGCGCTTCGAAGTTGAGAGTGCGGAATCCGGTTTAGCCATGATCGCGTTTCCTCATCATGCGGCGCGCGACGGAACGCGCGAGCAGCGTATCGAGCGTGATCGCGGCGACGATCAACGCACCTTGAATGGCCTGTTGCCAGAACGGCGACACGCGCAATACCACCAATGCAATGTTGATCACGCCGAGCACCAGCGCGCCGAGCGTCGCGCCTGCAACGGTGCCGATGCCGCCCGTAATCGCGACACTGCCGACCACCGCCGCCGCGACCACTTGCAACTCGATGCCCTTGGCCGTACTGGCATCTACCGTGCCGAAACGTGCAAGCCATAACACGCCGGCCAAGCCCGCAATCGCGCCGGACAGCAGAAAGCCGATCATCACGCGACGATCCACGCGTATGCCCGCAAGCCGCGCCGCTTCGGGATTCGAGCCGATTGCATAATGCTCGCGCCCGCCGCGATACTGCTTCAGATACACCGATAACGCGATCAACACGACCAGCGCGATCAGCACGAGATTCGGCACGCCCAGGAGAGAACCGGTGGCGATGGACGCGAAAGCATCGGGCAAACTCGTTGCGTTGATCTGCCCACCGTGGACCCACGCATAATCGGCACCCCGAACGATATACAAAGTCGATAAGGTCGCCACCAGCGAAGGCACACGTCCGAACGTGACAAGCGCGCCGTTCACCGCGCCGATCGCAAAGCCGATGCCGATACCCGCGAGCATCGCGACGATCACCGGCATATGCGGAAACATCACGAAAAGACTGCCGACCGCATACGCGCTTACACCGACGACAGACGCCACGGAAAGATCGATATGCCGCATCAGCATCACGACCGTCATGCCCGCCGTCAGCAAGCCGATAATCGACACATTGAGCAATACGTCCCGCAGATTCTGCAAATTCAGAAAGTCGGGCTTGGCCGCCGCCGTCGCGCCGATCAACACCAGCAGCACGATGAACAAGGTCAGTTCACGGCTCTTTGCGATGGTCACCGCAAGACCTTCGCGCTTGGTTTCGGTCGCTTGCATCGCGGGTAGAGAAGGAGAATGTCGAGTCATCATGCTGCACGTCCTAGTGTGCCGAGTGTTTGCGATGTGCCCAGCGCCGCGCCCATCACCCGTTCCTCGTTCGCATCCGCGCGGGCGATATCCGCGCTGATACGGCCCTCGTGCATCACCAGCACGCGGTCCGCCATGCCGAGCACTTCGGGCAGTTCGCTCGAAATCATTAGTACTGCCATGCCATCTTTCACGAGTTCCGCCAATGTGCGGTACACCTCCGCCTTCGCACCCACGTCGATACCCCGCGTTGGTTCATCGATCATCAGCACCTTCGGGTTCGTGGCCAGCCATTTGCCGAGCACGACCTTCTGCTGATTGCCGCCCGAAAGCGTGCCAACGGGCGCGTCGAGATCGCTGGCTTTGAGGCGCAGGCGTTGGCCCCAGTCGGACGCCAGCGTCGATTCGCTGCGTGCTGAAATAAGACCGTGGCGCATCAATCGACCGAGCACGGTCAGCGATGCATTACGCGCGATGCTTAATTCAAGGGCCAATCCTTGCGCGCGGCGATCTTCAGGCACAAGGGCAAGACCCGAGCGTACCGCAGCGCCCGGCGAACCCAATGCGAGCTTCTTGCCCGCGATCTTCACTTCGCCTCCCTCCACCTGATCGATGCCGAAGATCGCGCGCGCCACTTCACTGCGTCCCGCGCCGACAAGCCCCGCAAGCGCGACGATCTCGCCTGCGCGCACATCGAAGGAAATGTTCTTGAATACGCCTTCGCGCGTGAGATTGCGCACCGAAAGACGCACGTCACCGGGCACGACGTCGGCCTTCGGATAGAACGTGTCGAGATCGCGGCCGACCATCTTGCTGACGATTGCATCGATGGTCATGTCTTGCGTGAGCGCGTCATACACCTTCATACCGTCGCGCATGATCGTCATGCGTTGCGTGAGCGCGAAGACTTCATCGAGCCGATGCGTGATGAAGAGAATCGCGACATCGCGTTCGCGCAGGCCGCGCACGATGGTGAATAATCGCTCGACTTCGGGCAAGGACAAAGCCGCAGTCGGTTCGTCCATGATGAGCACGTTTGCATCGAGCGAAAGCGCTTTGGCAATCTCAACCACTTGCTGATCCGCAATCGACAAACCACGCACCAAACGTTGCGCACGCAGATTCACACCGAGCGACGACAACAACGCATCCACTTCACGATGCATCGCGTCATATCGAATACGGCCGAAGCGATCGCGCGGCTGACGTCCCATATAAATGTTCTCCGCGATCGACAGGTCCGCGAACAAGGTCGGTTCCTGATAAATCACGGCAAGTCCCGCATCACGTGCTTCGGCGGGATTGGCAAACGTGCGCGCGGCGCCATCGACCAATAAGTCGCCTGTATCCGGCTGATACACGCCCGCAAGCAGTTTCACCAATGTCGATTTGCCTGCGCCGTTTTCACCGAGCAACGCATGCACTTCACCGGGAAAAAGTTGCAGGCTGCCGTCGCCCAGCGCGCGCACGCGGCCGAACGATTTGCTCGCATGCCTGAGTTCCAGTCGTGGCGTCATGCTTTCGTGCCTCCGTTCAAATGCGATAGATTCGCTCAGCATTCCGTATGAATAGCGCGTCGCGCTCGCTATCGCTTACATCGCCGACGATGCGTGCGTACGCGTTCCACAACGCCGTGTAGGTGCCGAACAATCGATCGACCGGAAAGTTCGATGCAAACATCGCGCGCTCGCAGCCGAAGGTATCGATGGTTTCGAGCACGTAAGGACGCAGGCTTTCGATGGTCCACTTGTGATCGAACATCGCGAAGCCGCTGAGTTTGACGGCCACGTTCGGACACGCCGCCAGCGCACGCATACCCTCACGCCACGCGCGATATCCCTGTGGCGTATTGCGGTCCACGAACATGCCCGCGTGATTCACAATGAACTGCGTATCCGCATGCTCACGTGCGAGAAGCGCGGCCTCTTCCATCTGCGACGGATACAGTTGCAAGTCGAATGACATATCGAATTGCTTCAGCAATCCGAAATTCTTTCGCCATTGCGCCTCGCGCATATAGTGCCGACCGACGTAATCGTAGAGCTTGTTGTCATGCACATTGAGAATCTGGCGAATGCCGCGCGTGTTCGCAAAGAACGCATGCGCCTCGAGCACTTGCTCCGCGTTATCTGCCGATAAATCCGCGCCCGCAACAATCGCGTTCGGCATGCCGCGCCCTTCGCCGTCGGCAATCGATTGCAGCCAGCGCGTTTCTTCGATGGGATCGGCGGGATCGTGATTCGCATCGACGTGAACGATCTTCAATACTTCGATATCCTGTGTATCTCGCAACAGGTCTTGCAGAAGATAATCGTGCTTCAGATCCCGTGCATCGCCGACAAAAGATGTCTGCGGATTCGCGAGCCACGGGTAATGATGCGTGGACAGATCCCACAGGTGAATATGCGGATCGACGACCTGCATGGTGCGCTCCTCGCGATTGAGGCGAACGTTTCAGGGAAGATGAAAGACCTGCGCGAGCGGCACCGCCACCGGCGCGTTATCCGCGTGCGTTTCCATCAGTTCGGCCATGTAATCCCACCATTTGCGCATGATGGGCAAGTTCGGCAATGCGTCGGTCGTATGCGCTGGCGTACGCGAATAGATGGCGAACAGATAGCCGTTCGCTTCGTCGAGAAAGATGCGGTAGTCGCGAATGCCGGCATCGCTCAATGCGTGCGCCAGTTCCGGCCAAATCTCGCGATGACGCCTTTCGTATTCCTCGCGCATGCCCGCTTTGAGGGTCATGCGGAATGCCACTGTCTCCATGGCGGACCGCCTTATTGTGTTTGGTGAACCTTGTGCGCTTCGAATCCAAACTCTGGGACTGCACGAAACGTGGCGCGTTGTGCTGCGACTATAATTCGCCGACCGATAACACGACAATCCGAATGTTGGATTGGTCGATCGCAAAAGCGTATCGGCAGATGTGTTGCACACTCTTTCTGCGCTGCATCAAATGAACCATCAAAACGCCTCTCAGATCGCGCTGGTCAATCGGCTCAAGTTCAAGCATCTCGCGCTGCTTGTCGCACTCGATGATGCACGCAATCTTCATCAGGCCGCCGATACCATCAACGTCGCGCAGCCCAGTGCAAGCCGTATGCTCGCCGATATCGAAGAAGCGTTCGGCTTTCTGCTATTCGAACGCAATGCGCGCGGCATGCAACCCACTTCGCTCGGCACCGCCGCGCTCGCCTACGCGCGCCGCTCGCTCGCGGACCTCACGCGCTTCGCCGACGATCTCGACAACAAACGTCGCGGTGGCCACGGACAACTCACGGTCGGCGCAATCATGGGCGCCGCGCCCGATATGCTGGCAATGGCCGTCACCGAACTCAAATCCGAGCGTCCGTTGCTCAACGTGCGCATTCTCGGCGAAACCAGCGATCAGGTCGTGCAATTGCTGCATCGCCGCGAAGTCGATCTGGCGCTCGGCCGTCTCACCACGCCCTTACAGCACAACGACTTCGATTTCGAACCGCTTTCGCGCGAAGCGATGCGCCTGGTCGTGCGCGCAAAACATCCGCTCGCATCCAAAAACGCGCTCGCGCTCGATATGCTCGTGAGCTGGCCGTGGATTCTTCAGCCGATCACCAGTCCGGCGCGCGGTCTCTTCGAAGAGGAACTCGCGCGCGCAGGATTGACGACGCCTGCCGATATCGTCGAATGCGCGTCGATCTTTGCGACCTTGCAACTGCTTCAAAACAGCGATGCCGTGGCGATGCTGCCTGAGTCCGTTGTGCGCGATTATCTGCGCGCGCATTTGCTCGCTGAATTGCCGATCGAAATCGGCAAGAGTCTGTCGGGCTTCGGACTTCTGCGGCGCAAGTTCGAAACGCTGAGCGAGCCGGCCGAATACTTCATCGCGCTGTTACGCAAATATTCAACTGTCCTTACTGAAGGTTGACGAACAGACCGCCATCGACCAATAAGGATGCGCCCGTCACATAACGCGCGCGGTCTGACGCAAGAAACACCACGCATTGCGCGACGTCGTCGGGTTCGCCCAAACGGCCTAGCGGAATGCGCTTTTCCATATAAGCGCGCTTTTCTTTATCCGATAAATCGTCCGCGTTCAGGTCGGTGGCAATAGTGCCCGGCATCACCGAATTACATCGGATTCCGTACGGTCCTAGTGCAATCGCGCACGACTGCATCAACGAATGCACGCCTGCTTTGGTCGGCGTGTAATGCGTCTGCATGCCGCCGCCAACGAGCGCGCTGATCGAACTCGTTGCGATGATTGCGCCGCCCGTGCCCTGCGTTTTCATCTGATTCGCAGCGGCTTGTGTGACATAGAACGCGCCGTTGAGATTGACCGCGACCGTCGTTTCATAGACCGATGGCGGCATATCCAGAAACGCGTGAAACGGACAAATGCCCGCGTTACTCGACAACACATCGACGTGGCCGAACGCTTCCACCGCGCGCCCGATCAGTTCGATGCCCGTCGCGTGTTCCGCGACATTGCCTTCGACCGCGATCGCGCGGCGGCCCAGCTTCTCGATCTCCGCGACGATCGAATCCACCGCCGATGCCTTGCCATACGACTTGTCGTTATCGCGCCAGTAATTGATCGCGACATCCGCGCCTTCGCGCGCACTCGCCAACGCAATCGCCCGTCCGATACCGCGCGATCCGCCCGTTACCACGACGACTTTATTCTCTAGCAGCATGTTGGACGACACCTCTTCAGTGTGTGTAAGGCCGCGTCAACGCGCACTCAGGATTGAGCCGCACGCCGAAGCCCGGCGTTTCCGGCACCTTCATGCGGCCATTCACCGGCACGGGTTCATCGAGCAGCAAGGGCGTGAACATCGGCACGACCTGATCGGCTTGCGGAGCCATCATCAAAAATTCGGCGAATGGCGAGTTGTGACGCGTGACCACGAAATGATAGCTATACACCGACGAACCATGCGGCACGACCAGCACGTTATGCGCATCCGCAAGCGCCGAAATCTTGATGAGTTCCGTGATGCCGCCACACCAGCCCACATCCGGCTGCACGAGATCCGCGCAGCCCATTTCGAACAGCATGCGAAAACCCCAGCGCGTGGCTTCGTGCTCGCCGGTGGTCACCATCATGCCGCGCGGCACGGAACGGCGCAGTTCTGCATAACCCCAATAATCGTCGGGCGGCAGCGCTTCCTCGATCCACTTCAGACCGTGTTCGTGCGCGGCCGTTGCAAGGCGTTTCGCGTAGTTGAGATCGAGGCTCATCCAGCAGTCGAACATCAGCCAGAAATCATCGCCCACTTTCGAGCGCATATCCGCGAGCTTGGCGATGTTCTTCGCCAGCCCTTCTTCGCCTTCAGCGGGTCCATGTTGCAACGGCATTTTCCCGCCGATAAAACCCATCTGCTTCGCAAGATCAGGACGCGCGCCGGTCGCATAGAACTGCAACTCATCGCGTACAGGTCCGCCGAGCAGTTGAAATACGGGTTCCTTGCGCACTTTCGCGAGCAAATCCCACAGCGCCAGATCGACGCCCGATATCGCGTTCAGCACAATGCCCTTGCGCCCGTAGTAAAGCGTGGCGTTGAACATCTGATCCCACATCTTTTCGATATCGGTTACGCGCTGGCCTTCGAGGAATCGCGCCAGATGTTTCTCGACGATAAACGCGCCAATTTCCCCGCCCGTCGTCACCGCGAAACCGACGGTGCCATCGCTCGCTTCGATCTCGACGACCAGCGAGCCGAGCACATTCAGCCCGAACGACTGCCGGCTTTTTCGATATTCAGGATAACGAGCCATCGGCGTGGCGATGTGATCGTCGATCCAGTGATCGGCGCCCTGATCGTGATAATCGGCGCCGCCGCCGCGAACGGTGAAGGCGCGCACTTGCTTGATGGTCGGCATGGACATTTTTGTCTCCTTCGGATCAGGATGCGTTGGCGGTGTCGCCACTCGGAACAGGTTCGCGCTCGGGCACACGCACCAGCGCAACGATCACCAGCGCCGCCAGCACGCTCGCGCCGGCCAGCACCATCAATCCGGCGCTCGCGGAATGGAACGCGGCTTCGGCGGCGGTGCGGGCCATCGGCGCAAAAAATCCGCCGAGTCCGCCAAGCGAATTGATCAGCGCGATGCCCGCAGCCGCAGCTGCGCCTGTGAGATAGCGCGTCGGAAAGGTCCAGAACAGCGGCTGCGCGGCGATGAAACCGCTTGCGGCGCAACACAGTGCGATCAGCGAGATAAACGGTATCGTCGATAAACCCGATATGGCGATGGCCACGCCCGACATCGTCAGCAAAGCCACCGCGCACACGCGATGCTTGCCCGTGCGATCCGCATAACGCGGCACGAGCCACGTCACGATCACCGCGACGACCCACGGCAGCGCCGTCACCACGCCGACGCGAAAGCCGACCTTGGTGCCGAGCAGCGCGGCCACTTGCTGCGGCAGATAAAACACCACGCCGTAGACGGCGGCCTGAATCAGAAAATACACGCAGCAGAGCACGACCACGCGTGGATCGACCAGGGCGGCGAGCACGCTGCGCGGACCGTGCGTGGATGCGTGGCGCGCGTCATCGGAAAGACGCGAAACGAGGTATGCGCGTTGATCCTGAGAGAGCCAGCGGGCTTTCGCGGGGTCATCGTCGAGATACCAGAATGCCCACACGCCGACGATGGACGCCAGCAAACCTTCGACCAAAAACAGCCATTGCCATCCCTTCAACCCGAACGCGCCGTGCAAATCCAGCAGCAAGCCCGACAGCGGCGCACCGAAGATAAACGCGAGCGGCGCGCCGAAGTAAAACACGCCAAGCGCCCGCGCACGCGAGGACTGCGGAAACCAGCGCGTCAGGTAATAGACGATGCCCGGAAAGAATCCCGCCTCCGCCACGCCGAGCAAAAAGCGCAGCACATAGAACGTGGTGGCCGAATGCGCCATCGACATCGCTGCCGATACGATGCCCCACGTCACCATGATCCGGCACATCCACAACTTCGCGCCCACGCGATGCAGCAACAAATTACTTGGCACTTCGAAGATTGCATAGCCGATGAAAAACACGCCCGCGCCGAACGCGAACGCGGCGTTGCTCAAGCCTGTGTCCTGCTGTAAGGCCTTTTGCGCAAAGCCGATATTCGCGCGATCCAGAAACGCGAGCACATACATCAGCAAGAGAAAAGGCAGCAGACGCCGCATCACGCGCGACGTGACAGCGCCTTCCGCCTGTGCGGAATCGTTCATAGTTTGGCCTCCGAACAAACGAAGAACGGCTCAGTAAGTTGCGCGGCCGCCCGACAGATCGAACACCGAACCCGTGCTGAACGCGCAGTCCTCGGACGAGAGCCACAAAATGAGCGATGCGGCTTCCTGCGGCATCAGAAAGCGGTTCATCGGAATCTTGGAGAGCATGTAGTCGATGTGCTGTTGCGACATCGAATCGAAGATTTCGGTTTTGGCGGCGGCGGGCGTGACCGCGTTGACGAGAATGCCCTTGCCCGCGAGTTCCTTGCCAAGCGATTTCGTCAGCCCGATCAACCCGGCTTTCGATGCGCTGTAGTGCGAAGCATTCGGATTGCCTTCCTTGCCCGCAATCGACGCCACGTTGACGATGCGCCCATAGCCCGACTTGAGCATATGCGGCACCACGGCGCGGCATGTGAGATACGGCCCGATCAGATTGACGTCGATCACGCGCCGCCAGACATCGGGCGCGAGTTCCCAGGTGGTGCCGTTGCCGCCAGTGATGCCGGCGTTATTCACGAGCACATCGATCTTGCCGTGCGCGGCGAGCGCTTTTTGCACGGCGGCTTCGACGGACGCTTCTTCGGTCAGTTCGACGACCGAATCGCTGACGATGTTTTCCTTGTAGGCCGACTTGAGTTCGGCGCTGGTGCGCGCGAGGCGGTCGCCATCGACATCCCAGAGCGCGACGTTCGCGCCCGACTGCAAGGCCCGCTCCGCTACCGCCAGCCCGATACCGCGTGCGCCGCCTGTGACCACCACCGTGCGTCCCGCCAGATCGATACGGTTCATGCTCGTCGTCTCCTTTCTTTCGTTGTATGGGGCGTGCCGTGAGAGGCACTATAGTCCCGCGCCAATAGCGCAACAATTCGAAAGGGCGATCGTTCGATAGCGAAAGTGGATCGGTGGAATGACTTGCTCGGCGTTCGGTAACAATTTTTCGATGAAGAAGCCAAAAACAAGCGTAAAGTTAAGAAATCTCGATAAAAGTTAAGAAATCTCGATGATTCCAGTCGGCTACGCACGTCTAATCGCCATCGGCGAACTTGCTGTTACGCCGCCCAAGAAACTGGCGTATATCAGTTCGTCCGTAAATCGGCGGATCGACACGGACAATCAAATGTTGTTTCCAGCCAGCGTCGCTTTCGACGATACACCGGTCGGCCATCTGGAATTCGCGTTACGCCATGAAGGCGTGAACCTCGAAATCATCGATGCGGCGTTCGAGCATATCGAACCGAGCGAACTGATCGAAAGGATCAGGGCAACGCCGACGGGAGAACACATTCGTCGCGCCTGCTTCCTTTGGGAATGGTTGACAGGCAAAGAACTCGATACACCAGCACTGGATCGCGGTGGCTATGTTGACTTGTTTCCTAACGACATCTACTACACCGCGCCGGAACCGATTCGTGCTCCGAAGTATCGGGTGAGAAACAACGCACTCGGCGCGCCGTACTTCTGCCCGACCGTCAGCCGCGCCGCCATTCCCGACAAGCCTCCGCTCTCCGACCTGCTCCGCGAAGCGCAAAGCACGCTCGACGCGATGGACAATCCCGAGCTTTATCGACGCGCGCTGGACTTTCTTTACCTGTCCGAAACGCGCGGGAGTTACGCGATCGAGTCGGAAACACCGAGTTCGGACAAACAGGCTCGCTTCGTTCATTTGCTCAAACGCGCAGGCGAACTTGCCGAGGTCAACGAGGAATGGCTGGTTCAATTGCAGAACGTGATTGTCCGCGATGTCTTCAGCCAGGAAGCGTCATATCGAACGCGGCAGAACTGGCTCGAAAATGCGACGGGCCGCATCGACTTCTTTCCCGCGCCGATCGACGATCTGCGGCGCGTGATGGAGGACTGGGAGGGTTTCGTCAACGACCAGAAGCGCTGTCCGGACGTGCTGGTGAAGGCGGCATGCTCGGCGTTCGGCTTCGTCTACTTGCACCCGTTTTTCGATGGGAACGGCCGTCTGCATCGTTTTCTTATTCAGCATGCGTTGGCGCGTTCGGGCTTGATGGGACCGGAGACGGTGATTCCGGTCTCCGCCGTCATCGAGAAGAACATTCCGGCTTATCACGCCGTGTTGACGGCGTTCTCGCGCCCGGTGACGCAATTGTGGAATTACCGCAGGACTGACGCCGATCCATACGTTCTGCATGCGCCGGGCAGTCGCGCGTATCGCTTCTTCAATGCGGATCGCGAAGTAGCGTTTCTGTACGAGATGATCAAGCGGGCGGTGCGCGAAGAAATTCCGAGCGAACTGGCATGGCTTCGGGGCTATGACCTTGCGTTCAGCGCCTTGAATGACGAGTTCGATATTCCGCGCAAGGACTTGTCCGCGCTGATACGCATGACGCAATCGAATAAAGGCGTCCTGTCGGCACATCGCCGCAAGCAGTACTCGCATATCCCGGCGCAAGTGATGGATCGGATCGAAGAAGTGGTTCGCCAATCCTTCGCCGCAAGCCGAGATGTGGGCACAAATTAAAAAATCTCGATAAAACCTGCCGGAACATCGAGAAAATAACGAAATCTCGAGAAAAGTTAAGAAATCTCGAGTCCGCGCGGCTGACCAGCCGATCCCGAACCAACCTGATCCTTAGCGCATAACGGCGCACAATCCTGCCGGACCACGACCGTATCCCGAAAATGCCGGTCCGCGAACACCGCGAACGCGAACAAAGCTGCGATCCCCACCGGTCCGATCAAAAGAATTGCGAGAAACATAAAACGCTCCTGCAAACACAACGCCGCAGTATAAAAGTGCTTCTTCCGCCAATTAAGCGCCTACATCACAAAACTCCGTTCA
>NZ_JAQFVG010000295.1 GCF_029439455.1 Caballeronia sp. BR00000012568055 | reverse complement strand
AGTTCAGCGGGACTGCGCGTGATGCTCAAGGCCGCGAAGATCGTGCGCAGTACGGGGCATGATCTGGTGCTGGCGGGTTTGATTCCTCAGGTGCACGAAGTATTTCAGGTGATTGGCTTTGATTCGCTGTTTCGTATCTTGCCGGATCGTGCGGCGGGGCTGGGGGCGTTGGCCAAATGACGTAAAAAAGCCGCCTCATCCCCGAGGCGGCCTTCACTTCAAAACCCAACTCAAGCCTTCGGCGCAAGCCACGAATCTTCGGCTTCGATACCATCCGGATCGTACGTCCACGTGATCTTTTCGTACGTGAACGCCAGGTCTTCCATGTGGCCCATCTGCCGGTTGTTCGGGTCCAGCGCATTCGGCGTCCACGATTCCATATGCGTCAGAATCGCGTTCGAAAGCCGCACGGTGTAGTACTTCTCTTCCGTGCCCTTCGGCGAGATGCGATAGAACTCGAGTTGCACGTCCTTCATCTGCTCGCCCGACGTCAGC
>NZ_JAQFVG010000294.1 GCF_029439455.1 Caballeronia sp. BR00000012568055 | reverse complement strand
ACGACGGCCGGCAAGCCTGATGTGATGACTGGCATCCAGCCCTCTGTTTTGAATAGGACGTCGATCCGTCGTCCCCGATGTGCGGTGAAGCGGACCGCCTGCAATGCGAGCCAACAGTGGATTGGCGCCGACAACAACCCGGCAGCCATAAATTTGTGCGAACTCCATGGACGCATTGCGGTACCAATGTTCTTCTGGGGTGGTCAAACCACCAGGGCGACAGGCAATGGTTGCATGCCGACCGCTTGATCCTGATGGGTGTCTGGCGCGATCCGTCGCAGCCATGAGTCGAAGAAACGGGTGCGCTCGGCTACTGCATGCGGTCGAGGAAATAAATCGGCTGCTCAGGCAGTCGAGGGTATTGCTTGCCCACTTGACACCGGGCCCGCTAATGGGTATCATCACACTCGATTGCCACCGCAACCTTCGGACGCGCTATCCGTCCAGCAAACGGTTTTACTGCTTGTTGGGCCTCACAATCACGCCGCCATGCTGGCGTGGTCCTTTTCGTAT
>NZ_JAQFVG010000293.1 GCF_029439455.1 Caballeronia sp. BR00000012568055 | reverse complement strand
TGAGCGCGTAGCTCGTGCGACAAATGAGGAGCGAGTCAGCGGATTTCATCGGGGCCCGCAGCGTATGAGGCTGCATGAGGCCGCATATAAAGCTGCAACCTATCCTGTCGATGCAACACGCAAGAAGACCTGGCGCATCGGGGGCATTCATATAATTATCTTGGCCGGTCGTGTTGTCGCTGACCGGCCGTGCTGCTTGACGCCGTCTAGGCGTAGCCATGCCGAGCGCTCCCGCCGTCCTGCGCAGTCACCGTCTCGCTGTTGCAGGGTGCATGTCGGCGTTTATAGTGGTGATCGCTGAGACGATCGACGAGCGCTTACATATTCAGATTGGACGAACTGTTATTGCAAGAGGTTCGCATGCCAAAACATTGCGGGGAGTTCTATCCTCACGCACATTGCACCGTGCCGAGCGGGGATTGCTTCACGGTAGGACGGTGCCTTGCGTCATGCACGAGAGGAAAGAAGCGCGATCAGGAAGAACGAATCGAGAGGCTTGAAAAGAAAGTCTTAGATCTTGAGCGCGCCGTATTTAGCGCTCT
>NZ_JAQFVG010000292.1 GCF_029439455.1 Caballeronia sp. BR00000012568055 | reverse complement strand
ATGGCGCGTGAGCGCCGGACACGCCGCGCGGATGAGCGCGTACCGCTTTGCCAAGGAAAAAGAGGTGCTTGTAGATGCGTACCTAACACTTGACAGGCCGGGCAGGCCTCCGTGGCGGCGGGCTATTGTTACCTAGAGAGACTATTAATCCACTTGCCGTCTCAAGTGGCAGTGCCTGGTTGAAAAAGCTGCTTTCTTTGGTGACTTTCTTTGCAGCAGCAAAGAAAGTTACCCCCCCGCCGGGGAGGCGGCTACTGGACGAAAACGCAAGAACAAGAGCAGCAGCAAGCACCCTAAACCCATTTCCCAAACCGAACAATCTCACTCAAAGGCAACCGCGCCCGCGGCGCAGACTCCCGCTCAGCCAAGCCAGGAGGCAACGACTGCAAATCCCCATAGTGCGCAATAGAAATAAAACTCAAAACGGCAAACCTTTCAGGAATATCAAAAGCCGCACGAAACGCAGCACCATCAAACCCGCCCATAGCATGCGCCGCAAGCCCATGCGCATGGGCCTGCAAAAGCAGCGACAGCCCCGCCGCCCCCGCGTCATAACTGGCGCTAGGATTAGGCACATCCTTAGGCCCAATAGTATCGGTAAGCACAGCAATCAAAACCT
>NZ_JAQFVG010000291.1 GCF_029439455.1 Caballeronia sp. BR00000012568055 | reverse complement strand
TGTGAGCCGAGAGGGATCGTCAATGAATTTTTTTGGCTCGCTATTGAGCTGGATACAGCTCACCTAGGATGAGCCAAATAGGGCTCACGCAGGGTGAGCCCAAAGAAAATCGCTGTGGCCCTTGCCACGCTTGGCTTGAGGCGGTTTTTTACGCATCTGCGCTCTTATCTCTTTTATACGCGTTTTCGTGAGTACGACCGCTTTAAATCCACGCCCCCGCAAGCGGGGGCCTAAACGGCGCTTCGCGCCTTGACGGCCCCCGAACCCCGAGGGTCCGCCAGAGCCTGCGGCCCGCGTGGTGACCTGCGGCGGGCTACGGGGTCGGCCGGCTCAGGCCGGCCGAGGTCTACCGACCCGGCCCCTACCGCCGCACCCGAACAGTCCCCCGGACTGTTCGGGCTACGGGCCGGCACCACGCGGCAACACGTGCTTGGTTTTCCAACGCCCAAAAAGTTTTGCAGAAAAGGGGGTCGGCGCACCCTCTGCGGGAAAATAGGCCCTCCTGCTGGCACACAGGCTCGTGGCGCGCTTCGTGTGACGCTGGCGAGGTGCTGTGTCATCGGAGGCGGCCGGAGGCCGTTGTAGACGTTTTTAACGCGTCTGACGGTTAGGTGCGTTGGTTTTCGGGTTTTCTATCTCATTTGGGCAAGCCGCATCGCGGCGCGTCAGGCCCGAAGGGCACGCTCGTGGGGAGCCGGTGGGCGGGTGCGGAATCCCGGCCGGTGGCCGGGACTGTCCACGCCCTTGTGGTGTGGACAGCGCAGCCGTCCACGGGCGGGCGCGGGTGTCGCGCAGGATTTTGCAGACCAGCTGCCTTGGCCGCGTATGCGCGGCCAAGGCTTGTTATTTTTGCGGCGAAGCC
>NZ_JAQFVG010000290.1 GCF_029439455.1 Caballeronia sp. BR00000012568055 | reverse complement strand
TCAGCGCCACGCTCCCGAATTCTGGGGCGTGGCGCATTTTTTTTGGGGCCTCGCTCAGAACGAGAATGACGCCTGCGCAGGCTTGAAAACGGCGGAAGTATCAGAAGCTTCGGACGGGCGAAGGGCGAGCAATTCATCGTAGCGCCCAAGCACATCGTCACCGTACGTGTAGCCGATCTCGATATCAACAACTTCCGCGACTCGGCGACGGACGCTTGCGAGCAGTTCCGCTTCCTCGGGCGTCGGACGCACGGTCGGCCAGCCCGACGTGTAGAGCAGATGCGTGGGGATCGCTGCCTCGATCGCCTGCCGCTGGACTGCGGCGGCCTTCGCGCGCGCTACCGCCGCAATCAGATCGGCAGAGGGCAACGCCGGTGCGACATCGGCGAGCCACCGTTGCCCCTGAAAGGCGAAGGTTGACGCCGCTTCAAGGCGCACCATTTCTCGATACACGTCGTGGTTATCCGCGCAGCTGGCGGCAGCGCGTAGATCGTCGAGCGAACTCATGATGCAGTACGCGCACGACACGCGCGATGCACCGTACACGATGTACGCCTCATGCAACGCGAGACCTGCTGCCGCAATCTCCGTGAAGACCTCGTCAATGCTCCATTCGATGATGGCATTCCACGACACGCCCGTGCGGCCTTTCGTCGAGAGCGCCGCGAGCGGGGCTGATACTGGAAGCTTGCTACGCGCGTTGCTTTCTTGCCGACGCACGCCAACTACGCTGACGATGTTTTGCGTCGGGAATCGTTTCTTGAGCGCGCTTGAGAGCAAATTCGATTTAAATTCTGAGGTGCAAAAACGTAAAGAAGGCGTGCTCCATGGCAGGATCAGCCG
>NZ_JAQFVG010000289.1 GCF_029439455.1 Caballeronia sp. BR00000012568055 | reverse complement strand
GCCCATCACACGAATCACATCAATCAGGTCCTGGTTTACGTCGCGTACTCCCGACAAGGTATTCATGAACACAGGGAAGAAGACCAACAGCGCGATATAGATCACCTTTGTCTGAAACCCAATCCCGAAATACAGGATAAACAATGGGATCAGCGCGATCCGAGGAATAGAGTAAAACCCCACCAAAAATGGATTGAGGACCTTAGAGATGATTCGACTGGTGCCGCATGCGACGCCCATCACCATCCCTCCGGCTACACCGAACGCGAAACCAACCAGCGCCTCTGCAATCGTTGCATACAGGTTTCTTAGCAGGCCGCCGCTGTTCCACATATTCAACGCGGCCATAGCGATGCGCGATGGACTGCTGATCCAGAACGCGGATATCCACCGACCACAAGCCCATTCCCAGACAAGAAGAGCGACTGCCGCCAAGATCAGTCGTGAAAGTACGACGATCCGTGTCTCCCTGCGGCGAGCCCTTATGCTTGGATCGACAGTGAAAACCTCGTCTGCATCGGGCGCTCCAGACATACCTGCGAGTGACGGTGCGACGGCTTTGGATTTGAAGTTGCTCATTAGACTTCCGCTCCTTGATGCATGTCTTCGCGCAGTGCTGCCCACAAATTCTCGAAATACTCCCCAAACTCGGGGATGAATCGGATCGTGAAGACGTCGCGCGGCCTCGGCAACTCAATACGCTGAACGGTACGGATACGTCCGGGACGCGCCGACATGACTATTACGCGGTCCGCGAGCGAGATCGCTT
>NZ_JAQFVG010000288.1 GCF_029439455.1 Caballeronia sp. BR00000012568055 | reverse complement strand
ACCCGGCTGATATCCCTGGATGAGCAAGGCGCCAAGAAGCAACGCCATAACAGCGTCGCCAGGGATACCAAGCGTCATGGTAGGAATGAAGTCCACCTGGGTTTTTGCGTGCGTTGACGCCTCGGGACTTGCGACCCCTTCGATCGCTCCCTGCCCGAATCGGTCAGGATCCTTCGCCACCTTTCTTTCCAAGGCATATGCGATAAAAGTGGTGATCGTCGGCCCAGTACCGGGCATCGCGCCAAACAGGGTACCAACGATCGTTCCGCGTACCATTGGCCAAAACGCCTGCTTCAACTCCTTAGCGGATGGTCGCATATCGCGAAAGCGAACCTTGGCTTGCGTACCGATGAAAGCAACCTTATTGACGTTAAGCATGAAATCCGCAACGCCAAAGAGTCCCATCGCGAGCGCGACGAGTTCAATTTTATCCGAAAGCTCGGTAAAGCCGAAAGTAAAGCGTTGAATACCGGTATTGACGTCTGTACCTACAATGCCCAAGAGCAGACCAAACACGGTCATCGCGATCCCCTTCAGTTTGGAACCACGTGCCATGGTCGAGCCCGCAATGAGCCCGAGCATCATAATCGAAACAATCTCGGTCGGCCCGAACTCGAACGCGACCTTCACAAGCAATGGCGAGGCAAAGATCATCACGATAATTCCGACCGAGGCCGCGAAGAACGACGCAACCATCGTGATACCGAGTGCAGTACCGCCTTTCCCTTGCTTGGTCAGTGGATACCCGTCGATGCATGTCACCGCATGCGGCGGATGGGAAGGAAGGTTAAGCAAGATCGCACCAAGCGCGCCGCCATACTGTGAGCCGTAAAAAATCCCTGCCAACATCAAGAGAGCAGGCACAGCATGCATCGAGTAAGTGAGCGGCAATAACATTGCGATTGCCGACAGCGCCCCCATCCCGGGAAGCACACCGATCAGGTTGCCGACGAGCACCCCGAAGAAAGACCAAAATAGGTTCTGTGGCAACAACGCAATGCTGAACCCGAACCACAGGTCGTGAAGTGTCTGAGCGATCATGCGAAACCCCACTTGAACAAAGGCAACTGAATTTGCAAAGCCCACCAGAAAACCACAATGGCGACCCCAACTAGCG
>NZ_JAQFVG010000287.1 GCF_029439455.1 Caballeronia sp. BR00000012568055 | reverse complement strand
GCGGTTCGCAAAATTTCAGCTGCTCAACCGCCTGAACTGGGCACAACTCGACGTGGCCCTGGCGATCCTGCCAGCCATCAATACGGACGAGGGGATTGACCTCCGTGCGGCCGATGCCTTCAGGCTCACCGACCTCGCCGACACCCTGCGCATCGGCTTGCACGATCTTGAAAGTTCGTTTTGCACTGCGAATCGCGGCGATGCGTTGCTCGACGCGGCGAGCCCGTCGCTGCGCTTCTGCCCGACCTGCGCTTCGGCGGGTTTTCATGCAACGCTTTTTCAGTTTACCGCGTTCCGGCGCTGCCCCATTCATGGATGCGCGTTGTGCGAGGCCTGCACGGGATGCGGGCAACCGATCGCATACCGTCTCCACGCAGGGTTCGTACGTCATCCGTATGCCTGCCCGGCCTGCGGCCGCTCCCTGCTCGCCGCGGCCTCGCTTCGCCAGCTGCAGGCCAGGACCAGTATCGACGCTGCAGATCTGGATCGCCTGCGCGCATGGCACGACTACTTCTTCCGATATGTGCAGTTGCTCGGCCCAGGCAGGCGGCGTATGCGCGATGCGGCCGGACAGTACCTTTCCGGCGACGAAATCCAGGCGTGCTCGGACATTCCCCGTCGTCTCACGTTTATCGGCGAGCTGGAGCGACACCTTCGCCGTCCGCCAGAGCTGCCCGCGTCGATCCCGTACCCAGCGCCAGTGCGCGCAGCGGGAGCGGCTCTCGTCCATCTGTGCGCCCACAGACCCGCTGCGCCTGGGCAGCCGAGTGGCCACACGTTGACCACACATGCATCAAGCTGTGCGCTGTTTACAGGAAGGTCCGGAAAAATCGCGTGCGCCATCTATCGCGTTCGATCCGGCCTGTACAGCCAGAGGCCGGCTCCGTTAGCCATTCGCCCGAATTTGGATT
>NZ_JAQFVG010000286.1 GCF_029439455.1 Caballeronia sp. BR00000012568055 | reverse complement strand
TTTCACCAAATGGCGCTTTGCGAGCGCGTGTCAAAGGGGTCGTTGACGCCCAAAGAACCGGGTAATGCGGAGCGATAGCCGGAAACCGCCCGTCCATGTCCGTGAGATAGACAAGAAATGCCGGATTCATGCTGTCTTCCACGATCCGGTTAAATGGGTCAACGAACGCCGTGCCACCCCCGCCGCGCACAGGCTTGATCTCCGGCGAATCGCCCCACTCGAAGATCTGCAACTGCGTGACGCGCGTATCACAGTCCATCACGATCAGCCGCGCCGGTTTCAACGAATGGAAAACCGCGAGGATCTCCGCATCGAACTGCGCCTGCGTCTCGTCAAACACCGAACCGCTGGAGTCGCGCACGAAGACCGCATCGCCGATCGCCGGGGTATGCAGCGCGGGCAAGTAGAACCCGAGATGCAGATATCGGCGGTTGGGCGTCGCGAAGCTGTAGTCCGACGGCGACGACTGCTGCGCGAAGCGATGCAGCACTGCGCGCCAATCGACCACGGGCCCCACCGCCTCGCCCGCCATCGCCTGCAGATCGCCCGGCAACTTGCCGCGCACCGCGGCCGCTTTCGCAGCTTGCGTCACGGCAACCTTCCACTCGGCCTCCTTTACCGGCTTGTCCGGCCCCTTGTACGGGCGAACTTCACCGAACGAACCTGGATTCGACGAGGGTTGCGGGCCTGGCTGTTGCGCCGGTTCCCCAGCCGGCTTCCCGTTCGATTGCGACCGTTGATCGGGTAAGTTCGGCTGCTGCTGGCCGGGCGGACTCGACTGCTGAGTTTTCGGAGGCTGTTGTTGCTTCTGTTTGGCCTCCTGCGTGAGCAAGCCGTAGATCTCTTCGGCTGACTTCCCCGTATAGCGTGCATCGACGAGCGCCCCTTTCGGCAGAACCATGCCCGATGACATCACGATCGGATTGA
>NZ_JAQFVG010000285.1 GCF_029439455.1 Caballeronia sp. BR00000012568055 | reverse complement strand
CGAGAAGACCGAGAAGATGCTCGACGCGACGGCTGCAGGCCTTCAAGACGAATATCCGGTCGTGCGCATCGTGCGTGCAGGCGACAACCATACGCGCGTGCAACTCGCGGTGGACGGTCCGAAAGGCGTGGGCGAAGAGCAGGCCAAGGCGTGTCACGCGTGCCAGAACTACGGCGCGGCGGTGAGCGGCCTGCCTGACTCGATCGGCAAGGTCTACAAGGGCCAGTGCTTCGACACCGTCTGCAACATGAAGAAGGTTGCGGCGCACCTGCAGACAGTGAAAGCTGCCGCGCAGCCGAAGGCGGTTGAGACCACGCAAGCGAGCAAGCGCGACGGAAACTCGGGTGGCAAAGCGGCGCCGATCTCCGCATCGGACGCGAAGGCCACGGGTGCCAACCCCTCGGTGACGGTCGTTGCCGAGTCGGACAGGATCAAGGCCTACCGCGTGGCGTTGTGGCGTAAAGCCCTGCGCCGTGAGGTCGGTGCGGATTCTGTGCTGGCTCAACGATATCTCGTGGCGATTGCGCTATCCGACCAGATACGTTTCGTCGATCACAAGACGCTCTCGGGCATCTGGGAAAAGCTCACGCAAGAGCAGGTCCCGGCGGGTGACGTGACGAAAGCCGCGTCCGCAACGGCGGCTGCCGACGACGCGCAGATGGCGCACGCCGTGACTGGCGTCACCATCGCCGCGATCCAGGGCCTGGACGTGCAATACCTCACGCGTCTGTGCAAGCACCATCGGCTCGATCTCGCGAAGCACTGGAAGCTCTGCAAGGAGTTTCTGGAACTCATCACGAAGTCGGAAATGATGGTTGTTGCCGACGAACTCGGTATTCGTACCGCGCTTGGCGACAACTTCAAGAAGGTCTTCGGCAAATCGAAAGCGGACGTTATTGAGGCGCTTCTCGCAGTCGAGGGCTTCGACTACACCGGCAAGATTCCGAAGGTACTCAGGTTTTAAACGCGCAGCTCGTGCATTGCGCATCCGAACAGCAGTTCCATTCCATGACCGACCGCCTCACGTTGGTAGGCGGTCTTTTTCTTTCTCAGGAGTTTTTCCATGTTTGCCGCTATTGAACCGCTCTTGCGCACCTGCGCAAAGCTC
>NZ_JAQFVG010000284.1 GCF_029439455.1 Caballeronia sp. BR00000012568055 | reverse complement strand
GGCTTTGAGCTGCGGCGCGTTCGGCTATGTACGCAATCTACATATCGTAAAAACAGTACTTCAAGTTCCCGTTTGAAGTCGTGCGGGAGCCCGGTGTATTCGTTCAACGCCCGGCGGATATTCACTACTGGCTGCACCATGGTATTCCCCTTTGCAGTTAGGCTGCTTCTCGACAATTAATCGCGCCATACAGCGCACGGCCTCGATCGAATGCTTGCCGCAATTCAACCGACTGCTCGAAACAAGGCTCATCAGCCAAGTCACCGCCGCCCGCGACACTCCATCCAGTCATGCTCGCGTGCTTAAGTGCACGCTGCCGTGCTTTCACATCGGTAAGCCCGTAGCGCAGCGACAATTGCCATTCCGACCACGCGGCATCTGCTTCGAGTCGATGATTGACCCAGTGCGCTATCGGCTCGGGCCGGCGTGCTGCGTCGTCATCCCGTTCCGTCGTTGCCAGCATTTGTCTCAAGGGCAATCGCGCGGAATCAACGTTGATCTCAAGCCACGCCGAAGAGGCGATCCATCGCAAAAGCACTGCTGACGAGATCACAGCGCGTCCACTCGGCGGGATCCGCTCGAAAAATTGATCAATGCTTGTGTCGGATTTGAACGCGCTGGACAGCAGTCCTTGCGCGTCCACTTCATCCATATCGAAGCGATGCGCGTGTTCAACGTTAGCGGTCAACACGTAACGCGCCACCTCGTTCCCTTCGCTGCATTCGTCACACTCGTTGAAAAGCGTCCAGAACAGTGCTCCCAACAACTCGTGGTACGAGCCGACAATCACCGCACCCTGCGCTCGCCATCCAAGCGCCATCCCGTTCCAAGGCTCTTGCGTCTGCATTCGTACCTCGTACTCCCGGTCCATGACTCCGGGCCATCGCGGATGAGCCCGATTCCTTTGCCGCCGCACGAGAATCACAGGGAGCCTATCTCCTGGTCTCGATCGCGCCGCGCGCTGCGTACCCCGCCGGGTCCTGCCTTCCTTTCCTTTAGCGATTCCATTCGATAGCCCCGCACGTGGAAGAAACGTGCATCGACCTACCGTATTGC
>NZ_JAQFVG010000283.1:26834-33514 GCF_029439455.1 Caballeronia sp. BR00000012568055 | reverse complement strand
GTCATCGTCGTGCCCGGCAGCGGGACCTTCGGCATGGAGGCCGTGGCGCGCCAGTTCGCGACGAACAAGAAGTGTCTGGTCATCCGCAATGGCTGGTTCAGCTTTCGCTGGTCGCAAATTTTCGATATGGGCCATATTCCGTCCGAATCGACGGTGCTGAAGGCGCGGCCGGTCGCGCCGGGAAGGCAGGCCGCGTACGCGCCGCCGCCTATCGAAGAAGTCGTCGCTGCTATCAAGGCGCACAAGCCCGATCTCGTTTTCGCGCCGCATGTCGAAACCGCGTCCGGCATGTTGTTGCCCGATGCTTACCTGCGGGCAGTGTCCGATGCGGTTCATGCTGTCGGCGGCATGTTCGTGCTGGATTGCATTGCCTCGGGCACGGTCTGGGTCGATATGCAGGCCAGCGGTATCGACATCTTGATCAGCGCGCCGCAGAAAGGCTGGAGTGCGTCGCCGTGCTGCGGACTGGTGATGCTCGGGCCGCTCGCACGAAAAAGAATCGACGATACGACCAGCAGCAGTTTTGCCTGCGATCTTCGCAAATGGCTGCAAATCATGGAGACGTACGAGAACAACGGCTTCGCGTACCACGCCACCATGCCAACCGACAGCCTTGCAACCCTGCGCGACGTTATCAAGGAAACCGAAGCATATGGTTTCGATAAGGTCATGGCGGAACAACTCGAACTCGGCAAACGAATTCGCGCCGTGCTTGCGGAAAGAGGCTTCAAGAGCGTGGCCGCGCCGGGTTTCGAAGCGCCTGGCGTGGTGGTCTGCTACACGGACGACGACGGCATCCGCTCAGGCAAGAAGTTTGCCGATGCGGGCCTGCAAATCGCGCCCGGCGTTCCGCTTCAATGCGACGAGCCGGATGACTTCAAGACCTTCCGCATCGGCTTGTTCGGATTGGATAAGCTGCACGATGTCGAAGGCTCGGTGAGCCGCTTCGAAAAGGCGCTCGATAGTTTTCTTTGAGACTGACTGAAACGGAGACAGTCGATGACACGCGTTCGCGTAGACAGCTTCACCATTTCTCTCGATGGCTACGGCGCGGGACCGGAGCAAAGCCTCGATCATCCGCTCGGCGTGAACGGAACGGACCTGCATCAATGGCTATTTCCGACGCGCACGTTCCAGCAAACCTTGTTCGGCAACGAAGACGGCACCACCGGCATCGACGATGAATTCGCCGCGCGCGGTTTCAAAAACATCGGCGCGTGGATTCTCGGGCGCAATATGTTCAGCCCGTCGCGCGGGCCGTGGGAGGACATGAACTGGAAAGGCTGGTGGGGCGACAATCCGCCGTATCACGTACCGGCGTTCATCCTGACGCATCATGCGCGGCATTTCATAGAGATGGAGGGCGGCACGACGTTTCACTTCGTCACGGGCGGTATTCGTGAAGCGCTCGATCGCGCGCGCGAGGCGGCGGGTGGCAAGGACGTGCGCATCGGTGGTGGCGCGAACACGATTCAGCAGTTTCTGCGCGAAGGCTTGATCGATGAATTGCACTTCGCCATTTCACCCGTGCTGCTCGGCTCGGGTGAACGGCTATTCGAAGGCGTCGATTTGCGGGCGCTGGGGTACGAGTGCGTGGAATGCGTGGCATCGGAGAAAGCCACGCATGTCGTTTTGCGGCTCAAGCACTCAACTGCTGCTCGATCGTCTTAGTCAGCGGCGACGCGACCGTGCCGGTGTGCTACGTCTGCACCGGCTCGATCAGCACGAGCCAGCATTCTTCTTCCGCGACCGGGTTGTGCAGCGTGCCGCGCGGCACGACGTGCATGGAACCCGCCGGTAGAGCGACCACACGGCCGCCTTCGTATTCGATCTTCAAACGTCCGCGCACGATAAAGAACAACTCGTCTTCATGCGCGTGATCGTGCCAGACGAGTTGGCCGCGCACTTTCGCGACCTTGACGTATTGATCGTTGACTTGCGCGACGACCTTCGGTGACCAGTACTCCGATATATCCGCAAACGCGGCTTCCAGATCGAACGATTCGGCAAACGGTAAAGCAGTCATTTTCATCTCCACATCGACAAGACGGATGCCGCCAGCAGCGCACCCATCACAAGATTGAGCATGCGCCAATGCTTCGGCATCCGAAGCACGCGCGCAAGCAACGCGCCGAGCGCACACCACAGCGCCAGCGATACGCACGCCGCGACGCCGAATGCACCGCCAAGCAGCATCGCGAGTCGGTTGGGACTGCTCGCCAGCAACGCAAACGATGCCGCCGCACCGACGGTCATCGCCCAGCTTTTCGGGTTGAGCCACAGCAGCAAGATCCCTTCGATCAGCGTCGATGGCCGCGCGGGACCATCGCCCGTATTCGGCGGTCCGCTGCGCGCGACGCGCCACGCGAGCCACAGCAAATACGCGGAACCGAGCGCTTTCACGATGGTTTGAAGCGCAGGCACAGCCAGCAGCATACTGCCCAGCCCAAGCGAAGCAATGGCCGCGAGCGCCGCCAATCCGATGGCGATACCGAGCATCAACGGAATCGAGCGCGTAAAGCCGAAGCGCGCGCCCGACGCAGTAGCAAGCGTCGTCGCGCCGCCCGGTGTGATGGTCGCAACGGCCACGAAGAGAAACAGCGGAAAGTAGGCAGCAGGCATCGTGCAAATACGGGTGAACGAGCCTTGCACTGTACGCATCGCTCAATCATCATGAAAGGCAATAATTTTGATGCCGTGCATTACGCCGCATAATGCGTCCATGACCCGAAACCTCGATCTCGACCTGATCCGTACCTTCGTCACCGTCGCCGATAGCGGCAGCATGACGATCGCCGCGAACCGCCTGCATATGACCCAAGGCGCGGTCAGCCAGCAAGTCAAACGACTCGAAGACGTGCTCGATTGCCTGCTGTTCGTGCGCAAGACGCGCAAGCTGGAACTTTCGCGCCAGGGCGAGCAATTCCTCGTTAAAGCGCGTCAACTCATGCGTCTGAACGACGAAATCTGGGCCGATATGACCGGCCAGTCCTTGAGCGGCAGTCTGCGCGTAGGCGTGCCCTACGATCTCGTCACGCCGCTTGCGCCCGCGATGAAAGCCTTCGCCGATGCGCATCCGCAAGTGGAAATTTCGCTGGTCTGCGATGCATCGCCGAAGCTGCGCGAAGCATTGAACAGCGGGCACGTGGATGTATCGCTGATCGAATATGTCGCGGGCGATGCCGAAGGCGAAGTGATTCGCACCGAACCGCTCGTGTGGGTCGCGGGCTGCGGCAGCGATGCGTGGCAGAAGCGCCCGTTGCCGCTTTCGATGGTGGATGAGCGCTGCGCCTTTCGTCCGGTCGTACTCGGCGCGTTGGCGGATGAAGGAATAGCGTGGCGCACGGTGTTCGAGAGCGGCAATATCGAAGCGACGGCATCGACCGTGCGCGCGGGTCTTGCGATCACGGCGTGGCTCGTATCGACCGTGCCTGCGGACCTCGAAACGCTCGCGCCGCACGCGGTCGGCTTGCCCGCGTTGCCGCCCTTCGCCATCTGCCTGCAATTGCCGAAATCCGTTCAGCCCGCCGCGCTGGAATTCGCACGCTGCGTGCGTGAATCGATGTCGAGCGAAGCCGCGTTTCCCGTGACGCGTTTACGGCCTCGAAGCGGGCCTCGAAGCAGGCCTCGAAGCGGCACCGCGTAAGGGCCGGAAAAACGCGCGAATTTCATCGGCCAATAATTCCGGCTGCTCCAGCGCCGCGAAGTGTCCGCCGCGCGGCATCGCGGTCCAGCGCTGCACATCGAAGACACGTTCGACCCACGCGCGCGGCGGCGTCGGTAATTCACGCGGGAACGCGGCCATGCCGAGCGGTGTCGTCACGCGTTCGCCGGGATCGAACGCAAGTGGCCGCTGCCGGCTTTCCTTGTAGATACGGAACGACGCGTCGAGCATGTGGCCGAACCAGTAGATCGATACATCGGTGAGCAATTCATCGAGCGTAAAGACGCGTTCGATATCGCCATCGCAATCGCTCCACGCCCTGAACTTTTCGACGATCCACGCCGCGAGGCCGATGGGCGAATCGGTCATGGCATAGGAAAGGGTTTGCGGTTTCGTGCTCTGAATGGCCGCGTATGCGCCTTCCGCGCTCGACCATGCGGCGACGGTATCGAGATAAGCCTGTTCTTCAGCACTCAAAGACCGCGCGCCCGCCTCCAGCGATGGCCGGAAACTCGCCGGAATATAGTTCACGTGCGCGCCGATCATCTGCTCGGGAAAGCGCCGCGCCAGCCATATCGATACGCTCGATCCGATATCGCCGCCTTGCGCGGCAAATCGTTCGTATCCCAAACCATTCATCAGCGAGCGCCATAATCCCGCAATCTCGCGCGGACCGATTCCGGCGGCTTTCGGTGCCGCCGAAAAGCCGAAACCCGGCAGCGATGGCACGACGACATGGAACGCATCGGCTGCATCGCCGCCGTGTGATGCGGGATCGGTCAGCAGCGGAATCACGCGCTCCATTTCGATGAACGATCCCGGCCAGCCATGCGTAAGCACGAGCGGCATCGGCGCGGGTCCGGTGCCGCGTTGATGGACGAAATGAATCGCCTGCCCGTCGATGCCCGCTGTGTAGTGCGGCAGTCGATTGAGTCGCGCTTCGTGTTCGCGCCAGTCGAAGCGATTCAGCCAGTGATCCGCCAGACGCCGCATGAAAGTGAGACTCGCGCCGTCGTTCCAACTGTTGGCATCGAGCGAGACGGGAAAGCGCGTGTGGCGCAGGCGCTGTTTCAGGTCGTCGAGTTGGCTGTCGGGGATGGTGATTTTGAAGGGTTGTACGTCCATGCGCGCTCCGCTTTTCAAGGTGCTTTACGACACGTTGCCAGAACCCGCCTTCACGCGCAGAACCCGTGTCTGGTCGTACATCATCGGGAGAACCCTTATTGCCGGCGCCATCTCAAAAAGATACCTTCCAGATCATACGTATGATCTAGAGCGTGTTTTTATGCCAACCTTGCACCGGCAAGTGCTGAACCAGATGGGCGAGCAAATCTGCGCGGGCAAGTTCGCGCCCGGCGAGATCCTGCCCGCCGAAGACGCGCTTGCGCAGCACTGGAACGTCAGCCGCATCACCATCCGCGAGACGATGAAATCGCTGTCCGCCAAGGGCATGCTGCAAGTGCGGCGGCGGCACGGCACCATCGTGCTGCCGCGCTCGAGCTGGCAATTGTTCGATCCGGACGTGATCGCGTGGCGCGCGCGCGCCGGTGCTATCGACGACGATCTGATCCGCGATTTGATGGAACTGCGGCTCATCATCGAGCCGAATGCGGCGAAGCTCGCCGCCAAGCGCGCCACCGATGCCGACCGTATCGCCATTCGCCGCGCCTTCAAGGCCATGGCGCGCGCCGTCGCCGGTCAGGGCGAATATGTGCCCGCCGACCTCGCCTTCCACGCGGCCATCCTCACCGCCTGCCACAACCAGTTCGTCCAGCAAATGCAGAACGCGCTGTCCGCGATCTTGCGCACCAGTTTCGAGCTCAGCTCGGAGATTGCAGGCGGTCCCGCGCGCTCGTTGCCGATGCACGAAGCGCTGTGCGTGGCCATCGAACAGGGCGATCAGGCGGCGGCGGAAAAAGCGGTGCTCGTGCTGATCGAACGCGCGGAAAAAGACTTCGACGATCGCGCGGCGCTCAAAGCCACTGCGAACGAAAAACCTGCATAGACACTCTCAAATCAAGGAATCACGCATGACACAGTTGTTCGATCTGAGCGGCCGCACGGCGCTCGTGACCGGCTCGGCGCGCGGTATCGGCTTCGCGCTCGCTCAGGGACTCGCGGCGGCGGGCGCGCGTATCGTTATCAACGGCACCCGTGCCGATACCGTCGATGAAGCCGTGCAACGCCTGCGCGCCGACGGCCACGATGCACTCGGCCGCGCCTTCAACGTCACCGATGAACACGCCGTCGCCGCCGCCTTCGAAGCCTGGGACCGCGACGAGATTACGATCGACATCCTCGTGAACAATGCGGGCATCCAGTTCCGCAAGCCGCTGGTGGACCTCGAACTGGCCGACTGGCAGCGCGTGATCGATACCAATCTGACCAGCGCATTTATCGTCGCGAAAGAGGCGGCGCGCCGCATGATCGCGCGCGGGCGCGGCGGCAAGATCATCAATATCGGTTCATTGACGAGCGAAGGCGCACGCGCCACCGTCGCGCCGTATACGGCTGCAAAAGGCGGCATCAAGATGCTCACGCGCGCGATGAGCGCCGAATGGGCCGTGCACGATATTCAGACCAATGCCATCGGTCCCGGCTACATCCTCACCGACATGAATCAGGCGCTGATCGACAATGTCAGCTTCGACGCGTGGGTCAGGAGCAGCAACCCGTCGCAACGCTGGGGCAAGCCGGAAGAATTAGTTGGCACTGCCGTGTATCTGGCGTCGCCTGCATCGAGCTATGTGAACGGCCAGATCATTTATGTGGACGGCGGCTGGCTCGCTGTTCTCTGAACCTATTCGAAGCACACGCCGGAGATCATCACTGACATGGACGACATCAAGACCGTAGCACCGCAACGATGGTGGTATCTGATGCCCATCATCTTTATCACGTACAGCCTCGCCTATCTGGATCGTGCAAACTATGGCTTCGCAGCCGCGGCGGGCATCGATCGCGATCTGGGCATCACGCACAGCACGTCGTCGCTGATCGGCTCGCTGTTCTTTCT
>NZ_JAQFVG010000283.1:911-26814 GCF_029439455.1 Caballeronia sp. BR00000012568055 | reverse complement strand
GGCTACTGCCTGTTTCAGGTGCCCGGCGCAATCTACGCGCAGAAAAACAGCGTAAAAAAGCTGATTTTCGCGAGCCTGATCTTGTGGGGCGTGTGCGCGGCGGCCACCGGCATGGTCAGCAATATCCCGATGCTGATGGTGCTGCGCTTCGTGCTCGGCATCGTCGAAGCAGCAGTGATGCCGTCCATGCTGATGTATATCAGCCGATGGTTCACGCGCACCGAACGTTCGCGCGCGAATACGCTTCTCATTCTCGGCAATCCCGTGACGGTGCTGTGGATGTCGGTGCTGTCGGGCTATCTCGTGAAGCAGTTCGGCTGGCGCGAAATGTTCGTGATCGAAGGCGTGCCGGCGCTGTTGTGGGCCGTGGTCTGGTGGTTCACCGTGCAGGACCGCCCCGCCGATGCCAAGTGGATGAGCGCATCCGAAAAGGCCGAATTCGATGCGATCCTCAAGTCGGAACAGGCGCATATCGCGCCGGTACGCGACTACAAGTCCGCGTTCAAATCGTCGATCGTGCTCAAGTGCTGCGCGATTCACGCGCTGTGGAGTATCGGCGTGTACGGCTTCATCATGTGGCTGCCGTCGATTCTCAAATCGGCTTCAAGCATTGATATCGTGTCGGTCGGCTGGCTGTCGGCGGTGCCTTATCTCGCGGCCATCATTCTGATGCTGCTCGCCTCCTTTCTCTCCGATAAAACGCGCAATCGCAAGCTCTTCGTGTGGCCGTGGCTGCTGATCGGCACGATCGCGTTCGTTGGATCGTATCTGGTCGGCACGTCGAATTTCTGGTTATCGTTCGTTCTCCTCGTGATTGCAGGCGCGACCATGTATGCGCCGTACGGCCCGTTCTTCGCGCTGGTGCCGGAACTGATTCCGAGCAACGTGCTCGGCGGTGCAATCGGCCTGATCAACGCGTGCGGTGCGCTTGGCGCGTTTCTGGGTGCGTATCTCGTGGGCTATTTGAACGGCGCGACGGGCAGTCCATCGGCATCCTATGTATTCATGGCGGCAGCCCTGCTCGCCTCCGTCGTACTGATGATGCTGGTGCCTGCAAGCACAGGCCAACGCTCGACGCCGAAGGATGGCGCGGGCACGAAGAAGGCGGTCGCATCGGCCGTGGCGGAATAAAGCATGTCCATTCAAATCACCGACGTCAAAACCATTCTCACCGCGCCGGAAGGCATCAATCTGCTGGTCGTGAAAGTGGAAACGAATCAGCCCGGACTCGTGGGCTACGGCTGCGCGACCTTCGCGTATCGGCATCTCGCGGTCAAGTGTCTGATCGAGGAGTATTTAAAGCCGCTGCTGATCGGGCGCGATGCGGAAGCGATCGAAGAGTTGTGGCAGTTGATGCATCAGAACGCGTACTGGCGTAACGGACCGATCGAAAACAACGCGATTTCCGGCATCGATATGGCCTTGTGGGATATCAAGGGCAAGCTCGCGAATATGCCGCTGTATCAGCTTTTCGGCGGCAAGGTGCGCGAAGGCGTGCCGATCTATCGCCATGCCGATGGCCGCGATCTCAACGAACTGTGCGACAACATTCAGCGTTACCGCGAGCAAGGCATCACGCATATTCGCTGTCAGAGCGGCGGTTATGGCGGCGGAACCTTTGGCGCTGCGCCCGCGCGTGCGCCGGAAGGCGCGCCGGATGGTATCTATCTCGACAGCCGCAAATACATACGCGAAACGCTCAAACTGTTCGATGGCATTCGCAGCAAGATCGGCTTCGACGTGGAGTTGTGCCATGACGTGCACGAACGTCTGAAGCCCATCGAAGCGATTCGTTTTGCGCGTGAACTCGAATCGTACGAACTGTTCTTTCTGGAAGACGCCATTCCGCTCGAAGAAGGCGAATGGATGCGTCAGTTGCGCGACAAGACCACTACGCCGCTGGCACAGGGCGAGTTGTTCAATAATCCTTATGAATGGCGATTCCTTATCACGGAACGGCTGATCGATTTCGTGCGGGTTCACTTGAGCCAGATCGGCGGAATTACAGCGGGACGCAAATTGCAGATTTTCGCCGAGCAATTCGGCGTGCGCACCGCATGGCACGGTCCCGGCGATATGTCGCCGCTGGCGCATGCGGCCAATATTCATATCGATCTGGCCGCGCGCAATTTCGGCGTGCAGGAATGGTCGGGCACCGAACCGCCGAACTTCGTGATTCAGGAGCTGAAGGGACCGCGCGAAGCCTTGCTCGACGTGTTCCCCGGTTTGCCCGAGTTCCGCAACGGCTTCGTTTATGCAAATGACAAGCCGGGGCTGGGCGTGGATATCGACGAGACGGAAGCGGCGAAGTATCCGTGTGAGCGCACTGTCACGACGTGGACGCAAACGCGTTTGATGGATGGCGCGTTGCAGACGCCTTGAGGAAGCGTCGGGCCGAAGCGGGTCGGTCGATTACAATGCACACCCCGGTATCGAAATACGCGACCTCATGGCCCTCGCCGATCTGCTTATCCCCGCCGTCAAGCGTCTGCTGCGCGCCAAACGTCTCACTTATCGCGACGCCGCCGCCGCGCTCGATCTCGCCGAACCGAGCGTCAAGCGCCTGTTCGCCAGCAAGCGCGTGAGTCTTGCGCAAGTCGAGCGGCTGGCGGAATTGCTCGGCATGAGCATCGTGGAGTTGATCGAGGAATCGGAGTCGGCCGCGCCGCGATTGCGTGCGCTGACGCATAAGCAGGAAGCCACGCTGGTCGCCAACGAAAAGCTGTTGCTGGTGACGGTGTGCGTGACGAATCACTGGTCGATCGCGGATATCGTCGCGTCGTATGCGGTGACGGAAGCGGAGTGCATCAAATACGCGCTCGTGCTGGACAAGATGGGCATCATTCATCTGTATCCGGGCAATCGCATCAAACTGCTGCTGGCGCGCGATTTCGACTGGCTGCAACAAGGTCCGATCCGCACGTTTCTGCGCCAAAAAGCACTGCCCGACTTTCTATCGAACGGCTTTGCTAATGAACAATTCGATATCCTTAGCTTTGGGCACGGCATGCTGACGCCATCCGGACGTCAGCAGTTGCGCGTGGAATTGGAAAAGCTGAAGGTGCGCTTGTCGGCGCTGCACGAGGCATCGTCGAAAGCGCCGTTGACGGAGAAAAGCGGTATCGCGTTATTGCTTGCTACACGTTCGTGGGAGCCAGACATGTTCGCGCGGCTCAGGCGCAAGTAAAGACGCAAATAAAAGCGCAAACAAGCCGCGCGTCAATCCAGCGAAAGCCGCACGGCAAATGCCATCAACGCGGCAGAAAAGCCCCAGCGCTGCACGGTTTGCGCTTTCGGATGCCTGCGCAGCCAGCCTGAAATACGCACCGCGCCGGCGGCGAGCGTGATATCGAATAATGCGCCCACGAGCACGAGCAGCACGCCGAGTTCGACCACTTGCGACCACACCGGTCCCGCGTCCGGCCGCACGAATTGCGGCAGCAACACCGAGCAAAACAGCAGCGCCTTTGGATTGAGCACGCTGCTCATCACGCCATTGGAAAACGCCGAACGCAGCGTTGGTGAAGTGGCCTGCGCGGACGTCGCTGTATCGAGTCCGAACGCCGGCGAGCGAAAAATTTTGATGGCGATATACGCGAGATAAAGGCCGCCTGCAATGCGCACGCCTTCGTAAATCCAGGGCGCGCTGCGCAGCAAGGCCGCGACGCCGAGCGCCGACAGCGTGACGTGCGCCGCACGCGCGCTCGCCAGTCCGGACGCCACCGCCAGACCGTGGCGCAATCCGCGCGTCGCGCTGGTCTGAAGCACCAGCGCCATATCCGGACCCGGCAACGCGTACACAACGGCCAACGCGCCGATAAACACGCCGAGCAAATGACTTGAAACCATGATCCCTCTCCTTTCGATGCGATGAATCTTGCCACCATCGACGGAGCGATTTGCGCTATTTTTCAGGCCCCGTCGTGAAGTGCGCGCCGTTTTCCCCTATCATTTCGCTATTGGATAGAGGAAAACATCATGAGCGAACTGGACCGTATCGACCGGGACATCCTGAGCGCGATTCAGCGCGATGGCCGCGTGCCCGTCGCGAAGCTGGCCGAACGCGTGGGCCTGAGCGAAACGCCGTGCGCGCGGCGGTTGAAGCGTCTGGAAAGCGAAGGTTTCATCGAGGGCTATCGCGCGATGCTGTCGCGCAAGGCGCTCGGTTTGGGCGTGGTGGCGTTCGTCAGCGTACGCTTCAGCGATCACGACAGATCGGTGTCCGAACGATTCGAGCGCGAGATAGCGGCGATCGAGCGCGTGGTGTCGTGTCATAACGTATCGGGGACGGCGGATTATCTGCTGCAAGTCGTGGTGCGCGATCTCGATGAATACGGCACGTTCTCGCGCGACGTGCTGCGCACCTTGCCCGGCGTAACATCAGTCGAATCGATGCTTTCGTTACGCGAAATCAAACGCGATAACGGCCTGCCTATCCCATCGTAGACAAACCTCAAAAGGAACCAAAACCACGATGTCCGACATTCCCAGCATCGCCCTGATAGGTCCGGGCGCTATCGGCACGACGGTGGCGGCGGCGCTTCACGAAGCCGGCCGCACGCCGATGGTCTGTGGCCGCACTGCGCTCGAACGTCTCGAACTGCGTTTCGACGGCGGTCAACTCACCGTTCCCGGTCCGGTTCAGACCGATCCCGCCGCGATTAACAGCACCGTCGATCTCGTCTTCGTCGCAGTCAAGTCGACGCAGATCGAAGCCGCCGCGCCGTGGCTCGCCGCGTTGTGTCATGAGCAAACCGTCGTCTGCGTGCTGCAAAACGGCGTCGAACAGAAAGCGCTGCTCGCGCCGTATTTGAACGGCAATTCCGTGCTGCCATCGGTCGTGTGGTTTCCCGCGCAGCGCGAGCCGGACGCGTCGGTGTGGCTGCGCGCCAAACCGCGCATCACGTTGCCCGATACGCCCGCAAGCGGCGTCGTGGTCGCGGCGCTGCGCGATACGCGTTGCGAAGTCGAAGTATCGGCGGATTTCGTTTCGCTGGCGTGGCGCAAGCTGTTGCTGAACGCGGCGGCGGGTTTGATGGTGCTAACGGGCCGCCGCGCCGGCATGTATTCGCGCGATGACATCGCCACGCTGGCGCTGGCCTATCTGCGCGAATGTCTGGCCGTGGCCCGCGCGGAAGGCGCGACCTTGGGCGATGAAGTCCCGCAGGAAATCGTCGATGGCTTTCGCCGCGCGCCGCCCGATCTGGGCACGTCCATCCTGGCAGATCGGCAAGCCGGGCGTCCGCTCGAATGGGACACGCGCAACGGCGTGGTGCAGCGATGCGGCCGGAAGCACGGCATCGCCACGCCGTCCAGCGATCTGATCGTGCCGCTTCTGGCGGCTGCGAGCGACGGACCGGGTTAAGCGCTTTCACACGCATCGAACCGCATCACGATCTTCGCGCCGCGCTCGGGCGTCGCCTCGCCGATCTCGATCGTCCCGCCATGCGCGCGGACGATTTCGCGCGCAATTGCCAGCCCAAGTCCGCTGCCCTCCACGTCGGAGGCGCGAAAAAACGGCTCGAATACGCGTTCGCGCAGCGCATCGGGAATGCCGGGACCTTCATCGATCACGCTGACATGAAGCGCGTCGCCGGTGCGCGTGGCTTCGACGGTCACGCGTATGCCTTCGGGCGAATAGCGGATGGCGTTATCGACGAGATTCGAGATCGCCGCCGATAACAACGGCTCGCTGCCCTTCATCACCAGCGATTCATCGAACGACACCGCCAGTTCGATATCCCTTCGGCTCGCCACCATCGCGAGCTTTTCCACCGCGCGCGTAATCACGCCCTTCAGATCGACGACTTCGCTTTCGAACGCGGTGTAATCGGCGGATTCAGCTTGCGCGAGCATCAAAAGCTGATTGATCAGCGCGACCATCGCGCGGTTGCTGTGGTGCATGGCCGCGAGCGTTTCGCGCACGTCATCGAGACTCTGCTGGCGGCGCGCGTACTGAAGCTGCGAGCCGAGCACGGTCAGCGGCGTGCGAATCTGATGCGCGGCATCGGCGATAAAGCGGCGCTGCGTCGCGGTCTGCCGTTCGATCACATCGAGCGATGCGTTGAACGACGACACCAGCGGCTGCAACTCGTCGTGCAGATCGGTCGAATCGATTCGGGCGCGGGTTTGCGTACTATGCGTAGCAGCGAGCTTGCGCAGCGGCCTCAACTCAAGCGCCAACCCCGCGCAAATCAGCAGCGTGGCCACCGCGATACTGCCGAGGATATACACAAGCTGCGGCTTCCATAGCGATGCCACCAGCGCATCGCGCGCCGCCAGCGTCCGTCCGACGGAAACGATCACATCGACCGTGCGGCCTTCGTCGTACATCGGGCGTGTGAGCGAGACAGCGCGGATCGGCAAGTCGGCGACGCGCGCGTCATACCATTGCGGTGCCACGCTGCGCCGCGTGCCCGGAAAATCCGACGTCCCCGCAATCACCTGCCCGCCCGCGATTTCCACGCGGTAATACACCTGATCGCCTTCCGGCGTGCCGACGATCTGAATGCTGCCGGGCGAAACGGAAGCGACCAGCGCGTCGCCATTCCAGCGCACATCGGCGGCGAGCACGCGGGCGGCGGCGAGCAACGCGGCGTCCTGCAGGAGATCGGCGGTGCGCCGCGCGTTCGCGTGCGTGACCCACGCGGCGATCAGGCCGAACACCGTCATCGGCACGATCAGCCAGAGCAACAGACGCGTGCGCAGGCTACGTTTGCGGCTCTTCATGTTCCAGCAAATAGCCAAGCCCGCGCAAAGTAATGATCGCCGCCGTGCTCTTTTCGATCTTCTTGCGCAGACGGGAAATATAGATTTCGATGGCGTCGCCACTTGGCGGCGCATCGCGGTCGTCGATGGCTTCGGCCAGCACCGCTTTCGATACCGTGCGTCCGGTTTGCAGAATCAGCGCTTCTAAAACAGCATGTTCGCGCGGCGTGAGCGAGAGCGCGTCGTCATCGACAAAAAACTGGCGGCGGTCCATGTCGTAGAGCAAGGTGCCGCAGCGCAGACGATTGGAGCGCACCGGCGCGTGGCGTCGCGCCAGCGCCTTGATACGCGCGATCAGTTCGCGATCGTCGAACGGTTTGACGACGTAATCGTCGGCGCCGTCGCTGAGACAAATCACTTTTTCGCCGATATCGCCGGTCGCGGTGAGCACGAGAACCGGCGTGTCATTGGCATTGTCACGCATGCGACGCAGCACCGCCTTGCCCGACATGCCGGGCAAGTTCAAATCCAGCAGCACCACGTCATAACGCGTACCGGCCAGCGACGCTATCGCCGCTTCGCCGTCCGGCACATGCTCGACGAGGAAACCCTCGTCGGTCAGCGTTTTGGCGAGCCAGTGCGCCAGTTGGTGATTGTCTTCGATCAGCAGAAGTTTCATTGCTCGGGAACGCCTTGCCACCTGTAACCGTTGCGGGCCTCGCGTGAGCGATAGAGCACCAGTGTCGCCACCGTGCCGCACAGCGCAGCCGCGCCCATCCACGCGCCCGGCGCGGCCTTGTCGCCGGTGAAATGGATCAGCGACGTCGAGATGGCGGGCGTGAAACCGCCGACCAGCGTGGCGAGGCTGTAGGCCATCGAAAAGCCGGTCGTGCGCACGTGCGCGGGCATCAGTTCCGTGAGCGCGACGACCATCGCACCGTTGTACCACGCATAGAGCACCGAGAGCCACAGTTCCACCAGCAGCAAACGCTCGAACGAGGGCGCGGAAACCAGCCATTGCATCGCCGGATAGGAGGTGCAGATGGTCAGCAGCGTGAAAATCAGCAGAATCGGGCGGCGGCCCACGCGGTCGGACACCGCACCGGAAATCGGCAGCCAGATCAGATTCGATACCCCGACGCACACGGTCACGATCAGCGAGTCCATCGACGACAGATGCAGCACGGTCTTGCCGAAGGTCGGCGTGTACGTGGTAATCAGATAGAACGATGCCGTGGTCATCACCACCAGACCCATGCCCGCGAAAATCAGCCCCGCGTTCTGCACCATCGACATCATGATTTCGCCCATGCGCGGATGATGCTTGCGCGCGGCGAATTCATCGGTTTCGCGCAGCGTGCGGCGAATCAGGAACAGGAACGGCACGATCAGGCAGCCGACCAGAAACGGAATGCGCCAGCCCCACGCGTTGACATCGCCGGGCGGGAGCAATTGGTTCAGCAACACGCCGAGCGATGCCGCCGCGATCACCGCAACCTGCTGACTGCCCGATTGCCACGAGCAGAAGAATCCGCGCTTGCCGGGCGTGGCGATTTCCGAGAGATACACGGACACGCCGCCCAGTTCCACGCCAGCGGAAAAGCCTTGCAGCAATCGGCCGATCAGCACGACCACGGGCGCGGCAAGTCCTATCGTCGAATAGCCGGGGACGAAGGCCACGCACGCGGTGCCGACGGCCATCAGCGAAAGCGAAAGGATCAGGCCTTTGCGCCGTCCGTGACGGTCAACGTAAGCGCCGAGCACGAGCGCGCCGATCGGACGCATCACGAAACCCGCGCCGAATACCGACAGCGCGAGCAGCAAGGATACGAATTCGTTTTCCGCCGGAAAGAACGTATGCGCGATGGCGCTTGCGTAATAGGCGTAGACGGTGAAGTCGTACATCTCCAGGAAATTGCCGCTGACCACGCGGAAAACCGCGCGAAACGGCGATTCGGAACGATGTTGTGTATCGGAGTTCATAAGGTCCTCTGATGAATGAAGGACGAGTTGCGTCAACCGGCGGCACGTCGTGTCGCCGGACATAAAAAGGTTTGTTTGCTTGCGGCTTTTAAGCGATATCCATCACCGCTTTGCCCGACTGACGGCGTTCTTCGAGCGCGGCGTGCGCTTGCTCGACATCGTCCATCGTGTAGCGGCCATTGATTTCGATGCGCAGCGCGCCTTGTTCGATGGCGGCGAACACATCGTCGGCGCGGCGCTGCACGGTGGCGGCATCGGCGAGATGGTCGGCAAGACGCGGGCGCGTAAGAAACAGTGAGCCGGCTTCGCCGAGTTCGTACGGATCGAGATCGTTCATCGGACCGGTGGCCGAGCCGTAGTTCACGACCAGACCGCGCGTGCGCGTCGCGCGGAAGCTGTCGCGCAGCGTGGTCTTGCCGACGGCATCGAATACCACGTCCACGCCGCGCCCGTCCGTCAGTTCGCGAATGCGATCGGCAAACCCGCCGTTCTCATACAGCAGCACGTGATTCGCGCCGCGCGCACGCGCAATCGCCGCCTTATCCGGCATACTCGTGGTCGCGAACACTTCCACGCCGCGCCGCTTGGCCAGTTGCACCAGCAATTGGCCGATACCACCCGACGCCGCGTGCACCAGACACGTCATGCCTGCTTCGAGCTTGGCTACATCGTCCAGCAGATAGTGCGCGGTCGAGCCTTGAAAGATCGCGGCGGCAGCGACATCGAACGCAATGCTGTCCGGAATGCGAGCGACGCGCGCGGCGGGCACGATGGCGTAATCGGCATACGCGCCCCACGAAATGCACCACGCCACGCGATCGCCCTTTTTGCACGATGTCACGCCCGCGCCGGTTTGCACCACTTCCCCCGCGCCCTCCATGCCGAGCGTGCACGGAATCCGCACCGGATACGTGCGCGAATTGCGATATTTGCCTTGCCGCGTATGCACGTCCATGAAGTTGATGCCCGCCGCCACCACGCGCACCAGCACCTCGCCCGGCCCCGGGTTCGGCACGTCGATATCGACGCGGCGCAGCACTTCCGGGCCGCCGTATTCATGAATCTGGATGGCTCGCATCAGCATGTCTCCGTGGTTTTGTCTTTACTGCGCCTGCGCGACGAAACGGTCGGTCCAGGTTCGCGCCAGATCGATATGACGGCGCGATACATCGGCATCGACCGAGGCGATTACGCTCAGCACGGTCGCGGGTGCATCGGCGGGCATGCGGCCGTTGGGCGAGAACGCGGGCTTCATGACCGTGAGCGCGCGCCGGTACATCGCGGCATCGTCACCTTTGAGCGATGCAGGCATCGCCGCTTCGACTTCCTGTTCGCTGTGCGTCTGGATAAAACGCAGCGCCGCCAGCACCGCGCGCACCAGCCGCGCCGTATCGTCCGGATGCGCGTCGATCCAGTCGCGGCGCATGTAGATGCACGCGCCGACGTAGGAGCCGCCGAGTTGCGCGCGCGTATCGGCGGGGCTGCGCAGATCGACCAGCGTGCGCGCCGCGCCGCGCGAGAGCAAACGCGTGGCAGTCGGCTCTTCGGTCATGCCGGCATCGACATCGCCGTTGGTGAGCGCTTGCTCGAACGCGGCTTCGGTCGCGAGCGGAACCGCCGTGTAAGCGTCGGCGGGAACATTCGCGCGCGTGGCCAGATAGCGCGTCAGGTAATACGTCGATGAACCGAAGCCGGTAACGCCGAGCTTGCGACCTTTGGCATCGGCCATGCTGCGCATCGTGCGCTTGCTGCTCGCCAATTCGATCAGCCCCGCCGATTGCCCCAGCACGATGACTGATTGCACATCCAGCCCGCGACTCTGCAAGCCGATGGTGTGATCGTAATAACCGACGGCGCCCTGAATCGCCCCGGCGACGAGCTCGGTCGATGTATCGATGCCCGCAGGCGACGACAGCACGCGCACATCCAGCCCTTGTTCGCGGAAATAGCCGAGCCGGTCGGCCAGCATCACCGGCAGATAGATCAGCTTGGCCGCGCCGCCGGTCATCAGCCGGATCGGTTCCGCGTGCGCGATATGCATCGACTGCGCGAGCCACAGCGTGGTCATGCAGATCAGCGCACGCGTGAATCGGGCCATCGAAAAGTCTCCTGAACAGCCGAAACGCCTTGAATGCAGGCGTCTTTGGTATGTCACGGAGTATAGAAAAACGTCCCCTTCTGAATGCTTTCCGTTTGTGAAGTGTTTTCTACGTAGTTTCCCGACGCACGGTGCGGCGCTTTTCACAGCAGATCGGCACGCAAGTCGCGCACGCCTCGGCCCAAACGTTGACGCAATAACGAACGCAAAGTCGCGCCATCGCTATACCCGACTTCCGCCGCGATGGATTCGAGATCGTGGCCGCCGCCGCGTATCAGCGATTGCGCGTGTTCCACGCGAAGATCCTGAAAATACGCCAGCGGAGACTTGCCCAATACGTCCTGACAACGACGCTGCAACGAACGCGTGCTGGTGGCAAGCGCGCTCGCGGCATCCTGCAAGGAAAAGCCCGCGCGGAGGTTTTTTCGCGACCATTGCTCAAAACGCTGAATCAGCGGATCGGCCTGTGCAAGATGATTCGGGATGATGTAAGCCGCCTGCGACGAGCGAATATCCGCCAACAGATAACGCGATACCAGCGCCGCCAGTTCCGGGCTTGCGGTTCGGATCAGCCATAGCGCGAGATCGAGATGGCCCATCGCCGCGCCCGCCGTCACGCCGATATCCGACGGCACCAGCATGCGCGATTCGTTCAGTTGCACGCGCGGATAGCGTTGCCGGAACAGCGGCGCAAGTCCCCAGTTGGTGGTCGCTTCGCGGCCATCGAGCAAGCCCGCTTCGGCGATGATGAACGTCCCCAGACACGATGCGCCGATGCGTACGCCCGCCGCGTGCCACGCCAGAAGCTGCGCATGCGCGTCGATCACGTCAGGACGCGCGAGTGTTTCGATCAGTTCGTCCGGGTTCGTCTTCACGATCGCGGGAACGATGACCCAATCCGGCTTCGGCCTCGGTCTGATGGATTCGACAGGAATGGACATGCCGTGCCGCGAGCGCACCCGCTTGCGCACGCCGACCACGGAAACATCGAAACGCGGCGTGCCGCCCATCATGCCCTTCGACAAGGCGTTGGCGGCGTTCAGGGCATCGAGCGTCACGGAGAGGCCGGTATCGAACAGGCCGTCGAGTGCGAGCACGGAAATACGCATGGCGTGAATACCCATAAAGTGGACATTCACGACTTTAGCAGCGAAATCCGCCGCGTATGTGCCGTTGGCGTGAATGACGACAAAGTTGGCGCTTATGCCTGTACCGTGTCAACGCTTGCAACACTAGACTTGACGCCGTTGTCCCTCAACCGATATCCCCGTCAAGGAGTCAGAAAATGAAAGTGCTCGCCATTGGAAATATCGTCAAACCGGTGACGCCGGAACTGCGCGCCCAGATCATGCCGCGCGAAGTGCCCGCCACGCTCAAGCTTTATCTCGATGCGAAGATCGAACAGTTTTGGTATCGCTCGGACAAACCCGGCGTGGTCTTTCTGATGAATGTCGATTCGCTCGATGAAGCCAAAGCCGCGACCGGTGCGTTGCCGCTCGTGGAAGAAGGCATCGCCGAATACGAGTTCATGCCGCTGGGGCCGCTTGCGCCGCTCGGCATGCTGATTCAGGGCAAGTAAGCTAACTTAATGGCACCGCTGGCATCGCTCGGGCGATGCCACTCTTGAAGCCTGGAGTAAAAATGAACGCTATCGATTCGACGCTTCTCGACAATCCCGCGTGGGCGGCGCTGACCACGAAACAGGCTCATCTCGCGCTGGGCGACGGTCCCGCGCGCCGCTACGATCCAGCCGTCGCGCCGTTCGCGGCGGTCGAACGCATGACGCCGGAAGCGCTGCATCGGCTCGGCCGGTTGCTTGCGCCAGAGGAGTCGGTGGCCGTGCAAAGCGTGACCGCGCTGCCCGCCGTCGATGGCCTGCACATCGAGAAATTGTTCGATGCCATGCAAATGGTCGATGCAGGCGTCGCAGAACTGGGCGATGTGAGCGACGTGGAACGCCTGAGCGCGAGCAACGCCGCCGAGATGCTCGATCTCGCGCTTCGAACCAACCCCGGCCCTTTCGCGATACGCACGGTCGAAACGGGCCATTACATCGGCGTTCGAGACAAGGGACGGCTGATCGCGATGGCCGGTGAGCGGATGACGCTCGATGGCTTCGTCGAAATCAGCGCCGTGTGTGTGGACGATGAATATCGCGGACGCAAACTCGCGGGCCGCCTGATGAATATTCTTCGCCGCGAAATCAGATTACGCGGTGACGTGCCGTTTCTTCATGTGCGCGACGACAATGCGTCGGCTATCGGGCTTTATCATCGGCTGGGATTCGAAGACCGGAAGATGTTCGGGCTGTATCGCGTAAAACGGATTTGATACGGAGTCTTGACTATTCGCCATGACGGAAAAAGCATGGGCATGCGATGCGTTAAAATCAGCGATCGACCCATCCGATAGCACGAGGTTTTGAATGTCAGCCGAGCCTGTCACACGCGAACCGCTTCACCATCGCCAGATCGATATGCGAGTGTGTAAGCGCAGCGACGGCCTCTTCGAAGCCAGCGCTCATTTGACGGATACCAAGTCGCATGATTTAAAGCCCGACGCGGGCGATCTGACGTTTGCCGCCGGCTCGCCCATTCACGATATGCGCGTGACGCTGATCTTCGATATCGACATGATCGTGCGCGGCGTCGAGACTTTCATGGCCTCGCATCCTTATGCTTCGTGTCCCGGTGGCGGCGACTCGCTGAATGCGCTGATCGGCGTGCAGATCGGTGCGGGATGGAACAGCAAGGTCCGCGCAATGCTGCCGAACTGCGATACGTGCACGCATCTGAAGGAATTACTGACGCCGCTCGCCACTGCCGCCATTCAGGGCATGGTGGGCTTGCGAGCTTCGAGCCTCCAACATCGCAATAGCGACGGCAAGCCTTCGAAGATCGACAGTTGTCACGGTTACTCGGCCACGCGTGAGCTGGTCAAAATACATTGGCCGGAGTATTACCGGCCCGCGCTGACCGACAGCGCGAAATAAATCAGCCTGCTTATTAGCTTGCCTTGGCGCTCAGCAAATCTTTCGCATCGCCGAGAATGCCGTCGGCAATCTTGCCCGAGTCAATCTTGTACGTGCCGTCGCGCAGTGCGGCTTTGATTGCGTCAACCTTTGCCGTATCGATATCGGACGTCTTCGCTGCGTGCAGCGCCGACGTCGAAGAAAGGCTCACCGTCGAGCTGGCAGCGCTGGTTTTCTGAACCGCGCCGAGGGCATCGGCTGCATCGACCTTGTTGGTGGCGCGCGTGGCGTTCGTCTGAGTCGTGGCAAGCGTGTTGATGCTGGAATCGATCTTCATTTTGGTCCGCTCCTAAGCTGTTGAATCCTTTAACGGTCGATGGTTTGAATTCTTCATGGACCCGGTGAGCGCGTAACTGCCTTCGAACACTACTGCATCCCGCAAAGCCTTGCTGGAAAAGGCTCTCGGCCAGATGAAACAAAGTGCAACAAAGTGTTAGCAAGCCCACATATCCGCACTTTTACCGATGAAGTTTTCGGAATCGGTAATTGATAGACCTGCTTTCCATACAAAAAAAGCGCCGCAAAGCATGAAGCTCGCGGCGCTTTCATAAGACATAACGACGTGCTTACATCTGCACCGTATCTGCCACTTCCTTGAAGTCTTCGATCTGATCGAAGTTCATGTATTGGTAGATCTTGTCGCCGTTCGCGGTGAGCACGCCCATGTCGGCCATGTACTCTTCCTTGGTCGGAATCTTGCCCAGACGCGAGCAGATTGCCGCCAATTCCGCCGAGCCGAGATACACGTTCGTATTCTTGCCCAGACGATTCGGGAAATTACGCGTGGACGTGGACATGACCGTTGCGCCCTCACGCACCTGCGCCTGATTGCCCATGCACAGCGAACAGCCCGGCATTTCGGTGCGAGCACCGGCCGTGCCGAACACGCCGTAGTGGCCTTCTTCGGTCAGTTGCTTCTGGTCCATCTTGGTCGGCGGCGCGACCCACAGCTTGACCGGAATATCGCGCTTGCCTTCCAACAGCTTCGACGCCGCGCGGAAGTGGCCGATATTCGTCATGCACGACCCAATGAACACTTCGTCGATCTTCGCACCCGCCACGTCCGTCAGCGTCTTCACATCGTCCGGATCGTTCGGGCAGGCGACGATCGGCTCATGCACATCGGCCAGATCGATTTCGATCACGGCGGCGTATTCCGCGTCTGCATCCGGTGCGAGCAATTGCGGGTCGGCGAGCCATTGTTCCATCGCCTTGATACGGCGCTGCAGGCTGCGCGGATCCTGATAACCCTGCGCGATCATCCATTTCAACAGCGTGATATTGCTGTTGAGATATTCGATGATCGGTTCCTTGTTCAGATGCACCGTGCAACCGGCAGCCGAACGTTCGGCGGATGCATCCGACAACTCGAACGCCTGCTCGACCTTCAGGTCCGGCAGACCTTCGATTTCGAGAATGCGGCCCGAGAAAATATTCTTTTTGCCTTGCTTGGCGACCGTCAGCATGCCCTGCTTGATGGCGTACAGCGGAATGGCGTTGACGAGGTCACGCAGCGTGACGCCCGGTTGCATCTTGCCCTTGAAGCGCACCAGCACCGATTCCGGCATATCCAGCGGCATCGTGCCCGTGGCTGCGGCGAACGCCACCAGACCCGAACCCGCCGGGAAGCTGATGCCGATCGGGAAACGCGTATGCGAGTCGCCGCCCGTGCCGACCGTATCCGGCAGCAGCATGCGGTTGAGCCACGAGTGGATCACGCCGTCGCCCGGACGCAGCGCGATGCCGCCGCGCGTGCTGATGAAGTTCGGCAGCGTCTGATGCGTCTTCACGTCCACCGGCTTCGGATAAGCAGCGGTATGGCAGAACGACTGCATCACGAGATCGGCGGAGAAGCCGAGGCAGGCGAGGTCCTTCAGTTCGTCGCGAGTCATCGGGCCGGTGGTGTCCTGCGAGCCGACCGAGGTCATCTTCGGTTCGCAGTAGGTGCCCGGACGCACGCCTTCGCCTTCCGGCAGACCGCATGCGCGGCCAACCATCTTCTGCGCCAGCGAAAAGCCCTTGCTGTTCGCCGCCGGTTGTTGCGGCAGACGGAACAAGGTCGATGCCGGCAGACCCAGCGCTTCACGCGCCTTCGCCGTCAGACCACGACCGATGATCAACGGAATACGGCCGCCTGCGCGCACTTCATCGAACAGTACGTCGGACTTGACCTGGAATTCGGCGATGACTTCGCCGTTCTTCAACGCCTTGCCTTCGTAGGGGCGCAGTTCGACCACATCGCCCATTTCCATCTGCGATACATCGAGTTCGATGGGCAGCGCGCCCGCGTCTTCCATGGTGTTGTAGAAGATCGGCGCGATCTTGCTGCCGAGACACACGCCGCCAAAGCGCTTGTTCGGGATGAACGGAATGTCTTCGCCCGTGAACCACAGCACCGAGTTGGTGGCCGATTTGCGCGAAGAACCGGTGCCGACCACGTCACCCACGTAGGCGACCAGATGGCCCTTCTCCTTCAGCGATTCGATGAACTTCACCGGGCCGCGCTTGCCGTCTTCTTCCGGCGTGATGCCCGGACGCGCGTTCTTTAGCATGGCCAGCGCGTGCAGCGGGATATCCGGGCGCGTGGTGGCGTCGGGGGCCGGCGAGAGGTCGTCGGTATTGGTTTCGCCCGTCACCTTGAATACGGTGATGGTCAGGCTTTGCGGCACTTCCGGGCGGCTCGTGAACCATTCGGCGTCGGCCCAGCTTTGCAGCACGGCGCGCGCGTGGGCGTTGCCCTTGTCGGCCAGTTCCTTGACGTCGTGGAACTGGTCGAACATCAGCAGGGTTTTCTTCAGCGCGTCCGCCGCGACGGGCGCGACTTCAGCGTCCGACAGCAGTTCGATCAGCGGCTGAATGTTGTAGCCGCCCAGCATGGTGCCGAGCAGTTCGGCGGCGCGCGCACGCGAGATCAGCGCGCATGCCGTTTCGCCCTTGGCGACCGCAGCGAGGAAACCGGCCTTGACGCGGGCGGCGTCATCCACGCCTGCGGGCACGCGGTTGGTGATGAGGTCGAGCAGCGTCTGCTCTTCGCCCGCTGGCGGGTTGGTGAGCAATTCCACCAGTTCGGCGGTTTGCTGGGCCGTCAGCGGGAGCGGGGGAATGCCGAGTTCGGCGCGTGCGGCTACGTGAGCGCGAAAGTTTTCAAGCATTGGGGGACCGTTGGTTTGCGTTTCAGGGGAGGACTTCCAGACACACTGAGACTGTTCCGGGGCGTTGCTTTGGCGCGATTTTAATGCCGATGTGCCGAAATTGTCAAATGTCTTATGTCTTATGTCTTATACAAGACATCAAGGATAGATCGATGCCGGCAGTGGTTTTCGGCATGCAAAGTCATGCAGGCCACTGCCATCGAATGGCGTGTGGCGGGGTTTGACCCGGGAGATTCGGTTTGCAATTCGACTGGCATCGCGCGCTTCGCTTCGGAAGTCGCGCGTCAGTCGAATAGTTAGCAATCCGTGATGATTTTATTCACGCGCCGAGGATGACGCGCGTATGCTTCAGCGCGTCGAAACGATGCCCGCACTGACGGACGGGTCCGGCCGCAATGCATGGTCCGCACGAAGACGCGCAGCGATCGCCTGACCCATCGCTTCCCCATTCTTCTCCGTGCCGCCGATCAGCGCGTCCAGCCCTTTCCAGAGAATCGTGTCGATTTCCTGCTGATAGAACGGCCGCGTTTCTACGCGGGTATTCATTTGCGATGCATCGTGTTCGTCCGGAACGAGCGTCGCCGTGACATCGGAGAGCGTCAGTTGCCACGTGGCTTCTGCGTAGCCGCGCAAATTCGCTCGCGTGCTCACGGCGGTCACGGTCATGATCTGTGTCGCGTGCGTGGCCAGAAGCGTGCGAGGCAGCGTGCGCGCGTCGGCTTCGGAGTCGATCTGCAACAGCGCAACGGGAATCGAACCAGCTGTATTTTTGAGCGTGCCGCCGAGCGAACTCGTAAAGTGCCCGCCCTCACGCTTCAAGTGCGCGCGTTCGAACAGCCTGTCATCAACGACGATCAGCAGGCTTCGCACCGGCGTCGGCTGCTGCCGCCGGTACGAAGTCGTACGCACATCAGGGCCGCTTGCGCAGCCCGCCAACATCGATGCGCTCAGCAGCATCGCCAGTCCGGCTTTGAGTCTCATGGCAGTTCGGGTTCGCTTGATCGTTCATGGATAACGACACAGCCGCGCGATACCTTGAACGCACGCGATATCACGCAGCCTGCAACCTGAACACCGCCACCGTATCGCGCAACGAACCCGCCTGCTCCGACAAAGCCTGCGCCGCCGCCGAAGCCTGTTCGACCAGCGCCGCGTTCTGCTGCGTGACTTCGTCCATCTGCGTGACAGCCAATTCGGGAGTTGTATCGGGGAAGCCAGCAGGAAAGGCGATAGAGCCGGTGCGACTGCGGCCCCCTTTCCCAAGCCTCATTCAGCGATACGTTTGAAGCTGACGTAGTAATCGTCGGTGTAATAGCATTCGCCGATCTGCTTGCGCGCGCCGCCACACACGATGCGCCGCAAGCCGCGATCTTTCGCGCCCGGCGTGCGAACCGTGTAAGCACGGTAATAGCCGCGCGGATGCTCGGGCAAAAGCGTTGCGCTATTGCGGAACAACACGCCGTCTTCGCCGAACGGATACGGCCCACCCGCTTTGATCAGACGCAAGGTCTCGGCGGCTTCGCCCGGCAATTGCGCCTTCGTGATGGTAGCGGGCGCACCCGCCTTCACGGCCGATGCGGCAATCACGGCACTTGCGCCCGACGCCGCCTCGACCGGCGCACTCGCCGATGCGCCCGCGTCCTTGGCCGCAGTCTTCGATCCGTCCTTGTTGCATCCGCCGAGCAAGGCGCTCAAGGCGAGAATGCAGGTTAAAGCCCACGCATGCTTGACCAACGCTTGTCTCCCGATGACCGGCATTCGACGATGGCTTCAAGAGTATCGCTAACGGCGGTGCGGAGCAATGATCCGTCACTTCCTATTTGTCGGGATCGGAGATTGCTAGCGACGAAAATTATACAGGATTCCAGAATAAATCAGCTCGCGTCCAGCCAGCTTAATACTTCCTGCCATTGCGACTGCGTCATCGCTTCGAACCAGCTATCGTGATCGGCCGTCGGCAGCAGCATAAAGCGGGCGTGCTCATGCTCTTTGGCGAAGCGTTCGGCGTGCGTCACGGGAATCAGCGTGTCCTGCAACGCACCCACGATCACCACCGGCCCGCCGTAATGCGACACCGCCGCGACCGAATCCAGGCGATCGTGCAGCATCCAGCGCACAGGGAAAATCGGATACTTTTCGGCAGCGACGTCGCTCAGAGAATCCCACGGTGTAATCAGCACGACACCGGCAATCTTCGACTCGTTGCCCTCCACCGCTTGCGCCGCCATGCCCGCGCCCAGCGATTCGCCCACCAGCCACACCGGTTCCGGCCACTGCGCCAGCGTAGCGGCCAGCGCCTGACGCGAAGCCGCGACCGCCGCCTTCATGGTGCGCGCGCCCGCACGATTGCCGTGCCCCGGATATTCCGCAATCACCACGCGATATTCCGCATGCACGAACACATCGGCAAGCGGTAATTTCGTCTCGGCGGACTCCTCGTTTCCGTGATATACGATGAACGTCCCGCGCTTGCGATTGCCCGCAGGCGTGACGACATAACCCGCATATTCGCCGTTCGCCGTCCATTGCGCGATCGTATCGCCCGTATGCTGCGCGGTACGCAGATCGGGCGCCTCGGGCGTCGAAGGCAGCAGCATGCGGTCCTGCATCAGATAAAGCGCGAGCGCCGCGATCAGATACGCAGCCAGTGCCAAACGTACGGCGTGATAGAGCAAACGCATGCAGTGTCTCGGACGTAAAAGGCGCGATTGAATAGCGATTGAATAGCGATCGGATAAGCGTTTGATAAGCCAGTGCGCGCCAGTATAGAGACGATTTCCGTCACCATGAGCCGAAACATAGTGCTCCGATTCACCGTGTTGACTGAACTTCTGTAGTCTCCCTCTGGTCACGATCCTAAAGTGTCGCTCGCAAAAAGCCGTTAGTCAGGCGAAACCAGCATTCGTGTCATACAAATGGAAGTAAGAAATTCTCGCCGATGGGCGTCACGGGGTCGTAACAGGTGGATCGTCGCTGCGGGCGCGCTCGTCGCCGCTGCGACCATCCGGACCATACTGCATCCGTTGCTCGGCCCGATCATGCCGGGCACCGCGTTTCTGATCGCCGCCGTGCTCGTGGAGTATTACTGCGGGCTGGGTCCGGCTATCTGCGTCATGATCACCGGCCTGTGTCTCGCGGACTATCTGTTCGTGCCGCCGTACGGACGTATCGATGTGATCGATGGCGCGGATATCAAGCTGCTGGTTTCGTATCCGCTTATCACCATCGTCGTCATTACGCTGGTCGAGCGGCTGCGGCGCGCGCAGTATCGCGCGGAATTGCTGGCTGCGGTCGCGCAGTCGCGCTATGAAATGCTGCTGCGGCACGATAACGAACGCCTGCTCGCGCGCCGCGCGACCGACGAGATGCACCGCATGCTGCATCACATCGCGCAGTACAACCACGCGCTGATTCTGATCAAGGCGCTCGATCCAATCGCCAGTGCACCGACCGCGAGCTTCGTTGCGACCGTAGCGGCTGCAAGCTCGGGCGGCGTGATCGATGATGAATCGTTCCTCACGGGCCTCGCTTTCGGCGCGATGCACGCACAGGTGCATCAGGAAGATCTCGCGCAGATGAGCGCGCGCATGTTGCCGGGACGACATCGTTTGCGGTTTGTTTCCGGGCCGGAAGACTGGCGGCCGGTCGAATGTGTATGCGAGCGATTCACCACGCCCTCCGGTGAATTTCTGATTCTGCGAGCAGAAGAATAACTATGAACGTGCCGCAATTTTCGACGATGCAAAGCCAGGATCACGCGGTTCTGCTGCTGCACGGTCTTTCCAGTTCGCCGCTCGAACTGCGCTTTCTGGCGCGTTTTATCGGCGATGAAGGCTTTGCCACGCATACGCCCGAATTGCCGGGCTATAGCGCCGGCACCGGCCACGCCACGATGGAACAATGGATCGATGCCGCCGTCGCCGAGTTCGATGCACTGAGCGCACGCTACAAACATGTCTCCGTCTGCGGCCTGTCCATGGGCGCAACGCTCGCCGCCGCAGTCGCACAACGCCGCCCCGCCGCGCGCGCCCTGCTGCTGTTGTCGATCACGCTGAACTACGACGGCTGGGCGATCCCGTGGTATCGCTTCCTGCTCGATTACGTCTATTACACGCCGATGCGCTCGCGCTACCGCTATCGCGAGCACGAGCCTTATGGCCTGAAAAACGAGGCGCTGCGCTCGAAGATCGCCCGCGCGATGCAGAAGAACGAGATCAGCGAAGTCGGTCCTGCGTCGATCGCCATGCCCGCGCTGCACGAAGCGAGCCGTCTGGCTGCGCACGTGCGCAAGCACCTCAAGAGCATCGGTACGGATTGCCTCATCATTCACGCCATCGACGATGAGACCTCCAGCCCGCATAATGCGCGCGCGGTGGCGAATAACGTAGGGGCATCGTTTCTTCGCACCATCTGGCTCGACGACTCCTATCACATGATTACGTCCGACAACGAACGTGAAGTGGTGGCGCGCGAATGTGCGCTGTTTCTGCGTGAAAGCGCGGCTGCATCTGCAACGAATCATGCGCCGACGCCGGTCGTTTCGCGCGCGCTTGCCCGGCGTCTGCGCCAGTTGGCGACGGTGGCGGGCAAAGCATGAAAGCGCTGATAACAGGCGTTTTGATGGGCCTCGCGTGCACCGCACATGCCGCCGACACGCAAGCGGAAAGCGACTGGAAAATCTCTGTCGGACCGGGCATGTATATTTTTCCGGAGTTTCCTGGCTCCTCGCGTTTGCAGGTGCTGCCGTTTCCGGTGCAGGACATCTCGTGGAAAGACCGCGTGTTCTCGCAAGGGCCGGACGTGCTCGGCGTGAACGTTTTGCGCAGCGAGAACTATCATCTCGGCGCTTCGCTGAGCTTCGACTTTCAATCCCGCTCCGCTTCCGACGATGCCCGCCTCAAAGGTCTGCCCGATGTGCATTACGGGCCGAAACTGCGTCTATTTGGCGATTACACCTACTGGGCGTTCACGGGCGCGGCGGCGGTGTATCAGGATATCGGCGGAACGGGTCAGGGTTTGACGGCGATGGCGGACCTGCTCGTGTCCGCGCCAATCGGAAAAGCGCTTATTTCGATGGGTCCGGGGCTGACCTGGGCGAATGCCACGTACACGCGCACCTTCTTTGGCGTCGATCAGCAGCAAAGCCTGGCTTCGGGTCTGCCGCAATACAACACGTCATCCGGCCTGCGCGATGTGCACTTCAACATCGACGGCACCTATACGTTCGACAAGCACTGGTCCGCGAACCTCGTGATGGTCGTAGGGCGGCTTCAGCGCTACGCGGCAGGCAGCCCCATTACCGAACGCCGGCTCGATCTCAATGGCATGGCGTCGGTACTTTATCGCTTTAGATAAGCCTTAAATAAACCTTAAACAAGCATGAAACTCGCTATGACGCGAGAGAAAATGGCTTTGCTAAGCGCGTTTTCTACTGCGCGCATAGGGTCCGCGCGACATGGGCGGCACATCCGGCGCAGCTCCCTCGTTCACTTCGATCGCCAGTCGCAGCCCGATCGTATTGAGCAAAGCGATCAGCGTCTTGAGCGTGGGATTGCCGCCCGGCGAAAGCGCCCGATAAATCGATGGCCTGCTTCCGCCGCCCGCCCGCGCGATCGCGCCGACGCCACCCGCTGCATTGGCGACATCACGCAAGGCGGTGAGCGCAGCGCCGAAGTCATCGGGGTCGTTGAGGCGGCGCATTGCTTCGCACACGTATTCGGATGCGAACGCGCGATCGGTGCCGAGCCGCGCGATCAGTTCGGCATCCGGTAGCGCGTAAGGCTTGATGTCGGCTTTCGTTCGCATACTGCTCAGTGATTGGTCTGCGTATCGGCGACGCCGCCGTAAGCCGTGGCCCCCTTGCTTTCGTGCTGCTCCGCGAACGCCGCCTTGTTGCGCGCAATGGTGCGTGCGCTGGGCGGATAGTCCGTGCCATTTGCGGGCAGCAGACCTTGCGCTTCTGCCTGCACGAGTTGCTGTTTGACTTCGGCGCGCGTGAGGCCATTCGATTGAGTCTGCGCCTGAGCTTGCGCGGCAAAACCAACGGTCAACGAAGCGATAAGCAAAAGAAGAGTCTTTTTCATGATGGATTCCTTAGTAAATTAATTCGGCTTGGAAGATGAATTGGCAAAGCGCGGGCCGTGATCGCGCGCAAAGGCATCGTGTGATACGAAGCTCAATGCACACACAAGCCACATCAGCACGCCCGCATAAGCGGTCCATCGCTTCATTGCGATGACGCGCCGCTTGCCTGCGTGCTGTTGTTCGCGCCGCCATACGCATTCATGGCCGCGACCTTCGCTTCGGCGGATTGCAGCGCTTGCGGATAATCCGCGTCATGCGTGCTCGGGCGATAACCCACTGCTTCGAGTTGCGACAACTCCGCCCGCACCTGCGCACGCGTCACATGCGCCAGCGCCGATTGAGCGAACGCTGCGAACGGCATCAGCGTGGCGGTTGCCAGCACGACGCACATCAACTTTTTCATGGTGTTTCCCTCACTGATTCACGGATGAATGGCGGAGGGAGCTTGCCCTCCGAACGCCGCTTCGTTGTGTGCGACGTTGAGGACATTGTGGAATCCGGGCGCTGTTGAGAAGCTGACGCGGACGTTACAAGTTTGAAATCTTGCGCGTCACGTGCGCGGCATTGCTTTGGGAAAAGACAGCACGAAACGCGTGCTGCGTGCATCGCTTTCGGCGTGAGCTCGGCCGCCGTGCAGTTCCATGATGGTCCGCACGATAGCCAGTCCCAGTCCAGCCGATCCGCTCGCCGCGCCGCCGCGCGATGGATCGCCGCGATAGAAGCGGTCGAACACACGTTCGAGCATCGACGGTTCGATCGGCACGCCTTCGTTTGCGACGCACACGCGTATAGACGTTGCGTCTGCATCGACGGAAAGCGTGATGGTGCCGTCGCGCGGCGTGTAGCGAACGGCATTGGCCAGCAGATTGCTCACTGCGCGCCTGAACAATTCGACATCGGCACTGAGCGGTTCAGAACCCTCTACGGCGATTCTCACGCCCGCATCTTCCGCAAGCCCTTCGAAATACTCTGCAATCCGATGCAATTCCTCGCCTGCATCGAACTCGCGCAAATGGCGTGCGAATTGCGGATGCTCCGCGCGCGCGAGAAACAACACGTTTTCGATCATGCGCGAAAGGCGATCGCACTCTTCCAGATTCGATGCCAGCAGCGTCTGATACTCGTCGGTCGAGCGTGGCCGCGCCAGTGCCACTTCGGTCGCGCCGCGCATATTGGCAAGCGGCGTGCGCATATCGTGCGCGAGATCGGCGGTGAATTGAGACAAGCGCTGAAAGCTGCGCTCCAGTCCCGCGAGCATGCCATTGAGCGATGCGATCAGTGGTTCGAGTTCAGTTGGTACGTTATCCATAGCAATGCGCGTATGAAGCTTGTCCGAGGTCACCGTCGCTGCACTGTTCGCCATATTGCGCAGCGGTTTGAGCGCGCGCCGCACCAGAAAAAAGCCTATCGCAAAGGTCAGCAGCACGCCGATCGCGCCCGCCCAGTGCAGACGATCGCGATAGCGGTCGAGCAAGAGCCAGCGGTCGCGCATATCACGCACCACGACGATGGTTGCAACGGAACCGTCACGCAGACGCGTATCGGCCGCCAGCACGCGCAGCGGATCGCCATCGGCTTCGTGCATATCGACGATAGCCTGATCGGTGATCTGCGCCCCCGCAGGCACGGCATGCGCGTCAGGCGAAGGCAGCGCGACCTGTGCGAGCGCGGCATCGACATTGTGTTGCACGAGCGGTTTGTGCGCGGCATCGACAATCTTCAGCGACAGCGCGCCATTGCCGAGCACCTGACTTTCGAGCCGCTCGCGATAGCGCTCGATATCGGCATAACTCTGCAATTCATCGACCAGCCGCCGCGTATGACGCGTGGCAAGCACGATATCCAGATCGTCCTGCACGCGTACCTGATGCGCCAGCGCGAGATAGACGAAGCTGCCGACCAGCGCGAATACCGCAAGCGTGGTCGCAGCGAACGCGAGCGCGAGCGTCGTGGTGAGCGAACGCGTGCGCATCAATCTTGACCGGGCGTATTGATCACATAGCCGACGCCGCGCACGGTCTGAATAAGCTTGATCTCGAAGTCGTCGTCGATCTTCGCGCGCAATCGGCGGATGGCGACTTCGACCACGTTGGTATCGCTGTCGAAATTCATATCCCACACATACGATGCAATCTGCGTGCGGCTCAGCACTTCGCCATGACGGCGCGCAAGCAGTTGCAACAAGGCGAATTCGCGTGGCGTCAGATCGATACGCTTGCCCGCGCGGCGCACCTTGCGGCGCGTCACATCGATTTCGAGGTCACCTAACGAAATCAGATCGCTTTCGCGCGGCGGGCCGCGCCGCGCCAGGGAACGCACGCGCGCAAGCAATTCGACGAAGGCAAACGGCTTGACAAGGTAATCGTCTGCGCCGAGTTCGAGACCGCGCACGCGGTCCTGCACGTCATCGCGCGCGGTAAGAAATAGCACGGGCGTTGACTTGGTTTCGCGCAAGCTGCGCACGACGTTCCAGCCGTCCATGCTCGGCAGCATGACATCGAGCACGATGACGTCGTAATTCTCTTCTTTGGCGAGAATAAGTCCCTCGGCGCCGTCGCCGACGACATCGACCAGATAACCCGCTTCTTCCAGGCCTTTTTTGATGTAGACGCCCGCTTTTTGCTCGTCTTCGACAACCAGTATGCGCATGCCCGGCCCCCGCAGACCGCATTCAATTGTTAAGCTGACGATTCTACGCGGTTGATCCAAGCGCTCGATTACAAATCCGTTATCTCGGGCGCGCCCAGCTTTTGTCTACCCTCAGAAGATTTCCGGACAGTAACGCTTCTCGTTGCAAGGCCAATCTTTATAAACGACTATGCTGTCCAGATAACGCAACGGAACGAG
>NZ_JAQFVG010000283.1:0-891 GCF_029439455.1 Caballeronia sp. BR00000012568055 | reverse complement strand
AACTGCTCAATGCGGAACTCAAGAACGAACTGACTGCGGTGCATCAATATCTGCATCACGGTCGTTTATACAAGCATTGGGGTTTCGAGGAACTCGGTACGCACGAGTGCGCTGAGTCGATGGACGAACTGACTCATGCGGACCGTTTGATCGAGCGCATTCTTATGCTCGACGGCACGCCGAATTTGCAGGATCTTCATACGCTCAATATCGGCAATGACGTGCTGGAAGCTTTGAAAAACGATCTTGCGCTCGAACAGGCTGCGCAGGCGCAATGCAAGGCGGCCATCACGCACTGCGAGTCCGTGCGGGACTTTGTCTCGCGGTTGCTGCTTGTCGATTTGCTGGACGCGACCGAAGAACATATCGATTGGCTGGAAATACAGATTGGGCTGATCGATAAGATAGGTATCCAGAATTATCAGCAATCGGCCATACACAAGGTCGCGTGACTCGTTACGGGTAAGCAAAGCCAGAACGGGGTTTTATATCAACGCTGCCTGGTTGATTCGATGTGAAACTGAATCAGCCATGCGGATAACGGTCGTGCAGCGTGACGCGCTTCGTCATCGGACATGGCGCGCAGAAACGCCGCCCGCGCCTCGATCTTTACCGATAGCCAGATCGCAAATGCGACCACGAGTATCGCGAGCCGGACGGTGTCCGACTCCAACGCATCGCATCGACTGAAAACGCCGAGCAAGAGCAGCGCGATGGCTTCGGTAAGAGCAAGTGAAAACGCGAACAGAATCACGTTGGCGCGAACGTGAGCGAGTTTTGAATAACGCATGTGAGCGCCCGAGAAGGTTGATGCGATTCTCGGTGCAGCCTCACTCCTAAACAAGCCATCCGCGCTGCAAAAGAGAATTCCTGCGTCGCCTTTTGCTAAAT
>NZ_JAQFVG010000282.1 GCF_029439455.1 Caballeronia sp. BR00000012568055 | reverse complement strand
TCCTTCCGGCGCCTGATCCACGATCTGATCGATGATGACCTTGGTCTCGCCAAGATAATCTTCGAGCGGCATGACATCGGCATTCAGGCTGCCGAACAGAAAGCCGCGATAGCTCTGAAAGCGCGCGACCTTGCGCAGATCGTGCGAGCCTTGCTTGTTGAATTGCACCGGATATTCAGTGGTTTTCTCGTCTTTCACCTTCAGCAGCTTGCCGGTGTTCGCAAAGGTCCAGCCGTGAAACGGGCACGTGAAGCTGCCTTTGTTGCCGTGCTTGCGGCGGCACAGCATCGCGCCTTTATGCGCGCAGGCGTTGATCACTGCGTGCAAGTCACCGGTCTTGTCGCGCGTCACCACAATGGGCTGACGACCGATCCACGTGGTGTAGTAATCGTTATTGTTCGGAATCTGACTTTCGTGTGCGAGATACACCCAGTTGCTTTCGAAGATATGCTTCATCTCCAGTTCGAACAGATCGGCGTTCGTGAAGATGTCGCGGCGGCAGCGGAATACACCACTTTCTTTGTCGTCCTGAACAGCGTTGTGAAGCAGTTCATCCAACTGCCGGGTTTTATCGATGATTGCGGACATGAGTGCTCTCCCTACGCGGGCTTCGTAAGCGAAGCCCGTGCGTCGGTTCGATTGATGTGTACGGAGATTCGAGCGGCGAGCGACGTTTGCGTCGCCGCTCTTGATGCGTGATTACGCGGAGACTGAAACGCGCGGACGATGCACGAGCTGGTTATCCTTGCCCTGAACCAGCGGAGTCAGTTCGATATCGAACTGGATCTCTTTATAAGCGTCATCTTTAAGACCGAGCGCTTTGCCACCGGTTTTATCGACGACATGCGGCACCAGTTCTTCACGCGTGGCGTAAGCGAAGTCATCCCAGATCAGCGGATCGCCTTCGATATTGATTTGCGTGGTGAGCTTGCGCGTGTTGTCGCTGGTAACGAAGAAATGCACGTGCGCCGGGCGATTGCCATGACGCGCGAGGGTGTCGAGTAGTTGCTGCGTCGCACCGTGCGGCGGGCAACCGTAGCCCACTGGCATAAGCGTGCGGAATTCGTACTTGCCGTCCGCGCCCGTCTTTACCGCGCCACGCAGATTGAAATCGTCCTGCACGCCGGTCGGATCGAAATGCGAGTAAAAGCCCTTCGAATTCGCGTGCCAGCATTCGACCACGGCGTTTGCCACTGGCTTGCCATCACGACTCGTGACCGTGCCGCGAATGATCAGCGGACCGGCATCTTCATCCGGATTCAGATCGATCTTCGCCATGCCGTCTTGCACCGGCGCACCGGCCACATACAACGGACCTTCGATGGTGCGCGGCGTGCCACCGTTGATATCCGCTTCGCGATCGGCAGCATCCATGCGGATATCGAGGTATTTTTCCAGGCCGAGACCGGCCGCGAGCAATGCGGCTTCACCATCCTGACCGAGCTTGTTGAAGTAATGCACGCCCGCCCAGATTTCGTCGGGCGTCATGTCAAGATCGTCGATGGCCTTAAAGAGGTCGCTTAGCAGACGATGCGTAATCTGCTTGGCGCGCGCATTGCCATCCTCGCTTGCGATATTGGAAGCCGCCTTAAGCAAGTCCTGCACGTCTTTCGAATCGAACACGTTCACGCTCATTGTCTGCTCCTGAATCTCTCTATTTTTGGTGGGGTAAACCCCTGCTTCACGCCCGTCTCTCATATGTGTGATAGGTATAATCGGGTGCTGAAACAGAGTGTGAATGCAGAATAATGGACGCAAGAACGCCTAGTCCAACACTGATTTAGTATCGGGCTATATCTGAGAGGTATAGAGAATGGAATTGCGGCATCTTCGCTATTTCGTCGCGGTGGCCGAGGAGCGGAATTTCACGCGCGCGGCTGAGCGGCTGCATATCGCGCAGCCGCCTTTGAGCCGACAAATACAGCAATTGGAAGAGACCTTGGGCGTGCAGTTGCTTGAGCGTAACTCCCGTCCGCTCAAGCTTACCGAGACCGGCAAGTTCTTTTATTCGCACGCGGCGCAACTGCTTGCGCAGACGTCCGAACTCGAATCCATGACGCGGCGAGTCGGTAATATCGAACGTAGTCTGTCGATTGGTTTTGTTGGCTCGACGCTGTACGGCATGCTGCCCAAGATCATTCGCCGTTTCCGCGATGAGAACCCGACCGTCGAATTGAGCCTGCACGAAATGTCAATGATGGACCAGCTTC
>NZ_JAQFVG010000281.1 GCF_029439455.1 Caballeronia sp. BR00000012568055 | reverse complement strand
GGCAGTCAACGTGTGCGTAGTGGCGGTTAGCCGTTTCGTACTCGACGTGCGCGGTGTTGATGGTAATACCACGTGCCTTTTCTTCCGGCGCTGCGTCGATCTGGTCGTACGCCTTGGCTTCGCCGCCGAACTTCTGCGTGAGAACCGTCGTGATTGCTGCCGTCAGCGTGGTCTTGCCGTGGTCAACGTGACCGATCGTGCCCACGTTCACGTGCGGCTTGGTCCGCTCGAATTTACCTTTGGCCATTTTCGACTCCTAACAGGATTTTCGCACCTTGCGCCGCGCGCAACTTACAGGACTGATACAGCTGGTGCCCATGGGCAGGATCGAACTGCCGACCTCTCCCTTACCAAGGGAGTGCTCTACCACTGAGCCACATGGGCACTACAGACCAACACTGGAGCGGGTGAAGGGAATCGAACCCTCGTCATAAGCTTGGAAGGCTTCTGCTCTACCATTGAGCTACACCCGCGAGGATTTGGATTCCCTTACCGCTTGAATTCTGGTGGAGGAGGTTGGATTCGAACCAACGTAGGCGTAAGCCAACAGATTTACAGTCTGCCCCCTTTAGCCACTCGGGCACCCCTCCGCAGAGAACTATCGATTATGGGGCAACAACATATCGTTGTCAAGCGTTTCTTACGGCCCGAAACAATCGATGCTCTCACTTATAGAGAAAACAAAAACGCAAAAACCCCATCCAGGGTGTGGATGGGGTTTTTGTTTGCAGCATGAGGAGCCTGACGATTACCTACTTTCACACGGGAGCTCCGCACTATCATCGGCGTGGAGTCGTTTCACGGTCCTGTTCGGGATGGGAAGGGGTGGGACCGACTCGCTATGGTCATCAGGCATGACTTGTTGTTGTATCGCTTTGGGGCGCTACAACCAATCTGGGAAGAAGTAGTGGGGAGTGACTGTGTGGCACAGTCGATACTCGCCAGTGGTACAAACACACTGGTTATAGGATCAAGCCTT
>NZ_JAQFVG010000280.1 GCF_029439455.1 Caballeronia sp. BR00000012568055 | reverse complement strand
CATGTTTTCCAGTATCGGACGTGCTTCGTTATGTTCGATCGAACCATCGGCCATGCGATAAGACAAACCGCGTATCGAATCGAAGCGCTTGCCTTCCGCTATTTCCTTGCACGTGAGGTCGAATTCCTCACGACACACGAAGTCGATCGCCTCGCTTGCGATCAGCGAGTTATGCGGATCGACCGCAACCTTCGCGCCGACCATGCCGATGCGAATAGCAGGCACGCGCGCCTTCAGCTTCTCCGCGAACAAGGCATCGGTTGGGAACGACGGCGTGCTCGTGTGGATGATGACGAGTTCGTAGCGCGCGGCGATATCGAGCGTCGCTTCGACCGATAAACCATCGGCGGGTGCATCGAGCACGCGGCTGGTCGGAATCAAGGCGGCGGGCTGCGCGAGCCATGTCGGATACCAGAACGAACGTATTTCGCGCTTGGCCTGATAGCGCGAACCCGCGCCGCCATCGAATCCGTCGAAGGAAGGCGCTTGCAGAAAGAGCGTTTGCATCATGATTCGATATCCTTAGTTAAAACGTCAGCTATCGGACGCGTCCGCTGCATCCGTCACGCCGCGAATGGAACGCGTATCGTCCACGGGCACGCGAAAGCCGCGCCACAAGACGGAGGAGCCGAACCACGCGGCGAGCCATTGCAGACACATCAGCGTGTCGCGTAGAGGAATCAGCGGCAGGTCGATCCAGAATGCACGCCATGATCGCGCGCTGCGCCAGTGCAACAGCAAGCGCGCGCTCAGGCCGAAGGAACTGCTCAGATCGACGATGGTGTCTGCGGTCGATTGAGCGAGGTCTACACCGCTCGAATCGAACACGAGGCTCAGCAAGCCGCTTGTGACAAGCCACGGCGTGGTGAAGGTCACGAACAGAAAGGCGAAGCTCAGCGGATCGATCGATCGAATGGTACGCAGCCAGCGCGTTTCGCGCCGCCATAGCGCGGCAAGATCGCGCTCGGTCACGTCGGTGGCGACAACTACATCGGATAGCACGGTTTGCAGGCCCAAAGCGCGCACACGGTCGGCAATCCAGTAGTCGTCGGCGAGACAATCACGCACGGCCTCAAAGCCGCCGCTCTTGACGAGCGTGTCACGCGTAAGCGCAAGCGTCGCGCCGAAACCGAATCGGCTGACACCGATCCAGTTGGCGACATACACCGAAGGCGCAAACCATTTATCGATAAACAACGCGCCGAAGCGCGCCCAGAATCCGCCCACGCGACGGCCGCGATAAAGACACGTCACAACGCCCACGCGTTCGTCTGCAAGCGGTGCGGTCACGCGCATCAGATAATCCGGCTCGACCGCGATATCGCTGTCCGCAATGACGAAGATATCGTGCTTTGCGTGCGCCGCCATGTTGATCATATTGCCGACCTTGCGATTGCTGCCATGCGAAGACGCCGCGATCACCAGCGCGATATCGAGTTGCGGATAAGCCCGCGCCAGTCTCCGCACGACTTGCGCAGCGGGATCGGCTTCGCTCGCCACGCCAAAGAGCAATTGATACGACGGATACATCTGCTCGCAAAACGTCTCCAGGTTGAAATAGAGACGCGGTTCGAGCCCACACAAGGGCTTGAGCACACTGACAGGCGGATACGCGGCATCGTCCTCATTCAACGCCTTGCGCCGCGCATTCAGATCATTACGACGCCAGCCCGGATGCACCAGCGCGGCAATGGTCACATAGCACGTCGACACGCAACACAGCCCGATCACGAGCCACGTAATAAGCGAGACCGAATGCGCCGTCATTCGTTCGACTCGAACGAATGCTCGAATTTACAATCGACTTCGATCAACGTGATGAGACAAGGCATGAGGATTCCTCGTGTCGGCTCGGACATCGTGTCGTGCGCGTGTTGCGCTCGTTACAGCACAAGACTGAAGGCTGCGGTCGAGAAGCTTAAGAGACGCTTAAGGGATGCTTAAAGCGTCTTGATCGATTCGTTCGACGCATGGACGTAAGACATGCGCAACGAGACCGCAAGAATGCGCTAAGCCAGCACGACTTTCGTGTGGCTTGCGTAAGAATGCTTGAGGGATTTTCTGCGTGGTTTGTTAAAGTAATATGCTTGACGCGCAAGGCAGCCGCTTAAGCCTTTTTCTTCGACTTGCCTTGATTCAAAGCGATCGCCGCGCGAATCAGTTTCTTGAGTTTGCCTGCATCGACCTTGTCGCCTTCAAGCCAGTCGATTGCGCGTCGCGCGTTACCGTCGAGACCTGCGTTAAAGAGCTTGTCGGGATCGGGCAAGCTTGCGCCGTAGAGAAAAGTCAGCTTGACCTTGTCCTTGTGCGCATTGCCTACCGCGATCATGCCAT
>NZ_JAQFVG010000279.1:1348-5011 GCF_029439455.1 Caballeronia sp. BR00000012568055 | reverse complement strand
CGAGAACACGTTGATGGCAGGCACCACGTTGAGCATAAAGCTCTGCGCGTTGATCTCCGGCACCCATTCGGGCAAGGCATCGAGCGTCATCACGATGCTGAAGCCGGTTCCTTTCGCGTTCGCGGTCCAGCGCTTCAAACCAACGATATCGACGAACAGAAACTTCTCCGGCTGCGCGAAGAACTCCTGAATCGTTCGGTATCCAGACAATGCGTGGCTCGGATACGCGAGCAGATCGGCATCGAAGCCGCTGGTGCGGATATTCTTCGCGCCCAGCGAAAGCCGCTCGCCGCTGCCGCTCGAAATACGCACATCGGTGACGTGGCTCATCAACAGCAGCAGCAGTTTTGCTGCATCGACATAACCGCCGTTGAGGAACAAGCGGATCGAATCGCCGTTCCATTGCGCGATGCTCAGGCCGCCATCCATTTCGAAGTCGATCATCAGCACGGGCGCAGCGCCCGCGTGGCTCAGCAGATTGACTTCGGCAATGCGCAGCGGTTCGACATCGAGATCGGCGGTGGTGCGAAAGCGGCAGGCGGTGCCATCCACGGGCACGGATGCGAGTTCGGTGCCGGAAGCGACACGCGCGACTTGCCCGCGCGGGCCTTTGGTCGCGAAGCTGATCAGCGTGGAAGCAGGCACGGGTCGCAGATAATGCGGAAACAGCAGATGCGTGAGTTCCTGAACGAACTCGGGAAATTCGTCGTCGAGCTTCTGGCGCGTGAGGCCGGTAAGAAACGCGACGCCTTCGAGCAGGCGTTCGACATCCGGGTCGGCGGACGTGCCCGAGAGCATCGGCGCAATAGCGGGATTCGCGCGCGCAAACTCGCCGGCCAGGCCTTTCAGCTTGTTCAGCTCATCCTGATAGTATCGATTGAACATGCGTGAATGCTTCGACGAATGCCGGAATAAATTATTCTGTATAACGTATGATCAGCCGACGCTGACGCGGCCATTCGCGCCCACGGTCGTGGAGATACGCAAGGGAATTTCGCGGTCATCCACTTCCAGCGAGCCTTCGAGCGAGAAGCGAATGGCCAGCACGTCGGTCTCTTCGCGATTGAGCGTGACGCGCGGCGACTTGATGCGCGGTTCGTAGCGCAAGACCATGCGGCGAATCTCTTCTTCGATCTCGCGCGTGGAACCCATCGCGGTGGTGCCGGCAAGATTGGTGAAATCGGGCACGCCGAACAGCGGGTCGATCTGCGCGCTGCCTTGCCGCGTATTGAGCAACCGGCTCAGGTGACTCATCACGGATGACACGAGCACGTCTACCTGTATCTCGTTGGTGCGTTGTTCGCCCGCACCCCACATCGCGATTCGTTCCAGCAACCGGCGCTCTCTCACCTTAACTCCCGTAAGCCGTGCGTTATGCCTTCGGTGCGAGCCACGAATCTTCGGCTTCGATACCGTCCGGCTCGTACGTCCACGTGATCTTTTCGTACGTGAAGGCCAGGTCTTCCATGTGGCCCATTTGCTTGTTGATCGGGTCCAGCGCGTTCGGCGTCCACGACTTCATGTTCGTCAGAATCGCGTTTTCCAGCTTCGCGGTGTAGTACTTTTCTTCCGTACCCTTCGGCGAAATGCGATAGAACTCGAGGCCAACCGTCTTCATCTGTTCACCCGAAGTCAGCGCCTGATACAGCTTCGGGCTGGACTTGTCGATTTCCTTGGTGACGGTCATCGCGCCGTGAACGCGCTTGCCGGTCGGCAGGCCCGTTTGCGGGCTCTTCGGAATTTCGATGGTGTGATCAACGGCCTGAACCAGAATTTTTCCTTCGTGGCCCTGAACTTTGACGGAGCCTTCGATCTTGCCTTGGTTTTGGCCTTCGAGGGTGAGGTAGCACGGCATCGGCATGGTAATTCCCCTTATATTCGGTAGCAAACTATGACGGAGTCGATGCGGCGTGTGACGCTAAGTAGTGAGACGCACGCCGCTTCAGTTTGATCAGGCCGCGGTCTTTATCGACCGCGGCTTGTTGCTCAGCTCTTCTGTGTGCTGCGCATGTTTCACATATTGCGGGGTCACCGTTACGGGTTCGTTTCAGTTTTTCCGCGTTGCGTTACAGATGAAACATGGCGTGCTTCGCAGCATCGACCGGCTTACTTCTTGTCCAGCTTGCCTACCAGCGACAGCGTGAACGAAGCGCCCATGTACTTGAAGTGCGGACGCACTTTCAGGTCCACGCGATACCAGCCCGGATCGCCTTCCACATCGGCTACGGCAACCTCCGCCTGACGCAGCGGACGGCGGCTGCGCACACCTTCGGCGGGGTTGTCCATGTCCGCGACGTACTGGCGAATCCACGTGTTGAGTTCGCTTTCCAGATCGACGCGCTCTTTCCACGTACCGATGTTTTCGCGCTGAATCACCTTGATGTAGTGCGCCAGACGGCTCACCACGAACATATACGGTAGTTGCGTGCTGAGTTTGTAATTCAGTTCGGCTTCCTTACCTTCCTTCGTATTACCGAAAAATTTCGGCTTCTGCGCGGAATTGGCCGAGAAGAACGCGGCGTTGTCGCTGTTCTTGCGCATGGTCAGCGCGATGAAACCCTGCTCGGCAAGTTCGAATTCGCGGCGCTCGGAGATGAGCACTTCGGTCGGAATCTTGTTTTGCAGCTCGCCCATCGACTCATACGTGTACACCGGCAGATCGCCCACCGTGCCGCCGCCTTGCGGGCCGACCACGTTGGCGCACCAGCGATAATCCGCAAAGCTCGACGTCAGGCGTGAAGCGAATGCAAACGCTGCATTGCCCCACAGGAACTGGCTGTTGCCGCCCGACACGTCTTCCTTGTAGTTGAACTTCTTGGCCGGCACCGTATCTGCGCCATAAGGCACGCGCAGCAGGAAATGCGGCAACGTCAGACCGACGTAACGCGCATCTTCGGACTCGCGGAACGCATTCCACTTGACGTATTGCGGACCTTCGAAAATCGACGAGAGGTCTTTGAGGTTCGGCAGTTGATCGTAGCCGTCAACACCGAAGAACTGCGGACCCGCAGCGGCGATAAACGGCGCATGGCTCATCGCCGAGACGCTCGCCACGCTCTGCAACAGCTTGACGTCCTGCGTGCCCGGACCGAACTCGTAGTTCGCCACGATCGCACCGAACGGCTGGCCGCCGAACTGGCCGTATTCAGCCGTATAGAGATTCTTGTACAGACCGCACTTGGTGATGTCGGCCGAATCTTCGAAGTCTTCGAGCAGCTTGCCCTTGCTCACGCTGAGCAATTGAATCTTGACGTTCTCGCGGAAATTGGTGCGGTCCACGAGGAACTTGAGCGAACGCCATGCCGACTCGATCTTCTGAAAGTCGTCGTGATGCAGAATCGCATCGACCTGAGCGCAGAGCTTCTGGTCGAGATCGGCGATCATGCTGTCCACGGTCGCCTGCGTGATGCGTTCCACCGCATTCTGCGGCTCAAGCAATTGGCCGATAAAGGCCTGAATACCCTGACGCGTAATCGAATACGCTTCGTCGCCCGGCTTGATGCGCGCCGACTCGATCAGTTGATCGAGCAGCGAAACGCTGGCATCGGCTTCGGGTGCTACGGTGTCCTGTTGTTTTTCCAGATCGCTCATGTCACTTTTCCTCGATGCCGAGTTCGGTCATCAGACGCGCGCGCACGCCTTCGTCTTCGATCAATTCCTGAA
>NZ_JAQFVG010000279.1:1146-1328 GCF_029439455.1 Caballeronia sp. BR00000012568055 | reverse complement strand
TGCCGAGCGGACCTTTGAGCGCCTTCAGTGCATCGCGCAGGGCGATCATCTGGCGCAATTCCGGCACTTTCTCGACGATCGCATCGGGCGAGAAGTCATCGATCGAGTCGAACTTGAGGTTCATCGCAATCTGCGCGTCCGGATCGGCGTTCGCTTCGAGGCGGTTCGGCACCGCGAGATCG
>NZ_JAQFVG010000279.1:0-1051 GCF_029439455.1 Caballeronia sp. BR00000012568055 | reverse complement strand
ACTTCCGCCTTGGCATCTCCGGTCGCCGGACGATACACAATATTGACCCGCTCTTTCGGAGCGACTGAACCGTCAGATGCCATGCCTACCCCCTAAACCAAACCAAAATTTGTTAAAGAAAAAACCGCTTGGTCAAACGTATTTGCAGCGCGATGACGGCCGCCTAAAGCAATGCTTTTTAAGCACGAACGTACGCTAAAGCTGTCACGTACGAGTCACCATCGACTGCAAGCGACACGGAACAATCGCACGCCATTTCGCCGGTCATATTCGCGAAGAGAACCGGGTTCCAGGCTCTATTCGCGCATTAGGCGAAAGACGTGCGTGATACGCTGCTTTTCCTGTCGCTCAGGCGTTTAACGACCGCTTTAGGGATTTCTTGAAGGCTTGCCGGAATGATTTGCCGTGATAAATCGCTAAGACGATCTATCAGGAATTTTTGAATGCTGCCGTTAAAGCTACGAGGCATAGCTACGAGGCATGTGCCAGGAAAGACGTGTCTTTAGTTCGGTCGAAAATACCTGAAGCCAGGCAAGCAACATCGCCATTGCACGAGAGACCATTGTGGCAAACCAGTATGAAGTCCAGGGCGACGTGCTTATCGTGAGTCTCGAAGGCGCGCTCAACAGCACCAACTCGGCGCAAGTCGAAGCCGAAATCCAGCGCCGTCTCGATCAAGGCGCCAACTCCCTCTTATTCGATCTGAGCGCGCTCGGCTATATCTCCAGCGCCGGATTGCGCGTCGTGTTGATCGCGGCGAAGCGTCTCAAACAATCCGCAGGACGGCTCGTTCTCTGCGGCATGCACGATCAGATCCGCGAGGTCTTCGAGATCAGCGGATTTCTCAACATTCTCAACGTCACCGACACGCGCGCGGCCGCGCTCGAACGCTTCGACGAAGTGGCGTAAGCCCCTATGTTTCATCCGTAACCTGAGCCAGCTTTTCTGAAACGCGGCCGTAACGGCGCGCCCACAGAATTCAACTCATGCGCTAAACGAAACGCGCAAACCAAGCGAAGCAAAGCGAACCTTAGCCAACACAAGCGAAATT
>NZ_JAQFVG010000278.1 GCF_029439455.1 Caballeronia sp. BR00000012568055 | reverse complement strand
CAGCACGGTGCGGAAGCGAGATGCGGATCGAGACGGGTCTGAACAGCCGAGGGCTCGGGATTTGCATTGCCATCCCCGCTCGTCCGGACGGCGACGATCAGTCGAACTCGTCAGCAACCGCTGTTTCTGAACGCACGCGTGTCGCGGCGGCATGACCCTCGTCGGCGCAGCCGGAGCAGCGCTGCTCATCGCGAACAAGCTTGTGGATGCAAACGCCCTTCTGGTAGCCCGGTAACCCGATGACTCGTTGACCTGCGTCAATCGTGGCGCGATAGGTTCACCCACACTGTCGACGGACCGCATACGCAGCACTTTATTGCTGCGATATCGCGATCAGGAAAATCGATACTTCACGTGAGGGTCCTATGGCCACAATAGATCTGGCGCCAGGCGATGTCATCGCCGATATCCCGGCAGTTAAGCATGCCGCAATCGACAGCATGAGCGCTTATCAGTCGCTCGTTGACGAAGCGGACCGCGATCACGAAGCCTTTTGGGCGCGTCTGGCGCGCGATCACCTGACGTGGCATCGACCGTTCTCGCGCGTGCTCGACGAGACCAATGCGCCGTTCTATCGCTGGTTCGACGACGGCTTGCTCAACGCCTCCTACAATTGCCTCGATCGCAACCTGGTCAACGGCAACGCCGACAAGACGGCGATCATCTTCGAATCCGACGATGGCCTGGTCACGACCGTCACTTATCGCGCGCTCTATCACCGCGTGTGCAGAGTGGCCAATGCGCTGCGCAATCTCGGCGTAGGTAAGGGCGACCGCGTCGTCATCTATCTGCCGATGTCGATCGAAGGTGTGGTGGCGATGCAGGCCTGCGCGCGGATCGGCGCGCCCCATTCGGTGGTCTTCGGCGGGTTCTCCGCGAAGGCGTTGCACGAGCGAATGGTCGATGTCGGCGCGTGCGCGGTCATTACCGCCGATGAGCAGGTGCGGGGCGGGAAGACGCTTCCGCTCAAGTCGATCGTGGACGAGGCACTGTCTTTTGGCGGTACCGACGGCGTGCGCTCGGTCATCGTCTACCGTCGCACCGGCGGCGACGTCGCCTGGAATGCGCAACGCGATCTGTGGCTCGACGAGATTGAACGGGCCGCGCCGGACACGTGTGAGCCTGAATGGGTCGATGCCGAGCATCCACTGTTTATCCTGTACACGTCGGGTTCCACGGGTACGCCAAAGGGCGTCCAACACAGCACCGCCGGCTATCTGCTCTGGGCATCGCTGACAATGCGCTGGACATTCGATATCAAGCCCGATGACATCTACTGGTGCACGGCGGATATCGGATGGATCACCGGACACTCGTACATCTGCTACGGGCCGTGCGCCGTGGGCGCGACTCAGGTCATTTTCGAGGGCGTGCCGACCTATCCGAACGCCGCGCGCTTCTGGGACATGATCCAACGCCACGAGGTGTCGATCTTCTATACCGCGCCTACCGCAATCCGGTCTCTGATGAAATGCGCCGACACCGAAGACGCCGTGCATCCGTGCAACTTCGACCTCACATCACTGCGGTTGCTCGGAACCGTCGGTGAACCGATCAATCCGAGCGCGTGGAAATGGTTTGCGACGGAGGTGGGCCATAACCGCTGTCCTGTGCTCGATACGTTCTGGCAGACCGAAACAGGCGGCCATATGATCGCGCCCTTGCCGGGTGCGGCTCCACTCGTGCCGGGTTCCTGCACGTTGCCATTGCCGGGCATTGCCGCCGCTATCGTCGATGAATCCGGGCATGACGTGCCGAGCGGGCAGAGCGGCGTGCTTGTCATCAAGCGCCCGTGGCCCTCGATGCTTCGCACGGTTTGGCGTAACCCAGAGCGCTTCCGCAAGGGCTACTTCCCGGAAGAATTGGGCGGCAAGCTCTACCTCGCAGGCGACGGCGCAATCCGCGACGCTCGGACGGGCTACTTCACGATCACCGGTCGCGTCGACGATGTGCTCAACGTGTCGGGTCATCGAATGGGCACGATGGAAATTGAGTCTGCGCTTACCGCTAACCCGCTCGTTGCGGAGGCTGCGGTGGTGGGCAAGCCGGATGAGACGATCGGAGAGGCAATCGTTGCCTTTGTGGTGCTCAAGGACGTCATGCCGAAGACATCGGCGGATGCAAAAGCGATCGCCAACGAGCTGCGTGCCTGGGTCGGCCGGGAAATCGGTCCGATTGCCAAACCCAGGGAGATTCGCTTCGGCGAGCACATGCCTAAAACACGCTCAGGAAAGGTCGTGCGCAGGCTGCTGCGATCGATCGCCAAGGGCGAAGCGATTTTGCAAGACCTGTCGACGGTCGAGAATCCCGGTGTGCTGAAGCAGTTCTCTCATCCAGCCTGACGGTCTGCGCGCCGACTCTGCGCTGCGTCACCGATCGCTTTCAGACAGGCGCAACAAGTTCGACATCGACCGATTCAACTTTAGCGGAGGTAGTG
>NZ_JAQFVG010000277.1 GCF_029439455.1 Caballeronia sp. BR00000012568055 | reverse complement strand
ACGAACACCAGCGCCGCCGCGAACGAACCCGTGCCCTGCACGAGATAGCCGATGACGATCGGCGTCGTGATACCCGCCGTGTTGCCGAAGGTGTTGAAAAGCGCCGCGCACAGCCCGCTCGCTTCCTTGGGCGCGGTATCCGAGACGACCGCCCAGCCAAGCGCGCCTATACCTTTGCCGAAGAACGCCGCCGCCATGATGCCGACCACGAGCCATTGGTTATCGACGTAATTGCTCGCGATCATGCAGGTCGAAAGCAGCAGGCCGACGACGATCGGCACCTTGCGCGCGGTGCTGGTCGAATGTCCTCGCTTCATCAGCCGATCCGACACCACGCCGCCCAGCACGCCGCCGAGAAAGCCCGCAATTGCCGGAATCGACGCGACGAAGCCGGCCTTCAAAATCGACATATGACGTTCCTGCACGAGGTAGATCGGGAACCACGTGAGGAAGAAGTACGTCAGCGTTGTTATGCAGTACTGTGCAATGAACACGCCAAGCATCATGCGGCTCCTGAGCAGTTGCGCGAATACTTGCGCGCCATTGTTCTTTTGATGCGCACGCGCGACGCGGCGTTCATCGGCGAGTTGCTTGTCTTCGAGATCGACCATCGCGCCGTTGTCGGCGATAAAGCGCACTTCGGCGTCGTTGGCAAGCGGATGCTGGCGCGGAGCGTAGATCGTTTTCAGCCACACGCCGGTGATGATCACGCCGAGCGCGCCCATCGCGTAGAACACGTGCGGCCAGCCATACGTATGCGTGATCCAGCCCATGATCGGCGTGAACAATACGGCCGCGAAGTATTGCGACGAGTTGAAAATGGCCGATGCCGTGCCGCGTTCCGCTGTCGGGAACCATGTCGCGGTCAGGCGCGAATTGCCGGGAAATGCGGGCGCCCCGGCCGCGCCGACCAGAAAACGCAGCGCGAACAGCGTCACCACTGCAACACCGACGGGCAAGGCCGCGACGAAACCCTGACACGCGGTGAGAATCGACCAAAAGAAAATGCTGCACGCGTAGACGCGCTTCGAGCCGAAACGGTCCAGCAGCCAGCCGCCCGGAATCTGCGCGATCACATACGCCCACGCGAACGAAGAGAAGATGTAGCCCATTTCCACGGGCGATACACCCATCGCCTTTTGGATGGACGAGCCGGTGATGGAAAGCGTGGCGCGATCGGCGTAATTCACCGTCGTCACCAGAAACAGCATGAAAACAATCAGAAAGCGCGCGCGGCTTCGGCCGCTGTAGTCAGCGTTGGGACGGCTCGAAAGCGAGGCGCGCGAATCGCTCGCACTTGTTTCGTCATACGAATTATCTGTTCGCGTGATGCCCTTTTCCATTCATGTCTCCGTCGTCCAGTTGTGTGACGTCTCATGGAAACGGATGATATGTTAGCGCAAACATTCGTTGAACCGGGGTTTTCCCGCATCTCAAAAATATGATGTCCGATGTCTTTTACTGGCTGGCCCGCTGGGTAAAATGGTGCCGATAAGGAGCGGACATGGATAAGCACTTCGTCGATGAAACAGGCGCGAGCGTCACGCTCGAAGACGTGGCGCGCGTGGCGGGCGTGACGGCCATGACCGTGTCTCGCGCGATGAATCGCCCCGAGCTCTTGCGCGAAGAAACGCGGGCTCGCGTGATGGACGCGGTGCGCGTGACGGGCTATGTGCCGAATCTCCTCGCGGGCGCGCTCGCCAGCAACAAGAGCAAGCTCGTCGCCCTGCTGCTGCCGACCATCGCCACGTCGATTTTCACGGACATGGTGCAGTCAATGATGTCGTCGCTCGCGGCATCCGGTTATCAGACGCTGCTCGGCCTCACCGAATATCTTCCCGAACGCGAGGAGCAGATCGTGCAAACCTTGCTCGGGAGACGTCCCGACGCAATCGTGCTGACCGGCACCGATCACACCGCATTGACGCGCGAACGCCTCGCCCGAACGCGCGTGCCGATTCTGGAGATATGGGATCTTGTCGATGATCCGATCGATATGCTGATCGGCTTTTCGCACGAAGCGATCGGCAGCGCGGTTGCGCGGCATTTGCTGGGCAAGGGGTATCGGCGCTTCGGCGTGGTATCGGCGGACGATCCGCGTGGATTGCGGCGCAGCCGCAGCGTGATCGACGAGTTGGATAAGCAAGGCGTGCGCGATGTACCGATCGAGATATTGCCCGCGCCCGCGACGCCTCAGTCGGGCCGCGATGGATTTACGCGCATGCTGGAACGCGGCCTGCCCGACGTCATCGTATGCAGCACGGATACGCTCGCGCAGGGCATTCTGGCGGAAGCGGGCCAGCGCGGCTTGAACGTGCCGCGCGATGTCGCCGTGATGGGCTTCGGTGATCTGAGCACGGCGGCGCACGTGCATCCGGCGCTATCGACCGTGCGCGTGGAAGGCGCGGCGATCGGCACGCTTGCGGCCGAGTCTTTGCTGGCGCGGCTGGCGGATAAGCCTGCGGTTGCCGCCGCGCCTTTACGTATCGATGCGGGCTTTACGATCGTCGATCGCGAGAGCGCATAGTTTCCAATTGCCGCTTATGCCCGCTTACGCCTGGCGCGCTTGCTGCGGATACCATCCGGTGAACTTGATCGCTGCGTAAAGCGCAGCGGCAGTGATAAGGATTCCGATCGAATGCGATACGGTCGGCACGTAAGCCATCAATATATCGGCCCCGACCATTGCGGCGAACGCGAGCGCCCAGGCGAACGTGATCTCATAGTTCAGGCGCAGAAAGCCGGGCGAATTCCACAATTCAGGCGCGACTTTCTCGCGGGCATATTGCAGCGTGAACGGCTGACGCAAAGCCATCGACGCTAGTACGATCAGCATCAGCCCGGCATCGACACGCAAACGCACGGCCGCCACCGACCACGACGCATCGAACATCAACGAATACAGCGTCAATGCACCGAACAGCACGAACGTGCCGATTTCGAGAATCTTCACGCGGCGTTCGCTTGACAGGAAATCGCGCGCCAGCAGGATTGCGGACACAGCCGCGCCCGCTGCCAGTCCCGCCGATACACCAACAACGCGTTCGATCACGACAAACGCAATGAAAGGAGCAAACGCGAGCAGCATGTTCATCGAAGACTCCGGGAATAATGTGTCCAGTGGAAACATTTTGACTTCGCTCGCTCGATCCGTCAACATGTGTTTTCACTGGAAACATATGCAGAAAGCGAAGGTGTTGATGAAAGAAGCGATTAAAAAAACACGGGGAAAAGCAGTTGTCGAAGCGGAGCGCCCCTATCATCACGGCGCGCTGCGCGATGCTCTGCTCGATGCCGCCGAAACCGTTCTGCGGCGTGACGGCTTGCGCGGGCTGACCTTGCGAGCCATCTCGCGCGAAGTCGGTGTATCGCACACCGCGCCGCAGCGGCATTTCAACGACACGGCGGGCGTGCTGAGCGAGCTTGCTGCAATCGGTCATCACCGGCTGGCGGCCTCGATGGCAGCGCATGCGAAAGGCATCGAGAACGAGATCGATCGTCGCAAGGCCATTGCGCGTGGCTATATCAAGTTCGCGGTTAAACAGCCGGATCTGTTTCGGCTGATGTCGCGCAATGAACTGCTCGATCAGTCAAACGAAGCACTCGGGCAGGCAAGGCGTATGTCGATTCGCGCGCTGGCCGGAACGATTGCGCGGCAAGAAGGCGGCGAGCGTGCAATCGAAAGCATCGACACCGCGCGGGCCGTGGAAATGACGGCGGGATGGGCTTACGTGCACGGCCTGGCGACACTGCTGATCGATGGCCGTCTGGACAGCGTCGCGCGCATCACGGATAACATCGACGATGCTGCTGCGCTGGTTGAGACGGCTATCGAACGAATGCGCCTGGTTTTAGCGGATAAAATCACCCGAAAGCATTGAGCAGGATTCCTTGCTAACTTTTGCTCAGGAACAAATCCGCCACGACCGAACGCAGCCAGCGATTCCCCGCCTCGTGATGATACTTCGCATGCCAGTGCTGCCGCACCGCGAATCGATCGACCGTGAACGGGCATGAGTGCACGGCGATATCGTTCACGCGCGCGAGCGTTTCGCCGATGTTTCGCGGCAGCGTTGCAAGCAGATCGGTCGAGCGGATGATCGATCCCAGACCAAGCATGCCAGGCAGTTCGAGCACGACATCGCGCTCGATGTTTTCGCGCAGCAACGCCTGCTCCAGCAATTGCGCGCCCGTGCCCGCAGCGATAATCACATGCCCCTCGCTGCAATATTGCTTGAGGGTTAATCGGGCGCGCACACGCGGATGATTCGGATTGGCAAGACACACCCAGTCCTGCATATAAAGCTGTTGCTGATACATGCCGCCGCCAAGCCACGGCACATGGCCGATCGCAAGGTCGGCCTCGCCGGATTCGAGCGCGCGTTCCGTATTCCCGTCGATTCTCGCCGCTTCCAGCCGAATGCCAGGCGCTTGCGCACGCACATGCGCCAGCATGCGCGGCAGCAGCGTGATGTGGCTCGCATCGGTCATGCAAATGCGAAAGCGGCGCTTGGCCGTGGCGGGATCGAAGGAAATCTCCCACGCCGCGAAACGGCGCAGCGATTCCAGAATTTCGCGGCACGGTCCGATCAACGCATCCGCTTGCGGTGTCGGCGTCATGCCGCCGGGCGTGCGTACGAACAACGGGTCCTGCAAGTGCTCGCGCAAACGCCCGAGCCAGATGCTCACCGTGGGCTGGCTCTGTCCCAACTGCTCCGCTGCGCGCGTCACGCTGCGCACGTCATACAGAAGATCGAAAAGCTGAAGCAGTTTGAAATCGGGCAGTTCGGACGGATTCATGGCGTTCCCGGCAGTATTGTCATTCGCAATATCCCTATTGTAGTCATTGCATTGCGCCTGTGAACGCATCCCCGTATCTTGATTTCGGGAGTCTGAATAACAGAGTCCGCCCGCGAGATGCAGCCTTCGACGCT
>NZ_JAQFVG010000276.1 GCF_029439455.1 Caballeronia sp. BR00000012568055 | reverse complement strand
TTACTCAGATGTCTTTTTTGATGCAAAATAGCATCATATAAAGAATCTGGAGAAGACCATGCGTACAACCGTGACGCTGGACGATGCGCTTTACGAAAAGGCTTTGGAGGTCGCGGACCCCGACATGGACAAGTCGGACCTGTTTCGTGAAGCCATCAAAACGTTTGTGAGGGTGCAAGCGGCCAAGCGGCTTGCAGCATTGGGCGGAAGCGCGCCGGAGATGCGCGATGTCGCGCGTCGTCGTGACGGACCGGACGAGTCATGACAAATGTGTTGATTGATACGTCGGTATGGGTAGACCACTTTCGACGCCGCAACTCTGCATTGGTGGAACTGGTCGAGTGGGACCGTGCGCTTACCCACCCGATGGTGATCGGAGAGCTGGCTTGTGGCACGCCGCCCGCCCCGCGCTCGCAGACCTTGAGCGATATCGAATTGCTGCGAGGCGTTCGACAAATCAGCATCAACGAAGTTATGACGTTTATTGAACGCGAAAAGCTCTTCGGCATGGGTTGCGGCCTGGTGGATATGATGCTGCTGGGATCAGTGCTGATCACGTCCGGCGCTCAACTCTGGACGCTCGACCGGCGATTGATGGAAATTGCGACTCGATTCGGTGTGAGCTATCAGCCCGCAATGCACTGATCATTCGCCACTTGCGTGCGGGCGCTACGTCGGCACATTCTCCGGCGTCACCACCACCACCGACGACGAAGCCCCCACCGCCGAAGCCGGAAACAAGCGATGAAAGAGCATCACATGCTGACACGCCGAGCGCAGATCCTGCCTTAAATCATGGTGCAAAATCGCGTGAATGCGCCCTTGCCGAAGCAGTTGCACATTCTCGCGATCCAGATCGTGTCCGATAAAACAACGCGGCGTTTGCCTCGCCGCCGCGAGCGCACGAAGGATGGCCGCGTTGCCACCACCCATCGAATAAACGGCGTCGATACGGCTCGCGCGTGGCAGCACGTCGCGCACTTTTGCTTCGGTATCCGTATCAAGGCCGTGGCCACCGCTTGCATCGAGTAATGCGATCTTCGGATAGCGCGTGCGCAACGCGCGACGGAAACTCGCCTCGCGTTCTTCTTCTCCGCGAAAGCGTTCGTCGCTCATGGTCACGAGCACGGTCGCGTGAAAATCGCCGAGCCATTGGCCGATCAGATACGCCGCGGTCGCGCCCGCCACGCGATTATCCAACCCTGCATAGGCGATGCGGCCCGACATCGGCAGATCGGTGAAGAGGGTGACGACGGGAATGCCGCGCCGTTGCAATTCACCGATTGCCTCGGAAATCTCCGGTACATCGCGCGCTTTCAGCAACACGCCATGACTTCCACGACGGGCAATGGCGCGCAAGGCATCGGTAACGTCCTCGGCGCTCATGGTTTCGCGCATCAAAAAACGCGGGCGAAACACCAGCGGATGAAGTCCCGGTAACTCGTTGAGAAGCGCGGTCTGAATCTCGTCGGCAAAGCGCGTGGGGGCTTCTACAACCACATCGATTACCAGTTTGCGGCCAGTGGTCGCAAGCTGAAGCTCCTGCTTTTCAAGCTCTTTTATCGCTTGTTCGATACGCTTGCGCGTGCCTTCGCGTACATGTGCACGTCCGTTCAGCACACGATCGACCGTTGCGACGCCTACGCCTGCCTGCAACGCAATCTCCTTCACCAGAAAGCGATGTGCCACGATCCACGCCCCGCGTTTTGATGGTTTTTTGATGGATTTATGATAGTTCGCGATTCGCTTCTGCGTCTATGCTTATCAAAAATCAGGAGCGAGACATGGGCGTGAACTGGTATCAAGAAAGCGAGTGTTCGCTGACGGATTTCACGACGCTTTTGCGCGAAGAACGCGGTGCGCCGCTGCAATTCGCGGCGCGTATCGAACGCGATATTCCGCTTTACGATTGCCGCGCGTTGCGTGGCATATCAAGCGATCGGGCATTGCAGGCCGAATGGGCCGATGTGCTCCTCAACGGTGCGGGCGTATTCGTGCTTAAGCACGCTTACGACGACCTGCATACGATCGATGAAGCCACGCGCATCTTCGAAGATATCGTGCTGCAAGAGCGCAAATCAGGCAGCGCGGGCGCGGATCACTTTGCACGTGCGGGCGCGAACGATCGGATCTGGAACGCGCAGGAAAAGCTGTGCCTTCATTCGCCTTCGGTTTTTGTGCGCTATTTTGCGAATCCGTTTATCAAAAGCGCGTCGGAAGCGTGGCTCGGACCGGGCTTTCAGATGACATCGCAGGTGAATATCGTGCGGCCGGGTGGCGATGCGCAGCAGGCGCATCGTGACTATCATCTGGGTTTTCAGACTGCGGAGGAAGTCGCACGTTTTCCCGCACATGTGCATACGATGTCGCCGTTTCTCACGCTGCAAGGCGCGGTCGCGCACAGCGATATGCCCGTAGAAAGCGGTCCGACGAAGCTGTTGCCTTACTCGCAACGTTACGCGCCCGGTTATCTTGCGTGGCGGCGCGATGATTTTCGTGCCTATTTCGAGGCACATTTCGTTCAGTTGCCCTTGTCCAAAGGCGATGCGCTGTTCTTCAATCCCGCGCTGTTTCATGCAGCGGGCGCGAATCGTACGCAGCATGTGCAGCGCATGGCGAACCTGTTGCAGGTTTCATCGGCATATGGGCGGGCGATGGAAACGGTCAATCGCAAGCGCATGTGCGAAGCCGTGTTTTCCGCTTTGCTCGACCATAAAGCAAGCGGCTGGTTGAGCGATGACGAAGTAAAGGCCGTCATTGCATCGTGCGCGGAAGGCTATGCGTTTCCGACCGATCTCGATCGCGACCCGCCCATCGGCGGACTTGCGCCGAAGACCCAACAGGCCTTGCTGCAAGAGGCTATCGACGAATGCTGGAGCTTCGAGGCCTTGAAAAAGGCACTCGATGACCAGGTCTGGCGTCAAGGCTCACTCAGCCGCGCCTGAGCATGGCGATAAAGCGCGCTGCATCCGCTCGCGTCCGGTTCAGCAGAACTTTTTGCGCAAATCGGCGTTTTCGAGCCGCATGCTCAGACGCGCCAGATCGTTCGCACGATCCGGCAGCACCGACTGGATTTGAGCTATCGCATCATTCACGTTGGATTGTCTCTTAGCCGTTATCACCGCCCGCAACCGGCAACACCGTGCCGGTGATATAGCTCGCTTCATCCGAGGCGAGAAACAGAATGGGCGCGATCTGTTCGTCGAGCGTGCCATAGCGCTTGAAGAACGTGGAGTCGGTGACTTGTCTCACTGCTTCGTTCATCCAGGTCTTCTCCTGCTCGCTGTCGCCTGCTGCATTGCGTGGCACGCGTCGCGGCGGCGCGGCGGTGCCACCCGGTGCGGTGGCCACGACGCGAATACCGTGCTCGGCATATTCCATCGCGAGTGCCTGCGTCGTTGCATTGACGCCGCCTTTGGCTGCTGAATACGGCACGCGCCGTATACCGCGCGTTGCATTCGACGATACATTCACGATGGTCCCGCCACCATTGTTCAGTAAATGCGCCAGCGCAGCATGACACGAATACAGCGTAGGCATCAGCGAGCGGCGAATTTCGGCATCGATCTGCGCGGCTTCGAACTCCGCGAAAGGACGCATGCGGATAGCGCCGCCCACGCAATTCACAAGTATGTCGATACGGCCGAACGTGCGCACCGCACACGCCATTGCATTCGACGCGCCTTCATACGTCTCCAGATCCGCGATAAAGCCTTTGGCGTGCTCACTTTCCGCTTCCGCCGCGACTTCATCGATAAAATCTGCGCGATCCACGAACAACACGTTTGCGCCTTCTTTTACCGCGCGCAACGCCACGCCACGACCGATTCCCTGCGCCGCGCCGGTCACGACCATGACTTTATCGGCAAAACGCGGCGTGTTCATGCTGCCACCGTCGCGACATTGGGCGTGAACTTCTCGTAGTGGAAGCTGTTGGGCTTCACACCGTTGTCGTCGAAGCATTTGCGCACGGCATCGACCATCGGCGGCGGGCCGCAAAGATAGACATCCACATCGCCGTCATTGAGCGCTTCGGCGGGCATATGCTGCGTGACCCAGCCTTTGCGTGGATGATTCGATTCGGAATCCGCAATAACCGTGCTGAACGTGAAGCCGGGCAGTCTGGCGCTGTAGGCTTCGATCGCATCGACCTGAACGAGATCGAGATCGCGCGTCACGCCATAGATAAGATGAATCTTCTGTTGCGAGTTCGCACGCGCGAGCACTTCAAGCATCGAGAGGAAAGGGGCGAGACCGGTGCCACCTGCAAGCATCAGCAAGGGACGTTCGACCGCGCGCAAATAGAAGCTGCCGAGCGGGCCTGTCAGTTCGACCTTGCTGCCCGTCTGCGCGGATTCAAGCCATGTGCTCATCACGCCGCCGGGAATCTTCTTGATCAAAAAGCTGATCTTCGATTCACCCGGCGCAGAAGAAAAGGAATACGAACGATGTTGACCGCTGCCCGGCACATCGATATTGACGTACTGGCCGGCGAGAAACACGGGCGCGGCGGAATCGACATCGAGTTCGAGGACTACGGCGGCGTCGTTGTGCTGCTCGACCTTCGTGACTGTGGCGGCGAATTTCACCTGCTCGGTCTTGCACGCGGTCGAAGACGCGGGCACTGCGATCACGCAATCGCTTTCCGGCACCATCTGACACGTGAGCACGAGTCCGTGGTCCTTCTCGTCTTCGCTCAATGCGTCTTCGATATAGTCATCGCCGAGATCGTAGCGGCCGCTTTCCGCACGGCATTTGCAGGTGCCGCACACGCCGTCGGAGCAATCCATCGGCAGATTGATTTTGGCGCGGAAGGCGGCGTCGAGCACTTTCTCGCCCGCCTTGCATTCGACAAAGCGCGTCACGCCGTCTTCGAAATTCAGTGCAATGTTAAAGCTGGACATGATGATGTCTCCTTCGCCGTTGCTGGTCAGACGTGATACACGTCGAGCACCTGGCGGATATAGTCGTTCTTCAGCGCAATCTTCTTGTGCGAGATCAGCAGGCGGTCATCGACCTTGCGAAAGGTGACGAAGATCGTGCCGAAAAACTGATCCGTGATCTTGTAGCGATGATTCAGCGTGTTGAAGTTGTAGCGCACATCCACTTCGTTATCGCGCTCGGCCAGCACTTCCACGTTGGTCACGTTATGGCTCGTGCGCGGCTCGGGCATAGATGCGCTGCTGCGCTCGGTCCTGATACGAAACACGCGATCTTCCAACCCGCCGCGATCCGCGTAGTACATCAACGAGATCTGGCTTTCATGGTCGTCGGTGAGCTTGTCGTCGTCGTCCCACGAGGGCATCCAGTACGTCACGTCTTCGGTGTAGCAAGCGAGCCATTCGTCCCACTGGCGGTCATCGAGAAAGCGCGCTTCCTGATATAAGGCCGCACCAATCTTTTGATAGTCGATGCTCATGACCGTGCCTCCGCTTGTTCCTTCTGCAAGGCGTCGCGCATCACCTGCGCCC
>NZ_JAQFVG010000275.1:5255-6007 GCF_029439455.1 Caballeronia sp. BR00000012568055 | reverse complement strand
ACAAACATCGGCATTTGCTCGTCGCTGACGATGAGCCGGATCATCCTTCTCGTCATTTCGACGTGGTACGCCTCTGCGGGATCATCGCCGCCGACGTGGCTTTGGAAGTAGACGAGCCCTTGCCGATCGACGCCATAGCAACGGCTCGACGACTCCCACAACGCGTCGATCATCGCATTCGCGTGCAACTCGAACGCGACCATGTGCGCACAACGTACAACAGCCGACTGCGCACCCAATCCTGCAAACAATTCCGTTAGATAGGGGCCGGTCGGTGCGCTGAAGTCTGGAATCGCGACGGTGCCGGTTAGTGTCTCGATGTCCTTCTTGAGAAGATTGGAGTGAAACCACGTCCCCGTGTCCAGAATGCTCTGCAGTCCAGACTTGCCGTAACGCTCGATAATGTATGCACCGCCTGTCTCGTCCCAACAGAGGAAATTTCCCACCACGCTCGTGATTTCGACATCGCGCGTCACTGCCTTATTCGACTGGATGGCCTCCAGAACGGCGTTGGCTTGCGCTCCAGCCTGCAAATACGGAAACGCCTGCGACATCGCAAGGTAGTGCGGAAATATGTTTTCCAGAGCTGCGCGCGACGACACGTGTCGAAAAGGGTGATTGCGGAGTGCCGCTTGAAGATCGATCAATCGAGCATCTATTTCTCCGATGACCGGAGTCAACATCGCCTCACAAACGTCTGCCATGCGCTCACCTCATCAACAATGTCGAAATTGCGATCGGCCGCAGCCACG
>NZ_JAQFVG010000275.1:0-5235 GCF_029439455.1 Caballeronia sp. BR00000012568055 | reverse complement strand
GTGAATGTGACGACCAGCAACTGAAACATGAATTTACGCCTGCTCTTTAAATATCAGCAGTGCGATACAAAAACACCAGCACTGGATCAAAATGTCGGCAGCAGTTGCTATGTCTCGGTCTTAGTTTATTCATCGACCAGCGCCTAACCGTCTCTTCAATCAAGTAGCCTGGCTATTATTCTTGAGGATACCAATGCTTATCGATACACGAATTATCTTATTTATATTTGCTTTGGAGCTGCCAACTGATTTTTCCGTGTAGAGAAGTCGGTAACGCCTTGAGCGGCTTTCCAAATCCCGTGACCTTCATTCTGAAATTTCGAATCTGCGAACTTCGGGTATTTCTTCGCCCTCAACCATGTCGGTATTCGCCAGCATTGGCGCGGTGTCGAAAGTCTCGAAGCTTTTACCCGCAGCGAGCGGCACGCCAATGAGTGAGATTGCCTGCACGAGAGCAGCGGCGCGGGCTTCGGGCACGAAGGCTACAGTTGGCAGAGAACGGAAGCGGTTCACATCAACACGCCCGGACTGCGGCAACGGATGGCATCGAGCTACACTTAGCGTCGATTCCGATCGAACCGTTACGAAGTTCCCGTGTCAATGAATTTGCGTGTGCGTAAAACACCGTTTCAAATTCATACGATGTATCAACAATCAAGGGCCGAAGTCGGACTGCGGCAAGGAGAAAGATAGTGGAAAACGGTAGACCGCCGCCACGGCGGGTGACATTCGAGCAAGAGATTCAGTCTGGGGCGACGGGATGGCTCAGCCGGTCGATTGCCGTGGTTCTGAGCGTGATCGTGCTCGTGACCGCCGCCATGCTGTCGGTGCTGCTGCTCGCCGTTTTGTTCGGCGTCGGCGCGATCGTTATCGGCTATTTTTGGTGGAAGACGCGCGCGCTGCGTCGGCAGGCGCGCGAGTTTGGTGACGACGGTCGAACAGTCGATATGGAAGTGGTTCAGAAGTATGATCCCGACGATGACTCCGCGAGACGCTGAACATTTATAACGTAGGCATCCGAAACGTTTCGCGCCTCAGGGTTTCGGAATGACCGTCGCGACCTTTCGCAATTCGGTGTGAACGTGCAGTGTGATCGTCTCGCCCTTGGCAATATTGACAATACTGCCCGGCCCGATTTCCCTCTTCTCGCCCTCGCCGACCTGACAGAGCGCCGTGCCGCTCAGGATAACGAAGGTTTCATCCGTTGCGCGCGCCGGATAGCTATAAATGCCCGGCGTCGCGCGCCATACCGCGACGGCGGCCGGATTTTCCGCGTCGGCGTCCGTCCAGATGCGACGCGCATACGAACCTTCGCTGCGGCCATCCGCCGGGCGCGACGGAGAGAAATCTTCGTCCTGGTCAACGTGGAAATACGTCTGAGTCATGATGTTGCTTTCCTGAAAAAGATAACGAGATTCTGCGACCGTTTTTTCGATCGCAACGCGCCTAAAAACCTTCGTCGATTTCGATGCGCGTGCCGTCCGAGAAACGATCGAAGCGAAACACGTGCGGGTCTACCAGCGGCGTGTCGTTGGTTACGAGGTCCGCCATCAACTTGCCCGCCGCAGGACCGATACCGAAGCCGTGACCCGAGAAACCCGTGCCGATAAACAGTCCCGGCAGCGCCGATACGCCGGATATCACCGGTATGGCGTCCGGCGTGACATCCATGTAGCCGGCCCATCGCTGCGCGACTTCTACGACGCCGAGTTCCGGGTAGGCCTTCATGAAATTGATCAGCCCGTTATCGACGTAATTCATCACCGGATCGGGATCGAGTGTTCGAACCGCTTCGAAGACCGTGGGCCGATCCAGCGCCCACTTGCGCGGGCGCTTCAGTTCCTCGAAGAATCGCTTGCCGAAACGAAGCTGCATGACGCCCATCTGACTCTTCAATGCTTCGATGTACTTGAAGAAAAGACGAAACGCATCGGGCGTGATGTCCGCATGCGTGCGCATTCCCGGCGCGATGGTATAGCCGCCATCCGCGCGCTTGCGATAAGCGAAATCACCGGTCGTTGTGCTGCACGACGGACCGCCCGCCACCGGCCTGGTACGAAGCACGGACGCGCGCGTCAGCAACTGAGGCAGGTCGATATTCAGATTGCCGCAAAAATAACGCGTCCATGCGCCACCCGCGACCACCACTGCATGACACTTGATCGTGCCGTGCTCGGTCACGACCGCGCTGACGCGTCCGCCGCTCGTCTCCACGCCACGTACCGCGCAGGGCGTCAGGATCTTCACGCCGCGCCGGCGCAGCGCGTTTGCGATAGCGGGCGCCGCTTTCTGCGGCTCGGCGCGTCCGTCGCTGGGTGTGTAGATGCCGCCCTTGAAAGAGGTCGCCGCGCCCGGCATCAAACGTGCAATCTCCTCTTTCGATACCTCGCGCGTATCGAGCGCGTCGCCAGCGATATCGCGTGCGCGCGTTAGCCATCGTTGATGTTTCGCCAGCGCATCGTCCTTGTTCGATACAGCGAGAATGCCGCACTCGGTGAAGCCCGTATCGATGCCAAGATCGCGGTCCAGCGTGCGCCACAGACGCAGGCTTTCCATACTCAACAGAAGCTCGCGCGTATCGCGGCGCGTCACCCGCACCCAACCCCAGTTTCTGCTGGACTGCTCGCCCGCGATCGTGCCTTTTTCGCAGAGCGCGACGCGCAAGCCCTTCTCGCTGAGATAAAGCGCACTCGATACACCGATGATGCCGCCGCCCACCACCACTACATCCACACTTTCGGGTAGCTCGATATCCTGAGCAACCAAATCGACTTGAGGTCCCATAATTTAATGCACGCTCTTTAACTTTTACTCGATTCTTCGGTCAACGCCTGCGCGCCGGACAGCGCCGCCGCCGCCAATGCTTTATCGTCCGCTTTCTTCTTCTGCACACCCGGATTCGAAAATCGGTTGGTCCAGCGATCGATATGATTGATCACGTGCGTAAGCGGCACCGTGATCATCAAATAGACGATTCCTGCTGCAACGAGCGGCGAAAGATTCGCCGTATTGACCGACGCGTTCTGTCCGATCGTGAAGAGATCGCGCTGCGACGTCAGCAAGCCGAGGAAATACACCAGACTCGAATCTTTCACGATGGCGATAAACTGATTGGCCAACGCGGGCAACACGCGCCTCAAACCCTGCGGCACGATCACATGACGCATACTGCTCCAGTATGTCATCCCCAGCGCCTGACAAGCGAACATCTGACCACGGCCAATACTCTGGATTCCTGATCGAAATATTTCGGCAATATAGGCGGACGAGATGAGCGCCAGCGCAACAATCGCAAGCGGATACGGATTCGGACCGAAAACAGCCAGACCAACCGGCGCCAGTCCCTGACCGACCAGCAGAATGACGAGCGCCGCAGGCAAACCACGCAGCACGTCGATATACACGCGCGCGGGCAGCGTCAGCCAGCGAATATTCGACACCATCAGCAGCGCGAGAACCATGCCCGCCGCAATCCCGATCACCGTAGAGAACAACGACAGCACCAGCGTGTTGATCAATCCGGTTTCGAGCAGCGACGGAATCGACTCGAGCAGCAACGACACGTTGAAGAAGTTTTGTACGAAGGCTTCCATATCCGTTCTCTGTAGCGCGGGACGACAAGCGCACCGTCATGAAGATCGCGCGTGCAGCGCTTAACTTCCGGTCTTCAGAAAGTACGGCGGCAACGGCGAAGGATTCTTGTAGCCCGGATGAAACTGCATATAGAGCTTCATCCACGTGCCATCGGCGATCAGCTCTTTGAGCGTGCCGTTGAGCGCTTCTTCCAGTTGCTTGTTACCTTTGCGAATCGGGAAGCCGGCAGGTTGATCCAGTGCCGAAATGTCGATCTTCGTCGTGATCTTCAATTGCGGATACTTCTCATCCAGACCATCGACCAGACTCTTATCCACGAAATAGCCGTCGATATACTTGTTGCGGAAAGCGAGGAACCCGGCAGTCAGATTCGGGAATCGCACGATCTGCGCGCCCGGCAGATACGTCTCCCAATACGTGTCTTCGATCGTCCCCTGAATGACACCAATACGCTTGCCTTTGACGCTGGCGATATCGCTGGTCAGCGTCGTGCCCGGCAGCGTGGCGACGCTCAGATAATCGAACACATAGCCGTTGGAAAAATCGACGATCTTGAGGCGGTCATTCGTAATCGAGATGCAACCGGCGGCCAGATCGATTTGCCGGCTCGCCACGCTCGGCAACAAGCCCGAAAAGTCCTGCGCGCGAAATTCCGCGGACATGCCGCGCTTCGCGGCGATTGCCCGAATCAATTCGACATCGAAGCCAGTGACCTTGCCATTCTCGATATACGAGTACGGTTTGTTGTTGGTATCGACTCCGGCCAGAATTTGTCCGGGCACAAGCGTGCCGATGTCGGCCGCGTTGGCAACCGAGAACATCGATCCGATCATCACGACCGATGCGGCGAAACCTTTTAACAAGCTTTTAATCTTCATTTATCTATTCCCTGTTGATTCAATTCGATTTGATCGGGCGTTACGCGACTCAGTGCAGAATGCGCGAGAGAAAGTCTCTTGCCCGCTCGGAGCGTGGGCGGTCGAAGAATGCGTCCTTGGCTTCGTCCTCCACGATCACGCCTTTGTCCACGAACATCACGCGGCTGGCGACGCGCTTCGCAAAGCCCATCTCGTGCGTCACGCATGCCATCGTCATGCCGTCCTGTGCGAGCGAACTCATGACGTCGAGCACTTCGTTGACCATCTCGGGGTCGAGTGCCGACGTGGGTTCATCGAAAAGCATCGCGACGGGGTCCATCGACAGCGCGCGCGCAATCGCTACGCGCTGCTGCTGGCCACCGGACAATTGCGTCGGATATTTATCGGCGTGCTCGCTCAGGCCCACGCGCCGCAGCAGCGATACCGCTTTCGCGGCTGCTTCGTCTTCGCGCCGGCCCAACACGTTCATCTGCGCGAGCATCAGATTTCGCCGCACGGAAAGATGCGGAAATAGTTCGAAGTGCTGAAATACATCCCGACTTTCGAGCGCAATGCCGCAAGATTCGAGCGCCTCGCCGTCACGTCGATATCATTCACGACGATCTGGCCGCGCTGCACCGACTCCAGCCCGTTGATCGTCTTGATGAGCGTGGATTTTCCGGACCCCGACGGTCCGCAAATCACGACGACTTCGCCTCGGCCAATGGAGGCCGAACAGTCGTTCAACACCTGATGCTGCCCGTACCATTTCGATACGGAAGTC
>NZ_JAQFVG010000274.1 GCF_029439455.1 Caballeronia sp. BR00000012568055 | reverse complement strand
CGATCGACACCGGCCCGCTGACGACGAAGCCCTTGGCGTCATCGACCGGTTTCACTTCGGCACGCACGGACAGATCGGCGGCTGGCGCGCCCGGCGCGAACGCCTGCGGATTCACGTGATCGACGGTCACGAGCGCGGATTTCAGCGGCACGTCGGCGAACGGCAGCGCTTCGACGTGCGCCTGACCGTTGAGTTTCATGCCGCTGGCGTCGATATCGGCGATCAGGTCTTCGAGCGCGCCCGAAAGCCGCGCGCCGACGCTCACCGTCTCGCCACTGACCTTGCCCGCATAACCCAGATCGCCGGACAGCGGAAACGGCCGCGCCCCGCCATCCAGTTTCAGCGATGCGGTCACCGCGCCGAACGGCGTATCGAGCCGCTGCACAGTGGCTTCGTGATGCTGGCCATCGCTTTGGCCGTGGAACAGCAGGCCGGTGAATTCGGTCGTGGCCGTGCCTGCGTGAAGGCGCAATTTGTCCACGCTCAGATCGCGGATGGCGAGCTGAATCGGCAAACGCAGATCCTTCGGGAGTTCGGTCTTCTTGCTCGGTTCGTTCGACGGCGCGATCCGCGCATCGATCGTCCCGACATGCAGATAGTCGATGGTGAAGCGCAACGGCTCGCGCGTCAGTTCCCATTTCCCGGACACGCTATCGATGGCGATATCGGTGCCGGTCTTGTCCTTCCAGTGCACGTCGCGCAGTTGCAGGCCGTGCGCGATCGAACCGCCATCGAGCTTGCCAGTGAGTTGTCCTTTGAGCAGCGACGTCGCCGCCTGCCACGCGTATTGCGTGCCGCGATCCGTCGTCAGCACGAACAACATCGTGCCCACCGCGATCCCGAGAATCAGCACGATCACCAGCACCAGCACGCCGAGCCAGCGCGCAAGCCGGCGCGCCACCGAGCGACGCGGCGGCTTCTCGCGCGGCTCAGGCGGCGTTTCGTTTGCCTCGGGTGGAGTGGTCGGTTCCGTCATGCTTCTCGTGTGTCCTTAGCCACGCTCATCAGAACGCGATACCCAGCGTCAGATAAGGTTTGATGCTCTTGTTCTTCAGCCCGTACGCCACATCGACGTTGATCGGGCCGACCGGGCTGCGCCAGCGCGCGCCGATACCCACGCCCGGCTGGAACACGCGCTCGCTCCACGTATCCGTCACCGTGCCGATATCGAAGAACACCGCGCCGCCCCAGTCGTGCGTGAACCAGTGCTGATATTCGCTGCTACCGGTCACCATGTACTTGGCCGGAATAATCGATCCCGCCACGTTGTTGCCGATACTCAGATAGCTATAGCCGCGCACCGAGTTCGCGCCGCCCGCGCGGAACAGCAGCGACGCCGGAATGCCGCTCGACGGCCCGCTGGTGAACACGCCGCCGAACTCCGCGCGGAACAGCACGATATCGTTGCGCGCGATCGGCAGATACTGAACCGCGTTCGTATAGAGGCGCGCGAAAGTCTGATCGGTCATCACGCCCTTGACCGCGAAACCCGCTTCGGCGCGCACGATATTCCCGCTGCGCGGAAACAGCGGATCATCGACATTGCGGCGCACCCAGCTCCACGCGGGCACCAGCGCGCGCGCCGTCGATGGATTCGGCAGATTCTGCGTCAGGCGATCGTCGTAGAACGTCAGCGAGAACGTCGTGTCGATATTCTGTCGCGAGCGCGAACGCTGCACGCCCACGCGCGCGCTGTAGATGTTGGTGCTCGATACATCGGTGATCGTGTACGAGCCGAACACGGCGTTCACCCAGCCGTGCGAATCCGGCGGCATCGCGAGCTGCACGCGGCCGTATTGCTGCGTCTGATCGAGGCGGCCGGAAATGGTGAACGGATACGCCTTGCCGAAGGTATCGAGATAGCTGTAGGCGCCTTGAATGTGAAAGCCCGTATCCGTCGCGTAGCCCACACCGTAGCGGATGCTGTTGTACGGATACTCGCTCACCTTCACGTGCATCGGCGTTTCGAGCGGCTTGTTCGGGTCGCTGTCCGTATCGATCGCCACGCTCGCGTAATACGGCGTGTTCTGAATCTGCCGCTGCAATTCGTTGAGCCGCGCGACGCTGTAAATCTCGCCCGGATTGATCGGATTCACATGATCGATGATCCACGACGGATAGCGCTTGGTCCCGCTGATATCGAGCTTGCCGAGCGTGAAAGTCGGGCCGCTGTCGAAGGTCACCGAAAGGTCGGCAATCTGCGTACGCGGATTGATGCGCGCCTGCGACTTGACGATCTTCGCGCCGAGATAGCGCTTGGCTTGCAGCGCACGCAGCGAGGCGTTCTTGGCGTCGTCCCAGCCGTGCTGCGTGAAAGGATCGCCTTCGTTGATCGAAAACGCGAAACGCGCGGCGTTTTCCTGCGCGGGGTCTTCCTTATCCACCGCGCCGATGAAATGCAGTTGCACCGATGCAACCTTGGTCTGCGGACCGGGATCGACGGACAGTTTGATCTTGCGTTTGCCGTCTTCGCCGGTGGAGACGTCGGTGCGCACGACCGGCGTGAAATACCCTTCCGTCGATACGAGATCGCGCACGTCTTTCGGTGCGGCGGTGACGAGAAAGTCGATCTGATCGTCGCTGACGTCGTCGCGCTTGGCGAAACGCGAGAGGTCGAGATGCTCCTTGAGCAGCGACTTGACGGAGCGCGGCGCGTCGATATCGATCGAATATTTCGCCTGCGCGGGCGCGGCGAGCACCGCCGACAGCACGCCAAGGGCCAGTGCGGGCAGGCAAGCGCCACGACGCACGGCGGCTCTGCGCCACGCGCGCAGCGGATCAAACAGACGGCCCGCCAAACGTTTCCTCCGGCATCGGGATAAGTGAACTGAAATTTTGTTGATGCGTGCGGATAAGACGCAACGGCACGCGCAGGCGCTATTTCACCACAACGCGCCCCACGCAGACGGTAAATAGCGGCGCGCGCATTTGGACGCTGTGTCAAGCGCAGGGTTCCTGCACGTACGTGCAATTTGCGGTGGAACAATCCGCGCGGATGTGCATCGACGTCGCGGGCTTGCGGTAAAATTCCGGCAATCTCGCGGTAAAGCAGTTCGAAGCCGCATCTTTCCCGAACCCGCAGCGAACCACCGGAAGCCGGATCATGTACCAGTCGGACATCACCCAATTCATCAACCAGATGAAAGAAAAGAACCCGAAGCTGGAATCGGAACAGCGCCAGGGCCGCGCGCTGCTGTGGGACAAGCAGCCGATCGATCTCGACGAACGCAAGAATCAGCAGGATTCGCGCGTGCAGCAGACGCCGTACGTGTACTACCAGAATTTCTGAACGTGAGCGCAGCCGGCCGCGAGCCGAACGCCGTTTCGCCGGGTCATAGTCCGACCGAGAATCGCGACGGCACGCAGCAGGACCGCGCCGTGGCGCTCGCCACGCCCGCGACCGATTCCACGCCCGATACCATCGACGGCGTGGCAATCGCGCATCTCTACGGCGAGCCGCTCTGGAAGCTGCCGACCGATCTCTACATTCCGCCCGACGCGCTCGAAATCTTTCTCGAAGCGTTCGAAGGCCCGCTGGACCTGCTGCTCTACCTTATCCGCAAGCAGAACTTCAACGTGCTCGATATCCCGATGGCGGATGTCACCGCGCAATATCTCGGCTATGTCGATCAGATTCGCGAATCGAATCTGGAACTGGCGTCGGAATATTTGCTGATGGCGGCCATGCTGATCGAAATCAAGTCGCGCATGCTGCTGCCGGTCAAGAAAGCGGATACCGGCGAAGACGCCGAAGATCCGCGCGCCGAACTCGTGCGCCGCTTGCTCGAATACGAGCAGATGAAGCTCGCCGCACAGAAAATCGACCAGTTGCCGCAACTCGGGCGCGACTTCTTGCGCGCGGATATCTATATCGAACAATCCGCCGAACAGCGCTTCCCGGATGTCGATATGGCCGACTTGCGCAGCGCCTGGGCCGACGTCATCAAGCGCGCGAAGCTGGTTCAACATCACAAGATTTCGCGCGAGGAATTGTCCGTGCGCGAACATATGAGCGTCATTCTGCGTCGCCTGCAAACGGCGCGCTTCATGGAATTCACCGAATTGTTCGACACCTCGCGCGGCGTGCCGGTGGTCGTGGTGAACTTCATCGCCATGCTGGAGCTGTCGCGCGAATCGCTGATCGAAATCACGCAGGCCGAGCCTTTCGCGCCGATCTACGTGCGACTCGCCTACGCTCCCGCTTAAGTCTTTTTCTACCCTTGCCTCGGGCGATTCATACGCGACGCCCGCCAGGAGACACCCGCTCGATGAAAGTCATCAGCTCAATCCACGAAC